>JAZJYT010000014.1:0-164911 GCA_040390235.1 Pseudomonadota bacterium | reverse complement strand
GGCGCACTACACGGAGCGCAGCGAAGTGAGAAGCTTAGGGGGCTCAGAACGAATGCCGAACGCCGATGTCGAAACCGGAGGAGTTGCCGCCCGGACGCGCGGTGCCGGTCAGCGCCAGGCCGTCGGAGTCCTTGACCACGAAGTTGGCCGCACCCTTGTTGCGCACCGCCGAGACGGTTGCGTACAGCTGGGTGCGCTTGGACAGGTTGTAGCCATAGCCCAGGTTGAACTTGTTGGCGTCGTTCGGGCTGTTCTGCAGGTCGTAGTGGGAGAACGAGGCACGGATCTGGCCGGCGCCGACCGGGGCGGTGATGCCCAGGTTGGCGGAGTTCATGCGGCTGTTGGTGGCCGGGCCGTTCTTGACCTTTTCCTGGCCGTAGTAGCCCCACAGCTTGACCACGCCGAAGTCGTAGGTCGCGCCGATGTTGGTCACGCTCAGGTCGCGGCCGATGGTGACCGGGGCGACGTTGGACGCACCGATGACCTGCTTCCACTGGGTGTAGCCACCAGCGATGTTCAGCGGGCCGTTGGCGTAGCCGATGCGGCCGCCCAGGGACCGGCCCTGCTTGTCGTTGGGCAGGTTGGATTGCGGCTCCGCACCACCCGAACCGCTGAACGAATACGCCACGTTGCCGTAGAAGCCGCCCAGGGTGGAGGGCAGGAAGTACTGCACCATGTTGCTGTTGCGGACGTCGCTGTAGCCGAAGTTGCCGGTGCCCTGGAACTGGCCGACACCGCGCTGGCCGAACACGTCGAAGCCGGTGACGTTCAGGTAGGAGGGCGAGAAGTCGCGGCCGAGGCGGACTTCACCGAAGTTGCCCGACAGGCTGACGGTCGAACGGCGCTGGAAGGTCAGGCCGGCGGCATTGCCTTCGTCGCTTTGCAGTGCGCCTTCAACCCAGAAGCTGGCGGCCAGGCCGCCACCGAGGTCTTCGGTGCCGCGGAAGCCCAGGCGGCCGGCCGACTGGCTGCCGGAGGACATGCCGACCTTGTGGCCGAGGCCGGAGGCTTGCAGGTTGCTCACCGCCAGGTCGACGATACCGAACAGGGTGACGGACGATTGCGCCATGGCAGCGCCGGATGCAGCAGCCAGAACTGCCAGGGCGATCAGAGATTTTTTCATTGCGAGAGGTCCAGGAAAGAGGACTAAAAAAACCGGCGCGCATCTTCTTGGTGTCTGTGCGCTGTGCCGGCGGGGAGTGCGTTTCCTTGGAGAAACCCCCGCATTGCAACAAGGGACCCTGCGTTCTCTAGCTGGTAAAAACGTGGATGCTCGGAGGCCTGAAATTTGTTGACATACAGCACGTCGTGATGTATCTAAATATATAGCATGTTGTGACTTACCTATGATGTGATGCTATTTTTAAGATGGAACTTTTCTGGATTTCGCATCTAAAAATTTCTCGGAAAGAGAAGATTTTTCAAAAAACGAATATGTTTTAAAGTGTATCATGTTGCGGTTTGATCACAACATGATGCATTTTTAAGGGGTGCATGGAGCCGCTTCTGGCTTGTTTCGCCATCCCGGCGATGGGTGTCGTGCCGGAGTCGAACGGCTAGATCACCTGCGCCGCCGCCAGCGCCGCGATCTCTTGGGGTGACATGGAGAGAATATCGCCCAGTATTTCCGTAGTGGCCTCGCCGAGCGCCCCCCCGGCCCATCGAACGGATGGCTGCGAACCTCCGGCATCAAACTTGGCGGCTATCGGAGGGTGCAGCAGCGGTCCGGCGTTCGGGTCTTCCACAGGCAGAAAGGCGCCACGGTGTTGGAAGTGGGGGTCGGCCACGCAATCGGCCATTGAAAAGACCTTGCTGGCGGGAACGGATGCGCGGTTCAACAGGGCCTCCGCCTCGGAGCCGCCATGGCGGCCCACCCACTCCGATACGCTGGCGTCCAGCGCGGTGCGGTTGGCGACCCGGTCGGCATTTTCCAGAAATCGAGGATCGGTAGCGAGTTCCGGCTGGCCCATGGCGTGCGCCAGCCGGTGGTAGACGGCGTTGCCGCTGGCGGTAATGAAGATCCAGCTTCCATCGGCCGCCCTGAAAGATCCTGACGGCGCAAAAACCACCGTGCTGGCGCTTGGCTTGCGGATGCTGCCGAGCACGGAGTATTCGGTGACGGCGGCATCCATCATCGAAAAAACGCTCTCGAACATCGCGATGTCGATGCACCGTCCCTTGCCCGTCCCGCCGGTATCGCGTTCGTAGATCGCCGCCATCAGCATGCCCATTGCGTTGAGGCCCGTAATGCTGTCACCCAGGCTGATGTTGGGTCTTACCGGGGGCTGCGCGTCTGCGCCGCCTGTCACAAAGGTCAACCCGCCTGCCGCTTCGGCGATCGGCGCAAAGGCCACCCGCTGGCTGTAGGGGCCGCTCTGGCCGTAGCCCGAGATTCTCACCAGAATGGTTCTGGGGCTGGCCTTCTGAATGGCATCCCAGCCGAGATTCCATTTTTCCAGCTGCCCGGCCCGGAAATTCTCGACCACCACGTCGCATTGCGCTGCCAAACGCAGTGCCACTGCTTGACCCGCGGGCTGGCGAAGATCGAGTGTCATCAGCTTCTTGTTTCGGTTGAGCGAGGACCACCACAGTGAACGCCCCTTGACCTGCTGGCCATTGGCGCGCATCGGATCGCCAGTTGTGGGGGCCTCTACCTTGATGACCTCGGCCCCCAGGTCCGCGAGCAGGCGCGTGCAGAAAGGCGCGGAGACATAGTGCCCCAGTTCAAGTACGCGCAGGCCATGGAGTGGGCCCGTTGATGGTTGTTGGTGGGGAGATTGCATGGTGGGGTAGTGCTGAAGTGCCAGTCCAGCGGGTGCTGGGGGGCGGTAGGGGCCACGACGGCGTGGCCGGCGACCTTGAAAGTACCCCCCTGCTGGCGTGGCGGGTGACTTGCGCTGCACTATTCCGCCTGACGGAAGTTCGGCGTTGGACCGCATGGAGGGTGGCATGCCTGTGGGAAGCTTGTGGCCGTGCGGGTTCCTGCCTGCGAGATCGTCGTCTCGTCTGGAATGGCTGGGTAAAAGGGGAAGGTGCTTTGGTGGAAGAAAATGGGGCAACCGGCCCGCTCAAGGGGGTACGGGTAGTTGAAATGGCCGGAATCGGTCCCGGCCCCTTTGCCTGCATGCTGCTTTCCGACATGGGCGCCGACATCGTGACCGTTGACCGCGAGGGCCGGCCGCCCGGGAATGCGGCGAACGTCGTGGGCCGCGGCCGTACGGTCGTGGGCGCAAACCTGAAGGATGCCGCAGCGCGCGAGTCGGTCATGCGCTTGCTGGAGCACGCTGATGTCCTCATCGAGGGGTTCCGGCCAGGCGTCATGGAGCGGCTTGGACTGGGACCTGCCGAGGTGGCGCAGCGCAATCCCAGGCTGGTGTACGGGAGGATGACGGGGTGGGGCCAGTATGGACCGCTCGCGCAGGCCGCCGGACATGACATCAACTACATCGCGATCACCGGTGCACTGAACGCAATCGGCTCCGCGGAAAGTGGACCGATTCCGCCGCTCAACCTGGTGGGCGACTATGCGGGCGGGAGCATGTACCTTGTCATGGGGGTTCTGGCCGCGCTCATCGAGGCACGTTCGTCCGGCCGTGGACAGGTCGTGGATGCCGCCATCACCGATGGGACCATTTCTCTCATGAGCAACACGGTCGGGCGCGCGCTGCGTGGCGCCTACGTCGAACGCCGTGGCTCCAACATGCTGGATGGCGGGACGGCCTATTACGCGGCATACGAGACGGCAGACGGGAAGTATGTATCCCTCGGGGCGATCGAGCCGCAATTCTTCGCTGAAATGTGTGAACGGATCGGGCTCACGCCGTCGCTGCGCGACGCGCAGAACGACGCGGCACGGCATGCCGACATGAAGGCCGAGTTGTGCCGGGTGTTCCGAACCCGTACCCGCGAGGAATGGGTTGTGCTGCTGGAGGGCAGCGATGCCTGCTTCGCTCCTGTTCTGTCCCTGAGCGAAGCCGTTGAACATCCACACAATGTCGCGCGGCAAGCCTTTGTGCAGGTGGGGGGTCTGTCGCAGCCTGCGCCGGCGCCGCGATTTTCCCGCACCCCTTCCTCGGTCCAAGGGCCCGCGCCAAGCGGCGTTGTCGCGCTCGGCGCTGTGCTGGAGCGTTGGAGTGCGGGCTCCGTTGGTTGACGGTTAGTGGATACCTTCTTCGGATCGCTCTGCGGCGCGGAAGGCGCTTGCCATGCGCGAGACCGCATTCGAAAGGGGCAAGCCGATTCGCCGCACGAATTCATCTTCCGGAATCGACTGGGTTTGCACACCCAGGCTGACCGCGAAACGCCGGTTGCCGAGTCCACGCACAGGCATGGCCATCGCCGACCAGCCAGGTACCGCCAGTCCCGTGGTGCGGCACATGCCGTAACGAACGTAGTCCGCTACGGCAAGCGATGCGCTCCGCCGGAGTGTGGTGGCACGGTCGGGCTCGTTCAGGCAACACTGGTTGAGTACCGAGGCCTGCTGCTGTGGGCCCATGCCCACGTACAGAGCGCGTCCCACCGAGCTATCCAGCAGCGGACGCCGAACGCCGATGTCCGGAAACTGGCCCGCATCCCTGCCCCGCGATACCTCGACATACACCGCGTGCAGACCTTCCGCCAAGGCCAAACAAACAGAGCCTCGGGTCTCGTCCGCCAGCGCTTTCACATGGAGGCGGGCCAGTTCCCGTTCAGGCAGCCTGGCAAGCACCGGGTAACCCAGGGACAACACCTGTGCACTGAGCGCGTATTTCTGGCGTCCGGGAGTCGTTCGCAGGTAGCCCAGTTCCACCAGCGTGTGTGTCAGGCGCGCAACCGTCGCCGGAGGTAGCTGCGCCCGGCGTGAAATCTGAAGGTTGCCGAGTTCTTCGTCATTTGCGCTGAAACAGGCCAGGATCCTCATTCCACGCGCCAGTGCGGTTACGAAGTCGGTATCTCTTGGCTCTGCGTCAGGTGTGTTTTCCATTGCGGTGTCCCTCTGTGCCTGGCATCTCCCTAGCCTTTTCCGTACAGGTCCTTGGTGTTTTCCAAATGGCGGGTAATCGCGGCAACCGCACCCTCGGCATCCTGTGAGCGCATGCACTCGAGGATGCGGTGGCGGACCGGCATGATGGCCTGGGGTGCCAGAATGCCCGCCGCCTGAACAAACTGCATCAGGGTCTGTCCCACGGAATCCATGAGCAGCGTGAGCACCTGATTCTTGGACGCGACGCCGAGCAGGACATAGAACCGGAGGTTGATCTTCATCCGTTCCGGGATGTCGCCCCTTGCGATGGCTGCCTCTGCCAGGGCGATGTTCTGCTCTATCAGGACCAGGTCGTCTTCGGTGCGCCGTTCGCAGGCCCGCCTCACCACGGCCTGGCTGAGAACGAGCCTGGCCTCCGCCAGTTCATCGGAGTTCACGCCACCCAGGTGAAAAAGATCGCGCATCGCACCCCGAATGGTGTCGCCACTGCCGAGGCTGATGAATGCTCCACCCGCGGCACCTTTCCGCACACTGATCAGGCCCAGCTGGCTGAGTGCCGTGATGGCCTTGCGGATCGTGTTGCGGCTTACCCCGAGCTGCTCGGCGAATTCACGCTCCGAGGGGAGTCGATCACCTTCTTTCAACTGCCCCTTTTCGATCTTGGAACGTACCTGATCGACCAGGTTCTGCGACGGATTGCTATCTGAAATGCGGCTGTAACGCAGAGCTCGCGGCATGAAGGTCCTTTGGGGAGCAGTTGGGCACGGAGACATTTTCCCGCAAGAACCAGCACAGGAAGGGGAGGGTGGGTGGACAAGCCGCATCGGATGATTCTAGAATGGGTGACCCAAACTTTGCAGCCCCCAGGGCTGGGGACAACCCGATGCTCTCAAAGAGAACTTGCACATGAACCTGCCAGCTCCCCGGCCTCTTGCAGGTCTTCGTGTGCTGGACCTGTCCAGCATGATGGCGGGCCCTTACTGTGGTCGATGGCTCGCGGATCTTGGCGCCGACGTGATCAAGATCGAGTCGCCCGAGGGGGACTACATGCGCACGCGGCCGCCGCTGCGCAGTGGGTACAGCGCCTACTTCGGCCACCTCAACTGCGGCAAGCGAAGTATGGTTCTTGACCTGAAGAAGCCTGCCGCCGTGGGGCTCGTACGTTCGCTCGCCAGCAAGAGTGATGTGCTGCTCGAAGGCTTCAGGCCCGGGGTAATGGATCGGTTCGGCCTGGACTACGAAAGCCTCCGCGCCGAGAATCCCGCGCTCATCTACTGCTCGATTTCCGGTTACGGCCAAGAGGGGCCCATGGCTGGTAACCCTGCCTACGCTGCGATCGTGCATGCGACCAGTGGTTTTGACGAGGCCTGGCGCGTGTCTCAGCCAGGAGACGCTCTGCCCCCCACCTGTGGGGTCCAGATTGCCGACGTCGTTGCCGCGAGTTTCGCCACCATGGCCGTTCAGACCGCATTGTTGGCACGGCAAAAAAGCGGAGCGGGGCAGCGGGTCGACCTGTCCCTGATGGAAGGGATGCTGGCGCTCATGCCCCTCGACATCGTGCAGGCACAGTTTCCGGCGGACAACCGCCGTACCTCCTACCGGCCCGTCAAGGCCCGCGATGGATACGTGGTCATCACGCCGATTTCGCAGAAGAACTTCACCGATCTGTGCACCGCCATGGGCCGTGAGGACTTCAAGGCCGACCCTCGCTTTGCGTCGCCTCTCGCGCGGGTGGAGAACTGGGAAACCTTGCTCGGCGAGGTCCAGGCCTGGGCTGGCCACCGCACCGTCGACGAGTGCATGTCGTACCTGTCTGCCGCAGGCGTTCCGGCAGCCCGCCACAGCTCGGTGAAACAGACGTTGGAAAGTGAGCAACTGGGCGCGCGCGGCTTCTGGGCGGCAGCGCGTGACGGCGGGGGGAATTTCCTCGCCGCCCGCTTGCCATTCACGCTGAGCGCAGACGCCGGCCGGGACCCCGGGCCGGCCCTTGTACCCGAGTTGGGAGAACACACACGGGAGGTGCTGCGCGACATCCTGGCGCTCGACAAGGCCGAGATCGACCTGCTCGTGTCGCAGGGCGTCGCCTATGGCGTTGGCAAGGAAACCTGCGCCGCGTGAGAGCGGGGCTGCGGCGCTAGGGTTAGTTCGTATTTCAGAGCCCGACGATCGGCCCAAAAATAGGGTCACCCATTAAAAATCACACTTTAGATTCAAGAGAGCACCATGGATTTCAATCTTTCCCCCGACACCCTTGCGATGCAGCAGTCGACTCGCGCCGTCGTCGAAGACCTGCTGCTGCACGAGCAGAAGTTTCAGGAGACGAACGAGGTTCCGGCCGTCGTCGACGAGACACTCATGAAGATGGGCTACTACGGTCTCACGATTCCAGAGGAGTACGGTGGCACGGACGTGGACAAGATCACGAGCGTGGCCGTGCAGCTGGAACTGGCCCGGATGCCTCCGCAGTTCTGGCCCCTCATCCGGTCTGCTGTGGGCCCGACGCCGCATGCGCTGGTGCGCCATGGAACGGAAGATCAGAAGCGCAGGTGGTTGCCTGAGATAGCTGCGGGCACCAAGCGGGTGTGTTTTGCATTGACTGAGCCGGGTGGTGGCTCCGATGTGACCGCCATGAAGAGCACCGCGGTGCGCAAGGGCGACAGGTGGGTCCTCAACGGCACGAAGACCTTCATTTCCAATGCCAACAAGGCCGACATAGTCGTGGTTTTCGCCAAGACCGACAAGACCAAGGGCCGGGATGGGGTCTCGGCTTTCATCGTCGAGCCGAAGACGAAGGGATTCACGATCAGTCCGCCGATGAAGACCATGGGCTGGATGGTCGATGGACTCTTCGAACTTTCCTTCGAGGACTGCGAGATTCCCGCGGAGAACCTGCTCGGTGAAGAGGGGCGCGGCTTCTACTATGCGTTGGAAGGGCTGAGCGAAGCCCGGGTCAATGTGGGATGCCAGGCGCTCGGCGGCGGTGATATTGCGTTGGAGCATGCGCTGAAGTACGCCAAGGAGCGTGTCACGTTCGGCGCCACACTGGCAAGCCACCAGGTGATCCAGCACAAACTCGCCGACATGACCATGGAGCAGCACATCGCCCGGCTGGTGCTGCTGGAGGCCGCTTTCGGTGTGCAGCACAACCAGGATGTGCGGCTCAAGTCCGCCTACGTGAAGGTGTTCTGCACCGAAACCGCCAATAGGACTGCGGACCAGGCGCTGCAGATCTTCGGCGGTTCGGGCTACATGCGCGGTATGGTGGTAGAGCGTGTCTTCCGCGACCTGCGGGTGCTCCGGATCTACGAAGGCGCTTCAGAAATCCAGCGCAATATGATCGCAAAGCACATCCTGAAATAAGATGGCACATCCGGGCGTGACTCCATTGCCCCGCCTTGGGGACGGGATTTTCCCTGCGGGCGAGCCATCGGTCCACCTTCGGTCGATGGCGTATCCGAGGGCACTGGACCTGCGGTGGCGGGGGATGTCTGGGGGGCGCATCTCCCTGCTTCTCCCCTACGCGTCCAGGATCGCGGATGCCGAGGAAGGTGCCGTGGATGTCCGTGCGGTCTTCGGTGCGCTTGACCAAGCCTGCAGTGCGGCCGTTTATGCGAGCCTGCGTGAACCGCAGCTCATCGCGACGGCCGATCTGCGCGTGGAGTTCGCAGACCGGCCGACCGTGGGCGCAGACGTCGTCTGCGATGCCTGGGCCGTGTGGTCCGACAAGGCCTGGGTATTGACCCGCGCCGAGGCACGCTGCGCCCAACACGGAAGACCTATTGCGTTCGCAAGCTCCTCCTATGCCAAAGGCTCCCACCCGGGCGCTCCACAGGGTGCGGTGCCTCCCTCCACTGCCACTGCGTCTGGGCCGTTGCCAAAACCTTCCCCGGAGGGGGGCTTTGAAGGTTTGTTAGGCCTGCGCCGCGACCTTGACTGCACCGTCATGCCCTTTCGCGAAGAAATCATCGGTGCGCCAACACTTCCTTCCCTGCACGGCGGGGCCACCGGTGCCCTGCTGGCGTCAGCCGCGCTGCAGCTCTCCACCGCCCTGGCGCGGGACCCCGCCGCGCGCCGGCGGCTGCTCACCATTTCTGTTCAGTATCTGCGTGCGGCGCAGGCACGTGAGACCAAGGCCAGGGCCGAGCGCGTCAAAGCAGGCGCCAGGATGGATGTACTTACGGTAGTCGCAACCCAGGACAACGAGACGCGGGCGGTGGCCAGGGCGGAATGCGTCGTGACCGTTGGCGGCTGAACCAGACCTCAAAAATACGCGCATCGAACTTCCCAAGGAGACACACCATGACTGCATCTCACAAGCACTTGACTCGCCGCAACCTAGTTCTCGGTACCGTTGCCGGCGCAGCTACCTCACTGCACGGGGCATGTTTCGCGGCGGATGCCTATCCCTCGCGCCCCATCAGAATAGTGGTTCCGTTCAGCAGTGGAGGCCCCACTGATACGGTCGCCCGTATCCTTGCCGAGCGTCTGACCGAAGTTCTCCGCCAGCCTGTCATCGTGGACAACCACGCAGGCGCCGGCGGCAACATCGGAACCTCGCTGGTCGCAAAGAGCCCGGCCGATGGCTACAGCCTGCTGCTGGGAACGAACAACCAGCTGGCGGCGAACATCAGCATCTTCAGCAAACTTCCCTACGATCCGGTCAAGGATTTCGCGCCGGTGGGAATGGTCTATTTCTCGCCGTCCATGCTGGCCGTCCACCCCCGTTTTCCCGCCAGGAACGTGGCGGAGTTCGTGGCGGAGATCCGGCAGAAGCCCGCCGAATACAGCTTCGCTTCTGGTGGCATCGGGGCGAGCTCGCACTTCGCGGGCGAACTGATGAACAAGCTGGCCGGTGTCCATATGACACATGTGCCTTACAAGAGTGATGGGCTCGCTGTCAATGATTGCATTGCGGGGCAGGTGCCCATCGTCTTTTGCAATGTTTTCACCGGGATGAAGTTTCACCAAAGCGGGCAACTGAGGGCCCTGGGAGTGACGTCAGCCAAGCGTGCACCGGCGTTCCCCGACATACCGACGATTTCTGAAGCCGGGCTGCCGGGCTTCGACATCAGCGCCTGGTTTTGCGTCATGGCGCCCGCGAGGACTCCGGCGCCGATCCTGGAAACGCTGAACAAGTCCCTCAACCAGGTGCTGCAGGACCCCGGCGTCTCCGCAAAGATTATCGGTATGGGGGGCATCCCTTCGCCGTCCACGCCCCGCCAGGTGGCCGACCTGATCCGCACGGAGACGCCCAAATGGGGCAGTCTGGCCAAGGAGGCCAATATCCACCTTGATTGACCGTGGACATCCAGGCACTGCGCTGCCGTAAGGCAGCGTAGAGCCACCCGCTACCACTGCCCGGTTTCGACCCGGATCGCCACTTCGCAATCGTCGAAGATTTCCAGCTTGGCGATCTTCACCCGCACGCCCCGTACGCCGGGCAGTTGCAGCAAGCGCTGGGCCAGCTTGCCGATCAGGCTCTCCAGCAGGTTGACGTGTTCGGCGGTGCACTCGTCGATGATGATCTTGCGCACCTTGCGGTAGTCCAGCACATGCAGGATGTCGTCGTCGTGCGGCATCAGGTCCTGCGGGCCCAGGTTGAGTTCGGCATCCACCCGGATCGGCTGCGGGGAGGTCTTCTCATGGGCCAGGATGCCCAGGTTGGCGTCGAAACGCAGGCCGGTCAGGGTCAGGATCTGCTGGCCGAGGGTGCTGGACATGGGGTGCTTTC
Organism: Pseudomonadota bacterium; assembly: GCA_040390235.1. Taxonomy (GTDB): domain Bacteria; phylum Pseudomonadota; class Gammaproteobacteria; order Burkholderiales; family Burkholderiaceae_C; genus Xylophilus. The sequence continues at coordinate 154,217 of JAZJYT010000014.1, read as the reverse complement.
GGAAAAGGCGGGGGCGCCGGCTGGGGGGCTGGGGGGCGGGCGCTTCACATCAGCGAGAAGTCGCGCGCGAACTTCACCAGGTGCTGGCCGCCGTCCACCAGCAGCGTGGTGCCGGTGAGCGAACGGTTGTCCAGCGCGAAACGCACCGCCGCCGCCACGTCCTCGGGTACGGAGGCGCGGCCCAGCGGCGAGAGTTGGTGCATCTGCTCGAAGCGTTCACCGTCCAGCAGGTGGCTGGTCAGGGTGAGGCCGGGTGCCACACCCACCACCCGTACCCGCGGCGCCAGGGCCAGGGCCAGCATGGTGTTGGCGGCTTCCAGCGCGGCCTTCGACAGGGTGTAGCTCAAAAAGTCCGGGTTCTGGTTCCACAGCTTCTGGTCCAGCAGGTTGACCACCGCGGCCGCGCCCGGGGCGCCGTCGCGGCCGGCCGCGTGGTCGGCCAGTGCTTGCGCCAGCAGGATGGGGGCACCGGTGTTGCTGCGCATGTGGCGTTCCAGCGAGGCGAAACCGAAGTCGGCGGCCGTGTCCTGCTCGAACAGCGCGGCGTTGTTCACCACCGCGTCCAGCCGGCCGAAATGCGCCACCACCCGGGGCACCAGGGCCCGTACCGCGGCCTCGTCGGCCAGGTCGGCCGCGAAGCCGGCCGAGGCGCCGGCCAGCGCCTGGCATTCCGCGACGGTGGCCTCGGCCTCGGCCCCGGACTGCCGGTAGTGCACCGCCACCTGCCAGCCGGCGCCGGCCAGCGCCAGCGCGATATGCCGGCCCAGCCGCTTGCCCGCGCCGGTGACCAGCACGGTGCGGGGTGCCGCGGAAGTGGCGGTGGACGGGGAAGCGGCGGGCATGGAGGTGGGCGGGGGCGTGGGTGTGGGCAGGAGGGGGCCGGCACATTCGGGGACAATCCCCGGCGATGACTGCTTCCGCGAGTTTACCGGCCGGCCCCGATGCCGCGCCACCTGCTGCCCCACTGCCATCCCACATCGCCGCGGTGATAGGCGAGGCCGGCGGCTGGATCGGCTTCGACCGCTTCATGGCGCTGGCGCTCTACACCCCGGGGCTGGGCTACTACAGCCGCGGCAGCAGCCAGTTCGGCGCCATGCCCGTGGGGGTGAAAGGCGGGGGCGGCGATTTCGTCACCGCGCCCGAGCTGTCACCGGCCTTCGGTGCCACGCTGGCGGTGCAGGTGGCCGACGCGCTGCGCGCCAGCGGCACGGACGAGGTGTGGGAGTTCGGTGCCGGCACCGGCGCCCTGGCCGAACAACTGCTGGGCGCGCTGGGCGCACAGGTGCTGCGCTACACCATCGTCGACCTTTCCGGCAGCCTGCGGCAGCGGCAGCAGATGCGGTTGGCGCCTTTTGGCGACAAGGTGCGCTGGCTGTCCGAACTGCCGGACCGGTTCACCGGTGTGGTGGTGGGCAACGAGGTGCTCGACGCCATGCCGGTGCAGCTGCTGGCGCGGGTGGCCGGCCACTGGTTCGAGCGCGGTGTGGCCCTGGATGCCGGCGGGCACTTCACCTGGGCCGACCGGCCCACGGAGCAGCGCCCGCCGATGGAAATAGCCGGCGAACACGACTACCTCACCGAAACCCATGCCCAGGGCCGGGCCTTCGCCGCCACGCTGGCCGACCGGCTGGAGCGCGGCGTGGCCCTGCTGCTCGACTACGGTTTTCCCGAGGCAGAGTACTACCACCCGCAGCGCCACATGGGCACGGTGATGTGCCACCGGGCCCACGTCGCCGACGACGATCCGCTGGCCGATGTGGGCGACAAGGACATCACCGCCCACGTCGATTTCACCGGCATCGCGCTGGCCGCGCAGGATGCCGGCCTGGAGGTGCTGGGCTACACCAGCCAGGCGCATTTCCTCTACAACTGCGGCCTGCTCGACAAACTCGACGCCCTGCCGCAGGTGCAGCGCGGCCTGGCCCTGCACCTGGTGCACGAACACGAGATGGGGGAGTTGTTCAAGGTCATCGCGCTCGGCCGCGGCCTGCCGGCGGACTGGCTGCCGGTGGGCTTCAGCCGCGGCGACCGCAGCGGCCGGCTTTAGTAGCCTGCGGCAAGACCGGTACGCGGCCGTGGATCGTTGGCGCCATAGAAGCGGTTGGCGCCGACCGGCGCGCCACCCAGCACCGGCGCACCGATGGCGATGGCTGCCAGGTGGTTGGTCGGCCGGCCGTCGGTGAATTGCTGGCCCCAGGACTGCAGCAGCCGCCGGGTGTCGGGCGACAGTGCATAGGGTTCGAGCCGGGTGGCTTCGGGCAGCCACTGCTGGTGGAACCGCGGTGCGTCCACCGCCTCCTGCACGTCCATGCCGTAGTCCACCATGTTGAGGATGACGTGGGTCACCGCGGTGATGATGCGGCTGCCGCCGGGGGAGCCGACCACCAGCACCGGCTTGCCGTCCCGGCTGACGATGGTCGGGCTCATCGACGACAGCGGGCGTTTGCCCGGCGCGATGGCATTGGCCTCGCCCTGCACCAGGCCGAACTGGTTGCCGACGCCAGGCTTGGAGGTGAAGTCGTCCATCTCGTTGTTCAGCAGCACACCGGTCCTGGGCACCGTGATGCGGTTGCCGAACCAGCCGTTCAGTGTGTAGGTGACCGCGGCCGCGTTGCCCCAGCGGTCCACCACCGAGTAGTGGGTGGTGTTCTCGCCTTCCTGCGGCGCCTCGCCGGGGGCGATGTCGCGCGACACACCGGCCTTGTCGGGCGCGATCTGCATGCGGATCCCCCGCGCATAGGCCTTGTCCGTCAGGCGGACCACCGGGTTCTGCACAAAACCGGGGTCGCCCAGGTAGCGGTTGCGGTCGGCATAGGTATGGCGCATGGCCTCGATCTGGTAATGCACCCCCTGGGCCGAGCGGAAACCCAGGTCCTTCAGCGGATAGCCCTCCAGGATGTTGAGGATCTCGCACAGCGCCACTCCGCCCGAGCTGGGCGGCGGCGCCGACACCACGTGGTAGCCGCGGTAGTCGCACTCCACCGGTGGCAGCTCGCGCGCCTGGTACTGGTCGAGGTCGGCCCGGGTGATCAGCCCGCCGCCGAGCTGGCTGGACGCCACCAGTGCCGCCGCCACCGGTCCCTGGTAGAAACCCCGCGGCCCCTGGCGGGCGATGCCGCGCAGGGTCCGCGCCAGGTCCTTCTGCACCAGCCGGTCACCCACGCCATGGGGGCTGCCGCCAGGTTTGAGGAAGATGGCGGCCGAGGCGGGGTCGTTGCGGAAATCGGCATTGCCTCTGGCGAACATGTCGACGTCGCCCTGCTCCAGCGCAAAACCGTGCTCGGCCAGGCGCACCGCCGGCGCGATCAGCGCCGCCCGCGGCCGGCTGCCGTACTGCGCGCGGGCGTATTCCAGGCCGGCCACCGTGCCGGGCACCGCCACTGCCAGCTGCCCGCGGGTGCTGCGCCCCTTGACCACCTTGCCGTCGGGGCCGAGGTACATGTCCGCGGTGGCGGCCAGCGGTGCCTTCTCGCGGAAGTCGAGGAATGTCTTGCGGCCGTCGGCGAACTGCAGGGTCATGAAACCGCCGCCGCCCAGGTTGCCCGCCGCCGGGTAGACCACCGCCAGGGCGTAGCCCACGGCCACGGCCGCGTCCACCGCGTTGCCGCCGCGGCGCAGCACGTCCACGCCGACCCGGGTGGCCAGGTGCTGGGCGGTGACCACCATGCCGTTTTCCGCGGCGACCGGCGCGAGGGAGGCGGCGTGTGCGGCCCCGGGGGCACAAGCGGCGCCCATGCTGACGAGCAGCAGCGCGGTGAAGGCCGTGGGCGCGGGAAGGCCGTGGTGGGCGGGGGCACAGCGGTGCAAGGGGTGTCTCCTGGAATGCCGGGCCATTATCGGGACAGCGGGCGTTGTGTGCCGCGGCCTGCCGCCCCTGGCGGAGCGCATGGGGGACAATGGCCGGCCATGATCCGCCTGTACCTCGCCGTCTTTGTCGCGCTCGCCCTGCTGAGCTGGGCGGCGCCGTGGCTGCAGCGCTTCGGTTTCGGCCGCCTGCCGGGCGACTGGCGTTTCCGCCTGCTGGGCCGCGAATGGAACCTGCCGGTGGCCAGCACGCTGGTGGTGAGCCTGGTGGTCGGCTTGATCGCCAAATTCGTCTGAGACCCTGCCCGCGGCAGGGCGCGCCATCTTCTTACAGCCGGGTGCCCGCGCGGCTCCTACACTGGCGATTCCGGCGCCGCGGCGCCCCGAATAACGAGAAGGACCGGCATCCCATGCACGCATGCGTAGACATCGGAGGAACCAAGATCGCGGTAAGCCTGGCCCAGCCCGGGTCGCAGAAACTGGTGCACCGGCGCGCCGAACCCACCGAAAAGCAGGGCCGCCCCGACGCCGTGGCGCAGCAGATCCTGCGTTTGCTCGATGCGGCCTGCGGCGACGCGGGCATCGACGCGGCTGCGATCGAACGGGTGGGGGTCTCGTCCTGCGGCCCCTTCGTGCTGAAAGACGGACTGGTGGAACTGGCCGCCCCCAATATCTGCGGCGGCATCGCCGGCAAGGCCAGCGGCCTGCCCAACGACTGGACCACCGCGCCCATCGAGGCGCCGCTGCGCAAACGCTTCAAGCAGGTACGGGTGGAAAACGACTGCGTGGCCGCGCTGGAGGCCGAACGGCGCTGGGGCGCCCTGCGGGGCGTGGACCACTGCGCCTACGTGACCTGGAGCACCGGCATCGGCATGGGCCTGTGCGTGGACGGCCGTATCCTGCGCGGCAAGAACGGCAATGCCGGCCACGGCGGCCATACCTTCGTCAGCGACGACGACCGGCAGGCCCTGTGCGGCTGCGGCAACCACGGTGATGTGGAGGCGCTGGTAGCCGGTATCGCCATCGGCCGGCGTTTTGGCGCGCGCGGCTGGAACGACGCCCCAGCCCTGCTGGAGGCCGCGCAGGCGGGTGATGCGGATGCGCTGGCCATCGTCGACGGCCTGTGCCGTGTCATGGGGCGCGCGCTCTACAACCTGGTGGCCCTGCTCGACATGCAGCGCATCAGCCTGGGCGGCAGTGTGTTCTGGCACCACCGCGGTTTCCTGCTGCCCAAGCTCCAGGCCCATGTGTCGGGGCACTTTCCGGCCCTGACCCGGGGCGCCGAACTGGTCGCGGCGGGGCTGCAGGACAAGGTCGGCGACTACGCCGCGTTAGCCCTGGTGTTCGAGGGCTTCGAGGAAGCTGCGCCGCCACCAGTGCACGTCCTGTGAGCGGACGCCCTGCAGCAGCTTCTGGTGGCGCTGCTGGCGCTCCTCCAGCGGCATGCGCAGTGCACGCTGCAGCGCCTCGGCCGTGCCCTGCGTATCGTAGGGGTTGACCAGCAAGGCTTCCTTCATCTGCTCGGCTGCGCCGGCAAAACGCGACAGTACCAACACCCCCGGGTCGGCCGGATCCTGTGCCACCACGTATTCCTTGGCCACCAGGTTCATGCCGTCGCGCAGCGGCGTCACCAGGCCCACCGCTGCGGCGCGGCACAGGCCGGGCACGCGTTTTCGCGCCACGGTGCGGTGGATGTAGCGGATCGGCATCCAGTCGAGTTCGCCGTAGTCGCCGTTGATGGCGCCGCACAGGCCTTCGAGCTCTACCCGGATGTCGTTGTAGGCGTCCACACTTTCGCGGGTGGGCGAGGCGATCTGGATCAGTGTCGCGCTGTCGCGGTTCTCGGGGTACTGCTTGAGCAGCTCGCGGAAAGCCCGCACCCGGTGCGGTATGCCCTTGGAGTAGTCGAGCCGGTCGATGCCCATCAGCAGCCGGCGCTTGACGTATTCCTCGCGCATGCGCTGGTAGGTGTCGCGTGCCTCCTTGGCATGGGTCAGCGCCGCGAACTCGTCCACGTCGATGCCGATGGGGAAGGCCTGGGCCCGGATGGTGCTGCCGAAGGCACTGAAGCGGTGCTCGCCCAGCACCTCGGCGCCGAGTTCGGCCTCGACGTAGCGTGAGAAGTGCGTGGCGTCGGCCTCGCTCTGCAGGCCGACCAGGTCGTAGGAAAACATCGACCGCATCAGCCACTCGTGCTGCGGGATGGCGGCCAGGATCTGCTGCGGCGGCAGCGGGATGTGCAGGAAAAAGCCGATCTTCTGCCTGCAGCCCATGGCCCGCAGCTCGGCCGCCAGCGGGATCAGGTGGTAGTCGTGCACCCAGATGATGTCGTCGTCGCGCAGCAACGGCAGCAGCTTGCGGGCGAACAGCTGGTTGACGCGCCGGTAGCCGCTGATATCGCCCGAGTCGAAACGCGCCAGGTCGAGCCGGTAGTGGAACACCGGCCAGAGTACGCCGTTGCTGTAGCCCAGGTAGTAGCTGTCGTGGTCTTCCCGGGCCAGGTCGACGGTGGCCAGCGTCACCGGGCCGGCGTGCTGCACGTGCAGTTCACCCTCGCCGGGCGTGCCGCCCTCGACCACCGTGCCGCTCCAGCCGAACCACAGGCCGCCGGTGCGGTTGAGTGTCTCGCCCAGGGCTACCGCCAACCCGCCGGCCGTGGGCTTGCGCGGGTCGGCCACGCGATTGGAGACAACGACGAGTCTGCTCATATGACGGAATCCCAGGGGGCCGAGAGGCGCATGGCTGCATTGATGATGCCGACCATCGAATAGGTCTGCGGGAAGTTGCCCCACATCTCCTTGGTTTCGGGATGGGTGTCCTCGGACATCATGCCCAGGTGGTTGCGCGCGGCCAGCATGGTTTCGAAGATGGCGCGGGCCTCGTCCTTGCGGCCGATGCGCGTCAGCGCGTCGATCAGCCAGAAGGTGCAGATGTTGAAGGCCGTCTCGGGTTTGCCGAAATCGTCGGGCGCCTCGTAGCGCCGCATGTAGGGGCCGTCGCACAGCGAGCGCTGCATGGCCTCCACCGTGGAGACAAAACGCGGGTCCTTGGGATCGATGAAACCCACCTCGGCCATCAGCAGCACGCTGGCGTCCAGGTCGCGCCCGCCGAAACTCTCGGCAAAGGCCTGGCGGTCGGCGTTCCACGATTTGGCGATGATCTCTTCCTTCATGCGCCGGGCGTGGCCGTGCCAGTAGCCGGAACGTTCGGGCAGGTCCAGCGTGTCGGCGATCTTGCCGATGCGGTCGCAGGCGGCCCAGCTCATCAGGGCCGAGGAGGTGTGGATACGCGCGCGGGTGCGCAGCTCCCACATGCCGGCGTCGGGCTGGCCGTAGACGTTGATGGCCTGCTCGCCCACCTTTTCCAACTGCACGAACTCGGCCTTGCCGGCGCGGTGCAGCAGCCGGTGGTCGTGGAAGGCCTGGGCAGCACCCAGTACGATGTTGCCGTAGACGTCGTGCTGGAAATGCTCCTGCGCCTGGTTGCCCACCCGCACCGGCCCCATGCCGCGGTAGCCGCCCAGGTGCTCGACGAAGGATTCCGGCAACTGCTGCTCCATGCCGATGCCGTAGAGCGGCTGCACGTGGCCGCCCTTGGCCGCCACCACCACGTTGCCGAGCCAGCGCAGGTAGTCCTCCATGGTGCCGACCTCGGACAGGCTGTTGAGCGCGCGCACCACAAAGAAGGCGTCGCGCAGCCAGCAGTAGCGGTAGTCCCAGTTGCGCTGGCTGCCCGGCGCCTCGGGGATGCTGGTGGTCATGGCCGCGACGATGGCGCCGGTCTCCTCGTACAGCGAGAGCTTGAGGGTGATGGCCGCGCGGATCACCGCGTCCTGCCACTCCAGCGGCAGGTGCAGCCGCTGGCTCCACTTGCGCCAGTAGAGGATGGTTTCGCGCTCGAAGTTGCGCACCGTGTCGGCGATGCCGTCGTGCAGCGTCTCGTCGGCGCCCAGCAGGAAGTGCAGGTCCTGCGTGAGCATGAAGGGGGTCTTCGACAGCACATGCGAGATCGGCGCGTCGGTGTTGAGCCGCAGTGTCATGTCGCGTCCGACAAAACGCACATGGTTGCTGCCACGGGTGACGGCGGGTTGTTCGCGGCCCCAGTCGTAGCGCAGCTCCAGGTTGACACGGATGCGCGGCGAGCCGTGCAGGGCGCGCACCCGGCGCACCAGCATCTGCGGCCGGAAGAAGCGCGAGCGGGCATAAAAGCGCGGCGCGAAGTCGATGATCTCGATGCCGTGGCCGGCGCTGTCGAAAAGCTGGGTGCGCAGCACCGCGGTATTCGGCTCGTACCACTGCTTGCTGTGCGAGAAATCCTCGATCTCGATGGCGAAGGCCGTGCCTTCGGGGCCGGGCTGCACCAGGGCGTTGAACACCGGGTCGCCGTCGAAACGCGGCATGCAGCACCAGACGATGCGTCCGCGCGCGTCGAGCAGGGCGCTGAAGCCGCAGTTGCCGATCAGGCCCATCTGCAGCGAAGCTTCGGCCGGCGGCACGAAGCCGGTCGACTGCGCGGCCGCCTGCTGGGCCTGCGCGGCGGCCGCCGCCGAAGCGAAGGAGGGATCTGCGGCGTTCATGGCGCGTTCCTGTCGGGCGATGAAAGGGAGGAGGAAAAGGGCGGGGCCGCCGCCGAACCGGCCGGCAGCGGTGCCAGTGCGGTGCGCGCGGCCGCCAGCCAGCCGCGCAGGGCGGCCGGGCTCAGGCAGCGGTGCTGCGCCTGCGTCGGGCCTTCGCCCACCTTGATGCCGCGCCCGCCGAACTGCTGCACGGCGGTGAAGCCGGGCTCGTCGGTCACGTCGTCGCCCACGAAGATGGGCGTGCGGCCCACGAAAGGCGGGGCCGACATGAAGACGGTGATGGCCTGGCCCTTGTTGATGCCCGCGGGTTTGACCTCGAACACACATTTGCCGGCCAGCAATTCCACTCCCGGGCGGCTGGCCACCACCTGCGTCACCGCGGCGCGGCACAGGCCTTCGAGCTCCGGCGCGTGGCGGTAGTGCAGGGCCACCGAATGGGGTTTGTGCTCGACCAGCAGCCCGGCATGCCGGGCCGCGAGTTCCTCCATCACCTCGATGGCGGCGGCCAGTGGGGGCTGGTCGAGCGAGGGGCGGGTGCCGTCGGCCAGCCGGTACTGCGCGCCGTGTTCACCGGCGGTGGGCAGCTGCAGCGGCGCGAGGAAATGGTCCACGTCGTCGATCGGGCGGCCGGTGACGATGGCCAGTGCGCCGTCCAGCTGCCGGTGCAGCGCAGCCAGCATGGGCACCAGTCCGGTCGCCACCCGCACCGCATCGGGTGTGGAGGCGATATCGGCCAGGGTGCCGTCGAAGTCCAGGAAAAGTGCGGTATCCGGGGTGACCGTGGGGAGCAATTGCATCTGCCGGGACCTTACCAGAGCATTCTTTTCCCTGGGCGTAGGCGAAATACCCTGTTACGGTCGTGTTACCCCGTTTCGCGTTTGATGGGGGGTGGCGTAAATCCCGGGTAAATCCGGACTTTTGTACCGAAAACGTATCACTCGCCGCGTACCATTCCGGCGTCCCTCCAGGCCGCCCACTGCCCACCGCTCCTTGCGCACCCCACCTCCTATGTCCCATCCACCCCGCTCCCGTCCACGATTCCCGCAGCAGGGCCGCAGCCGCGTGGCGGTGGTGGTGCTCGTCGCCGCCCTGGTGGTGCTGGCCGGGGGCGGTTGGTGGTGGGCCAAACACCGCGCCGCCGACACGGCCGCCACCGGTGCTTCGGGCGCTCCCGCGGGCGGCGCTGCCCGCGGCCCGGGTGGCGGCGGCCGGCGGTTTGCCGGTGCCGGTGGCGCCCCGGTGGCCCAGCCGGTATCGGTGGCCCAGGTGCGCCAGCAGGACATGCGGGTGCTGCTGCTGGCCATCGGCACCGTCACCGCGCAGAACACCGCCATCGTGCGCGCCAAGGCCGATGGCGAGTTGCGCACCATCCGCTTCAAGGAGGGCGACACGGTGCGCGCCGGCCAGTTGCTGGCCGAGATCGATCCGCGCAGCTACCAGGCAGCGCTGGGCCAGGCCCAGGGGGCGCTGGCGCGCGACCAGGCCCTGCTGCGCAACGCGCAGATCGACCTGCAGCGCTACCAGGACCTGCTGGCACAGGACTCCATCGCCCAGCAGCAGGTCGACACGCAGGCGGCGCTGGTGCGCCAGACCCAGGGCACGGTGCAGGCCGACCAGGCCGCAGTGGACGCGGCCAAACTCACGCTGTCGTACACCCAGGTCACCGCGCCGATTGCCGGCCGGCTGGGCCTGAAGCAGGCCGACCTGGGCAACGTGGTGCATGCCGCCGATACCAACGGCATCGTCACCATCACCCAGACGCAGCCGATCAACACCCTGTTCTCGGTGCCCGAGCAGAACCTGCAGCAGATCGCACGCAAGGTGCGCGCCGGCCAGACGCTGGTGGTGGAGGCCTGGGACCGCGACAAGCGCCGCAAGCTGGCCACCGGCCAGGTGAACTTCATCGACAACGCCATCGACGCCACCACCGGCACCATCAAGGTCAAGGCGGTGTTCCCCAATACCGACAACGCCTTGTTCCCCAACCAGTTCGTCAACGTGGTGCTGCAGGTCGACACGCTGCACGACGCGCTGGCCGTGCCCACCGCCGCCATCCAGCGCGGCACCCAGGGCATCTACGTCTATGCCGTGAACGACGACGGCACGGTGGCGGTGCGCAAGATCACGCTCGGCCCGGTGGAAGGCGACTGGACCAGCGTGACGGGTGAGCTGAAGGCTGGCGACAAGGTGGTGACCGATGGTGCCGACCGGTTGCGCGAGGGCGCCAAGGTCGAGGTCATCGTGCCGCCCACGACCGAAACCGATGCCGCCGCGGCCGAGGCCCAGTCGCGCCAGCGCGGTTTGCTGCAACGCCTGCCGTCCGAGGAGCGCGAGAAGCTGCGCGCCATGTCGCCCGAGGACCGCCGTGCCTACCTGCAGAAGCTGCGCGCAGCCCCGGGCGGCCAGGCGGGTGCCGCGGGGGCGCCCGGGGCTGCGCCGGCTGCGGGCGCTCCTGGCGCCGGCGTTCCTGCTGGGCAGCAGGGGAACGGCGGCGACCGCGAGGCCCGCCAGGCGCGCGCGCTGGACGGCCTGCCGCCCGAGCAGCGGGCCAAGGTCGAGGCCATGTCGCCCGAGGACCGCCGTGCCTACTTCCAGAAGCTGCGCGAGCAGCGGGAGCAGCAGCGCGGCCAGGGCGCCGGTGGTCCCGGCGCCGCGGGTGCCGCCACCCCGGCCGCCCCGGCCAACTGACGGGCAGCGGCGCCCCGCCCCATGAACCTGTCGCGCATATTCATCCTCCGGCCGGTCGCCACCTCGCTGCTCATGGTGGCGGTGCTGATCGCCGGCCTGCTGGCCTACCGCATGCTGCCGCTGTCGGCGCTGCCCGAGGTCGACTACCCCACCATCCAGGTCACCACGCTGTACCCGGGCGCCAGCCCGGACGTGATGACCTCTTCCGTCACCGCGCCGCTGGAGCGCCAGTTCGGCCAGATGCCGGGGCTGGCGCAGATGTCGTCCACCAGCTCGGGCGGTGCCTCGGTCATCACCCTGCGCTTCGACCTCACCCTGGGCCTGGACGTGGCCGAGCAGGAGGTGCAGGCCGCCATCAATGCCGGCGGCAACCTGCTGCCCGCCGACCTGCCCATGCCGCCGGTCTACAGCAAGGTCAACCCGGCCGACGCGCCCGTCATGACGCTGGCCATCACCTCGCCCTCGCTGCCGGTGATCAAGGTGCACGACCTGGTGGAAAACCGCCTGGCGCCCCGCCTGTCGCAGGTGCAGGGCGTGGGCCTGGTGGCCATCGCCGGCGGCCAGCGGCCGGCGGTGCGCATCCGCGCCAATCCGCTGGCGCTGGCGTCCACCAACATGTCGCTCGACGACGTGCGCACGGCCATCGCCGCGGCCAATGTCAAGCAGGCCAAGGGCAGCTTCGACGGCCCGGCGCGCGCGTCCACCATCGACGCCAACGACCAGCTCCAGTCCGCGGCCGAGTACCAGAATCTGGTCATCGCCTACCGCAACGGCAGCCCGATCCGGCTGACCGACGTGGCCGAGGTCGTCGACGCGGCGGAGAACACCCGCCTGTCGGCCTGGGCCAACCAGACCGCCGGCGTCATCCTCAACATCCAGCGCCAGCCCGGCGCCAACGTGATCGAGACGGTGGACCGCATCAACGCGCTGCTGCCCACGCTGCGCAGCACACTGCCCTCTTCCATCGACGTGCAGGTGCTGACCGACCGCACCACCACCATCCGCGCCTCGGTGCACGACACGCAGTTCGAACTGGCGCTGGCCATCGCCCTGGTGGTGATGGTGATCTTCGTCTTCCTGCGCAGCGCCTCGGCCACGCTGATCCCCAGCGTGGCCGTGCCGCTGTCGCTGGTCGGCACCTTCGGTGTGATGCACCTGGCGGGCTTTTCCATCAACAACCTGACGTTGATGGCGCTCACCATCTCCACCGGCTTCGTGGTGGACGACGCCATCGTCATGATCGAGAACATCGCCCGCTACGTGGAGGAGGGCGAGTCGCCGATGGCCGCCGCCCTCAAGGGCTCGAAGCAGATCGGCTTCACCATCATCTCGCTGACCATCTCGCTGATCGCGGTGCTGATACCGCTGCTGTTCATGGGCGATGTGGTGGGCCGGCTGTTCCACGAGTTCGCCATCACCATGGCGGTGGCCATCCTGATCTCGGCGGTGGTGTCGCTCACCCTCACGCCCATGCTGTGCGCGCGCCTGCTCAAGCACACGCCCGAAGAGAGCCACGGCCGGCTGTACCGGGCCACCGGCCGCATGTTCGAGCGCATCATCGCCGGCTACGGCCGTTTGCTCAACAAGGTGCTGGACCACGGTGTGCTCACGCTGCTGGTGTTCGCCGCCACGGTGGTGCTGACCGCACTGCTGTATTTTGTGGTGCCCAAGGGCTTTTTCCCGGTGCAGGACACCGGCACCATCCAGGCCACCACCGAGGCCGCGCAGTCGATCTCGTTTGCCGCCATGTCCGAGCGCCAGCAGGCGCTGGCGGCCAAGGTGCTGGAGGACCCGGCGGTGCAGAGCGTGTCGTCCTTCATCGGGGTGGACGGCGCCAATGCCACGCTCAATGCCGGGCGGCTGCTCATCAACCTCAAGCCGCGCGCCGACCGCTCGCCCATGGCCACCGTGCTGCAGCGGCTCAGCGACACCACACGCAGCGTGCCGGGCATCACCCTGTACCCGCAGCCGGTGCAGGACCTGACCATCGAGGACCGGGTCGCCCGCACCCAGTACCAGTTCCTGCTGTCCTCGCCCGACGACAAGCAGCTGCGCAGCGTCACGACCGAGATGCTGGGCCGCCTGCGTGCGCTGCCGCAGCTTACCGACGTGGCCAGCGACCTGCAGGACCAGGGCCTGCAGGCCTATGTGGAAATCAACCGCGCCGACGCCAGCCGCCTGGGCGTCACCGTGGCGGCGGTGGACAACGCGCTGTACAACGCTTTCGGCCAGCGCCTGATCTCCACCATCTTCACCCAGTCCAACCAGTACCGGGTGGTGCTGGAGGTGGCGCCGCAGTTCAAGCTCGGGCCCGAGGCGCTGGACACGCTCTACATCCCCTCGATCAGCACCACCACCGCCCAGCTGCAGCAGCCCATCGGCGTGCAGCTGCAGCAGACGACCGTCGGCCAGGTGCCGCTGTCGTCCATTGCCCGGGTGGTGCAGCGGCCCACGTCGCTGGCCGTCAACCACGTCGGCCAGATGCCGGCAGCCACCATCTCGTTCAATGCCGCGCCGGGCGTGTCGCTGGGCGAGGCGGTCGATGCCATCAAGCGCGAGCAGGCAGCCATGCACCTGCCGCCCAGCGTGGACACCAGCTTCCAGGGCGCGGCCCTGGCCTTCCAGGCTTCGCTGTCGAACACGCTGCTGCTGATCCTGGCGGCGGTGGTCACCATGTACATCGTGCTGGGCGTGCTGTACGAGAGTTATATCCACCCGGTCACCATCCTGTCCACGCTGCCCTCGGCGGCCCTGGGCGCGCTGCTGGCGCTGCTGGTGTTCCGGCTCGACCTGGACATCATCGCCATCATCGGCATCGTGCTGCTGATCGGCATCGTGAAGAAGAACGCCATCATGATGATCGACTTCGCACTCGACGCCGAGCGCGAACAGGGCATGGCGCCGCGCGACGCGATCTACCAGGCCTGCCTGCTGCGCTTCCGCCCCATCCTCATGACCACCCTGGCGGCACTGCTCGGCGCCCTGCCGATGATGGTGGGCACCGGCGTGGGCAGCGAACTGCGGCACCCGCTGGGGGTGACCATGGTGGGCGGCCTGATCGTCAGCCAGCTGCTGACGCTGTTCACCACGCCGGTGATCTACCTCGGCTTCGAGGGCGCGGCGCGGCGCATGCGGGCATGGAGGGCGCGGCGTGCAGCGGCCTGACCTTTCCGCGGCGGGGGAGGGCGGGGCGAGCATCTCCACGCCCTTCATCCACCGGCCCATCGCCACCACACTCATCACCCTGGGCGTGGCGCTGGCGGGCATCCTGTCGTTCTTCCTGCTGCCGGTGGCGCCGCTGCCCCAGGTGGACTACCCGACCATCAGCGTCAGCGCCAGCCTGCCGGGCGCCAGCCCCGATACCATGGCCGCCACGGTGGCCACGCCGCTGGAGCGGGCCTTCAGCGGCATCGCGGGCGTCAACGAGATGACGTCGAGCTCCTCGCTGGGCACCACCCGCGTGACCATGCAGTTCGACCTGGACCGCGACATCGACGGCGCGGCGCGCGACGTGCAGGCCGCCATCAATGCGGCGCGCACCCTGCTGCCCACCGGCATGCCGAGCAACCCGACCTACCGCAAGGCGAACCCGTCCGACGCGCCTATCATGATCCTGTCGCTGTCGTCGGCCACGCTGACGCGCGGGCAGATGTACGACGCGGCCTCCACCGTGCTGTCGCAGAGCATCGCGCAGCTCGATGGCGTGGGCAATGTGCAGATCGGCGGCGGCGCGCTGCCGGCGGTGCGTGTCGAGCTGGACCCGGTCCGGCTCGCGGCCAACGGCATCACGCTGGAGACGGTGCGCACCGCCATCACCAACACCAACGCCAACCGCCCGCTGGGCTCGGTGGAGCGCGAGGACCGCTACTGGCAGATCGCCGCCAACGACCAGGCGCGCACCGCGGCGGAATACGCGCCGGTGGTCATCCGCTACCAGAACGGCAACGCGGTGCGGCTGCAGGATGTGGCCGATGTGCAGGACTCGGTGCAGGACGTGCGCAACTACGGCGTCACCGACAACCAGCCGGCCATCCTGCTGCTGGTCTTCAAGCAGCCCAATGCCAACATCATCGAGGCGGTGGACCGCATCAAGGCCATGCTGCCGCGGCTCAAGGCCGCCATTCCCGCGGCCATCGACCTGACCATCGTCAGCGACCGCTCGCCCACGCTGCGCGCCTCGCTGCGCGAGGTGGAACGTGCGCTGGCCATCGCCATCGGGCTGGTGGTGCTGGTGGTGTTCCTGTTCCTGCGCAACGCCCGCGCGGCGCTCATCCCCAGCGTGGCGGTGCCGGTGTCGCTGTGCGGCACCTTCGGGGTCATGTACCTGTGCGGCTACACGCTCGACAACCTATCGCTGATGGCGTTGACCGTGGCCACCGGCTTCGTGGTGGACGACGCCATCGTGGTGCTGGAGAACGTCACCCGCCACATGGAGCGCGGCAAGACGGCGCTGCAGGCCGCGCTCGACGGCGCGCGCGAGATCGGTTTCACCGTGGTGTCGATCAGCCTGTCGCTGATCGCGGTGTTCATCCCCATCCTGCTGATGGGCGGCATCGTCGGCCGGCTGTTCCGCGAGTTCGCGGTGGTGCTGACGGCGGCCATCCTGGTGTCCATGGTGGTGTCCCTCACCACCACGCCCATGATGTGCGCCGCGCTGTTGCGCCGTGCCCCGGCTGCCGCGCCCGAGCGCCAGCCCTCGCGGCTGGCACGCTGGTCGGCCCGTCTCCAGCGGGGCCTGCGCCGTGCCTACCGCCAGTCGCTGGGGTGGACACTGCGGCACCAGCCGGTCGCGCTGCTCGCGCTGGCCGGCGTGGTCGCGCTCAACGTGTTCCTCTACGGTGCCATCGAGAAGGGTTTCTTCCCGACACAGGACACCGGCCGCGTGGTCGGCTTCATCCGGGCCGACCAGGCCACCTCGTTCCAGGCCATGCAGCAGCGGCTGCAGCGCTTCCTGGCCATCGTGCAGAGCGACCCGGCGGTGGAGCACGTGACCGGTTTCACCGGCGGCGGCCAGCGCAACGCGGCGCAGATGTTCATGTCGCTGAAACCGCTGTCCGAACGCAAGGAGTCGGCCGACGCGGTGATCGAGCGCCTGCGCAACCGGCTGGCCAAGGAGCCGGGTGCGCGCCTGTTCATGAGTTCGCAGCAGGACATCCGCATCGGCGCGCGCGGCTCCAATGCGGCCTACGAGTATTCGCTGCAGGCCGACAGCCTGGAGGACCTGCGCACCTGGGAGCCGCGCATCCGCCGCGCCCTGTCCGAAATACCCGAGCTGGCCGACGTCAACAGCGACCAGCAGGACAACGGCCTGCAGACCTCGCTGGTGATCGACCGCGAGGCCGTGGCCCGGCTCGGCCTGTCCATCAGCGCCATCGACTCCTCCCTCAACGATGCCTTCGGCCAGCGCCAGGTGGGTGTGATCTACAACCCGCTCAACCAGTACCGGGTGGTGATGGAGGCGGCGCCGCAGTACCTGCAGAGCCCCGAGATGCTGCGCAGCTTCTTCTTCGTGTCGTCCTCCGGCAAGCAGGTGCCGCTGTCGGCCTTCGCCAAGGTGGAGCTCACCAACACACCGCTGTCGGTGAGCCACGACGCCGGCACGCCGGCCTCGACCATCAGCTTCAACCTGCCCGAAGGCGTGTCGCTGTCGCAGGCCACCCAGGCGGTGAACGAGGCCGTCGCGGCGCTGGGTGTGCCGGTGTCGGTACGCGGCACCTTCGCCGGCACGGCCGGCGCCTTCAAGGACTCGCTGTCGAGCCAGCCGCTGCTGATCCTGGCGGCGCTGGTCACCATCTACCTGGTGCTGGGCATCCTGTACGAAAACCTGGTGCACCCCATCACCATCCTCTCGACCCTGCCTTCGGCCGGGGTCGGCGCGCTGCTGGCGCTGATGCTGTTCAAGACCGAGTTCTCGCTCATCGCCATGATCGGCATCATCCTGCTGATCGGCATCGTGAAGAAGAACGCCATCATGATGATCGACTTCGCCATCGTCCGGCAGCAGCATGGCATGAGCGCCGGCCAGGCCATCTACCGCGCCTGCCAGCTCCGGCTCCGGCCCATCCTCATGACCACCTTCGCCGCCATCTTCGGCGCCCTGCCGCTGGCCCTGGGCCACGGCGACGGCGCCGAGCTGCGCCAGCCGCTGGGCATCGCCATCGTCGGCGGCCTGGTGCTGAGCCAGCTGCTGACGCTCTACACCACCCCGGTCGTCTTCGTCGCGCTGGACCGCCTGCGCCGCGGCAGGAAGAAGCCGCTGCTGCTGCGGCCCACCCCCCGTACCAAGGAAGTGCCCGATGCAGCTTGAAGAAATGACCCGCCCCCGTTGCTTGCTGCTAGTCGTGGTTGCAGCCCTGTCGGCCTGCAACCTGACACCCGACTACACCCGCCCGCGCATGGACGTGCCGGCCACCTACAAGGAGTCGGCGCTGTGGAAGGCGTCCGACGTCCAGGCGGCCGTGGTGCCCGACGACTGGTGGACCATGTTCGGCGATCCGGAGCTCGACCGGCTCGAGGTGCAGGCCACCGGCGCCAACCCGACGCTGGAAGGCCTGGTGGCGCAGTTCCGTGTGGCCCAGGTGGCGATCGCCTCCAGCCAGGCCGCGCTGTACCCGACCGTCGGCCTCAATGCCGGCGGCACCCGCAGCAAGACCGGCAGCGCCTCGGCCGGCACGGTCGATTCGTCCGGCAACCCCATCGGCACCAGCGGCAGCAAGCCGCGCAACGTCTACACCCTGTCGGGCAGCGCGAGCTGGGAGCTGGACCTGTGGGGCCGGCTCTCGTCGGCGGTCGACAGCGCCCAGGCGCGGGCCCAGGCCAGTGCGGACGACCTGGCCGCCTCGCGGCTGTCGATCCAGGCCACCGTGGCGCAGACCTACTTCTCACTGCGGGCCGGCGAGGCACAGCTGGCGCTGCTGGACGACACCATTGCCGCCTACCAGCGCTCGCTGGACCTCACCCGCAACCGCTATCGCTCGGGTGTGGCCTCGTCGGCCGACGTGTCGCAGGCCGAGGCCCAGCTGTACTCCACCCAGGCCCAGCGCATCGAGGCGGCCAGCAGCCGCGCGCAACTGGAGCATGCCCTGGCGGTGCTGGTGGGCCAGGCGCCGGCGGCCTTCACGCTGGCGCCCACCGGCAAGCTGCCCGAGCCGCCCGCCATGCCCGCGCAACTGCCGGCCGACCTGCTGCAGCGCCGCCCCGACATCGCCGCAGCCGAGCGCCGCGTGGCCGCCGCCAATGCGCAGATCGGTGTGGCGCGCGCGGCCTTCTTCCCGTCGCTGACGCTGTCGGGCAGTGCCGGCTACCGCAGCAGCACCCTGAGCGACATCGCCAGCGCGCCCAACCTGTTCTGGTCGCTCGGGCCTGCGCTGGCGCTCTCGGTGTTCGACGGCGGTGCCCGCCGCGCCGCGGTGGCGTCTGCCCGGGCGTCCACCGACCAGGCCGTGGCGACCTACCGCAGCACCGTGCTGACCGCCCTGCAGGAGGTGGAGGACAACCTGGTCATCGGCGCCAACCTGGAGCAGGAGCAGGCGGTGCAGGTGCAGGCGCTGACCTCGGCGCGCAAGGCGCTGGACGTGGCGAACAACCAGTACAAGGCGGGTATTGTGAGTTACCTCAACGTGGTGACGGCGCAGTCGACGGTGTTGGCTAGCGAGCGCAGCCTGCTGGATGTGCGCAACCGGCGGCTGGCGGCGGTGAATACCTTGTTGAAGAATATTGCGGGGCGGTGGCAAGGGGCTTGAGTTCTTTGCTAGCCGCGGGTGCTGAGGTGATCTTGCTGCGGGGGTCTTGGATGGGCTTTTGTGCCACTGCGTGGGGCGGGAGCCGGGAGTCGCCCCGGCAGGCGACCTACTTCGTCTTTGCTTCGCCAAAGAAAAGTAGGCAAAAGAAAGGCGAGCCTGCTGTGAGGGTCCCTGCGGGACTGCCCTGCGCTGCTCGCGTCAGGCGGGGTCTCGCTCAAACTCGCTCCGCTACGCTGCACTCAAACAGTCGCGAGCCCTTATCCGCCTGCCGCTGCGCTGCTCGGCCTCACAGAAGGCGTTTGAACAGCCATGAAAACCGAAAACCACAAGGACGCGCCAAGGCGCGTCCTTGTCGGTATTGGTATTCCTCTCCCAATGCCCTCTGCGGGGCCGAGCAGCGGAGCGCCGGAGGGATCAGGGACCGCGACTGTCTGAGCGAAGCGAGTTTGAGCGGTACCCCCTCCGGCGTGAGCAGCGCAGGGCAGTGCCGAAGGCACCCCCGCGGTGGGCTCGCCTTTCTTTCTCCCTAGTCTTTCTTTGGCGAAGCAAAGAAAGAGTAGGTCGGCCGCCGGGCCGAGACCCGGCCTCTGCCCCCCGCAGTGGAAACCCCCGCAAAGAAACGCAGCGAAACCTCCCCCGCAGCAGCCACCGCAATAGACTCCACCCCATGCAAACCTACAAAGTCGGCGGCGCCATCCGCGATGCCCTGCTCGGCCTGCCGGTGCAGGACACCGACTGGGTCGTCGTAGGCGCCACCCCCGAAGAACTCAAGCAGCAGGGCTACCTGCCGGTAGGCAAGGACTTCCCCGTGTTCCTGCACCCGCAGACCCACGAGGAATACGCCCTCGCGCGCACCGAACGCAAGACCGGCCCGGGCTACCACGGCTTCGACTTCCAGGCCTCGCCGGAGGTCACGCTGGAAGAAGACCTGGCGCGGCGTGACCTCACCATCAACGCCATCGCCCAGCCGCTTGGCGCCACGGGGCTGGAGGGGCTGGTCGATCCCTTCGGCGGCCAGCGGGACATCCGCGGCAAGCTGCTGCGCCACCTCACCGACGCCTTCCGCGAGGACCCGGTGCGTATCCTGCGGTTGGCGCGTTTTGCGGCGCGTTTTGCCGACTTCGGCATCGCACCGGAAACCGCCGCCCTGATGCAGCAGATGGTGGCGGCCGGCGAGGTCGATGCGCTGGTGCCCGAACGGGTGTGGCAGGAGATCAGCCGGGGGCTGATGGAGCAGAAACCCTCGCGTATGCTGGAAGTGCTGCGCGGCTGCGGCGCGTTGAAGCGCCTGCTGCCCGAGGTAGACCGGCTGTGGGGCGTGGCGCAGCGGGCCGATTACCACCCGGAGGTCGATACCGGCATCCACCTGGGCATGGTGCTCGACATGTCGGCCCGGCTCGGTGCACCGCTGGAGGTGCGTTTTGCCTGCCTGTGCCACGACCTGGGCAAGGGCACGACACCGGCCGACATCCTGCCGCGCCACCTGGGCCACGAAGGGCGCAGCGCGCAGTTGCTGGGCCCCGTGTGCGACCGGTTGCGGGTGCCGCTGGCCTGCCGTGCCACGGCCGACGTGGTGGCGCGCGAGCACGGCAACATCCACCGCAGCGACACCCTCAATGCCGAGGCGCTGCTGCGCCTGCTGGAGCGCTGCGATGCCCTGCGCAAGCCGGACCGGTTTGCCGACGTGCTGCTGGCCTGCGAATGCGATGCACGCGGGCGGCTGGGGCTGGAAGAAAACCCCTACGCACCGCGTCCGCGCCTGCTGAAGGCGCGGGACGCCGCCCTGGCGGTGGTGACCGAGCCGGTGGCCCAGGCCGCTGCGGCGGCAGGTGCACGTGGCCCGAAGATCGGCGAAGCAGTGGCGCGCGCACGGGTGGCGGCAATCGCCGCGGCGATGGGTGGGGGCGCCACTCCCTCCGGCAACGTCTGATCAGCGGCCAAGCCGGTACGGTTCTTCGAAGGCGATGAAGTCCTGTTCGGCCAGGGCGCCTGCGATCCAGGCGGCCACGCCGGGCAGGGCGCACACCCGGTCTCCGTAGGCGGTGATGGCCTCCGGCACCGGCAGCCCATAGGTGCGTAGCCGCAGGCAGACCGGCGCATAGAAGGCGTCGGCGATGGAGAACTCCCCGAACAGCATCGGCCCGCCGTGGCGTTCGAGCAGGCCGGTCCACAGGGCCACCAGCCGGGCCACGTCGGCCCGTACGTCGGGCCGGTCGCGCCAGAGCAGGGCACCGACCTCGGGCAGCCGCGCCTCGATGTTCATGGTGCAGTGGGTGCGCAGGGCACCGAAACCCGCATGCATCTCGGCCACCACGCTGCGGGCCTGGGCCCGCCGGGCTGCATCCGCGGGCCACAGGTGTTTGTCGGGGAAGCACTCGGCCAGCGTTTCGGCGATGGCCAGCGTGTCCCACACCGCGGTGCCGTCTTCCAGCAGCAGCACCGGCACCTTGCCGGCCACGCCCAGCGCGTCCAGCGTGGCGCGGAAGGCCGAGCCTTTCTCGAAGGAGTCGAAACGTACCGCGCGTTCGGTGAAGGCGATGCCGGCCTGGCGCATCAGCACCCAGGGCCGCATCGACCACGACGAGTAGTTCTTGTTGCCGATGACCAGGGTGAGGGCAGGCATGGACATCTCCCGGCGTGTCAGATGGGCCAGACCACCCCGTTGTCGTTCAGGATGGCATCCAGCGGCAGGTCGTATTCCTCGGGCTCGAAGTCCGGCAGGAAACCCTGGGTGTAGCCCAGGCCCACGGTCACCGGCCGGGGTTCCAGCGCGGCCAGCGTGCGGTCGTAGAAACCGCCGCCGTAGCCCAGGCGGTGGCCGCCGGCGCCATAACCCACGCAGGGCACGAAGAGGGTGGTGGGCACCACCAGTTCGGTGTCCTTGGGTTTGGGAATGCCGTAGGCATCCTCCTCCATGGGGCAGCCGGGGTACCAGGCCATGAAGGTCAGGGTCTTGTGTTCGCGGTCCACCACCGGCAGGCCGATGCGGCGGCGCTGGGTCTCGCCGGTCAGCTCGCCGTCTTCCTTCCAGCGGTGCAGGGCGGGCAGGGGATCGAATTCGCCCTTGATCGGCCAGTAGGCGCCGATCACCACATCCGGACGGCCCACCAGCCAGATCCGCATCACCCGCTGCAGCAGGTCCGCCCGCTGCAGGCGGTCGGGCAGATTCAATCTTTCTTCGATCAACGCGCGGCGAATGGCTGCTTTGTCCATAATTCCCTCGATGAAACCAATGATGATTCTGACATCCGCCGTGCTCGCCCTCCTGGCAGGGGTCTCTGCGGGGGCGCAGACCCTGTCCGCGCCGGGCGCCGGCGACGACACCATCACCGACATGGCGCAGGCTTTCAGGCGGGGCGACAAGGCCCGTCTGGCGGCCCTGCTGCCCCTGGTGCGCGGCCATGCGCTGGAGCCCTGGGCCGCCTACTGGGAGCTGCGGGCCCGCTTGGCCGACGCCCAGGAGGCCGAGGTCCAGGCCTTCCTGGCCCGCTGGGCCGGCACCTACCAGGAAGACCGCCTGCGCAACGACTGGCTGCTGCTGCTGGGCCAGCGCCGCGACTGGCAGCGTTTTTCCGACCTGCTGCCGAGCTACCGCATGGCCGACGACCCCCAGGTGCGCTGCTACGCGCTGGTGGTGGCCAACCTGCGCGGCGCCGCGCCTGCGGGGGCCGAGGCGGAACTGCGCCGCAACTGGTACGGGCTGCGCGAGGCCGATGACGGCTGCACCCTGGCCGCCTCCGAATTCTTCAGCGCCCAGCGCCTGGCGCCGGCCGACATCTGGCGCAAGGCGCGTCTGGCCATCGAGGCCAACCGGCCCCGCGTGGCACGCGCCGCGGTCGAGATCGTGTCGCCCGAATCCTCGTCCCTGGTGGCCGAACTCAACGACAGCCCGGCGCGTTTCCTGGCCACCAAGGCCACCGCGTCGTCGAAGCTCCGCAAGGAACTCGTCACCCTGGCCCTGCTCAAGATGGCGTCCAGCGACGCCGACGCGGCGGCGCTGCAGCTCGACAGCAAGTGGAGCGTGCAGATCTCCGCCGAGGAGCGCAACTGGGTCTGGGGCGCCATCGGCCGCCAGGCGGCCAGCCGCCTGTCGCCGGCGGCGATGGAGTATTTCGGCCATGTCACGAAGGACAGCGACCTGAGCGCCGACATGCTCGGCTGGAAGGTGCGGGCCGCCCTGCGCGCCGGCCGCTGGAAGGACGTGCTGACGGCCACCGCCGCCATGGACGACACCACCCGTGCCGACAGCACCTGGGTCTACTGGCGCGCCCGGGCGCTGCTGGCGACCCTGCCGTCGCCGGCCCAGCGGACCGAGGCGCAGCAGATGTTCGAAGGCATCGCCAGCCCGCGCGGTTTCTACGAACAGCTGGCCCTGGAGGAACTGGGCCAGAAAATCACCCTGCCGGCACGGCCGGCGCCGCCGACCCCGGAGGAGCAGGCGGCCGCCCGCGGCAACCCGGGTCTGGTCCGCGGCATCTACGCCATCCGCATGGGCCTGCGCAGCGAAGGCACACGCGAGTGGAACTACAGCACCAACCTGCACACCCCCGGCGGCATGGGCGACCGTGAGCTGCTGGCCGCCGCCGAGCTGGCCTGCCAGGCCGAGGTGTGGGACCGCTGCATCAACACCAGCGAACGCACCAAGGGTGTCTTCGACTACGCACAGCGTTTCCCCATGCCGCACCAGGAACAGGTGGTGCCGCGTGCGCGCGAGATCGGCATCGACCCGGCCTATGTCTACGGCCTGATCCGGCAGGAGAGCCGTTTCATCACCGATGCGCGTTCGGGCGTCGGCGCCTCGGGCCTGATGCAGGTCATGCCCGCCACCGCGCGCTGGACCGCCAACCGGATCGGCCTGGCCGGTTTCCGGCCCGAACAACTGGCCGACCGCGACACCAACATCGCCATCGGCACCGCCTACCTGAAGCTGGCGCTGGACGACTTCCAGGGCTCGATGCCGCTGGCCGCAGCTGCCTACAACGCCGGCCCCGGCCGGCCGCGCAGCTGGCGCAACGGCCCGCAGCTCGAAGCCGCCATCTGGGCCGAGAACGTGCCCTTCAGCGAAACCCGCGACTACGTGAAGAAGGTGCTGGCCAACACCACCAGCTATGCGGTGGTGCTGACGGGCCAGCCGCAGTCGCTCAAAGCGCGCCTGGGCACCGTGGGGCCGAAGGATCCGAACTTCGTGGAGCCCAGCCGCGACCTGCCCTGAGATCGGTGGGACCCGGGGGCTGGGGCGGGAGTCCC
Source organism: Pseudomonadota bacterium (assembly GCA_040390235.1). Lineage (GTDB taxonomy): Bacteria > Pseudomonadota > Gammaproteobacteria > Burkholderiales > Burkholderiaceae_C > Xylophilus. The sequence goes on along the minus strand of JAZJYT010000014.1, from coordinate 130,160 downwards.
GCGTGGGCGGGCCTCGGTGCCCGCCACTTTCTTGTATTGTCGACAATATGTAGAATGCAATTCCAAGAGAAAAAAGCCATGTCCAGAACCACATTCCCCCGCTTCGCCCTGCTCGGCACCCTGGCCGCCACCGCACTGGTCCTCGGCGCCCCCGGCGCGGCCGCGCAGTCCGCCTATCCGGACCACGTCGTCAAGGTGATCTCGCCGCAGGCACCGGGCGGCGGCGTCGACCTCGTGAGCCGCCTGCTGGCCGACCGCCTCAGCCGCGCGCTGGGCCAGTCCTTTGTCATCGACAACGAAGGCGGTGCGGGCGGTGTCATCGCCTCCCAGCAGACGGTGCGGGCCGCGCCCGACGGCTACACGCTGATGATTGCCTACGTCGGCACCCACGGCACCGGCCCGGCGGTACGCAAGACCTCCTACGACGTGAAGAAAGACTTCACGCCGATCGCCATGATCGGCGGCGTGGCCAATGTGCTGGTGGAAGGCAAGGCGGTACCGGCCAACAACCTGGCCGAGTTCGTCGCCTATGCCAAACAGCACCCGGGCAAGCTGAGCTACGGCACCTCCGGCAACGGCACCCTGAACCACCTGGTCATGGAGCAGTTCAAGCAGGTGGCGAAGGTCACCAGCCTGTCGGTGCCCTACCGCAGCATGGGCCAGGCCATCACCGACCTGATCGGCGGGCAGATCCAGACGGTTTTCCCCGGTGTCGCGACGGCACTGCCGCATGTACGTGCCGGCAGCGTCCGGCCCCTGGCCATCACGGGCGACAAGCGCCACCCCTTGCTGCCCGATGTGCCGACGTTCAAGGAACTCGGCTACCCCAACCTCAACGCCTTGACCTGGTATGGCGTGGTGGGGCCGGCCAAGATGCCGCCCGCCATCGTCGCCAAGCTCAACGCCGAGATCAACAAGATCCTGACATCGGCCGAGTTCGAGCAGAAGCTGTCCAGTGAAGGCGTGGAAACCATGCCCATGTCCCCGTCCCAGTTCGGTGCCTACATCAGCCACGATATCGCGCAGTGGACCAAGGTTGCGCACGACAGCAACATCAAGCTCGACTGAGCTGCGGCGCCGGTCCGCACGGCATGCCCGCGGGCGGCCGGAGTGTCATTGGCGCACTTCTTGGGGCACTTCCTGGGGCAGTTCTCGGCGCACTTCCGCGAGGCAGCTTTCGATCGTCCGCACCAGCAGGTCGGCCACCACCTTCGTGAGCGGGGCCAGCGGCTTGCGGGCGTCGATCACCACGTCCACCGTCTGCGGTTCGGCGCCCTGGTCGCGCACCGGCAAGAACAGCAGGCTGCCATCGAGCAGTTCCGGCGCGGCGTCCAGCTCGGAGGTCAGCGCCACGTAGTGGCCGCCAGCCACGAGCTTCTTCATCAGGTGCAGCGAGTTGGTCTCGACCCGCCGCTGGCCTTCGCCGAACAGCCAGCGGTAGTGTGATTCGAGGTAGCGGCGGATCAGCAGCGCCTTGCTCTGCAGCACCACCGGGTGGGTGCACACCTCCTGCAGGCTGGCCGTGGCCGACAACGCCAGCGGGTGGCCGGGCGCCACGATGCAGCCCAGCGGCAGCGGGGCGCTCCAGAGCGTGTGCAACTCACGCCGCGGCGTGAGGTTGAAGACCACGGCCAGTTCGATGCGGCCGTCGAGCAGTTCCGATACCGCCTCGTCCGTGCTGCCGACCTCGACCGCCAGCGAGATGCGCGGGTGGGCCTCGGCCAGCGTTTCCACCAGCCGCGGCATGACACTGGTGGCCTGGCTGTCCATGGCCCGCATCCGCACGTGGCCCTGGTGCACGCCCTGCATCTGGCGGATGGCCGATGCGGCACGGCGTTCGTCCTCGCGCCAGCGGCGGGCCAACGTCACCACCGCATCGCCCGGCGCCGTCAACCGCATGCCGCGCGGCAGGCGGTCGAACAGGGGCACGCCGAGTTCCTCTTCCAGCTGCAGGATCTGGCGGTTCACCGCCGAGGCCGCCACGTGCAGTTCCCGCGCGGCCTGCTGGATGGAGCCGGAGCGGGCCACCTGGTCGACGTAGCGCAGCACGGCGGGGGTGAGGGAGTGGCGCATGGAGACGTAGGTGTACGAATACGTGTGAATGTGCGTACGGGTGTGCGTACTGATTTTGCGCATGGATTGTTGCCGAATCGGTGATGGACGGCAATGGTGGGGCTGCCTACGATGCAGGCACCCCAACACTTCGCGATGGCCACACCATGACCTTCCTCTTTTCCCGCCACCTGGCCACGGCTGGCGCTGCGGCGGCGCTCGGCCTGTTTTCTCTCGGGGCACAGGCCGCCTGGCCCGAGAAGCCGATCCGCATCGTCGTCACCTTCGGCCCGGGCGGTGCCAGCGACATCGTGGCCCGCGAAATCGCCACGCCGCTGTCGGTGGCGTTGGGCCAGCCGGTGATCGTGGACAACAAGCCGGGTGCCGGCGGCACCATCGGCGGCTCGGAAGTCATGCGCTCGGCGCCGGACGGCTACACCCTCATGCTGTCGAACTCCACGCCGCTGTCCATCGGCCCGTTCACCATCCCCAAGCTGCCCTACGACCCGGTCAAGCAGTTCACCCATGTGGAGATGCTGGGCAGCGCACCGGTGCTGATCATGGCCAACCCCGGCGCCGGCATGAAGTCGCTGAAGGACGTGTCCAAGGCCGTTGCCGCCGGTGGCGGCCACATGAGCTTCGGCAGCGGCGGCCCGGGCTCCATCGGCCAGATCGTCGGCGAGATGATGAAGGCCGACATGAAGCTCGACATGGTGCATGTGCCCTACCGCGGCGGCGCACCCATGTCGGCCGACCTGATGGCCGGCACCATTCCCATGGGCATCGACGTCATCACGGCCTACGTGCCCCTGGTCAAGGCCGGCTCGGTGACACCGCTGGCCGTCACCTCGCGCACCCGCTCGCCGCTGCTGCCGAACGTACCCACGGTGGTCGAGGCTGGCTACCCCGACCTGCTGGCCGACAACTACTTCGGTGTTTCCGGCCCGGCCGGCATGGCGCCCGAGGTGGTTGCCAGGCTGGGCAAGGCGCTGGCCGACATCGTCGCCAGCCCGGCCATCGCCAGGCGTTTCGAGGAACTCGGCATCATCCCGCAGCCGCTGCGCCAGGCCGAGTTCACCGCCTTCGTCGACAGGCAGATCCGCGACTGGGCGCCCGCCATCAAGGCGGCGGACATCAATGGCAAGTGAGGCCGGTGGGGCTGGGAACACGCGGGTGACGCTGGCCGAACTCAACCGCTGCAGCGCCGCGGCGTTCGCGGACTGCCTGGGCAGTGTGTTCGAGCATGCCGGCTGGGTGGCGCGGGCCGCGGCCGCACAGCGGCCCTTCGCCGATGCCGATGCGCTGCACGGTGCCATGCTCGGCGTGTTGCGCGCTCTGCCGGAAGACACGCTGGTGGCTTTCCTGTGCGGGCACCCCGAACTGGCCGGCGCGGCGGCCCGCACCGGCAGCATGACCGGGGATTCGGTGCGCGAGCAGGGCGGCCTGGCGCTCGGCGGCCTGCCGCCCGAGGCGGCGGCGCAGTGGGACCGGCTCAACGCGGCCTACCGGGCGCGTTTCGGTTTCCCCTTCATCCTGTGCATCGTCCGCCATTCGCGCGACTCCGCCCTGGCGGCGTTTGGTGAGCGGCTCGGCCGCAGCCGGGCCGAGGAACTGGCCGCGGCGGTGGAGGAGATCGGCCACATCTCGCGGCTGCGGCTGGCGCTGCGTGTCGCGGAGCCGGCCGATAGCCAGGCGTAGATTCGCAGCGGGTCGCGGCTCAGCCCGCGTCGGCGATCATCAGCCCTTCGCGCCGCGCGGCGCCCAGGCGCTCCAGGTCGGCCACCAGCGCACCGGCCCAGGCCCCCAGCGGCAGGCCGCCGCCGTGGCGTGCGTGCAGGCCGCGCATGCAGGGGGTGGCCGCCACCCAGTCCAGCAGCGTGGCCATGTGCTGGCGCTGCCATTCGAGCAGTTTGAACTTGAGCAGCACCTTGGCCGCGTGCAGGGCGTGGCGCGCCGGCTCCTCCACAAAACCGTCGAGCCGGCTGCGTGCCGCGGCCAGCGCGCCGGCCACGTCGGTGAACACCGGGCCGTGCCCAGGCACCACCGTGACCGGGTCCAGCGATTCGATCAGGTCCAGTGTGGCGGCCACCTCCCCGAACGCATCGGCGCCGTCGAGTTCCGGAAACACCACGCCAAAACCGTTGGCCCACAGCGCATCGGCCGACAGCAGCGTGCGCGACCGGGGTTCGAACAGCACCACCGAATGCATGTCGTGCCCCGGCGCGGCGTGCACCTGCCAGGCCAGGCCGCCGAGTGGTGTCTCGCTGCCCGGGCGCAGCAGGGTGTCGAAGACGAAGCGCGGGCATGCCTGCCCGGTGGCCGTGTAGCTGAGTGCGGTTTCGTCCCAGGCGCGCACGGCCGGCGCTTCCCCCGGTGGTATGGCGGTGGACAGGGCCGGGTAGCGCTGCTGCAGGGCCGCATTGCCGCCGCAGTGGTCGCTGTGCAGGTGGGTGTTGAGCAGGCGCTCCAGCGGCCGGCCGTCCAGGGCCGCGTCGACCAGCGCCAGGGTCTGCGGAGCATGGGTGCAGTAGCCGCTGTCCACCAGGGCGGCCGGGGCGCCGTCGGCGTGGAACAGGATGCCGTTGGCCGACAGCCAGCCGCGTTCCAGCACCGTCATTCCGTCGATGATTGCGGACATTGCTGTGTGTGCTCCCGGGCTCAGGCTGCCGTGACGGCGGCACGCCGCAGACGGATCCCCGCGGTGTGCCCGCCTATTCTGCGCCCGGCCGGGCAGGGCGCCAGCGGGCTTCTACCAAGCTGGCAGGTTGCTGCCCGGCTGTGCGAGGATGCCGGCCAGACCCCCAAGGTCCCTTCTGCCTTCCGAACACCCCACCATGATCGCCCGCCTGCAGCAACGCATCACCCTCGGCCTTGTGCTGCTGGCCGCCGCCTGGGCGGCGGGGTGGTGGCACCAGTCGGCCGCGGTGGCCGTGGGTGGTGCCCTGGCCCTCCTGTTCGGCCACGCGTTTTTCCTGGCGCTGGAATGTGTGGCGATGGTGCGTGTCAACCGCGGCGATCCGGCGCCGCGTGCGACCACCTGGCAGGTGCTGCGGGCCTGGCTGCACGAATCCGTGACCGCGCCCCGGGTGTTCTGCTGGCGCCAGCCGTTCCGGGCCCAGGCCGTGCCGGACCACCTGCCGGCCGACGGATCGGCGACCGGCAGGCGTGGGGTGGTGCTGGTGCACGGGCTGGTGTGCAACCGTGGGTTCTGGACGCCCTGGCTGCGGCAGCTGCGGCAGCAGGGCCGGCCTTTTGTGGCGCTCAGCCTGGAGCCGGTGTCCGCGCCGATTGACAGCTACGTGCCGGCGCTCGACGCCGCGGTGGTCCGGGTCACCGCGGCTACCGGCCAGCCGCCGGTGCTGCTGTGCCATAGCATGGGCGGCCTGGTGGCGCGGGCATGGCTGCGGGCGGCCGGCGACGACAGCCGGGTGCACTGCGTGGTCACCGTGGCCACCCCCCACGACGGCACCTGGCTGGGCCGCTTTGGGCGGGACGGCAGCAGCGCGCAGATGCGCCTGTCCAGCGACTGGCTGGCGGCGCTGGCCGCGGCCGAGCCGGCCAGCCGCCGTGCGCGTTTTGTCTGCTGGTACTCGAACTGCGACAACGTGGTGTTCCCCGCCTCCACGGCCACGCTGCCGGGGGCGGACAACCGCCTGGTGCCGGGCCTGCCCCATATCGCCCTGGCATTCGATCCGGATGTCGTACGGGCCACCCTGACGCTGATCGAGGGCGGTCCCGCCAGCCGACGGTAAAGAATATCGCGGATGAAGATGAGAACGATTTAGAATTATCGGTCTTCCGCATCCACGACCGTGGCGCCCCGTCGCGTTTTCCTTTCCATGGCGCTTTTCAAGAAATTCTGGTTCCAGGCCCACTGGCTGATCGGCATCACGGCCGGCACGGTGCTGGTGGTCATCGGGCTGACCGGCGCCACCCTGTCGTTCCGCGAGGAATGGCTCAGCCTGTTCAACCCCGGCACCACCCGGGTGGCGGTGCAGCAGCGCCCGATGCTGGGGGCACCGCAGATCGCCGAGGCGGTGCGCACCGCCAGTGGCGGGCGCCGCATCGCCAACCTGGTGGTCTATGCCGAGCCCGGCCGTTCGGCGCGTGTCAGCTTCGCGCCGCCGCCGGGCGAACGCCGCGGGGAGACCCGGCTGGTCGATCCCTATACCGCCGCGGTGCTGCCGGTGCAGCGCGGCGCCGAATTCTTCGAGGACGTCGAAAAGCTGCACCGCTGGCTGCTGCTGCCGCGCGACGATGGCAAGCCGGTCACCGGCGCGCTGGCGGGCTGCCTCCTGCTGCTGGCGCTGTCGGGTCTGTACCTGCGCTGGCCGCGGCGGCTCCTGTCCTGGCGTGCCTGGCTGACGTTCGACCCGGCGCTCAAGGGCCGGTCCTTCCTCTGGGGCCTGCATTCGGTCACGGGTACGCTGGCCCTGGCCCTGTACCTGGTGTCCACCAGCACCGGGCTGTACTGGGCCTTCGACGCGATCCGCGCGCCGGTGGACCGCTGGGCCGGCGCGCCGGCGCGCAATCCGGCGCCCGCGCCCCGGCCGGCCGGCGAGGGCGGGGAGCGCCGCGGCCGTGCGGCCGGCGGCGAAGTCCGCCCGGCATTCGTGCCCGACCTGGTGCCCGCCTGGGCCGTGTTCGAGGGCAAGACCCAGGCGGCCGGCGGCTGGACCCTGGTGCAGCTGCGCCTGCCCGAGCGGGCGAACCAGCCGGTGCAGTTCAGCTGGCTGGGCACCGACGCCGCGCACGAACGCGCACGCAACCGCCTCAACGTGGCGGCCGACGGCACGCTGGTGCTGGACGAACGTTATGCCGAACAGGCGCAGGGACGGCGTTTCCTGGGCGCCATCTACCCGCTGCACATGGGCACCTTCTTCGGGCTGCCGGGCCGCATCGCCATGACGCTGGCGGCGCTGTGCCTGCCGCTCTTCGCCATCACCGGCTGGATGCTGTACCTGGACCGGCGCCGCAAGGCGCGTGCCGTGCACCAGGAACGCGCGCTGCTGGCCGCCGCCGGGCCCGCCGTGGCCGGCGAACCGCTGCTGGTTGCCTTTGCCAGCCAGTCGGGCCGCGCCGAACGGCTGGCGCTGGCCACCGCCGCGCTGCTGCAGCACGGCGGTGTGCCCGCGACCGTGGTGTCGCTGGCACACCTGGACATGGAGCAACTCCGCCACCACGGCCGTGTGCTGCTGGTGGCCAGCACCTTCGGCGAGGGCGACCCGCCCGACAGTGCCCGCCGTTTTGCGCGCCTGCTGGCCCAGGCGCCGGGTGCCGCGCTGCCGCACCTGCGGTACGGCTTGCTGGCGCTGGGCGACCGGCACTATGCGGCCTTCTGCGGTTTCGGCCGCATGCTGGACTACGGCCTGCGCCGGCTGGGCGCACAGGCGCTGTTCGTGCCGGTGGAAATGGACGGCGAGACGCCCGAGGCCTGGGCTGCGTGGTGTGCCGCGCTGCAGGAGCACCTGGGACTGGCCGCAACAGAGGGCAGCGCCGCAGCGGGGCTGCCGGCGGAGACCCCCTTTGCCGCCTGGCGGCTGGCCGCGCGTACGCTGTGCAATCCGGGCAGCCAGGGTGCGCCGCTGTACCGGCTGGAACTGGTGCCGCCCGCCGGCACCGCGCCGGCCTGGCGGCCCGGCGCCTTGGCCGAGATCCAGCCGCGCCATGCGGCGGACACGGTCGACGCCGTGTTGCGGCGCCTGGGCGCCGACGGTGCGGCCGGGGTGCGCTGGGCGGGACGCGATGGCACGCTGGCCGAGGCGCTGGCGGCCAGCGTGCTGCCGGCGCCGGGCGCGGTGGCGCCGGGTGCCACGCCGCAGCAGTTGGCCGATGGCCTGTTGCCGCTGGCCGCCCGCAGCTACTCGGTCGCATCCCTGGCTGAAGACGGCACGGTGCAGCTGCTGGTGCGCCAGGAGCGCCACGAGGCCGGGCTGGGCCTGGCCTCGGGCTGGCTGACAGAACACGCGCCGCTGGAGGCTTCCATCGCCCTGCGGGTGGTCGACAACCCCGGCTTCGCGCCGGCCGAGGGCGACGGGCCGGCCGTATTCATCGGCAACGGTTCGGGTTATGCCGGCCTGCGCGGCCATCTGCGCGCCCGCACCATCGCCGGGCGCCGGCGCAACTGGCTGCTGTTCGGCGAACGCCAGCGGGCGCACGACGCCTTTTGCGTCGACGAGGTCGGCGGCTGGCGCGCCGCGGGGCTGGTCGAGCGGGCCGACTTCGTCTATTCCCGCGACCAGGCCGACAAGGTCTACGTGCAGGACCGCCTGCGGGCCGAGGCCGACACGCTGCGCCAGTGGGTGCACGAGGGTGCGGTGGTGTACGTCTGCGGCAGCCTCGACGGCATGGCCGCGGGGGTGGACGCGGCCCTGGAGCACATCCTGGGCGACGCGGCGCTGGACGACCTCATCGCCGAGGGGCGCTACCGCCGCGACGTCTACTGACCGTTCACGGGCGGCGGGTCGCCCCGGCGGTCAGTTTGCCGAAAGCGCGTCCCAGAGCGGCTGCAGTTCGGCCGCGTCGGCGGCTTCCAGCCCACGCACCGGCCACAGGCACTCGCGCTGTACATAGGACATACGCCAGCGCAGTTCGCGCTGTGCCATGCGCCGCTCGAAACGCTGGTCGGCCGGCAGCACGCCCTGGGCGGCAGACCACATGCCCATGGTGTTCCAGCCGGCCCGCAGGCGTTCCAGCAGGTGCAGTGCCTTGGCCGCGATGCGCCGCACCGGCTCGGACCTGCTGGTGGTGCCCAGGGCGCCGGCCAGGGCCAGGCAGGCCGCCAGGCAGGTGTCGAGAGCGTGCAGCGTATCGGCGTCCTGGCCGTCCTGGCTGTCGTGGGGGTTGCCGCCCAGGTCTTCGTCCGCCCGGTGCGCCGCGCTGGCGATCAGGCCGATCCACTTGAGCGGGTACTCGCCCGGGATGACCCGCATGGCAAAGCTGGTGCGCGCCAGCGGCGTCTCGGCCGAGGCGGCGATGCCGAGCGTTGTTTCCACCACGCCCAGCAACTGGCCCAGCGGGGAAATGGCGTCGCGGGTCTTCTGCCCGGGGTAACCGCTGCCGTCGAGCCGTTCGTGGTGCTCGCTGATGGCGCGGGTCAGCGCCTCGGGGTAGTCGGTCTGAGAGGCCAGCAGCGACTGGCCGATGCGCGGATGGGCCACCACATGCCGGTATTCCTCGACGGTGAGTTTCTGGCTGGCCTGCAGGTACTGCGGGTTCACGTACATCTCGCCGATGTCGTGCAGCAGCCCGCCCAGCATGGCCAGGCGCAGGAAGTAGGGGTCGGCCGGCCCGTCGGCATGGGCGATGGCGCCCGCCAGCACCATGCCGCGGATGGCGTGCGGGTAGGCCGCCGTCTGCGACGAGCGCGCCGCGGTCAGCAGCAGCTGTGCCACCGGGTGCAGCTGGAGCTGGGGGATCTCGTGGGCCACCGCCACCGCCTGCGGGCGCAGCGCCTCGGCCAGCGGGCAGCCGGTGGCGAAGAAGGCGTCCACATCGTCCAGGATGTCGATCAGGCTGACGCCGTCCTGGGCGCGCAGGCAGGATTCGAGGGGGCGCTTCAACTTGCGCTCCAGCAGCCGCTGCTGGAGCTGGCGGGTCACCGGCTGGCCGCTGGACCAGAGCTTGACGTCGTGTTCGTCGTAGATGTCTTCCGAAGCAACGATTTCGCACTGCTCCGCCGAATCCATGATCATGCCCAGGGCATGGGGATTGGCGTCGGCAAAGGCGGTATTGGTGGACGGATTCATCGAAGACCCCTCGGGGTGCGGAGGGCGGCAGGCCCGCCATTTCCGCACCTTCCTGTGACACATTCGGGAAAACCCGCACTATTTCCGGGCGGCACGCCTGCCATAGTGGGGGCTCTCCACGGAGGTAAGGGAAAACCCTTACAATCGAAACATGGTCGCTACGCAGTCGTGGTTGCAAGCTTCGTTCCATGCGGGGAAGGCCTGGCTGCGCACGCCTTTCACCCGGCAAACGGGTGCTGCGCCCCCCACGTCGGCGCTGGTGCCGATCCGCACCCTGGCTGCCCGCCACCGCGATCGTATCGCCGCCCATCTTTTGGCGCTGGCGCCGGAAGACCGCTATTTGCGTTTTGGTTATTCCGCCAGCGATGCGCAGATCCAGCACTACGTGGCGCACCTGGACTTCACCCGCGACGAGATTTTCGGTATCTACAACCGCCGGCTGGAACTGGTCGCCATGGCGCACCTGGCCTATGCGCAGGGCGAGGCGCGGGACCTGTTCCACACCGGCAGCGCCGAATTCGGCGTCTCGGTGCTGCCGCGGCTGCGCGGGCGCGGTTTTGGCGGCCGGCTGTTCGAGCGGGCCATGGTGCACGCACGCAACGCCGGCGTGGGCCAGATCGTGGTCCATGCTCTGAGCGAAAACACCGCCATGCTGAAGATCGCCCGCAACGCCGGCGCCACCGTCGAACGTGCCGGCCCGGAGTCCGAAGCCTACCTGGCGCTGCCGCCCGCGAGCTTCGACAGCCGCATGTCGCAAATCGTCGACCACCACATCGGCGAGGTTGACTACCGCATGAAACGCGAGGCCCGGCGGGTGCAGGATGCGGTAGGCGATATCCAGGAAGTGCGTGAAGGCATCCGGCAGGCACGCGGGCAGTCAGCGGCCTGAATGGCCGTATAGCGGTTGCCTGGTTTTCCCGGCTGTTGCGGTGGATTCGCGGCGATCCGCTATCCTTGTCTCCCTCTCCACTACCGCACGTCCTGCACCCCCTGGCTGTGTCCGAACCGCACCCCGCGCGCGCCGACAAGGAAGACAAGCGCACTTTCCTGCAGAAGGTCGCTGAATTCATCCACCCGGCACCCGAATCCAAGGAAGAGCTGATCGCCGTCTTTTCCGAGGCAGAAGACCATGGCGTGATAGGCCCCGAATCGCGGGTCATGCTCGAAGGGGTGCTGCACCTGGCCGAGAAGACGGCCGGCGGCGTGATGGTCGCGGCCCCGCGTATGGACCTGATCGACATCGACGCGCCCTACGAGGAACTGCTGCACCTGGTCATCGACACGGCGCACTCCCGTTTCCCGGTTTACCACGGCGAGCGCGAGAACATCATCGGCATCCTGCTGGCCAAGGACCTGCTCAAGCTGCAGCGGGCGCCTGAGCTGAACATCCGCGCGCTGCTGCGGCCGGCGGTGTTCGTGCCCGAAAGCAAGGGGCTCAACGACCTGCTGCGCGAATTCCGCGGCAACCGCAACCACCTGGCGGTGGTGATCGACGAGTTCGGCCGGGTGGCCGGACTGATCACCATCGAGGACGTGCTGGAGCAGATCGTCGGCGAGATCGAGGACGAGTTCGACATCGCCGAGGACGAGGGCGACATCTTCGCGCTGGCCGACCGCACCTACCGCGTGTCGGGCGACACGCCGGTGGAGCGGGTGGCCGAGGCCTTCGACGCGGCCATCGCGCCGAGCGACCCGACCGAAGAGTTCGACACCATCGGCGGCCTGATCGCCCACGAGATGGGCCACGTGCCGCGGCGCGGCGAGCAGTTCGTGTTGGCCGGCCTGCAGTTCCTGGTGATGCACACCAAGGGCGGGGCAGTGCGCTGGTTCAAGGTGACGCCGGTGGCGGCAGGCACCGACGCCGGCTGATGGCCCTGCCCGGCGGCCCGCGCGGCAGACTTCCCGTACCCCTGGCGCCGGTGCTGGCCCTGGTGGGCGGGCTGTGCCAGGCCGCCTCCATCGCCAGCCCCTGGAACGGCGCGCCGCTGTGGTGGCTGCAACTGCTGTCGCTGGGGCTGCTGGTCGTGCTGCTGGATCGCAGCGCCACGGCGCGGCAGGCGGCGCTGGCCGGCTGGGTCTTCGCCACCGCCTGGCTGACAGGCACCTTTTGGTGGCTGTTCATCTCCATGTACACCTACGGCGGCCTGGCCGCGCCGCTGGCCGCGCTGGCGGTGCTGGGGCTGGCGGCCTTCCTGGCCCTGTACTACGGCGCCGCGGCGGCGTTCTACCGGGCCTGTGCGCCGACCAGTGCCGCGGGGCGGGCGCTGCTGTTCGGCGCCGTGTGGCTGCTGGCCGAACTGCTGCGCGGCAGCTGGTTCACCGGTTTTCCCTGGGGGGCGGGCGGTTATGCCCATCTCGACGGCGCGGCGCACTGGCTGGCGCCCTGGGTCGGGGTCTATGGCCTGGGCGCGGTGGCCGCCGCCGCGGCGGCCCTGCTGGCCAACCGGCTGCTGGCGCGGCGCTGGGCCGGTGCTGCGGGCACGGCCGCAGTGGTGCTGCTGGGATCGTGCTGGCCAGCGTCCGGTACACCCGATGCACCGGACGCCGCCGCCGCACCGCCGCTGTCGATCGCGCTGCTGCAGGGCAATATCCCGCAGGACGAAAAATTCCAGCCCGGCAGCGGCGTGCCGGTGGCATTGCAGTGGTACGCCGAGCAGTTGCAGGCCGCCAAGGCATCGCTGGTGGTCGCGCCCGAGACCGCCATCCCGCTGCTGCCGCAGGACCTGCCCGACGGGTATGCCGACACGCTGCACAAGCGGTTCTCGCAGGGAACCCAGGCCGCGTTGTTCGGCATTCCGCTCGGCTCCATGCGCGAGGGCTACAGCAACTCGGTGCTGGGCCTGGCGCCCGGCCGGGCCGAGCCCTACCGCTACGACAAACACCACCTGGTGCCTTTCGGCGAGTTCATCCCCCCGGGCTTCCGCTGGTTCACCGAGATGATGAACATCCCCCTGGGCGACTTCAACCGGGGCGAGGTCGGCCAGCCGTCCTTTGCCTGGCAGGGCCAGCGGCTGGCGCTGAACATCTGCTACGAGGATCTGTTCGGCGACGAACTGGGCCGGCGTTTCCGCGATCCGGCCACGGCCCCCACCATTTTTGTCAACGTCAGCAACATCGGCTGGTTCGGCGACACCGTGGCCATCGACCAGCACCTGAACATCTCGCGTATGCGGGCGCTCGAATTCGCCCGGCCCATGGTGCGCGCCACCAATACCGGCGCCACCGTGGTCATCGACCACCGCGGCCGTGTCACCGCCTCGCTGGAGCCCTATACCCGTGCGGTACTGGAAACGCAGGTCGAGGGCCGGGGCCTCACCGCGGCGCGCGGCTGGGACCTGACGCCCTATGCCCGCTGGGTGTCGCGCCTCGGCCTGGCGCCGCTGTGGGTGGCCGCCCTGGCCGGCATGCTGCTGGCGGCAGGTGCTGCCCTGCGCCGCCGCCGGGCCGGTGCCGGGCGAACGACGGACTGACTCTTACGATTCGCAACGCCTACGGTCGAGTTGTGCGGCAAGGTGGCCTCCTGTTTTTCCAGGAGGTCCCATGGTCATTTCCTCTTTTCTCCGGCGCCTGCTGCCCGGCATCGCGCTCGCCGCCAGCGCGGGTTTCGTCGCCGCCCAGCCCCTGGCGGCACCGGCCGCTACGGCAGCCACTGCCGCCAAACCCACGGTGGTGATCCTCGCCACCGGCGGCACCATCGCCGGCGCGGGCGCCAGCACCGTCAACAGCGCCAGTTACGCCGCGGCCAAGGTGGCGGTCGACAAACTCATCCTCGGCCTGCCGGAGCTGCAGAACCTGGCCAACGTGCGCGGCGAGCAGACCTTCCAGATCGCCTCGGAAAGCTTCACCAACGATGCGCTGCTGACGCTGGCGCGCCGTGTCTCCGCGCTGGCCAAGGACCCGGCGGTGGCCGGCATCGTGGTCACCCACGGCACCGACACGCTGGAGGAAACCGCCTATTTCCTCAACCTCACGGTGCACACCGACAAACCCATCGTGGTGGTCGGCTCGATGCGGCCGGGCACTGCGCTGTCGGCCGACGGCGCACTCAACCTGTACGACGCGGTCAGTGTCGCGGCCTCGGCCGACGCCACCGGCAAGGGGGTGCTGGTGACCATGAACGACGAGATCAACACCGCCCGCGACGTGGTGAAGCTGGTCAACATCCGCACCGAGGCCTTCAAGAGCCAGTGGGGGCCGCTGGGCATGGTGGTGGAGGGCCGCAACTACTGGTTCCGCGCGCCGGTCAAGCGCCACACCATGCAGAGCGAATTCGACATCGACCAGATCCAGGCGCTGCCGGTGGTCGAGATCGCCTATGCCTACGGCAACGTGCCGCGCTCCTCGGTCGATGCCATCGGCGCCACGCCGGGGCTGCAGGCCATCGTGCACGCCGGCACCGGCAACGGCTCGGTGGCCGACCGCATCGTGCCGGCCCTGCAGGACCTGCGCGCCAAGGGCATCAACGTCATCCGTTCCTCGCGGGTACCCGCCGGCTTCGTGCTGCGCAACGCCGAGCAGCCCGACGACAAGTACGACTGGGTCGTGGCCCACGACCTGAACCCGCAAAAGGCCCGCATCCTGGCCATGGTCGCGATGACCAAGACCCGCGACCCCAAGGAACTCCAGCGAATCTTCTGGAGTTACTAGCGCTCAATAGATCCCTGGAATAAACCTTCGGCTGCGGGCCATGTAGGCGGCGTATTCGTCGCCGAAATAGGCCATGCACTCGACCTCCTCGCGCCGGGCGGTCAGCACCAGGCACAGCGTGGCGGTGGCAGCCAGCGCGGCGGCAGGCCAGGAGGCGTGTTTGAAGAACATGCCCCAGGCGAACAGGATCAGCGCCGTGTACATCGGGTGGCGGATCCAGCGGAAGATGCCACCGGTGACCAGCCGGGCGGTCTTCTCGAACACCAGCAGCGCGGGGTCGCGGCGCTGCTTGTCGTGCCGGCCTACCAGCACCAGCAGGGCCAGCGCCTGCAGCACCACCGCCAGCGACAGCACGAACAGCCCCCAGGACAGGTTCTGGTGCAGGGCCAGCGGGTCTTCGTGCCAGTAGGGATGGTTGACCACGCCGAGCAGCAGCATGGCCTCGAAAGCAAAGAAGCGCGGGAAGCCGTGGGAGCCCGGGCGGTTCAGCGAACCGCGGGAGAAGAAGGCCAGGAGCAGGGTGCCCACCAGCAGTACAAGGGGGTAAGGCGAGGAAGGCATGGGGCGCCATTATGGGCAAGCCCGGCGGCGGCCCACTAAAATCGACAACTTTGCGCCCGCACCGCCGCCAGGCGCATGGCACCCCTAACCAGACGCCGGCACGCTGCCGCCGCCGCACCCGACGCCTTCGACGCATGTTGACCTTCCAGCAAATCATCCTGAAACTGCAGTCCTACTGGGCCGAGCAGGGCTGCGCCCTGCTGCAGCCCTACGACATGGAGGTGGGCGCCGGTACCTCGCACACCGCCACCTTCCTGCGCGCCCTCGGTCCCGAGCCGTGGAAGGCCGCCTACGTGCAGCCCAGCCGCCGCCCCAAGGACGGCCGCTACGGCGAGAACCCGAACCGCCTGCAGCACTACTACCAGTACCAGGTGGTGCTCAAGCCCGCGCCCAGCAACATCCTGGAGCTGTACCTGGGCAGCCTCGAAGCCCTGGGCTTCGACCTGAAGAAGAACGACATCCGCTTCGTCGAGGACGACTGGGAGAACCCCACGCTCGGCGCCTGGGGCCTGGGCTGGGAGGTGTGGCTGAACGGCATGGAGGTGACGCAGTTCACCTACTTCCAGCAGGTCGGCGGCATCGACTGCCGCCCCATCACCGGTGAGATCACCTACGGCCTGGAGCGCCTGGCCATGTACCTGCAGGGCGTGGACAACGTCTACAACCTGACCTGGACCGAGGGCTTGAGCTACGGCGACGTGTACAAGCAGAACGAGGTGGAGCAGTCCACCTACAACTTCGAGCACAGCGACGCCGAGTTCCTGTTCACCGCCTTCGCCGCGCACGAGAAGCAGGCCAAGCATTTGATGGAACACCAGCTCGCCCTGCCGGCCTACGAACAGGTGCTGAAAGCCGCGCACAGCTTCAACCTGCTGGACGCACGCGGTGCCATCAGCGTGACTGAACGCGCCGCCTATATCGGCCGCATCCGCAACCTGGCCCGCGGCGTGGCACAGAGTTATTACGAAAGCCGCGAACGCCTGGGTTTCCCCATGGCGCCGCGTGCCTGGGTGGAACAGATGGCCCTGGCCGCCACCAAGAAGGCGGCGTGAGGACATGACGATGACGACAATGAAAAAGAACCTGCTGGTCGAGCTGTTCGTGGAAGAACTGCCGCCCAAGGCGCTGAAGAAGCTGGGCGAGGCCTTCGCCTCGGTGCTGGCCGAACAACTCGTGGCCCAGGGCCTGGCCGATGCCGGTGCGGCCGTCACCGCCTTCGCTTCGCCGCGCCGCCTGGCGGTGCACGTCACGGCCGTGGCCGGGCGTGCGGCCGACAAGGCCGTGTCGCAAAAACTCATGCCGGTGTCGGTGGGGCTCGATGCCGCCGGCAACGCCACCCCCGCGCTGCTGAAGAAGCTGGCCGCCCTGGGAGCCGATGCGTCGGCCGTCGCCGGCCTGAAGCGTGCGCCCGACGGCAAGGCCGAGGCCCTGTTCCACGACAGCACCGTGGCCGGTGCCACGCTGGCCGCCGGCCTGCAGAAGGCGCTGGCCGAAGCCATCGCCAAACTGCCGATTCCCAAGGTCATGAGTTACCAGCTGGAGGCCGGCTGCGCGTTGCCGGGCTGGAGCAGCGTGAGTTTTGTGCGCCCGGCGCATGGCCTGGTGGCGCTGCACGGTGCCGAGGTGGTGCCGGTGGAGGCCCTGGGCCTGCACGCCGGCCGCGACACCCATGGCCACCGTTTCGAGGCCCAGGTGAATCCGGTGGTGCTACGCGATGCCGACAGCTACGCACAGCAACTGCGCGACGAAGGCGCCGTGGTGGCGAGTTTTGCCGAGCGCCGCGCCGACATCGAACGCCAGCTGGCGGCGGCTGCGGCCACGGTGGGCAACGGTGCCCGGCCGATCGACGACGACGCCCTGCTCGACGAAGTGACGGCACTGGTCGAACGGCCCAATGTGCTGGTGTGCCAGTTCGAGACCGAGTTCCTCGGTGTGCCGCAGGAATGCCTCATTCTCACGATGAAGGCCAACCAGAAGTATTTCCCGCTGCTCGACGCGGCGGGCAAGCTGACCCACCGCTTCCTGGTGGTCAGCAACATCGCACCGGCCGATGCCAGCGCAGTCACCGGCGGCAACGAACGGGTGGTGCGCCCGCGCCTGGCCGATGCCAAGTTCTTCTTCGACCAGGACCGCAAGAAGACGCTGGCCTCGCGTGTGGAATCGCTGGGCAAGGTGGTCTACCACAACAAGCTGGGTACGCAGGGGGAGCGGGTGGCGCGGGTGCGTGCCATCGCCGGGGCCATCGCGAAACAACTGGACAGCCTGGGCCAGGCCGATCTGGCGGCGCAGGCCGACCAGGCCGCGCTGCTGGCCAAGACCGACCTGGTGACCGACATGGTCGGCGAGTTCCCGGAACTGCAGGGCACCATGGGCCGCTACTACGCGCTCAACGACGGCCTGCCGCAGGCCGTGGCCGATGCCATCGAGGACCACTACAAACCCCGCTTCGCCGGCGACGAACTGCCGCGCAGCACCGTGGGTGTCGTGGTGGCGCTGGCCGACAAGCTAGAAACACTGGTGGGCATGTTCGGCATCGGCAACCTGCCGACCGGTGACCGCGATCCGTTCGCGCTGCGCCGCCATGCGCTGGGGGTGGTGCGTATGCTGAGCGAAACGAAGCTGCCGCTCGATCTGGGCGCGCTGGTCGCCGCGGCGCTGCCGGCCTTCGGTGCCGCCATCCAGGACCCGTCGGCCGCCCTGCTCGACTTCGTCTACGACCGCCTGTCGGGCAGCCTGCGTGAAGCCGGCTACAGCGCCAAGGAAGTCGATGCGGTACTGGCCCTGCGCCCGCAGCGCCTGGGCGACGTGCCGCAGCGCCTGGCGGCGGTGCGTGCCTTTGCCGCGCTGCCCGAAGCCGATGCGCTGGCCGCGGCCAACAAACGGGTGTCCAACATCCTGAAGAAAGCCGACGAGGTCGATGCCCACGTCAGCGAGCTGCTGCTGCAGGAGCCGGCGGAAAAGGCCCTGTACGCCGCACTGCAGGCCACCGCGCCGCAGGCCGATGCGCAGTTCGCCGCGGGTGACTACACCGCCTCGCTGCAGACCCTGGCCGCGCTGCGTGTGCCGGTGGACGCCTTCTTCGACGGCGTGATGGTCAATGCCGAGCAGGCCGACCTGCGGCTCAACCGCCAGGGGCTGCTCAAGACCCTGCACGGCGCCATGAACCGCGTGGCCGACCTGTCGCGGCTGGCGGCCTGATCCTCCTGTTCACGGACGCCCCACCATGAAGCTCGTCATCCTCGACCGCGACGGCACCATCAACGAGGGGCGGGGCGATTTTGTCTCCACCCCCGAGGAGTGGCAGCCCCTGCCCGGCGCGCTGGAGGCGATCGCGCGGCTCAACCACGCGGGTTTCCATGTGGTGGTGGTGTCGAACCAGCCGGGCCTGGGCCGCGGGCTGTTCGACGTGGTCACCCTCAATGCCATGCACACCAAGATGCACAAGCTGCTGGCCGCCGCCGGCGGCCGGGTGGATGCGGTCTTCTACTGCCCGCACGGCCCCGAGGAGCAATGCACCTGCCGCATGCCGCTGCCCGGCCTGTTCGAACAGATCGGCGAGCGTTACGGCATCTCGCTCAAGGGCGTACCGGTGGTGGGCGACCGGTTGCGCGACCTGCAGGCCGGCACCGCGGCCGGCTGCGAGCCGCACCTGGTGCTGACCGGCGCCCATGCCGCCGGCATCGCCAACCCCCTGCCGCCCGATTTCCCACCTGGAACCCGGGTGCATGCCGACCTCGCCGCCTTTGCCCAGTTCGCCGTCGAGCACGACGCCCTGGCCGAGCCGCGCGTCGCCGTCTGAGCAAGCAACGTTTCCTTTTTTCGATTCCTGCCGCGACCGCCCCGACCATGCCCCTGATCCGTTCCGTGCTGCACGCCCTCTGGATGCTGCTCACCGTCATCCCCTGGGCGATCGCCATGATCGTCGCCTCGCCCTTCGTCAGCAGCACCCGGCTCTACTGGATGGCCGCGGGCTGGCTCACGCTGGCCACCGGGCCGTTCGCACGGGCACTGCTCGGCATCCGCATCCGGGTCAGCGGCATGGAGCACCTGCCGCAGGAGGCCACCGGCGCGGCCATCCTGCTGGTCAAACACCAGTCCACGCTGGAGACTTTCCTCATGCCGACGCTGATGCCGCATCCGCTGGCCTATGTGTTCAAGAAGGAACTGCTCTACATCCCCTTCTTCGGCTGGGCCATGGGCCGGCTCGACATGATCCACATCGACCGGTCGCAGCGCGCCCGCGCCTTCAACAAGGTGGTGGCGCAGGGCAAACGCCTGCTGGCGCAGGGGGTGTGGGTCATCATGTTCCCCGAGGGCACCCGTATACCGCGCGGCCAGGCCGGCGTGTACAAGCACGGCGGCACGCGGTTGGCGGTGGAAACCGGCGCGCCGGTGGTGCCGGTGGCGGTCAGCTCGGCCAAGGTCTGGCCGCGCAAGGCCTTCATCAAGCGGCCCGGCACGGTGGACGTGTCCATCGGCCCGCAGATCCCCAGCGAAGGCCGCCAGCCCGACGAACTGATGCGCGAGGTGGAAGCCTGGATCGAGGCCGAAATGCACCGCCTCGACCCCGAGGCCTACGCACGCTGATATCCTGACGCCACGTCCGCTGTCCTTCCACCATGCCCAGCCTGCTGCAGCTTGCCCTCGATTTCTTCGGCGGCGGTGCCACCCCCGCCACCACCGAACCGGGCGCGGTGCTGCGCGCCGCGCGGCGCAAGCCGGCCGCTGCGCCGCCGCGGCCCCGCATCTCGCGGCCCAAGGCGCTGCGTGCGGGCGACCCTGCGGGGCAGGACACACTCGACACCGGCCTGCCCGAACATCCGCGTGCCAACCGCGAAGCCCTGCTGGTGGGCCAGCGGGTGGCCTACTCCTTCCAGCGCAGCCGGCGCCGCACCATCGGCTTTTCCGTCGGTCCCGAAGGGCTGGCGGTGCGGGCACCCGGCTGGGTGCCGCTGCAGGAGATCGATGCCGCGCTGGCCGAGAAGGCCCAGTGGATCCTGCGCAAGCTGGCCGAGGCCGACGCGCGGCGCGGCCGCCAGGAGCAGGCCAAGGTGGTCTGGGCCGATGGCGCGTGTTTTCCTTTCCTCGGCCGGCCGGTGACGGTGCGGCTGGTGCCCCCGGCCGCGGGATCGCCGGCACCCCGGCGCGCCGTGGCGGTGCTGCGCGGCGGCCCGGAGGCCGACGACGCGGAGACGGCAACGGCAGTGGCAGGCGGTCCCTGGCTGGACATCACCCTGCCGGCCGGCGAACCTGCACCCGACGCGGTGCGCGAGGCCGTACGCGCCTGGCTGCTGCAGGAGGCGCGGCGTATTTTTACCGAGCGCCTCGACCACTTCGCGCCGCGGCTGGCTGTGCGCTGGACACGCCTGACCCTGACCAACGCCCGCACCCGCTGGGGCAGTGCCGGCAACGACGGCGGCATCCGCCTGCACTGGAGGCTGCTGCACTTCCGCCTGGAAGTGGTGGACTATGTGGTGGCCCATGAACTGGCGCACCTGCGGCACATGAACCACAGCGCCCGGTTCTGGGCGACGGTGGCGACGGTGGTGCCGGACTATGCGGGCTTGCGAGGCGAGCTCCGTGCGGACACTACTCCGCGCTGGGACAGTTAGACCCACCCCCAGGCTTCGCACTTCGTGTCTTCGCCAACCCCCTCGCGGGGGCGGGCCGGCCGCTTCGGGCGGCCGTGCGCGGCGGCCTCCCGGATGAATACCGTCCTTCTTATGCCATTGCTGCTGTTTCGAAAGCGGTGGCTACCGGAGCGGCACCGGCGCCGAAGCGGTAGCTGGAGGCGGTGACGCCGCCGAAGACGTTGTCGTCGTGGTAGACCAGGGTGGCGGGTTCGTCCTCGGCTGCGCCGAGGGCCACCATGAGGGGGACGAGGTGGTCTTCCTGGGGGTGGGCCTGGCGGGCGGAGGGGGCGTTTTCCCAGGCGGTGAGGGCAGCCGTGCGTTCTGCGGGCGGCAGGTCCAGGGTGCGGCGCAGCCAGGCGTCGAACTGGCCGGAGGGCAGGCGGGCGGCGGGGCCGAAGGCGCGCAGGTTGTGGTAGCTCAGCCCGCTGCCGACGATCAGGATGCCCTCGTCGCGCAGCGGCGCCAGGGCGCGGCCGGCGGCGAAGTGTTCGGCCGGGTCGTAGCCGCTTTTCAGCGAGAGTTGCAGCACCGGCACATCGGCCTCGGGGTAGATGATCTGCAGGGGCGCGAACACCCCGTGGTCGAAGCCCTGCTGCGTATCCAGCTGCGCGGGAATGCCCGAGGACTGCAGCAACTGCTGCACCCGTGCCGCGACGTCGGGCGCACCCGGTGCCCGGTACTGGATCTGGTAGGTATGCGGCGGAAAACCCGAGTAGTCGTAGACCATGGGCGGCTTCGGTGTGGCCATGACACGGAACTCGGGTGCCTCCCAGTGGCCGGAGACCATCAGCACCGCCTTGGGTGTGCGGCCGATCTGGCGCGGGATGTCGGCCAGGGAGGCTTCGAGGCTGCGCAGCCGTGCGCGCATCTCGGGAATCCAGGGCCAGGGGCCGCCGCCGTGCGAAATGAAATAGGCCGGAAGCCGGGAGTGCTGCATGGCGTTTCCTTGAGGTGCTGGTGGAGCGGGCCGCTGGCCGCCGCATGGTGTTCCTATCGTAGCCAGCGGGCAATACCCGTGCCATACCTGTGCCATATGCGGGCCGAAACTGGCAGAATTTGCCGCCATGAGCACCCCCTCCACCCCTTCTTCTCCTTCCTCTTCCCCCGCCCGCCCCGCCGAGGGCTACGCCGGCGACGTCACCGCGCAGCAGGCCTGGGCCTGGGTCCAGGCCGGCGAGGCCGTGCTGGTGGACGTGCGCAGCGATGCCGAGCGCGAGTGGGTCGGCTTTGTGCCGGGCGCGGTGCCGCTGGCGTGGAAACAGTGGCCGGGCATGGTGATGAACCCGGGTTTCGACGCCGGTGTGCGGGCCGCGGCGCCGGGCGGCAGGCTGCTGATGCTGTGCCGCAGCGGCGTGCGTTCCATCGCCGCGGCCAAACGTGCCACCGAGCTGGGCGTGGAGGCCTACAACATCCTCGAAGGCTTCGAAGGCGACCCCGATGCGGAGAACCATCGCAACCAAAAAGGTGGCTGGCGTTTCCACGGCCTCCCGTGGCAACAGAAATAGGGCTCGCCCCCCAGGCTGCGCGCACTGCGTGTCGCTTCGCCAACCCCCCTGCCGGGGGGCGGGCCGGCCGCTTGAGGCGGCTCGGCGCGGCGGCCCCTGGTTGAAAAGGCCGGGTGCAATCTTTCGCTACTGCGGGGTCTTGAAGCGGTAGATGCCGTCCGGGTCCAGGCTGCGCTGGACCTGGTGGGCGTACCAGAGCCTGTGCAGGTGGGCGATGGCCTCGCCCATGGCGAAGGTGGTCTGGTGCACGTCGAGCGCCCGCTTGAACAGCAGCAACAACACGTCGGCGGCCGTTTTAGGTGACTCGGCGCAGGCCAGCAGCAGCTCGGCCAGGCGCTCACGGTGGTGGTCGTGCAACTGGTCGATGCGGGTATGCACGCCGGTGAAAGGCTTGCCGTGCGAGGGCAGGCACAGCACGTCGGCGGGCAGGGCGCGGAAACGGTCGATCGACGCCAGGAACAGGTCGAGCGGGTTGGCTTCGGGCTCGGCGTTGAACACGCTGATGTTGGTGGAGATGCGCGGCAGCATCATGTCGCCGCCGATCAGCATGTTCGTTTCCGCGTTGTACAGCGCCATGTGCTCCGGCGCGTGGCCGTAGCCGGCGATGCAGGTCCATGGGTGGCCGCCGATGGACAGGGTGCCACCGTCCATCAGGCGGTGGAAACGGGGCGGCACGGCGGGCACCAGGCCCTTGTAATAACCCTTGCGCTGGCGGATGGCGTCCAGTGCGGCAGCGTCCTGCAGGCCGTGTGCGGCGAAGAAGTCCGCGGCCGCGTCGCCGCCGAAGCCGGGGCCGTAGGAGCCCAGGTGCGCCGAGAAGAAGTCGGTCGCGCTGATGTGGAACGGCGCGTTCCAGCGTTCGCACAGCCAGTGCGCCAGCCCGATGTGGTCGGGATGCATGTGGGTGACCACCACCCGCAGCACCGGCAGGCCGTCCAGCGCGTGGGCAAAGATGTCTTCCCATTGCGCGCGCGATGCCGGGCTGTCGATGCAGCAGTCCACCACCGTCCAGCCGTCACGGCCGTCGATGCGGTCGCGCAGCAGCCACAGGTTGACGTGGTTCAGCGCGAAGGGCAGGCCCATGCGTACCCAGCGTATGCCGGGTGCCACGTCGAGCGCGTTGCCGGGTTCGGGCAGGGACTCGCCGAAGGGGTAGTGGAGTTGCTGTTCGAGTGCATTCATCGTGGCGGGCCTTTGTACCGGCAGCATAGGGGAATCCCGGTGCCTGTGTAGGCGGCGGGGGCGTTGCCGGCTACCATTGGCGGCATGACAGCACCTTCGATCGACGACCTATTTGCCCATAACCGCCAATGGGCGGCGGAAATGGAACGCCAGCGCCCGGGCTTCTTCAGCGGCCTGGTCAAGCAGCAGACCCCCAAGTACATGTGGATCGGCTGCTCCGACAGCCGCGTGCCGGCCAACCAGATCGCCGGGCTGGAGCCGGGCGAGGTGTTCGTGCACCGCAACGTGGCCAACATCGTGGTGCACTCCGACCTGAACGCGCTCTCGGCCATCCAGTTCGCGGTGGAGCGCCTCAAGGTGGAGCACGTCATGGTGGTCGGCCACTACGGCTGCTCGGGCGTGGCGGCGGCGCTCGAAGGCGCACGTATCGGCCTGGCCGACAACTGGCTGCGCCACATCCAGAGTACCCGCGACCGCCACCGCACGCTGATCAACGGCATGGACGAGAACCAGCGCGCCGACACGCTGTGCGAACTCAACGTGATCGAGCAGGTGGTCAACGTTTGCGTCAGCACGGTGATGCTCGACGCCTGGGGCGCGGGGCAGAACGTGTCGATCCACGGCTGGGCTTTCGGTGTGCACGACGGCCTGCTGCAGGACCTGGGCATGACCGTGACGGGGGGCGACTCCCTCGACGGCCTGTACATGGCGGCGCTGGAGCGCATCGCACTGAAGCGCCGGGCCGCGCACAAAGCCTGAGGCGGGGAGGAACGGCCGTGGCCGGTACGGTGCCGACGGTCGCCACCGGCGCCGCGTGCCCCTGCGGGCGGCAGGAACGGGGCCGCACCGCGGCCTATGGCGATTGCTGCGGGCGCTACCTGGAGCCCGCCGGGGTACCCGCCCCCGACGCACAAACCCTGATGCGCTCACGCTACAGCGCCTTCGTGGTCGAGCGGGTCGACTACCTGCTGGCCACCTGGCACCCGTCGCGGCGGCCGGCCCGCCTGGACTTCGATGCCGGCACGCGCTGGCTCGGGCTGGAGGTGCGCAGCCACCGCCGGCTGGACGAAGACCATGCCGAGGTGGAATTCGTCGCCCGCCAGCGCGATGCCACCGGCCGCGCGCACCGCCTGCACGAACGCAGCCGCTTCGTGCGCGAACAGGGGCGCTGGTTCTACGTCGACGGGGACCTGCGCTAGGAGGCCAGGAGGCTAGGAATTGCGTCGGTCGTAGAGATCGTCCACCGATACATGGACCCGGATCGCCGAGTGGGGCACGGTTTCCACGATGGCATGGGCGGGCTGCGCCGTATCGCGCCGCAGCGGCTGGGTCATGGCATCGCCCTTGCGGTTGGTGATGGCCGCCACGATGGGCGTCTTGGCAGTGGCGCCGACGCGGGTGACGATGCCGATCTCGCCGCTGGCCAGGCGCACGCAGCAGCCCGGCGGGTAGATGCCCATTTCCTTGATGAGCACGCTGGCCAGGGGGTTGCCCTTGCCCTGGATGAACAGTTCGCGCGCCGCCTGGTGTGCCGGCAGCGGTGCACGCCCGGTGCGCGGGCTGTGTTTGGCCGAGAAGATGTCGATGAAACGCAGCAGCTGCGACATCTCGGTCGGGTTGACGATCTTGCGCGGATAGCCGCCGCCGCCCGGAACCTCGTGGTGCTGCTCCACCGTCTGCAGCCAATCGTCGTCGTTGACGCCGGCCAGGCGCAGCAACTCCGCGCTGGACAGGGGGTGTTCGTCGATCAGCACACGCTCCTGCGTGGTCGGGCGCGAGCCGCTGGCCGCCAGCACGCCCTGCAGGTCCAGCATGGAGATATTCATGGTCAGCGCCGCGCCCATCACGCTGGCGGACTCCCGCGGCGACCAGCCGAGGCGGCGGGCGATCAGCCCGCACAGCGCTGCACAGTGCAGCGCGTGCGCGATGCCGTAGTTGTTCAGGCGGCTGTGGTCGTGCCGCAGCACGAGGTAGATGAGTTCATCGGTATGGCGCTGCGCCGTGGCCGCCACGTTGACCAGGGTGTCCTGCATGCGCTGCAGGAAGTTCCGGTCGGTGGGCGAGCGCAGCAAGCCGCTGAGCCGCGCCTCCAGGGCCGACCAGTTGCTGGTGAGCGTGGTGGCCGCAATCACCGATTCCCGCACCGCCTGCTCGTCTTCCTGGCGGCGGGCCGGCTTGGGGGGCTCGAAAAAGGCCGCCCGCTCCAGCAGGTCGGCCAGCATGCCCTCGGTCTCGATGATCTGGCCCTTGGCCAGCAGCAGTTCGCCAGCGGCGGTGCGCACGTTCCAGGGCAGTTCGGCTCCGGGCTGGAGCTTCTGCCGCACCTCATCGAACGCAACCAGCTTCATCGGCCTGTATTCCCTTGGTTCCCCTCGCGCACGGCATTACGCCGGGCGCGCCTCACCGGCAGGCGCATACGCCGCCAGTTCGAGTGCGGAGTCTAGCAGTGCGCAAGGCGGCGCCCGCAGGGTAATGGGCGGTCTTCCGCCCGCAATTTACGCCATTCGCGGGATTCGTGCCATTTTTCCGGTTCGGCAGGCCAGGACCCCTTCCGCCGTGTCCCGGCGCTGGCCGCCGGGGGCTTCGCGACCCACCTGATAGAGTCCGGCGATGCCAGGGTGTGCCCTGTACCGCAGCGTGCCGGTGTGCCCGCGCCTTCCTGCCATTTCCCGCCACAAGGACATCCATGCGGTTCGATGCCGTGCTTTTCGACTGCGACGGTGTACTCGTCGATTCCGAACCCCTCACCAATGGCGTGCTGCGCGACATGCTGGAGGAGCAGGGCTGGTCCCTGACACGTGAGGACTGCATGCGTATCTTCGTCGGCAAGGCGGTGAAGGACGAACGTGCGCTGATCGAGGCACGCACCGGCCGGCCGCTGACGGCCGAATGGCTGGCGGCCTTCTGGCTGCGCCGCAACGAGGCCCTGGCGCGCGAGCTGGTGGCGATCCGCCATGCCCCCGAGGCCGTGCGGGCGGTGCACGCGGCTTTCGGTGGCCGCATCGCCTGCGCTTCGGGCGCCGACCTGCACAAGGTGGAGCTGCAGCTGCGCAAGGTCGGCCTGTTCGACTGTTTCGAGGGCCGTATCTTCAGCGGGCACGACATGCCGCGCAGCAAACCCTTCCCCGACGTCTACCTGGCCGCGGCGGCCGCGGTCGGCGCCGACCCGCGCCGCTGCGCGGTGGTGGAGGACACGGTGACCGGTGTCAGCGCGGGTGTGGCCGCCGGTGCCATGGTGTTCGGCTACAACCCGGGTGCGCTGGGCCATGGCAGCGCCGCCGACCTGCTGGCCGCCGGCGCGTGCCGGGTGCTGACCGACATGGCCCAGCTGCCGCAGGCGCTGGCGGGCGCCGCGTAGCCGGACCGGAATTCGCAAGGTGCGGCCCGCTACTCGGCGGGAACCTGCACCGGTTTCAGCGTGGCGCCACCGGCGTTCATCAGCTTCTGCAGGTTGATGCGTACTTTCCCCAGCAGGCCGATCAACTGCGCAGCTTCCTCTTCCGTCAGGGCCGACAGCACGCGGCCGGTCAGGGCGTCACCGACGACGAGTGCGGCATCCAGGGCCTTTTCCGCCTCGGGTTCCAGGCGGATCTCGTTCACACGCCGGTCGGTGGGGTTGGGGGTGCGCCGGATCCAGCCGGCTGCGGCCATGCGGTCGCACAGGCCCGCCACCCCCATGGCACTCAGGTCCATGCGCTGGGACAACTCCACCTGCGACAGCGGTTTGAGTTCCTCGCCGTGCATCGCCAGCGTGCTCAGCAGCCGGCACTGGGCCAGCGACAGGCCGATGCGCTCGCGTGCCAGGCGGTCGAATTGCTCGCCGTACAGCTTGGCCACGTCGTTGACGAGGAAGCCGAAGCGCTGGGTGTAGTCTCTTTTCATGGTCTGGTTAATTATGGATACACGTTTGTGTTGCGTGTGCAGGCTTTGTGGAGCGAACGTGGTCATTTGCGGGTAAATGTGTACACACCGTGCTTGTCGATGCCGATATACCGGCCGTAGAATCAGCGTCGCTCCGGGGTGCACGCTTACTAAACGTGCTGAGATGGCTATTCGATGCCGAACCCGCGAACTTGACCCGGCTAGTACCGGCGTAAGAAGAGCTGCAGTCCCCTGTTTCCCAGGGCCCACCGGGCCCACGGAGCCGGTCGGACACATTGCGGAGCACCCCCGTCCCACGACAACCAGGAGTGCCCCGATGAACGCCCCCGACAAGCTCGCCCACCTGCTCGCCCTGACGCGCGAGCCCTTTCCCGCCTCCACCAAGAGCCATATCGTTGGCAGCCGGCCCGACCTGCAGGTGCCGGTGCGCGACATTGCGTTGACCAATGGCGAGGTGGTGTCGGTCTACGACACCTCCGGCCCCTACACCGATCCCACCGCCGACATCGACGTGCGCCGCGGCCTGCCCGGCGTGCGCAACGCCTGGATCGCCGAGCGCAAGGACACCGAGCAGTACGAAGGCCGCCTGCACCTGGCGCTCGACGACGGCGCCAAGCACGAGGACCGCGACCAGGCCCGCATCGAACGCCTGCGCACCGAGGCCGCCGGCCTGCAGCGCACACCGCGCCGCGCCAAGAGCGGCGCCAACGTCACGCAGATGCACTACGCCCGCCGCGGCATCGTCACGCCCGAGATGGAATACGTGGCCCTGCGCGAGAACGGCAAGCGCGAATGGATGGCCGAGTACCTGGCCAACGACGAGCGTGCAAAACGTGTCATGGGCAACCCCATGGGCGCGAGCATCCCGAAGATCATCACACCCGAGTTCGTCCGCGACGAGGTGGCCCGCGGCCGCGCCATCATCCCGGCCAACATCAACCACCCCGAGGTGGAACCGATGGCCATCGGCCGCAACTTCCTGGTGAAGATCAACGCCAATATCGGCAATTCCGCCGTCACCTCCAGCATCGAAGAAGAGGTCGAGAAGCTGGTCTGGGCCATCCGCTGGGGTGCCGACAACGTGATGGATCTGTCCACCGGCCGCAACATCCACACCACGCGCGACTGGATCGTGCGCAACAGCCCGGTGCCGATCGGCACCGTGCCGATCTACCAGGCGCTGGAGAAGGTCGGCGGCGTGGCCGAGGACCTGACCTGGGAAATCTTCCGCGACACGCTGATCGAGCAGGCCGAGCAGGGCGTGGACTACTTCACCATCCACGCCGGCCTGCGCCTGCCCTTCATTCACCTGACGGCCAACCGCATGACCGGCATCGTCTCGCGCGGCGGCTCCATCATGGCCAAGTGGTGCATCACCCACCACCAGGAAAGTTTCCTCTACACCCACTTCGAGGACATCTGCGACATCATGAAGGCCTACGACGTGAGCTTCTCGCTCGGCGACGGCCTGCGCCCTGGCTCCGGCGCCGATGCCAACGACGAGGCCCAGTTCGCCGAACTGCGCACCCTGGGCGAACTCACGCAGGTGGCCTGGAAGCACGATGTGCAGACCATGATCGAAGGCCCGGGCCACGTGCCGATGCACATGATCCAGACCAACATGGATGAGCAGATCAAGCACTGCCACGAGGCGCCGTTCTACACCCTCGGCCCGCTGACCATCGACATCGCCCCGGGCTACGACCACATCGCCTCGGCCATCGGCGCGGCCATGATCGGCTGGGCCGGCACCGCCATGCTGTGCTATGTCACACCCAAGGAACACCTGGGCCTGCCCGACCGCGACGACGTGAAGCAGGGCATCATCGCCTACCGCATCGCCGCGCATGCGGCCAACGTCGCCAAGGGCCATCCCGGCGTGCGTTCGCGCGACGATGCGCTGAGCAAGGCGCGTTTCGAGTTCCGCTGGCAGGACCAGTTCAACCTCGGCCTGGACCCCGACACGGCGCGCGACTTCCACGACGAGACCCTGCCCAAGGACGTCAGCAAGACGGCGCATTTCTGCTCCATGTGCGGGCCGAAGTTCTGCTCCATGAAGATCACCCAGGAAGTGCGCGAATACGCCGCCGAGAAGGGCGTGGCCGAACAGGAGGCGCTGGCCCAGGGCATGGCCGTGAAGTCGGCGGAATTCAAGGCCGGCGGCGGCGAGTTCTACATCCCGATCCAGCCGCAGGCCGCGCAGGCTCCGAAGGCGTAGGGGCATACGCGCATGGCATCCATCGGCATCGCCGGTGCCGGCCTGCTGGGCCGGTTGCTGGCCTGGCAGCTGCAACGTGACGGGCATGCGGTGCAGGTGTTCGACCCCGCTGCCGGCCCCGAGCCCCTGTTCGACGGGCGCGGTCCGGCTGGCTTCAGCGCCGCCGGCATGCTGAGCCCGCTGGCCGAACTCGACCACGCGGACACCGGCATCGCCGCGCTCGGCTGGCGCTCTCTCGCGCTGTGGCCGGGCATCACGGCGCGGCTGGGGGCGCCGCAGCTCTTCGTGCAGCGCGGCAGCCTGCTGCTGGCGCACCGCGGCGACCGTGGCGCGGCCGAGCGGGTGCTGGCGCGGCTGGCGCGGGCCCCGGCCGACTGGCCACGCCCGCAGGCACTCGATGCGGCCGCGCTCGCCGCCCTGGAGCCGGCGGTGCACGGCATCGCCCATGCCTGGCTGCTGCCGGGCGAGGCGCAGATCGACCCACCCGCCACCCTGCAGCGGCTCCACGAAAAATCGGCCGGTGTGCGCTGGTGCTGGGGCAAACGTATCGGGCAGGTGCTGCCCGGTGCGCTGTCGTACGAGGACGGCACGGTGCTGCGTTTCGACACGGTGTTCGACGTGCGCGGCCTGGGCGCACGTGATGCGGCGCGGGAAGCGCCCAACGGCGCTCCGGCACTGGCCCGGCTGCGGGGGGTGCGCGGCGAGACCGTCTGGCTGCACGCGCCGGCCCACGGGCTGGAGCGGCCGCTGCGGTTGCTGCACCCGCGGCACCCGGTGTACCTGGTGCCGCGCGGGCCGGACCGGGTGTTCCTGGGCGCCAGCGAGATCGAAACCGAAGACCGCTCGCCGGTGTCGCTGCGCAGTGCCGTCGAGCTGATGGCCGCAGCGCACAGCGCCGTGGCGGGACTGGCCGAGGCGCGTATCGAGCGGCTGGACCGCAACCTGCGTCCCGCGCTGCCCGACAACGGGCCGTTGACCGAGGTGCAGCCCGGGCTGGTGCGCATCAACGGCCTGTTCCGCCACGGCTGGCTCATGGCGCCCGCGCTGGTGGCCGATGCGCTGGCCGCGGCCGGCCTGGCTTTGGGGCCGGCGGCCGCGGCCTTATCCGAATCCTTGAGGGACACCCTCCATGCATGACGACATTTCCCTGGCCGACCCGGTGCTGGTGCGGCTCGACGGCCGGCCGCATCCGGTGCCCGCCGGCAGCACGCTGGCCGACCTGGTGGCCGCCGCCGGCCACACACCCGAGGCGGTCGCCACCGCCATCGGCGGTGACTTCGTGCCGCGCGGCCAGCGTGCCGCCCGGGTGCTGCACACGGACGATGCGGTGCTGCTGTTCCAGCCCATCGTCGGAGGCTGAAAGCCATGCTGCAAGCAGTGCATGAACCGGCTCCGAACGACAGCTGGAGCGTGGGCGGTGTGCGGCTGGCCAGCCGTTTCCTGCTGGGCACGGCGGGCTACCCATCGCCCGCCGCGCTGGAACAGGCCATCACCGCGGCGCGGCCGGCGGCTGTCACCGTGGGCCTGAAACGGTCACTCGCGGGTGGCGCCGACAACGGCTTCGTCGGCAGCGTCCACGCCGCAGCGAAGGCCGCGGGCGCGCGCCTGCTGCCCAATACCGCCGGCTGCCGCAGCGCGCGCGAGGCGGTGCAGCTGGCGCAGATGGCGCGTGAGCTGTACGGTACCGACTGGATCAAGCTCGAGGTGGTCGGCGACGAACACACCCTGCAACCCGACCCGGTGGAACTGGTGGCCGCCGCGGCCACGCTGGTGAAGGACGGCTTCACCGTCTGGCCCTACTGCACCGACGACCTGGTCACCTGCCGCCGCCTGCTCGATGCCGGCTGCCCACTGCTCATGCCCTGGGGCGCACCCATCGGCTCCGGCCAGGGCCTGCTCAACCCCTTTGCGCTGCGCACCCTGCGCGAGCGCCTGCCCGAAACCACGCTGATCGTGGATGCAGGTATTGGTGCACCCTCGCATGCCGCACAGGCGCTGGAAATGGGTTTTGACGCAGTGCTGCTCAATTCCGCCGTGGCGCAGGCGCGCGACCCGGTGGTGATGGCGCGTGCCTTCCGCCTGGCCGTGGAGGCCGGCCGTGCCGCCTGGTGTGCCGGTGTCATGGCCCGCCAGGACTTCGCGGTGGCCAGCACGCCGACCGGCGGCAACGCCTTCTTGATCGGATGAGCCGGGTGTCATCTTCCTTTTCTGCGCACCACCCGCCACCGGTGGTCTGGACCATCGCCGGCACCGACAGCGCCGGCGGCGCGGGCATTGCGGCCGACCAGCGGGCGGCCGACGCCTGCGGTGTGCACCTGTGCACCGTGGTGGCGGCGGTCACCGCCCAGAACTCGCTGGAGGTCACCGGCATCGAGGTGCTGGACGAGGCCTTGCTTGACGCGCAAATGGCCGCCCTGGAAGACGACCTGCCGCCGGCAGCGGTCAAGACCGGCCTGCTCGGCGGCGTGGCCCAGGTGGAGGTGGTCGCCCGCTGGATCGACCGGCTGCGCCAGCGTGCTCCGGTGGCCCTGGTGGTCGACCCGGTGCTGGGCGCCACCACCGGCGCGCGTTTTACCGACGAAGCGACGCTGGCCGCCTACCGCCGCCTGCTGCTGCCGCGCGCCACGCTGGTGACACCCAACCGGCGCGAGGCACTGGCGCTGCTGGGCCGCAGTACCCATGCCGCCGATGCGGCGGACGTGGCCGGCAACGACATTCCCGCGCTGGCGGCGGCACTGCGAGCTCTGGGCGCGCAGGCCGTTTGTATCACTGGCGGCGACGACCGACCCTTCGAAGGCACCGACGGCCCGTTGGCACTGGACTGGATAGCCACCGAACATGCGGCTGGCTGGCTGACCCTGCCGCGCCAGGACACCAACCACCACCACGGCACCGGCTGCACCTTCGCCACCAGCGCCGCGGCGGCGCTGGCGCGGGGTTTCGTTGCTGCCGATGCGCTGGTGCTGGCCAAGATGGCCACCGCTTTCGCCCTGCGCCACGGCCACGCGGCGGGCCGGGGGGCCGGCCCAGTCCATGCGGGGCCGGGTTTCGTGTTTGATCCCTCGCTGGTGCCGCAGTTGTCGTGGAGCGCCCAACGGCACTTCGCGCCTTTTACTGCGCCGTCCACGCCCGCGCCGTCGCGCCCGCTCGGCCTCTATGCCATCGTGGACCGGGCCGAGCGCCTGGCCCCGGTGCTGGCCGCCGGTGTACGCACCGTGCAACTGCGCACCAAGACCCCGCCGCAGGCCGATGCCGCCTGGTTCGACGCCCTGCGGGCCGATGTGCGCCGGGCCGTGGCCGAGGCGCGGGCCGCCGGCGCGGAGCTGTTCATCAACGACCACCGCGCCCTGGCGCTGGAGGAAAACGCGCCCGGCCTGCACCTGGGCCAGGAAGACGTGCTCGCCCTGACGGACGAAGAGCGTGCCACGCTGCTGGCTCCCGGCGCCCCGGCGCTCGGCATCAGCTCGCACAGCCTGTGGGAGCTGGCCCGGGCCAGGAGCCTGGGCCCGCGCTACATCGCCTGCGGCCCCGTCTGGCCCACGCTGACCAAGGCCATGCCCTGGCTGCCGCAGGGCCTGGACAACCTGGCCTGGTGGTGCCGCATGGCCGGCGCGCCGGTGGTCGCCATCGGTGGCATCCTGGCCCCCGCGCAGGCCGAGGAGGCGGCGCGCTGCGGGGCCGACGGGGTATGTATCGTGCGCGCCCTGGGCGATGATCCGGCCGCCACCGTGCCTGCGTTCGCCGCGGCGCTGCGGCGCGGTACCGAGGGCCCGCGGCCGGCGGCGGGTTGGCCGCATGGGAGTCTGCCGGCCACTGTGGCGGTTGCCATTGAGGAGGCCGGGCGGTAAGCGAATTCAGGAAGCGGGAAGCCATCTTTGGCGCTTCGGGGAGCGGCCGGTGGGGCATACCGGGCCCTGGACTGTCCCCCGCGTGCGGCTGCGCCGCCCGCTCCTCCTTTATGTCCTGTGCCCGGTATGCCCCGCCGGCCGCTCCCCGAAGAGGCAGCCCAACGGCCGCCCACACCCACCTCTCGAATTCGCCCCGCCTGACTGCGCAGGCACGAATCACTGCCGCCAGCGGCCCGGCGATTCACCGGTCCAGCCTCGGAAGGCGCGGGCGAAACTCTTCTCGTTGCGAAAGCCCACCGCCAGCGCCACCTGCTTGAGCGGCTTGCGGCTGCCCTTCAGCAGGGCCATGGCCTGGGTGCGGCGCACCTCGTCCTTCAGCGCCTGCAGGGCCGCGCCTTCCTCATGCAGTTGTCGGTGCAGGGTGCGTACCGACAGATGCAGGTGCGTTGCCACCGCCTCTGCGGTATGCGGCGCGGCCGGGCTGGTCCGCAGCAGTTCGCGCACCCGGGCCACCACCAGCCGGTCGCGGCGGTACTGCCGCACCGTCAGGGGCAGGGCCCGCTGCAGCATGGCGCGGGTGGCGGCCTCGTCGCGCAGCGGCGGCAGGGCGAGGTACTGGGCATCGAAGCGGTAGCCGGCGGTGGCGGCGTCGAAGGCCACCGGGCCGGGGAACAGCAGGGGGTAGACCCCGGCATGGCCGGGTGCGGCGAAGGGCAGGGTGGTCTGCTGCAGTGGGATACGCGAGTCGATCGCCCAGCAGGCAAAGCCGTGCAGGTAACGCAGCAGCGTCGCCAGGCAGAACTCGTGTTGTTCGCCGAGCGGACGCCGCTCCTCGATCCACACATGGGCGTGGTCCCGGTCCACCTCCAGGTGCAGCAGCACGTCGTCCGTCAGCAGCCGGTGGTGGCGGCACCAGCGCTTGAGCGCGACGCCCAGCGTGGGCGCGGTGATGGACGCACGGATCAGCAGGCCGTAGCTGCCCCAGTGCAGGCGGCGCGAAAACCAGCCCAGCGCCTCGTCGTCGAGTTCCTGCATGGCCCAGGCCGACAGCAGTTCGAACTGCGTGGCGGTGATGCGCCCCAGCGGCTGCGCCAGTTGCCGCGGCGTGATCTGTGCCTGCCGCAGCGCCGGGCCGGGGTCGGCGCCATAGCGGGCATAGGCCCACACGATCCCCCGTGCGAAGGCCATGGGGGTGGCCGCCACGTGGTCGGGGGAGAGGGCGGGCAGGACGGGGATGGTACGCGGCATGGCTGGCACGATTTGCAACCATTGTGGCTGCAAATGGGCGGCACTTGGGCGTACGCTGGCGGCTACAGGAGACAAAAAATGCAGCAACCCGGCCTCGACTTCGATTTGGGCGACACGGTCGATGCCCTGCGCGACGCGGTCGCCGGCTTCGCCGCCCGCGAGATCGCCCCCCGCGCGGCGGCGGTCGACCGCGACAACCTCTTTCCCGCCGACCTGTGGCAAAAGCTCGGTGCCCTGGGCCTGCACGGCATGACCGTGGGCGAGGAATACGGCGGCACGCAGATGGGTTACCTGGCGCACCTGGTGGCGCTGGAGGAGGTGTCGCGCGCCTCGGCCTCCGTAGGCCTGTCGTACGGCGCGCATTCCAACCTGTGTATCAACCAGATCCACCGCAACGGCAGCGCGGCGCAAAAGCAGCGCTACCTGCCCCGCCTGGTGTCGGGCGAACATGTAGGCGCGCTGGCCATGAGCGAGCCCAATGCCGGCTCCGACGTGGTCAGCATGCAGCTGCGCGCCGAGAAGAAGGGCGACCGCTACGTGCTCAACGGCGGCAAGATGTGGATCACCAACGGTGGCGACGCCGACACACTCGTCATCTACGGCAAGACCGACCCCGCCCTGGGCGCGCGCGGCATGACGGCCTTTATTGTCGAAAAGGGCTTCAAGGGCTTTTCCGCCGGCACCAAGCTCGACAAGCTCGGCATGCGCGGCTCCAACACCTACCCGCTGTTCTTCGACGACTGCGAGGTACCGCAAGACAACGTGCTGGGCGGCGAGGGCAACGGCACGCGGGTGCTGATGAGCGGGCTCGACTACGAACGCGCGGTACTCTCCGGCGGGCCGCTGGGCATCATGGCCGCGTGTATGGACGCAGTGCTGCCCTATGTGCATGAACGCAAGCAGTTCGGCCAGAGCATCGGCGAATTCCAGCTCATGCAGGGCAAGCTGGCCGACCTCTACACCACCTGGCAGGCAACCCGCGCCTACGTCTACGCCGTGGGCAAGGCCTGCGACCGGGGCCACCACAGCCGCACCCTGCGCAAGGACGCGGCCGGCGCCATCCTGTACGCCGCCGAGAAGGCCACCTGGATGGCCGGCGAAGCCATCCAGGCGCTGGGCGGCGTGGGTTACACCAGGGACTTCCCGGTGGAGCGCCTGTGGCGCGATGCCAAGCTCTACGAGATCGGCGCCGGCACCAGCGAGATCCGCCGCATGCTGATCGGCCGCGAGCTGTTCGCCGAGACGGCCTGATATGGAGACCCGGAGACCGACCATGCAACGCCCCCCGCTCACCGACAGCCAGGACCGCGGTGCCACCGATGTGCCGCTGATCGAGGACACCCTCGGTGGCTTCTTCGAGGCCATGGCGCGCCGCCAGCCGGAGCGCGAAGCCCTGGTCAGCGCCCACCAGGGCATCCGCTACACCTACGACGCCCTGCGTATCGCCGCCGACCGGCTGGCCAGCGGCCTGCTGCGGCAGGGGCTGGCCAAGGGCGACCGCGTCGGCATCTGGTCGCACAACAACGCCGAATGGGTACTGCTGCAGCTGGCCACCGCGCGGGTCGGGCTGGTCCTGGTCAACATCAACCCGGCCTACCGGGTGGCGGAGGTCGAATACGCCCTCAACAAGGTCGGCTGCAAGGCACTGGTCACCATGGCCTGTTTCCGCAGCAGCGACTACCTGGCCATGCTGCGCGAACTGGCGCCGGAACTGGCCACGGCCCCGGTCGCGCAACTGCGTGCCGCGCGCCTGCCCGCGCTGCGGCTGGTGGCGTGGATCGACCAGGAGGGCGAGGGCGCCGAGCAGCCGGGCATGCAGCGTTTCTCGGCGCTGTGTGCCGCTGGTGATGCCGCCGACCCGCGGGTGGCCGAAGCCGCCGCCACGCTGCGGGCCACGGAGCCGATCAATATCCAGTTCACCAGCGGCACCACCGGCTTCCCGAAGGGCGCCACGCTGACGCACCGCAACATCCTCAACAACGGCTTCTTCATCGGCGAGTGTTTGCGCCTGACACCGGACGACCGGCTGTGCATCCCGGTGCCGCTTTACCACTGCTTCGGTATGGTGCTGGGCAACCTGGCCTGCCTGACCCATGGCAGCTGCATCGTCTACCCCAACGATGGTTTCGACCCGCTGGCGGTGCTGCAGACGGTGCAGGCCGAACGCTGCACCGGCCTGCACGGCGTGCCGACCATGTTCATCGC
Organism: Pseudomonadota bacterium; assembly: GCA_040390235.1. Taxonomy (GTDB): domain Bacteria; phylum Pseudomonadota; class Gammaproteobacteria; order Burkholderiales; family Burkholderiaceae_C; genus Xylophilus. Next base: position 93,431 of record JAZJYT010000014.1, on the reverse strand, counting down.
CGAGCTGGACCACCCGCGTTTCGCGGAGTTCGACCTGTCCACCCTGCGCACCGGCATCATGGCCGGCTCACCCTGTCCGACCGAGGTGATGAAACGGGTGGTGCAGCAGATGCACCTGTCCGAAATCACCATCGCCTACGGCATGACCGAGACCAGCCCGGTGAGCTGCCAGAGCTCGACCGACACGCCGCTGGAGCAGCGGGTATCCACCGTCGGCATGGTGCAGCCGCACCTGGAGGTGAAGATGGTCGATGCCGACGGCGCGGTGGTGCCCAACGGCACGGCGGGCGAGCTGTGCACCCGCGGTTATTCGGTGATGCATGGCTACTGGGGCGACCCGGCGAAGACGGCCGAGGCCATCGACGCCGAGGGCTGGATGCACACCGGCGACCTGGCCACCATGGACACCGCGGGCTACGTCAACATCGTCGGGCGCATCAAGGACATGGTGATCCGCGGCGGCGAGAACGTCTACCCGCGCGAGATCGAGGAGTTCCTCTACCGCCACCCGCAGATCCAGGACGTGCAGGTGGTGGGTGTGCCCGATGCGCGCTACGGCGAGGAGCTGTGCGCCTGGATCGTGGCCAAGCCCGGCCAGGCGCTGGACGAAGACGCGGTGCGCGATTTCTGCCGGGGCCAGATCGCGCACTACAAGATCCCGCGCTACGTGCGTTTTGTGGCCGCGTTTCCCATGACAGTCACCGGCAAGATCCAGAAGTACCGCATCCGCGAGGCCATGCGCGAAGAGCTGGGCCTGGCCGAGGAAAAGACAGCCTGACCATGTCCCTGCTCGATACCCGGCTCAACGCCCGCTCCGCCGAATTCCAGGCCAACGCCGCCGCCATGCGGCTGCTGGTCGATGCCCTGCATGCCCAGGTGGCCACCGTGGCCGAAGGCGGCGGCGAGGCCGCGCGTGCCAAACACACGGCCCGCGGCAAGCTGCTGCCCCGCGAACGGGTGGAGCGCCTGCTCGACCCGGGCACCCCCTTCCTGGAAATCGCGCCGCTGGCCGCCTTCGGCCTCTACGGCGGCGCCGCGCCGGGTGCCGGCCTGATCGCCGGCATCGGCCGGGTCAGCGGGGTGGACTGCGTCATCGTCTGCAACGACGCCACGGTCAAGGGCGGCACCTACTTCCCGATGACGGTCAAGAAGCACCTGCGGGCCCAGGAGATCGCCGAGCAGAACCGCCTGCCGTGTATCTACCTGGTCGATAGCGGCGGCGCCAACCTGCCCAACCAGGACGAGGTGTTTCCCGACCGCGACCACTTCGGCCGCATCTTCTACAACCAGGCGCAGATGAGTGCCCAGGGCATCGGCCAGGTGGCGGTGGTGATGGGCTCCTGCACCGCGGGCGGCGCCTACGTTCCGGCGATGAGCGACGAGTCCATCATCGTGCAGGGCCAGGGCACCATCTTCCTGGGCGGCCCGCCGCTGGTGAAGGCGGCCACCGGCGAGGTGGTGAGCGCCGAAGACCTGGGGGGCGGCGACGTGCACACCCGCCTTTCGGGGGTGGCCGACCACCTGGCCGTCAACGACCTGCACGCACTGGCGCTGGCACGCGAGGCCGTGCGGCGGCTGAACCGGCAGGCGCCGCCGGTGCCGGCCCAGGCGGTGCAGTCCATGCCGCCCGCACCGAAATTCCCGGCCGAGGAACTCTACGGCGTGATCCCCACCGACACCCGCAAGCCCTTCGACGTGCGCGAGATCATCGCGCGCCTGGTGGACGGCTCGGAGTTCCATGAATTCAAGGCACGCTTCGGCAGCACGCTGGTCTGCGGTTTCGCCGAGATCGAGGGGCTGCCGGTCGGCATCGTCGCCAACAACGGCATCCTGTTCTCGGAGTCGGCGCAGAAGGGTGCGCATTTCATCGAGCTGTGCTGCCAGCGCAAGACACCGCTGGTGTTCCTGCAGAACATCACCGGCTTCATGGTCGGCCGCAAGTACGAGAACGAAGGCATCGCCCGCCACGGCGCCAAGATGGTGACGGCGGTGGCCACCGCCAACGTGCCCAAGTTCACCGTCATCATCGGCGGCAGCTTCGGCGCCGGCAACTACGGCATGTGCGGCCGCGCCTTCAGCCCGCGTTTCCTCTGGATGTGGCCCAACGCACGTATCGGTGTCATGGGCGGCGAGCAGGCCGCGAGTGTGCTGGCCACCGTGCGGCGCGACGGCATCGAAGCCAAGGGCGGCCAGTGGAGCGCCGAGGATGAAGAAGCCTTCAAGGCCCCCCTCCGCGACCAGTACGAGGCACAGGGCAACCCCTACTACGCCACCGCGCGCCTGTGGGACGACGGCATCATCGACCCGGCCGACACCCGCCGGGTGCTGGCCCTGGGCCTGGCCGCGGCGCGGCATGCGCCGGTGCCCGAACCGCGGTTCGGTGTCTTCCGTATGTAGCCACCGCGGCCCCGTCAACTTCTTGCGAAAACCCTCCATGGACAGCCTCACCATCGACACCACCGGCCATGTCGCGCGTATCAGCCTGCGCCGGCCGGAAGTGCGCAACGCCTTCGACGACGCGCTGATCGCGCGGATCACCGAAACCTTCACGGCCCTGGCCGGCCGCGCCGACCTGCGCTGCATCGTGCTGGCGGCCGAAGGGCCCGCCTTCTGCGCCGGCGCGGACCTCCATTGGATGCGGCGCATGGCCAACTACAGCCGCGAGGAGAATATCGCCGACGCGGCCGGCATGGCGGCGATGCTGCGCAGCATCGCCGAATGCCCCTTGCCCACCATCGCGCGGGTGCAGGGCGACGTGTATGCGGGCGGTGTCGGCCTGGTGGCGGCCTGCGACATGGCGGTGGCCGTGGACACGGCCGCCTTCTGCCTGAGCGAGGTGCGTATCGGCCTGGTTCCTGCCACCATCAGCCCCTACGTGATCCGTGCCATGGGGGCGCGCGCCGCGCAGCGTTATTTCCTGACGGCCGAGCGCTTCCTGGCCGGCGAGGCCCACCGTATCGGCCTGGTGCACCAGGTGGTCGCTGCCGAGGGACTCGACGCCGCGGTGGACGCGCTGGCCCAGGCGCTGTGCAACGCCGGCCCGGCCGCGGTGCGTGCCGGCAAACGCCTGATCGCCGAGGTGGCCGGCCGGCCCATCGATGCCGCGCTGATCGCCCGTACGGTGGAGGGCATTGCCGACATCCGCGCCAGCGACGAGGGCCGCGAGGGGGTTCAGTCCTTCCTGCAGAAACGCAAACCGGACTGGCTGGGTTGAGCCGCCGCTACGCCCCATACCCGTCATACCCACCATGTTCACCAAGATCCTGATCGCCAACCGCGGCGAAATTGCCTGCCGCGTCGCCGCCACCGCCCGCCGGCTGGGCATCCGCACCGTGGCGGTGTACTCCGATGCGGACACCCATGCGAAACACGTCGCGGCCTGCGACGAGGCGGTTCACGTCGGTGGCAGCGCACCGCGCGATAGCTACCTGCAGTGGCAGTCCATCCTCGCCGCGGCCCGGCAGACCGGGGCTGGGGCCGTCCACCCCGGCTACGGCTTCCTGAGTGAGAACGCGGAGTTCGCCCAGGCCTGCGCCGATGCCGGCCTGGTCTTCATCGGCCCGCCGCCGGCGGCCATCCGTGCCATGGGGCTGAAGGCCGAATCCAAGCGCTTGATGGAAGCCGCAGGCGTGCCGCTGGTGCCGGGCTACCATGGCGCCGACCAGGACCCGGAACTGCTGGCCCGCGAGGCCGGCCGCATCGGCTACCCGGTGCTCATCAAGGCCAGCGCGGGCGGCGGCGGCAAGGGCATGCGTATCGTCGAACGGGCGGCGGATTTCGCGGACGCCCTGGCCTCGTGCCGGCGCGAGGCGACCAGCAGCTTCGGCAACGACGCGGTGCTGGTCGAAAAATACGTGCAGCGGCCGCGCCACATCGAGATCCAGGTGTTCGGCGACAGCCGCGGCCAGGTGGTGCACCTGTTCGAGCGCGACTGCTCGGTGCAGCGCCGCCACCAGAAGGTGCTGGAAGAAGCACCGGCACCCGGCCTGGGTGATGGCATGCGCAGCGCCATGGGCGCGGCGGCGGTGGCCGCGGCGCAGGCGGTGGGCTACGTGGGGGCCGGCACGGTGGAATTCATCGTGGAGCAGCGTGCCGGCGGCGCCATGGATTTCTTTTTCATGGAGATGAACACGCGCCTGCAGGTCGAGCACCCGGTCACCGAGGCCATCACCGGCCTCGACCTGGTGGAGTGGCAACTGCGGGTGGCCGCGGGCGAGGCGCTGCCGCTGCGGCAGGACCAGCTGCGTATCCGCGGCCATGCCATCGAGGCGCGTATCTGCGCCGAGAACCCCGACAAGCAGTTCCTGCCGACCACCGGCACGCTGCGGGTCTGGCGCACGCCGCCGGCCACCGCCTTCGAACGGGCCGACCCCACGGGCCGGACCACCGCCGTGCGCATCGACGGCGGGGTCCGCGAGGGCGACCGGGTGTCGCCCTTCTACGACCCGATGCTGGCCAAACTCATCGTGCATGGCGCCACCCGCGCCGAGGCCCTGGCCCGGCTCGACGCGGCGTTGGCCGCCACCCACAGCGTGGGCCTGCCGACCAACGTGCAGTTCCTGCGCCGGGTGGTGGGCAGCCGGGCGTTCACCGAGGCCGACCTCGACACCGCGCTGATCGAACGGGAGCGTGCCGTGCTGTTCGACCAGGAGCCGGTCGGCCTGCCGCTGGCGGCGGCCGCGGCCGTGGTCCACCGGCTGCGGGCCGAGGCGGGGGGCGAAACGGCCGACCCGTTCGGCCGGCGCGACAGCTGGCGTTCGCACGGCGCGCGGGTGCGGGTCTTCGATTTCCTGTTCCACGGTGAAGCCGTGGCGGCGCGCCTGGCCTATGGCCGCGACGGCAGCCTGGCGCTGGCGGTGGGCGAGGCCCGCGGGCCCCTGGAGTGGTGGGCCGCGGGTGATGCGCTTGATGTCGTGTACGCGGGAGACCGCACCACGGCCCATGTCTACCAGGACGGCGCGGTGGCCCATGTCTTTACGGCGCGGGGCGCCACGCAGATCACGGTCGTCGACCCGCTGGCCCAGGCCGGCGCCGCTGTGGCCGAGGTGGGCCGGCTCACCGCGCCCATGCCGGGCAAGGTGGTGTCGTTCGCCGTGCGGGCCGGCGACACGGTGGTCCAGGGCCAGCCGCTGGCGGTGATGGAGGCCATGAAGATGGAGCACACCATCACCGCGCCGGCCGATGGGGTGGTGGCCGAACTGCTCTACGCGCCAGGTGACCAGGTGGCCGATGGCGCGGAACTGCTGCGCCTGGCGGGTTGATGGCAGACTCGGTAGCCATGAACATCACGCTGTGCTGCACGGGCAACAAGCCCGGCCCCTGGATCGAGAACCTGCGCGCCCTCCTGCCGGAGGCCACCATCACCGAATGGCAAGCCGGTGCACCGCTGGCCGACTACGCCATCGTCTGGGCGCCGCCCCAGGCCTTCCTCGACGAACAGACCCGCCTGCGCGGGATTTTCAACACCGGCGCCGGCGTCGATGCCCTGATGGCACTGCGCCTGCCGCCGGGTGTGCCGGTGGTGCGGCTGGACGACAGCGGCATGGCGGTGCAGATGGCGGAGTTCGTCACCCATGCGGTGGTCCGGCATTTCCGCGAGCTCGACGGCTACCAGGCCGACGTGGCCGCCGGCCGCTGGTCCTTCCGCAAACCGCACCGGCGCAGCGACTTTCCGGTGGGGGTCATGGGCCTGGGGGTGCTGGGCCAGCGGGTGGCACAGGCGCTGGCCAGCTTCGAGTTCCCGGTGCGGGGCTGGAGCCGCTCGCCGCGCACGGTCGACGGCGTGGCGTGTTTCAGCGGCGAGGCGCAGTTCGCTCCTTTCCTGGCCGGCACGCGGGTGCTGGTCTGCCTGGTGCCGCTCACGGACGAGACCGAGGGCATCCTGAACCGCGCCACCCTGTCGCAACTGCTGCCGGGCGCTTATGTCATCAACGTGGCGCGCGGCGCCCACCTGGTGGACGAGGACCTGCTGGCCCTGCTGGACGAAGGCCACCTGGCGGGCGCCGCGCTCGACGTGTTCCGCACCGAGCCGCTGCCGGCCGCGCACCCGTTCTGGTCCCACCCCCGCATCACCGTCACGCCGCACACCTCGGCCCGCACGCTGCGCGAAGACAGCGTGGCGCAGATCGCGGGCAAGATACGCGCCCTGGAACGAGGCGCGCCCATCGCCGGTGTCGTGGACCCGGTCCGGGGCTACTGAGTTTTCACCATGCCCCTTCCCACCCGCGTCCAGCTCGTCGATGTCGGCCCGCGCGACGGCCTGCAGAACGAAAAGCAGCCGGTACCCGCCGCCGCCAAGATCGAACTCGTGCACCGCCTGCAGGCCGCCGGCCTCCAGCGCATCGAGGTCACCAGCTTCGTCAGCCCCAAATGGGTGCCGCAGATGGCCGACAACACGCAGGTCATGGCCGGCATCACCCGTCAGCCCGGCGTGGTGTATTCGGTGCTGACGCCCAACTTGCAGGGCTACGAGGCGGCCCGGGGGTCGCGCCCGGACGAAATCGTCGTCTTCGGCGCCGCCAGCGAGGCCTTCAGCCAGCGCAACATCAACTGCTCCATTGCCGAGAGCATCGAGCGCTTCCGCCCCGTCGCCGCTGCAGCGCTGGCCGCCGGCATCCGGGTGCGCGGCGCCATCTCCTGCACCGTGGGCTGCCCGTATGAAGGCGACATCGCCCCCGAGCGGGTGGCCATGGTCGCCCGGCTCATGAAGGACATCGGTGTGCAGCACATCGGCGTGGCCGACACCATCGGCGTCGGCACACCGACCAAAACCCAGCGGGCGCTGGAAGCCGCTCTGCGGCACTACGCCCTGGACGACGTTTCCGGCCACTACCACGACACCTACGGCCAGGCCCTGGCCAACACCCTGGCGGCCCTGGAACTCGGGGTGTGGCAGTTCGACGCCTCGGTCGCCGGCCTGGGCGGCTGCCCCTATGCCAAGGGGGCCACCGGCAACGTGGCGACCGAAGACGTGGTCTACCTGCTGCACGGCATGGACATAGACACCGGCATCGACCTCGACGCCCTGGTGGACACCGGCGCCTGGATCAGCGGCGTGCTGGGACGCGAGACACAATCGCGGGTGGCGCGGGCGATGATCGCCAAACGCAGCGCCTGAGAGAAACGAAGAAAACCCATGTGTGGATCCGAAGTCACCCGCCTGCCCGACACACCCCGGGGCGTCCCCGCCCTGCTGGAAGACCGCGCCTCCTTCTTCCAGCCGGACGATGAGGAGGTGCCCTCGCCCTGCGTGTCGGTCTGCACCATGAATGCCAACCGCACGCTGTGCCAGGGCTGTTTCCGCACCATTCCCGAGATCGTCGCCTGGTCGAAGTCCGACGCCGCCGGCCGGCGCGCCATCTGGGGCCGGGTGCTGGACCGCGCCGGCATCGAGGGGCTCTGACGACATGCACACCATCACCTTCAGCCTCGACTTCGTCTCGCCCTACGCCTACCTGGCCTTCGCGCAGCTGCCGCAGGCCCTGGAGGGCTGCAGCTACATCGTGCGGCACCGGCCGGTGCTGCTCGGCGCGCTGATGCAGCACCACGGCCACCAGGGCCCCGCCGGCATCCCGCCCAAACACGCCTGGGTGCTGCGGCAGACGCGCTGGCTGGCCCATGCCCACGGCATCCCGTTCCAGCTGCCGGCGGTGCATCCCTTCAACCCGCTGCCGCTGCTGCGCCTGTCCCTGGCCTGCGCGGACGGCGAGGGCTTCATCAACCGCCATGTGGCCGACACCCTGTTCCGCCACGTCTGGCAGTCCGGTGGTGCCGATGCGGGCGATGCGGCCCGCCTGGCGGCGCTGGCGGCCACCCTGTCCCTCCAGCGCGATCCCGCGGGGCCGGAGGTGAAGGCGATGCTGCGCGCCCACACCGATGCGGCGGTGGCGGAGCAGTTGTTCGGTGTGCCGGCCTTTGCCGTCGATGGCCAGCAGTTCTGGGGTTTCGACGCACTGCCGATGCTGCGGGCCTGCCTCGCAGGTGACCCCTGGTTTGCCGATCAGGGCTGACCCCTAGGCTATTTTCCGCATGCCGGAAGGGCGCCCGCGGGTTTGCCCGGTAGTTGTCAGTCTTTGTTGGATTCGCGTCAGAACAGGGTCAGTGCCGTTTTCCAGAATGGGACACGGCCCACCCGCATGGCGCCGCTTCCATCACAGGAGACAACACATGTCCAGCACCTACACTTCCGGCGGGCACCTGCCCACGCCGGTCCCCCGGCCGATGACCCGGGACGAAAAGAAGGTCATCTTCGCCTCGTCCCTCGGCACGGTTTTCGAGTGGTACGACTTTTACCTCTACGGCACCCTGGCCGCCATCATCGGCAAGCAGTTCTTCTCCAACCTCGATCCCAACTCGCAGGTCATCTTCTCGCTGCTGGCCTTCGCCGCCGGTTTCATCGTGCGGCCCTTCGGCGCCCTGGTGTTCGGCCGGCTCGGCGACATGATCGGCCGCAAGTACACCTTCCTGGTCACCATCCTGATCATGGGCCTGTCGACCTTCATCGTCGGCCTGCTGCCGGGCTACGGCGCCATCGGCGTGGCGGCACCGGTCATCCTGATCGCGCTGCGTATGCTGCAGGGCCTGGCGCTCGGCGGTGAGTACGGCGGTGCCGCCACCTACGTGGCCGAGCACGCGCCGCACGGCAAGCGCGGCGCCTTCACCTCGTGGATCCAGACCACGGCGACGCTGGGCCTGTTCCTGTCGCTGCTGGTCATCCTGGGTGTGCGCACCGCCATCGGCGAAGCCGCCTTCGCCGACTGGGGCTGGCGCATTCCGTTCCTGGTGTCCATCGTCCTGCTGGGCGTGTCGGTGTGGATCCGGCTGACGCTGTCCGAATCGCCCGCCTTCCAGAAGATGAAGGCCGAGGGCAAGACCTCCAAGGCGCCGCTGACCGAGTCCTTCGGCCAGTGGAAGAACATGAAGATCGTCATCCTGGCGCTGGTCGGCCTGACCATGGGCCAGGCGGTGGTCTGGTACACCGGCCAGTTCTACACCCAGTTCTTCCTGACCGGCTCGCTCAAGGTGGACGGCGCCACGGCCAACATCCTGGTCGCGCTCTCGCTGCTGATCGGCACCCCCTTCTTCCTGCTGTTCGGTTCGCTGTCCGACAGGATCGGCCGCAAACCCATCATCATGGCCGGCCTGCTGATCGCCGCGGTGACCTACTTCCCGATCTTCAAGATGCTGACCGAGGCCGCCAACCCCGACCTCGCCAAGGCCCAGGCCAGCTCCAAGGTGGTGGTGACGGCCGACCCGAAGGAATGCTCCTTCCAGTTCAACCCGACCGGCGTGGCCAAGTTCACCAGTTCCTGCGACGTCGCCAAGCAGGTGCTGGCCGCCGGCTCGGTGAGCTACGACACGGTGGACGGCACCGGCCCGGCCAAGATCGCCATCGGCGACAAGGTCATCGAGTCCTACACCGCCGTGGGCCTGCCGGCCGACGAAGCCAAGAAGAAGGATGCCGAGTTCAAGGCCGCCGTTGCCGCGTCCCTGAAGGACCACGGCTACCCGACCAAGGCCGACCCGGAGAAGATGAACAAGCCGCTGATCGTGCTGCTGCTCACCATCCTGGTGATCTACGTGACCATGGTCTACGGCCCCATCGCCGCCATGCTGGTGGAAATGTTCCCGACGCGTATCCGCTACACCTCCATGAGCCTGCCCTACCACATCGGCAACGGCTGGTTCGGCGGCCTGCTGCCGGCCACCGCCCTGGCCATCGTGGCGCAGACCGGCAATATGTACAACGGCCTCTGGTACCCCATCGGCATCGCCCTGGTCACCCTGGTGATCGGTGTGCTGTTCGTCAAGGAAACCAAGGACGTGGATATCTACGCCGCGGACTAAACGCCTGTTTCTGGGGCCGGCTGACGCCGGCCACCAGCCCCGCGCCTCCGGCCCGGGGCTTTTTTTGTGCCTTTTTCCCGCCCAATGCCCGGAACGGCCCGCCAAAACGAAGGGCCAAGCACAGGCTGTCACGGTGGCTGCGCCCGGGGATGCCTAGAATCTTCGGCCCCCACCCCCATCTGCAGGCTCCATGACCGAAGGCACCATCCGCATCCGAGGCGCGCGCCAGCACAACCTCAAGAACCTCGACCTCGACATCCGCACCGGCGAACTGACGGTGGTGACCGGCCCCAGCGGCTCGGGCAAGTCGAGCCTGGTGTTCGACACGCTCTACGCCGAGGGCCAGCGCCGCTACGTGGAGACCTTCTCCGCCTACGCCCGGCAGTTTCTCGACCGCATGGACAAACCGGCGGTGGACCGGGTGGAGGGGGTGCCGCCGGCCATCGCCATTGACCAGACCAACCCGGTCCGCTCGTCGCGCTCGACCGTGGGCACCATGACGGAGATGAACGACCACCTGAAGCTGCTCTACGCCCGGGCCGCCCAGCTGTTCGACCGCGACACCGCCCTGCAGGTGCGCCACGACACCGCCGACACCATCTATGCCCAGTTGCAGGCGCGGGCGGCGGCGCAGGGGGACCCGCGGCTGGTGGTCACCTTCCCGGTCGAGCTGCCGGGCGGCACGCCGCCCGAGCAGGTGGAGCAGTGGCTGTCGGCCAGCGGCTTCACCCGGGTGCAGGCCGAACGCGAGGTGGCCACGCCCACCGGGCCGCGCAAGGTGCTCGACGTGGTGGCCGACCGCTTCCGCATCGGCACCATGGAGCGCGCCCGGGTGCTGGAGGCCATCGAGGTCGGCCTGAAGCGCGGGGCCGGGCGGCTGAGTGTGTACCGCCTGCACGAGGAGGCCGAGGCCGAGATCTGGAAATTCTCCACCGGCCTGCACTGCCCCGAGAGCGACCAGCGTTACGCCGAACCCTTGCCGTCGATGTTTTCCTTCAACTCGCCGGCCGGCGCCTGCGAGACCTGCCGCGGTTTCGGGCGGGTCATCGGCGTGGACTACGGCCTGGTCATCCCCGACGGGAAAAAGACCCTGCGCGCCGGCGCCATCAAGACCATCCAGACCCCGGCCTGGAAAGAGGCGCAGGACGACCTCATGCGCCACGCCGAGACAGCCGGCATCCCGCGCGACACCGCCTGGAACAAACTCACCCCCGGCCAGCAGGCCTGGGTCATCGACGGTTCACCGCACTGGAACGGCAAGTGGAACCAGCAGTGGTTCGGCATCAAGCGTTTCTTCGAATACCTGGAGAGCAAGGCCTACAAGATGCACATCCGGGTGCTCTTGTCCAAGTACCGCAGCTACACCCCTTGCCCGACCTGCCACGGCGCCCGCCTCAAGCTCGAAAGCCTGCTGTGGCGCATCGGCAGCAAGGAAGACGCCGACGCGGTGCTGCCGCCCGAAAAACGTTTTCTGCCGCACGGCGTGAAGTGGACCCGCGCCCAGCTGGAAGAACTGCCGGGCCTCAGCCTGCACGACCTGATGCTGCTGCCCATCGAGCGGCTGCGGCGTTTCTTCGACCGGGTCGAGCACCATGGCGACGGCACGGCGGCGGGCGAGGCCGACGCCCAGGCGCTGAAGCTGCTGTTCGAAGAGATCACCACCCGCCTGCGCTACCTGCATGACGTGGGCATCGGCTACCTCACGCTCGACCGGCAGAGCCGCACCCTCTCGGGCGGGGAGGTGCAGCGCATCAACCTCACCACGGCGCTGGGCACCTCCCTGGTCAACACCCTGTTCGTGCTGGATGAGCCGAGCATCGGCCTGCACCCGCGCGACATGGACCGCATCACCCAGGCCATGCACCGTCTGCGCGACGCCGGCAACACCCTGGTGGTGGTCGAGCACGACCCGGCGGTGATGCTGGCGGCCGACCGCGTGATCGACATGGGCCCTGGCCCGGGCGAGCGCGGCGGGCAGATCGTGTTCGACGGCACGACCGACGAACTCCGCCGCGCAGATACCTTGACCGGCGCCTACCTGGGCGGCCACAAGCAGATCGGCATGGGTTTCAAGCGCGCGGTGACCGAGAACACGCCGCGCCTGATCCTGGAGGGGGCGACCGAGCACAACCTGCAGCGCGTGACGGCCGATATTCCGCTGCAGCGCCTGGTCACTGTCACCGGCGTCAGCGGCTCCGGCAAGTCCACCCTGGTGCAGGACGTGCTGGCCCCGGCGCTGATGCGCCATTTCGGCAAGGCCACGGAGACGCCCGGTGCGTTCGAGCGCCTGCTGGGCGCCGACCACCTGAGCGAGGTCGTTTTTGTCGACCAGTCGCCCATCGGCAAGACGGCGCGTTCCAACCCGGCGAGCTACGTCGGCGCCTGGGACGCGGTGCGCGAGATCTTCGCCACCGCACCGCTGGCCAAGCAGCGCAGCTACACCGGCTCCAAGTTCAGCTTCAACTCCGGCGACGGGCGCTGCCCGACCTGCGGCGGCTCGGGTTTCGAGCACGTGGAGATGCAGTTCCTGTCGGACGTCTACCTGCGCTGCCCCGATTGCGATGGCAAACGCTACCGGCCCGAGCTGCTGGAGGTGAAGATTGAACGCGGCGGCCGCCTGCTCAACGTGGCCGATGTGCTCGACCTGACGGTGAGCGAGGCCGCCGAATTGTTCAAGGGCGACCGCGACGTGCTGCGGGCCCTGCAGCCCATCGTCGACGTGGGGCTGGAATACGTCAAGCTGGGCCAGCCGGTGCCGACACTCTCGGGCGGCGAGGCGCAGCGCCTGAAGCTCGCGGGGTTTCTGGCCGAGGCCGCCAAGAGCGCCACCAGCAGCCGCCAGTCGCTGGCCAAGAAGGGCACCCTCTTTCTCTTCGACGAGCCGACCACCGGCCTGCATTTCGACGACATCGCCAAACTCATGCGCGCGCTGCGCAAGCTGCTCGACGCCGGGCATTCGCTGGTCATCATCGAACACAATCTGGACGTGATCCGTGCCAGCGACTGGCTGATCGACCTGGGTCCCGAAGGCGGCGACGGCGGTGGCCTGATCGTGGCCGAAGGCACACCGGAAGACGTACGCCTGCACCCGACCTCGCACACCGGCAAGGCGCTGCGTGAATACGACCGTGCCCTGGGCCTGGGCGCCCATGCGGCCGAAGAGGGCGTGCCGCTGCAAAGCCTGGTGCGCGCCCGCGTGCGGCCGGCGCAGGGGGCCGAGGCGATCCAGATCGTCAACGCCCGCGAGCACAACCTCAAGGGCATCAGCGTCGACATCCCGCGCGGCAAGTTCAACGTGGTCACCGGCGTCAGCGGCTCGGGCAAGTCCACGCTGGCCTTCGACATCCTGTTCAACGAAGGCCAGCGGCGCTACCTGGAATCGCTCAACGCCTACGCCCGCAGCATCGTGCAGCCGGCCGGCCGGCCCGAGGTGGACGCGGTCTACGGCATTCCGCCCACGGTGGCGATCGAGCAGAGGCTGTCGCGCGGCGGCCGCAAGAGCACGGTGGGCACCACCACCGAGGTCTGGCATTTCCTGCGCCTGCTCTACGTCAAGCTGGGCGTGCAGCACTGCATCCACGACGGCACCGCGGTGCAGCCGCAGACCCCCGAGAGCATCGCCGCACAGCTCATGACCGCCTTCCGTGGCCGCTGCATCGGCCTGCTGGCGCCGCTGGTGATGAACCGCAAGGGTGTCTATACCGAACTCGCCGACTGGGCGCGTCCGCGTGGTTACACCCACCTGCGGGTGGACGGCAACTTCCTGCCGACCACCAAGTTCCCGCGCATCGACCGGTTCAAGGAACACACGATCGAGCTGCCCATCGCCAGCATCCACATCACGCCGGAGAACGAGGCGCTGCTGCGTTCCTCGCTCGCCACCGCGCTGGAGCATGGCAAGGGCTCGGTGCATGTGCTGTCGGACATGGAAGGCTTGCAGGCGGCCATGGAAAGCGGCACACCCACGGCCGGCATCGGCCACCTGCACGCCTTTTCCACCGAGCGTGCCTGCCCGGTCTGCCATACGAGTTATGCCGAACTCGACCCTCGCCTGTTCAGCTACAACAGCAAGCACGGCTGGTGCCCCGACTGCGTGGGCACGGGTGTCAAGCTCACCAAGGACCAGCGCAAGGTCTTCGACGACTCGGTCATGGCCGACGACCAGAAGGGCCGCGAACAGACCTTCGCCGAACCCGAGGCCGAAGACGTGGGTGACACCGCCTGCCCGAGCTGCGAGGGCTCGCGGCTGAACCCCATGGCCCGCGCGGTACGTTTCCGCGACACCGGCATCGCCGCGCTGGCCGCGCTGAGTGTGATCGACGTGCGCGGCTGGTTTGGTGCCCTGCAGATGGCGGGCCGCGAAGCCGGCATCGCACGCGACCTGGTGCCCGAGATCCGCAGCCGCCTCGAATTCCTGGAGGAGGTCGGCCTGGGCTACCTCACGCTGGACCGCGGCGCCCCCACCCTCTCGGGCGGCGAGGCACAGCGCATCCGCCTGGCGGCGCAGCTCGGCAGCAACCTGCAGGGGGTGTGTTACGTGCTCGACGAGCCGACCATCGGCCTGCATGCACGCGACAACCGCATCCTGCTGGACGCGCTGCACAAGCTCGGCGACAAGGGCAACACCCTGGTGGTGGTGGAGCACGACGAGGACACCATCCGCAGTGCCGACCACATCATCGACATCGGCCCGAGCGCCGGCAAACGCGGCGGGCGGGTGGTGGCCGAGGGCTCGGTGGCCGACATCGAAGCCGCCGGCGACTCCGTCACCGGCCGCTACCTGCTGCATGCCATGCAACACCCGCTGCAGGCGCGGCGCCCGGTGGCGCCCTCGCTGACCGGCAAGGGCGGCCCGGAGGCCGAGATCGACTGGCTGGAACTGCGCGGCGCGCGCCTGCATAACCTGCAGGAGGTCGACATCGACGTGCCCCTGAAACGCCTGGTGGCCGTCACCGGTGTCAGCGGCTCGGGCAAGTCCACCCTGGCGCGCGACGTGCTGCTGGCCAACGTGCAGGCGGCGGTGCAGCAGCGCAGCACTAAGGCCGGCCGCGACAAGGACGACGCCGGCAAGCACCCGGCCTGGGCCGGCTGCGACAGCCTGGACGGCTACCAGGTGGTGGACCGGGTGCTGGAGGTCGACCAGACCCCCATCGGCAAGACGCCACGCAGCTGCCCGGCCACCTACATCGGGTTCTGGGATGTCATCCGCCGCCTGTTCGCCGACACGCTGGAGGCCAAGGCGCGTGGCTACGCGCCGGGGCGTTTCAGCTTCAACACCGGCGAAGGCCGCTGCCCGGTCTGCGAAGGGCAGGGCGTACGCACCATCGGCATGAGTTTCCTGCCGGACGTGAAGGTGCCGTGCGAGGCCTGCCACGGCGCACGTTTCGCCCCCGAGACGCTGGCCGTCACCTGGCGCGGAAAAAGCATCGGCGACGTGCTGCGTATGGAGATCGACGAGGCGGTGGAATTCTTCGCCGCCATGCCCAACATCGCGCACCCGCTGCAGCTCATGAAGGACGTGGGCCTGGGCTACCTCACGCTGGGCCAGCCTTCGCCCACGCTGTCGGGCGGCGAGGCGCAACGTATCAAGCTGGTGACCGAACTCAGCAAGGTGCGCGACGACATCGGCCGGCGCGGGCAGAAGGCGCCGCACACCCTGTACGTGCTGGACGAACCGACCGTGGGCCTGCACATGGCCGACGTGGAGCGGCTCATCGCCGTGCTGCACCGCCTGGTGGGCGGTGGCCACAGCGTGCTGGTGATCGAACACGACCTGGACGTGATCGCCGAAGCCGACTGGGTCATCGACCTGGGGCCCGAGGGCGGCAACGGCGGCGGCCGGGTGGTGGCCACGGCCACGCCGGAGGACGTGGTGCGCCTGGGCACGCACACCGGCAAGGCGCTGGCGGCGGTGTTGGCAAGACCGTGAGCCCCCACGCTCCGCACTGCGTGTCTGCGCTGCCCCCCGAGGGGGCCGTCGCCGCCTTGGGGCGGCCCGGCGGCGGCTGGGCGTGCGGAGCCATCTTTGCGGCCTTGTCCGGGCGTTTTCCCCGATGACATAGAACGACCGTGCTTTTTTAATCGGTGGTACACCGCCTTTCGGCGAACACCAGGAGATTCCATGCACCGTCGTTCACTGCTGCAGGCCGCCGCAGGCACCCTGGGCACTGCCGCCCTGGGCGTCCAGGCCCAGTCCGGCGCCCACTTCCCGTCGCGCCCGGTCAAGCTCGTCATCGCCTTCCCGGCCGGCGGACCGACCGACATCACCATGCGCCAGCTGGCCGACAACGCCTCGAAAGTGCTGGGCCAGACCGTCATCGTCGAGAACAAGCCCGGCGCTGGCGGCACACTGCCGGCGCAGCAGCTGCAGGGGGCATTGGCCGATGGCTACACGCTGGCGCAGATCCCGCTGGGTGTGTTCCGCCTGCCCTACACCACCAAGATCGCCTGGGATCCGGTGAAGGACATCAGCTACGTCATCAACGTCACCGGTTATGCCTTCGGCATCGTGGTGCCTGCCGACAGCCCGTTCAAGACCTGGGCCGACTTCGTGGCCTATGCCAGGGCCAATCCGGGCAAGCTCACCTACGGCTCCACCGGCACGCTGACCAGCCCGCACCTGACCACCGAACTCATTGCGCAGAAACTCGGCATCCAGCTCACCCACGTGCCCTACAAGGGCAGTGCCGAGCTGATGCTGGCGGCCGTCAGCGGCCAGCTCATGGCGGCGGCCGACTCCACCGGCTTCGCCACCCAGGTCGAAGCCGGCAAGCTGCGGGTGCTCAACACGTGGGGCGAGCAGCGGCTCTCCAAGTTCCCCGATGCCCCCACACTCAAGGAACTGGGCCTGGACATCGTGCAGAACTCGCCCTTCGGCATCGGCGCGCCGCGCGGCACGCCACCCGAGGTGGTCAAGGCCCTGCACGACGCCTTCAAGAAAGCCATGGAAGACCCGGCCTACGTGCAGGCCCTCAACCGCTACGACATGCTGCCCAACTACATGAGCTCGGCGCAGTACACCCGCTTTGCGCAGGAAACCTTCAACCGCGAGAAGGCGTTGATCGAAAAACTGGGACTGGGCAAGCCGACCTGAGCGGTTGCGGGGTGGCATCGGGGCGAGAATCCACCATGGACCGCCCCGCCACCGCGCCCGCTCCCTTGCCGCCCGGCTGGCAGGTGGTGCAGGTGCATCCGGCCGCAGCACCCAAGCCGGCCTTCGGCGCGCCCTGCAATGGCTGCGGTATCTGCTGCCTGGCCGAACCCTGCCCGCTGGGTGTGCTGGTGTCGCGGCGCCGCCATGGCGCCTGCGGGGCCTTGCGCTGGGATGCCGGCGCGACCCGTTATGTGTGCGGTATGGTTGTCCACCCGGACGCGGTGCTGGGACGGGGCTGGCGCTGGCTGGCGCCCCTGCTGTCGCGCGGGGCCCGCCGCTGGATTTCGGCCGGCAGCGGTTGCGATGCCGACTTGGAGGCCGGCCCCGGTTAGCCGTCTCCACGAATTCCACACAAACGCTCGACGCAGGGGCAAGGTTGCCGCCGCAGACTCCGTCTGCCGGTCCGCGCGCGCCCTGTGTGCTTTCCTGCGTGTCCGCGTACCCCTTTCGAGACATCTGGAGTCCCCGTTCCCATGAGTAATGCCCAGTTGCTGGCAGACGAAGCGAAGTACTGTTCCTTCGGCGATACCGTCCACTACGTCAATCCCCCCAAGATCTTCGCCGGCTGCGAAGGCAGCTACATGATCGATGGCGAGGACACCCGCTACCTCGACCTGCAGATGTGGTACTCGGCCGTCAACTTCGGCTACAAGAACAAGCGGCTCGAAGACGTGATGAAAAAGCAGCTCGACGTGCTGCCGCAGATCGCCAGCCAGTACCTGCACCCGACCAAGATCGAACTGGCCAAGTGGATCGCCCAGGATGCCGAGAAGAAGTGGGGCCGCGAAGGCCGCGTGCACTTCAACGTCGGCGGCGCCCAGGCCATCGAGGATTCGCTGAAGGTGGTGCGCAACGCCACCAATGGCAAGAGCCTGATGTTCGCCTTCGAAGGCGGCTACCACGGCCGCACGCTGGGTGCCTCGTCCATCACCTCCAGCTACCGCTACCGCCGCCGCTACGGCCATTTCGGCGACCGCGCGCAGTTCCTGCCCTTCCCCTATCCCTTCCGCCGGCCCAAGGGCATGACGTCCGAGGAGTACGGCGAGTCGCTGGTCAAGGAGTTCGCCCGCAAGTTCGAGAACGAGTACCACGCGGTGTGGGACCCCAAGGCCAATCAGTGTGAATACGCGGCCTTCTACATCGAGCCGATCCAGGGCACGGGCGGCTACGTCATCCCGCCGCCGAACTACTTCAAGGGCATGAAGAAGGTGCTCGACGAGCACGGCGTGCTGCTGGTGGTCGACGAGATCCAGATGGGTTTCTGGCGCACCGGCAAACTCTGGTCGATCGAGAACTTCGGTGTGCAGCCCGACGTGCTGGTGTTCGCCAAGGCGCTGACCAACGGCCTGAACGCGCTCTCCGGCCTGTGGGCGCGCGAGGAACTGATCAACCCCACCATCTTCCCGCCGGGCTCGACGCACTCCACCTTCGCCTCCAACCCGCTGGGCACCGCCATCGGCCTGGAAGTGCTGAAGATGACACACGAGGTCGACTTCGGCAAGCAAGTCTGTGACAGCGGCGCCTACTTCCTCGAAGGCCTGCGCGAACTGCAGAAGCGCCACAAGGAAATCGGCGACGTCGACGGCCTGGGCCTGGCGCTGCGCGCCGAGATCTGCACCGAGGACGGCTTCACGCCCAACCGCGCCCTGCTCGACAAGATGGTCGACATGGGCCTGGAAGGCACGCTGGAGTACCAGGGCCAGAAGCGTGGCCTGGTGCTGGACGTGGGCGGTTACTACAAGAACGTCATCACCTTCGCGCCCTCGCTGATGATCTCGCGCGCCGAGATCGACGAGGCCATGGTGCTGCTCGACCAGCTGCTCAACCGCGCCAAGAAGGCGATGTGACGCCGGGGCCTTCAACCGCCCGATGCCTTACCTGAACCTGCTCGAACCGGCCCCGCTGGTCGGGCACTTCCTGCGCCACCCGCCGCTGGGCTTCGCGGTGCGGGCCGACGTGCCCGCGCCGGCCTTCGTCGCTCCCTTCGACCTGCTCACCACCGCCGACGACACACTCAAGGCGCGGGCCGCGTCGCTGCCGTTGTACCGCCACTGGTCGCGCTGGCTGCGGGTGCGCAGCGCGTTTGTCGGTACCACCGTGTCGGAGTACGCGCTGTTTCCGCCCGGCGTGCCGGCCGGTGCGCTGGCCGATGCCGTGCGCGGCGCGCTGGGCGGCGGGTACCGGCTCACCATCGTCAAGGACATCCCGCAGCAGTCGCCCCTGCTGCCGGCGGCCGACAACACCTTTGCCGATGCTCTGGTGGCCGCCTGCGAGGCGCGTGGTTTCATCACCGTCGAGGGCCAGGCGCTGGCCTACGTGCCGATCGACTTCCCCGACATCGAGACCTACCTGGCGCGCCTGTCCACCAGCCGGCGCAAGAACCTCAAGCGCAAGCTGCGCAGCCGCGCCGGGCTGGAGGTGCGCCGTATTCCGGCCGGCGATGCCTTTGCCGACGATGCGGTGGTCGATGCCTATTACACGCTGTACCAGGGGGTCTTCGCGCAGAGCGAGCTGCACTTCGACCAGCTCAGCCGCAATTTCTTCGCCGCGGTACTGCGTGACGGTTCGGCCGGCGGCATGGTGTTCGAATACCGCCGCGCGGCCGACGGTGCCCTGCTGGGCTGGAACCTGTGTTTCGAGACCGGTGGCAAACTCATCGACAAGTACATCGGTTTTTCCTACCCCGCGGCGCGCGAGGCCAACCTGTATTTCGTGAGCTGGATGGTCAACCTGGAATACGCCATCGAACGCGGCCTGGACCACTACGTCGCCGGCTGGACCGATCCCGAGGTCAAGCAGCAGCTGGGCGCGCGTTTCACCTTCACCCGCCATGCGGTGTGGGTGCGCAACCCGCTGCTGCGGGCGCTGGCGCGGCGTTTTGCCGGGCACTTCGAAAGCGACCGGGTCTGGAGCGAGCAGGCATGAGCACGGGTGCCGCCCGGCCTCCGGTCGTGCTCGACCTGGATGGCTCCGTCCGCCCCCTGGCCGGCGAGCAACGTTTCGCCCTGGCCGACTGGCAGGAGGGTATCCGTTTCGGCTGCGGCCTGCCGCACATGCGGGCCTTTGCGCAGACCCTGTCGGAACGTTTG
Organism: Pseudomonadota bacterium; assembly: GCA_040390235.1. Classification (GTDB taxonomy): domain Bacteria; phylum Pseudomonadota; class Gammaproteobacteria; order Burkholderiales; family Burkholderiaceae_C; genus Xylophilus. The sequence goes on along the minus strand of JAZJYT010000014.1, from coordinate 73,343 downwards.
CCGCACTTCAGCGCGCATGGCGCGGTGTTCCTGGGCAGCGGCGACTTCCACCACCTGAGCTGGCCGCTCATCGAGCGCTGCATTGCCGCGCAGGCCTTCAGTGCCGGGCGGCCGTTGCGGGTGGTGGTGCTGGACAACCACCCGGACAACATGCGTTTTCCCTTCGGGGTGCATTGCGGTTCGTGGGTACGCCGTGTGGCGCTGCTGCCGCAGGTGTCGCAGGTACACGTGGCGGGCATCACCTCGGGCGACATCGGCTGGGGCCACTGCTGGGAAAACTACCTGGCACCGCTGCGGGCCGGCAAGCTCAGTTACTGGAGCATCGGCGTGGACACGGGCTGGGCCCGATGGCTCGGGCTGGGCCACGCCTTCCGTGGTTTCACCGACGCTGACACCCTGGTGGCCGCCCTGTGCGCGCACCTGGCGGGCGATGCCCAGCCCACCTACCTGAGCATCGACAAGGATGCCTTCGCACCCGACGTGGTGCACACCAACTGGGACCAGGGGGTGCTGCGCCAGCCCCATGCCGCCGCGGTGGTGGGTGCACTGCGTGGCCGCATCGCGGGTTGCGACGTGACCGGCGACGTGTCGTCCTGGCGTTACCGCACCGCCTGGAAACGCTGGCTCAGTGCGGGCGACGGCCAGTCCACGGAAATTGCCGCCGAGGTGCTGGGCCAGTGGCAGGAGGGGCAGGGCGGTTTCGACCGGTGGCTGCTGGGCATTTTGCAGACCCGTGGGGACTACTGAGGCGCGTCCCGAAAATATACCGAAACATCAGCATGTTTGCATTTTGTTTCAGGATATACACTGAGTTTCATTCGGTGCGGTGCAGGTTTCATCGCTCCGGATGTGCGCCTGACACAACCCATTTTTAGCAAGGGAAAAGCTTATGAAAAAGCAGATGTTCTCCTTCGCCGCCGCAGCCGCCCTGCTGTGTATCGGTGCCTCGGCCTTCGCGGCCGACGAATACAACAAGGTCCCCGCCGGTGACGCCCAGTACCGCCAGTGCCTGAGCTACGCCGCCAAGCTGTACGAGGGTGGCAACGACAAGAGCCCCATCGCCGGCCAGACCAAGGCGCAGGCCTGGTGCACCTGCATGTGGAACGAAACGCCCGACGACTTCAAGGGCAACCTGGCCACCTTCAGCGAAAGCGCCAAGGGCAAGGCGACCAACGCCACCTGCGAAAAGTACTCCGACTGGAGCTCCTGAGCCCTCTCCCTTGCGGGACACGAAAGAACCGCCCATCCGGGCGGTTTTTTTTGGGCGCTGCGAACGCGTCAGATCAGCTTGTCCAGCGTCACCGGCAGGTCGCGCACCCGCTTGCCGGTGGCGTTGAACACGGCGTTGGCCACCGCCGCGGCAACGCCGGTGATGCCGATCTCGCCGATGCCCTTGACCCCCAGCGGGTTCACATGCGGATCGTGCTCGGGCACGAACTGCACGTCGATCTCGCCAACGTCGGCGTTCACCGGCACATGGTATTCGGCGAGGTTGCCGTTGACGTAACGGCCGTCGCGCAGGTCGCGCTGGGTTTCCTCCATCAGCGCCATGCCCAGGCCCCAGACGATGCCGCCCATCAGCTGGCTGTGCGCCGTCTTGGCGTTGAGCAGATTGCCCACGCCGTAGACCCCCACCACCTTCGGCACCCGCACGATGCCCAGGTCCTCGTCCACCCGCACCTCGACGAAGACGGCACCGAAGGCGTGCATGGAGAACTGCTTTTTCTCGTCGCCCGGTGCGCTGCTGGCGCGCGTTTCCAGCGGCTCGCCGCGCCAGCGGCCAATCAGGGCGTTGACCGCCTCGCGCGCCGCCGGGCCGGTGGTCGACTGGACCCAGCCGTCCGCCACCGCCAGCCCCTCGGCCGGCCGGCCGTACAGCGCCGAACGGCTGTCCGTCGTCGCCATGTCGACCAGCCGCTTGCGCATGGCCAGGCCCGCGGCCTGTACCGCCGGCGACACGCTGGCCGCGCTCTGCGAGCCGCCCGACACCGGCGCCTTGGGCATGCGGCTGTCGCCCAGCTCGAAGCGCACCCGGTCCAGCGGCAGGCCGATGGCGTCGGCCGCCACCTGGGTCATCACGGTATAGGTGCCGGTGCCCAGGTCCTGGGTGCCGCACTGCACCAGCGCCGTGCCGTCGGCCAGCAGGCGCACCAGGGCCTCGGCCGCGCTGCGGTTGGTGGGGTAGGTGGCGGTCGCCATGCCCAGGCCGACCTTCCAGTGGCCGTCGCGCACGGCACCGGGCGTGGCGCCGCGGCGGGCCCAGCCGATACGTTCGCCGCCGATGCGGTAGCACTCGCGCAGCGACTTGCTGGAGAAAGGCAGGCCGCTGTCGCCGTCCTGCTCGGCGTAGTTGCGCAGGCGCAGCGCCACCGGGTCCAGGCCCAGTTGCACCGCCATTTCGTCCACCGCGCATTCCAGCGCGAAACTGCCGCTGGCTTCGCCCGGCGCGCGGGTGAAGGTGGGGGTGGCCACGTTCATCTTCGCCAGCCGGTGCTGCGTGCTGGCGTTGTCGCAGGCATAGAGCATGCGGGTGACCATGGCCGAGGATTCGGTCCAGTCCTCCAGCGTAGAGGTTTCCGAGACCACATCGTGCTGCAGTGCGGTAAAGCCGCCATCCGCGCGGATGCCCAGGGTCAGCATCTGCTCGGTCTTCGGGCGGTTGCCCACCGGGCCGAACATCTGGGTGCGGTCCAGCACCAGCTTGACGGGCCGCCCCACCTGCTTCGCCGCCATGGCTGCCAGGCTCACATGCGACCAGGACGAGCCCTTGCTGCCGAAGCCCCCGCCGACGTAGGGGCACAGCACCGTCACCTGGGAGGGATCCAGGCCCAGGGTCTTGGCCACCGCGTCGCGGGAACCGGACATGGCCTGGGTGGCGTCATACAGGGTCAGCGCGTCGCCGTTCCACACCGCGATGGTGCCGTGCGGCTCCATCGGGTTATGGTGTTCGACGGGTGTGGTGTAGGTCGCCCGCAGTACCGCCGCCGCATCGCGCAGGCCGGCCGCCACGTCGCCGCGCGCGGAGTCGGCCGGCTTGCCCTGGATCTTTCCAGGGCTGTAGCCGGCCCCCTTGGCCTGGTCGAAATCCAGCACCGGCGGGGCCGTGGTGTAGGCCACACGCACCAGCCGCATGGCCTGGGTGGCGCGCTCCAGCGTGTCGGCGACCACGACCGCGATCGGCTGGCCGTTGTAGGCGACCGTGTCGTCCTGCAGCAGCGAAAGTTTGCGGCCACTGGGCGGATTGAAGGCAGCCGTGCCCTTCTGGGGCAGCTGCTGCGCATTCCGGTGGGTGATCACCGCGAGCACACCCGGCGCCGCCTCGGCTGCGGCCGTGTCGAAGCGGGCGATGCGGCCGTGGGGCACCGTGCTGGTGAGCAGCACCGCATGTACCAGGCCATCCGGCCGGAATTCGGCCGCGTAGGTGGCGCGGCCACAGACCTTGTCGCGGCCATCCACCCGGTTCAGTGCCTGTCCGGTGATCGTCATGCCATGTCTCCTGCGGTGCGCAGGGCGCGGGTGATACTGCGCCGTGCCAGTTCGACCTTGAATCCGTTGTGCTGCAGCGGTTCGGCATGGGCCAGCAGCAACTGGGCGGCGGCGGCGATGCCGGCATCGTCCAGCGGGCGGCCCACCAGCACCTGTTCGGCGGCCGGCGAGCGCCAGGGTTTGTGCGCCACGCCGCCCAGGGCCAGCGCGGCGTCGCGCACCACACCGTCCTGCAGGTCGAGTCCGGCGGCGACGGATACCAGGGCAAAGGCGTAGCTGGCCCGGTCGCGCACCTTGAGATAGGCCGCGTGGCGCGCGAAACGCGGCGGTGGCAGGTCCACCGCGGTGATGAGTTCGCCGGGTGCCAGGTTGGTGTCGCGCTGCGGAGTGCTGCCGGGCAGGCGGTGGAAGTCGGCCAGGGGCACCAGCCGTTCGCCGCGCGGCCCCAGCACGCGTACCGTGGCACGTAGGGCGGCCAGCGCCACGTTCATGTCCGACGGGTTGGTGGCCACGCAGTCGGCGCTGGCGCCGACGATGGCGTGGATGCGGTTGAAACCCTCGCGCGCGGCGCAGCCGGAGCCGGGCTGGCGTTTGTTGCAGGCGCTGAAGGCGGTGTCGTAGAAGTAGTAGCAGCGGGTGCGCTGCAGCAGGTTGCCGCCGGTGGTGGCCATGTTGCGCAACTGCGGCGAGGCGCCGGCCAGCAGCGCCTGCGACAGCAGCGGGTAGCGCGTGCGCACCAGCGGGTGGTTGGCGGTGTCGCTGTTGCGCGCCAGGGCGCCGATGCGCAGCCCGCCGTCCGGCAGTTCGGTGATGTCGGCCAGTGCCAGCCGGCCCACGTCGATCAGCATCGGTGGGCGCGCCACGTCGGCCTTCATCAGGTCCAGCAGGTTGGTGCCGCCGCCGATGAAGGCGGCCTGGGGGTACTGGCGCATCAGCGCCACGGCCTGGGCCGGGTCGGTCGCGCGCCGGTAGTCGGTATTGATCATGCCGCCACCCCCTGGCCGCCCTGGGCCACCCAGCGCACGGCGGACACGATGTTGGGGTAGGCGCCGCAGCGGCAGATGTTGCCGCTCATGCGCTCGCGGATCTCGGCATCCGTCAGCGGTACGTCCTGCAGGCGCACGTCGGCCGTCGCCGCGCTGGCGGTGCCGGCCTTGAGTTCTTCCACCAGCGCCACGGCCGAGCAGATCTGCCCGGGGGTGCAGTAGCCGCACTGGAAGGCGTCCTTTTCCAGGAAAGCCGCCTGCATCGGGTGCAGCGCGCTGGGGCTGCCCAGGCCTTCGATGGTGGTGATGGCGGCGCCCTCGTGCATTACCGCCAGCGTCAGGCAGCTGTTGCTGCGCCGCCCGTCGATCAGCACGGTGCAGGCACCGCACTGGCCGCGGTCGCAGCCCTTCTTGGTGCCGGGCATGTGCAGGTACTCGCGTAACGCGTCGAGCAGGGTCACCCGCGGTTCCAGCGCCAGTTCATGCACGGTGCCATTGATGTCAAGGCGCACCAGGCGGGGGGGCACGGCCGCCACCGCGGTGGGTGGTGCGGGGGCCGCCCCGGCCCGGGAAGCGGCGCCGGCGAGGGGGGGCCCCCCCGCCGCCGCCCCTGCCGATTGGATGAAGTTCCGGCGCGACAGGCCAGCCGGCGCGTCCGCGCCTGGTTCGGGGGAGTGGTGGTCCAAGGGACACCTTTCTTCTAACGTGGGGGGCCGCCCGCGCGGCAAAGGAGCAGCGTAGGTCTCCGCGGGCGGGTGCCGGCGACGGAGGACAGCGCCTGCGGCTGTCGGCCTTTCTCCTACGGGGCGTACCCCGGCGGCCGGGAGGCGACCGTAGCGCCCGTACACTGCCGGTCCATGCCCTGGCACGCCCGACTCGATCTCGACTACCGCAGCGAAACCTACGCCGATGTACGGCGCACCGATGCCCGTTTCCGCCACGATGGGCCGCTGCGTATCCTGCAGAGCCTGCACCCCGAGGGGCCGGCCATCTGCCACAACGTCCTGGTGCACCCGCCGGGCGGCCTGGTGGGTGGCGACGTGCTCGACATCCAGGTGCGGGTGGCGCCGGGTGCCCATGGCCTGCTGACCACACCGGGCGCCACGCGCTTCTACCGCTCGCTGGGCGACACCGCGCGGCAGAACAGCCAGGTGCGGGTGGAGGAGGGGGGGCGCCTGGAATGGCTGCCGCTGGAGGCCCTGTGCTACGACGGCTGCCTGGGGGAGAACCGGCTGGTTTTCGACCTGGCGCCAGGGGCCTCGCTGCTGGGCTGGGATGTGACCGCCTTCGGCCTGCCCCATGCCGGCCTGCCCTTCCTGCGCGGCAGTTTTCGCCAGCACCTGGAGATGCCCGGCATCTGGCTGGAGCGTGGGCGCTTCGCGGCCGACGACACCCTGCTGTTCGACAGCCCGCTGGGACTGGCCGGCCACCGCTGCCTGGCCAGCGCCTTCCTGGCCACCGGCAGCGCCATGCCGCGCGAGGCGCGTGAACGCGCCCTGGATGCCGCCCGCGCGGTGATCGATACGCACGAACTGCGCGACACCGCGGGCGCCACCAGTCCGGATGGGCGCATCGTCGTGGTGCGGGCCCTGGCGCCGGTGGTCGAGCCCGCCATGCAGCTGATGAAGCAGGTGCGCGCGGCCTGGCGCGAGGCCTGCTGGGGCCTGCCGGCCACGCTGCCGCGCATCTGGGCGATGTAGGCCGGCCCTGCGCCATACGTCATCCGCCGTACGCCGCCAGCCGGCATTCACCGCCGCAGTGCCTTACCATCATCGACCGATCCGACGATACGTCCCGAGGCCCCCCGGCATGGAACTCACGCCACGCGAAAAAGACAAGCTGCTCCTCTTCACCGCTGCCCTGCTGGCGGAGCGCCGCAAGGCCCGGGGGCTGAAGCTCAACTACCCCGAAGCCGTCGCGCTGATCAGCGCCGCGGTGATGGAAGGCGCCCGCGACGGCAAGACCGTGGCCCAGCTGATGAGCGAGGGCCGCGAGGTGCTGACCCGCGCCGACGTGATGGACGGTATCCCCGAGATGATCCCGGACATCCAGGTCGAGGCGACCTTTCCGGACGGTACCAAGCTGGTCACGGTGCACCAGCCGATTGCCTGAGAACGCGCTCCCAAGCCCCTTATCCGCAGCCTTTCAAGGACCCTCCCCATGTCCCGAATCGTGTCCCGCTCCCGCCGTTTTGCCCCGCTGCTGGCCCTGGCCTGCGTATTGCCGCTGGCCGCCTTTGCCCACCCCGGCGTGGACGGTGGCCTGCACCACGGCCTCGCGGCCGGGTTCCTGCACCCGCTGACGGGGGCCGACCACCTGGCGGCCATGGTCGCGGTCGGCCTGTGGAGCGCGCTCAGCGCGCGCCGTGCCTGGCCCGACCTGCTGTGGGCGCCGCTGGGTTTCGCAGCCATGCTGCTGGCCGGCGCCGTGGCGGGCCTGGCAGGTCTGCAGTTGCCGGCGGTCGAACCGATGATCGCCGCCTCGCTGCTGGTGCTGGGCCTGCTGGTGTCCACCCGCTGGCGCCTGCCGGGCCTGGCGGCGGCGGCGCTGGTGGGCGCCTTCGCCGTCTTCCACGGCATCGCGCACGGCGCCGAACTGGCGGGGAAGGGCGATGCCGCGCTGACCCTGGCCGGTATGCTGGCCGCCACGCTGCTGCTGCACACCGGCGGCATCGCCGCCGGCTGGGCCCTGCGCCAGACCAACGCCTGGGTGCCGCGCATCGCGGGTGCGGCCGTCGCCCTGCTGGGCGCCGTGCTGCTGTCCGGCGGCGTCGCCTGAAGCACGGGAAAGGCCACGGCATGATCCCCGGCGAACTCTTCACCGACGAGGGCGAACACGCCCTCAACACCGGCCGGCGCACCGCCACGCTGGTGGTGCGCAACGAAAGCGAGCGGCCGATCCAGGTCGGCTCGCACTACCATTTCGCCGAGACCAATGCCGCGCTGGGCTTCGATCGCGAGGCGGCGCGCGGCATGCGGCTGAACATCGTCTCAGGCACCGCGGTGCGTTTCGAGCCCGGGCAGCAACGCACCGTCGAACTCGTGGACTATGCGGGCGACCGCACGGTGTACGGTTTCCGCGGCCTGGTACAGGGAGCCCTGTAATGGCCAGCATTGGACGGCGCGCCTATGCCGAGATCTTCGGCCCCACCGTCGGCGACCGCCTGCGGCTGGCCGACACCGACCTGGTCATCGAGGTCGAGCGCGACTACACCCTGGCGGCCGGCAGCTACGGCGAAGAGGTGAAGTTCGGCGGCGGCAAGACCATCCGCGATGGCATGGCGCAGAGCCAGCGCACGAATGCAGCGGGTGCCATGGACCTGGTGCTGACCAACGCCGTGATCCTCGACCACTGGGGCATCGTCAAGGCCGACATCGGCATCAAGGGCGGGCGCATCGCGAAGATCGGCAAGGCCGGCAACCCCGACACCCAGCCGGGCGTGGACATCGTCATCGGCCCCGGCACGGAGATACTGAGTTGCGAAGGCAACATCGTCACCGCCGGCACCATCGACAGCCACATCCACTTTATCGCCCCGCAGCAGATCGAAGAGGCGCTGGCCGCCGGCACCACCACCATGCTGGGCGGCGGCACGGGACCTGCCACCGGCACCTTCGCCACCACCTGCACGCCGGGGCCGTGGAACATCGAACGTATGCTGCAGGCGGCCGACGCCTTCCCGATGAACCTGGGTTTCTTCGGCAAGGGCAACGCCAGCCAGCCCGAGGCGCTGCGCGAGCAGGTCGATGCGGGTGTGTGCGGCCTGAAGCTGCACGAGGACTGGGGCACCACGCCTGCGGCCATCGACAACTGCCTGTCGGTGGCCGACGAGAGCGACATCCAGGTGGCGATCCACAGCGACACCCTGAACGAATCGGGTTTTGTCGAGAACACCATCGCCGCCACCAAGGGCCGCGGCATCTGCGCCTTCCACACCGAAGGCGCGGGCGGCGGCCATGCCCCCGACATCCTGCGGGTGGTCGGCGAGAGCAACTTCCTGCCCTCGTCCACCAACCCGACCATGCCCTACACCGTCAACACACTCGACGAACATGTCGACATGCTGATGGTGTGCCACCACCTGAACCCGGCCATCGCCGAAGACCTGGCCTTTGCCGAAAGCCGCATCCGCAAGGAAACCATCGCCGCCGAGGACATCCTGCACGACCTGGGCGCCATCAGCATGTTCAGCTCCGACAGCCAGGCCATGGGCCGCGTCGGCGAGGTCACCCTGCGCTGCTGGCAGACCGCGCACAAGATGAAGCTCCAGCGCGGCAAGCTGTCCGGTGACAGCGAGCGCCACGACAACTTCCGCGCCAAACGCTACATCGCCAAGCTCACCATCAACCCGGCGCTGGCGCACGGCATCGGCCACGAGGTGGGCAGCCTGGAGGAAGGCAAGTTCGCCGATATCGTGCTGTGGAAACCGGCCTTCTTCGGCGTCAAGCCGGCCGTCATCCTCAAGGGCGGCTTCATCGCCCTGGCGGCCATGGGCGACCCGAATGCCTCCATCCCCACGCCGCAGCCGGTGCACTACCGGCCGATGTTCGGCGCCTACGGCGGTGCGCTGGCGCGCGGTTCGCTCACCTTCGTGTCGCAGGCCGGTATCGCCAATGGCATCCAGCAGAAGTACGGCCTGCACAAGACCCTGTCGGCGGTGAAGAATATCCGCCAGGTGCGCAAGCAGCACATGGTCCACAATGGGCTGACGCCCACCATGGAGATCGACGCGCAGACCTATGCGGTGCGCGCCGACGGCCAGTTGCTCACCTGCGAGCCGGCCAGCATCCTGCCCATGGCGCAGCGTTATTTCCTGTTCTGAAGACCCATGCTGCAAGCCTCCAAGCTCATGCCCGCGGGCAAGGGCCTCGCCCCCGTCCTGCTCAAGCGCGCCACCACCATCCAACTCGACTGGGACGTGCGCCAGAAAAGCCGTTTCGACACGACCGACAGTGCCGGCCGGCACCTGGGCGTCTTCCTGCCGCGTGGCACGCTGGTGCGCGGCGGCGACGTGCTGGTGGCCGAAGACGGCTCGCTGGTGCGGGTCATCGCCGCGCCGCAGCCGGTGCTGCGCATCACCCCCTGCGCCGAGCACGGTTCGCCCTTCGACCTGGTGCGTGCCGCCTACCACCTGGGCAACCGCCATGTGCAGATCGAACTCAAGCCCGACCATCTGAAGATCGAACCCGACCATGTGCTGGCCGACATGCTGCGCGCCATGCACCTGACCGTGGTCGAGGCGGTGCAAGCCTTCGAACCCGAGGGTGGCGCCTATGCGGCGCACGGCAGCGGCGGGCATGCGCATGGCGGGCATGGACATGACCATGGCAAACATGAACACGGCGATGACCACGAGCACCATGGGCATGACCATGGACATGAGCACGCGCACCACGACCATGGGCATGCGCATGACCACGAACATGCCCATGGCGAGGCAGCCCCCGGCGCGGCGGCCCATGTCCATGGCCCGGACTGCGGGCACGAACACGGCCATGCCCATGCCCCGGCCGCGGAGCCGGCGGCTGTGCCGGTGCAGTTCCACAAACACCGCCCCGCCAGTGCCTGACACGGCGGCCGCCCATGCCGCCACTGCAGCACCCACCGGCTTCACGCCGGGGCTGCTGCAACTGATCTGGCTGGCCTCGCCGGCGCTGCCGGTCGGCGGGTTTTCTTATTCCGAGGGCCTGGAGGCCGCGGTCGAATGGGCGGGAGTGGCCAGCGAGCAGCGGGCGTCGGACTGGATCACCGACCAGTTGCACCTGAGCCTGGCACGCGGCGACCTGGCGGTGCTGGTGCAGGCCGTGCCGGCCGCGCGTGCCGGTGATGTGGCCCGCCTGCGTGCCCTCGACGACTGGGTGCGCCTGACCCGCGAGACGAGTGAGTTGCGCCTGCAGTCCGAGCAGATGGGCCGTTCGCTGGCCGACTGGCTGCGCGGCCTGCACCCGGACGATGCGGCCCTGTTCGCCGATTGGAAACCGACCTACCCGGTGGCCTTTGCTGTGGCCGCCGCCCGCAGCGAGGCCGCCCCCGCCGACATCGGTGCCGCCTTCGCTTTCGGCTGGTGCGAGAACATGGTGCAGACCGCCATCAAGTCGGTCCCCCTGGGCCAGAGCGCCGGCCAGCGCATGCTGGCGCGCCTGGCGGGCGAGATTCCGGCGGCGCTGCGCCATGCGTTGTCGCTGGACGATGACGGCCGGCAGGCGCTGAGCCCGATGCTCGCCATCCTGTCCTCGCGCCACGAGGTGCAGTATTCCCGGCTGTTCCGCAGCTGATCTTTTTTGTTCAGGACTCCCCCATGACCTCCGCCCTGCACCATGTCCCCCACCGCACCAAGAAGCTGCCGCCCCTGCGGGTGGGCATCGGCGGCCCGGTCGGCTCGGGCAAGACTACCTTGCTGGAAATGCTGTGCAAGAACATGCGCGGGCGCTGGGACCTGATCGCCATCACCAACGACATCTACACCAAGGAAGACCAGCGCCTGCTGACCGTCAGCGGCGCGCTTCCGGCCGAACGTATCCTGGGCGTGGAGACGGGCGGCTGCCCGCACACCGCCATCCGCGAAGATGCCTCGATCAACCTCGAAGCCATCGACCGCATGCTGGAGCAGTTTCCCGATGCCGACGTGGTGTTCGTCGAATCCGGCGGCGACAACCTGGCGGCCACCTTCAGCCCTGAGCTGAGCGACCTGACCATCTACGTCATCGACGTGGCTGCGGGTGAAAAGATCCCGCGCAAGGGCGGCCCCGGCATTACCAAGAGCGACCTGTTCGTCATCAACAAGACCGACCTGGCACCCTATGTCGGGGCCGACCTGGGGGTGATGGAGGCGGATACCAGGCGCATGCGCGGGGCGCGTCCTTTTGTCATGACCAACCTCAAGACCCTGACCGGGCTGCAGGAGGTGGTGGACTTCATCGAGACCAAGGGCATGCTGCGGGCCTGACTCCCTCAGGGTTTGCGCATTCCTGGCGCGGGCAGGCTTCGTTGGCGTTTCGGGGAGTGGCCGGTGGTGGTACCCGGGCACTGGACTGTCCCTCCGGAGCCTGCGGCTCCTCCCTCCTTAATGTCCTGTGCCCGGGTACCACCACCGGCCACGGGGGTGGGATCGATGGCCCTGTCCTTCTCGCGGAGGACCTTCGTCGAACGCCCGTATACGCGGCGTAGGTTCGCGGCGTCTTGACCCTGCAGAGCCTCCGACAAGCGAACACTCCGCAGGAAGTGAAGCGGTCCAACCAGCACTCCCGCGGCCGGTGTGCCCCGCCGGCCGCTCCTCGACGCGTTAGCCCATGCCGGCCTACGCCCCCGAGATCAACCCGTCCGCGAGGCCTGTTCCAATGCCTTGCACACCACGTCGAATTGCGCATCGCCGAGCCACGGGCTGTTGCTGATGGCGAGCAGGCGGCTTGCGGTGTCGCGAGCGTTGGGCAATTCACCCGGTGCAGCGCGCGGCACGACGGCCGCATAACGCTCGTAGTCCGGCAGGATGTGCACGAAGGGCAGCGACAGGCCGCAGCCCGCGCCCCACAGCCGGGTCAGTACCGCATCGCGGGCGACAGCAGTCGGCAGCAGGACCAACAGCACCGGCCAGGTGCCCTGGGCCGCATCCACCGCCGGGCTGTCTTCCAGCACCTGCAGTCCTGCAATGCCGCGCAGGCGAGCGAGGCGGGGGGCTGCCTGCCGTGCCGTGGTCGCCAGGAAATCCGGCAGCCGGACCAGCGCCCGCACCCCCACGGCACGCCGCCAGGCGCCGACGCGGTGCAGGGGAATGCGGCTGTCGAAATCGTCGCCGGCTGCTTCTACCCAGTCGCCGCGCGCCAGTGCCTGGCGTAGGGGCCGGCCATAGGCCCAGCGCAGGCCTGCGGGGCGGTAGAGCGCGGCATAAGCCAGCAGTTCGATGCTGCGCCGCAGCTCCCACGCCCTGTTGCGGGGAATGGTGTCGGCGCTGGTCCGGCGCAAGGCTTCGCGCAAAGCGGGGTCGCGCGCTGCCAGCACGCCACCTTCGAAGATCGTCAGCCCCTTGCCCACGGCCAGGCTGAAAAACACGATGTCGCTGTCTGCGCCGATGCTGTGGCCTGCCACGCGCGCGCCGAGTGCCTGGGCCGCATCCTCGATGACCCAGGCACCCACGGCCCGGGCGCAGTTGCGTGCCGCCGCAGAATCGGTGACACGCCCGCCGAGGTGGGTCGGCATGACGGCCAGCGTGCTTTCGCCGCACAGCGTTGCCAGGGCGGCTGGGTCCATGTCGAGCGAGGTGGGGAGCAGTTCGCACACCCGCAATTGCAGCCCGCAGTGGGCGACCGCCAAGGCGACCAGCGGGCAGGTGTAGGCCGGCACGACCACCGTGCGGCGCTGCGGCGCCAGGCGTTTCAGCGCGGTCAGCGCCACCACCAGGGCCGCCGTGCCGGAGCATTCCAGCTGCACCGCCGGCAGGCCGAGGAAACGGGCCAGTGCGCCTTCGAGGTCGCGGTCGCCGCCGGGCGCCAGGTCGGCCGCACGCAGCGGCAGGCCTGCCGTGGGGGGCGCAAATACGGGGCGATCTGCGCGGGCGCCGGCCATGGTGTCAGGGCCCGGGGCGGCCCGCCAGCCTGGCGGCGCCGGGCAGGTCTTCCGCCTCGGCGGTTTCACTCACTGCCAGGCAGGCGATGCCGGCCACGATGACCAGTCCGCCCACCACCTGCGGCCAGCCGATGTGTTCACCGAACAGCCAGACCGACAGCACCAGCACCGAGATGATCTCCAGGTGCGAGGCCGCGAAGGCGGGCCCGATGGGTGCCCGCTGCAGCAGCGTCATCCAGGTGAAGAAGGCACCCACGTAGCCGACGAAGGCGCCGTAGATCCAGGGGTGGCCGAACACCCGCAGCAGCCAGGCGGTGCTGAATTCCAGCGGCAGGGCCTGTGCTCCCGCATACTTGAAGCTGATCTGCGCCAGGGTGTCGAAGGCCATCAGCACCAGGAAGCCGATCACATAAAAACGCTTCATGCCTGCAACCCCACGATGGCCACACCGAGCGACACCAGCAGGATGCCCACCACCCGCAGGCGCGAGAGTTTTTCGCTGAAGAAGAAACGCCCCGCCACCATGATGGCCACGATGTTGATGCTGCCCAGCAGCACCCCTTCGGACAGCGGCACCAGCGACAGGAAGGCCAGCCACAGCAGAAATTCCGCCACGTAGCAGCCGATGCCGATCCACAGCCAGGGCCGGCGCGCCATCCAGGCCCAACGGGCCAGGCCGTCGCCCGCACGCGGGTCGCCGGCAGCAGCCTTGAAGGCCAGCTGGCCGCCGCTGTCGACCAGCACATTGAGCACCCACAGGGTGATCACCAGCGGGGACAGGTCGCTACCCATGCGCGGCCTGCACGGCCATCGCCGGTGCACCGGCCCGCCTGCCGCCGGCCGCGATACGCGCGACGAATGCCGCCGTACATGCGATGACGGCGCGGCGCTCGCGGTCGATGGTGATCATGTGGTAGCTGTCGTCGAGCAGCAGCAGTTCCACCGGTGCCAGGGTCACGCCGCGCACGATGTCGTGCGCGTTGGACGCGGCGGAAATGTCGTCGTGGGCGGCATGGATCACCAGGCAGGGCGACCGGATGGCGCCCAGGCGTTTCAGCACTCGGGCCGACAGCCGGTGCATTTCGACGATGGACCACCAGGGGTTGCCCGGCAGGCCGGCGGCGGCGCTGTCGCCCGACTGCATCTGCGCGACGACGTGCTTGCGCAGTGCCTCGTCCTTGATGCCGTAGGGCGGCATTTCCATGAAGACCTTGTGGCGGAACAGGCCCAGCGCACGGAAGAGGGGCAGCAGCACGTCGCCCAGTTTGGTGTACGCCGGAATGCTCCAGCCGTCATGGCGGAAGGTGGTGGACAGGGCGCAGACGCCCGCCACCAGGTCTGGCCGTTCTTCGGCCAGTGCCAGCGACAGCACCGAGCCCATCGACAGGCCACCCACCACCAGCCGGTCCACCTGCAGCGCGAAGCGTTCGGCGCCGGCCAGCACACTGGTGTACCAGTCCTGCCAGCGGGTCGCCACCAGGTCGTCGATGGTGCCGCAGTGGCCGGCGAGCTGCACCGCGTACACGGTAAAACCCGCCTTGTTCAGGCCCTTGGCCAGCAGGCGCATCTCGTTGGGTGTGCCGGTCAGGCCGTGCACCAGCAGCACGCCGGTGCGTGCATGCTCGCCCGTGCCTTCCAGCAGGAATTCGTGCGGGGTGACGCAGACTTTCCCTGCCTCCACCGTCATGCCGCCGCGTACTCCCGTGTGCTCACCAGTTCTTCCATCAGCACCAGCGCCTGGCTGAAATCGCCGAAGGCCGCATGGGCGATGCCATGGCTGCGGCAATGCTCGATCAGCTTGTACTTGGCCAGCACGAAGTCGGCCTTGCCCGATACGCAGAAATCCGAGGTGCCGTCGCCGACGAACAGCACCCGGCCCTGCACCGCCCGTTGTTCGGCCAGGCGTTCGCACTTGCAGTTGCCGCTGGCGCGCGCGCAGTGCGCGCTGGCGTAGGGCGATTGCAGTTGCCAGCTGCGCGGTCCGGTCTGCACCAGCCGGTTGGCGATGACGGGCAGGTCGCCCAGACCGTGCAGTTCCAGCACGGTGGTGATGGCGTGGTCGATGCCGTCGCTCACTACCTGCAGCTGCATGCCGCGGGCGCGCGCCGCACGGACGAAGTCGATGAAGAAGGGGTCGATGGCGATGCTGGCCAGGTGCGCCCGCAGTTCGCCCGCGCTCATGTCGAGCAGGGCGACCTGGCCTTTCATGCATTCGCGCGAGCCGATTTCGCCGTTCTCCCAGGCGGTTTCGAGTTCGCGCCAGCCGGGGCGGCCGAAACGCTCCATCAGCGTATCGGTCACGTCCTCGACGCTGATGGTGCCGTCGAAATCGCACTGGATGGTCCAGCCGTTGCCGGCCATGGCGCGGGGGGCGGGTTTGATGGGGATGGCGCCGCGTGTCTGCCGGCGCACCGGATCTGCTACCTGATCAATCATGGAAACTCACCCTCACGTTCTGACCCACCCGCAGATCGGGCGCCTGGTCGAATTCAAGAAAACAGTCGACGACCCGCAGGCCGACGCGGTTGGCGCCGGTCTCGTCGTCCAGCCGGCTGGGGCCGTACACCCGCGACAGGCGGGCCACATGCGCTGCGGGCAAGGGGGCGGACGGCGCACCGGCCGCGTCGAGTGCCACCGAGGCCTTCATGCCGGGCTTGACCAGCGCGGCAAAACTTTCGTTGAGTTCGGCACGCACCAGCAGCGGCCGTTTGGGCAGCAGCACCAGCGCGGCGCGCGGCGCCTGCGCATCGACACGCGAACCGGCCTGCACGTTGAGCCGCACCACGGTGCCGTCCTGCGGCGCGGCCACGACCAGGCGCGCCAGCTGGCTTTGCGCCTGCGCCAGCCGCTGCCGTGCCACCTGCACGTCGGCCGCGGCGACGGCCTGGGCCGCCTCGATCTCGCGCTGCGCCTGCAGGGCATCGTCGGCCCGCTGGCGGTCGGTGGCGCCGGCGGCGGCAGCCTCGTCGAGCCGTTGCACCAGCTGCTTGGCCGCCGGCAGACGCACCGCCTGCGCGCGCTGGCGGGCCTGCGCGAGCTGCAGTTCGGCCTCGGCGGCGGCCACGTCCAAGCGCGCCGGCTCCGACACCAGGCGCAGCAGCACCTGGCCCTTGTGTACCTCCGCGCCCTCGGCGGTGGCGACCGACTCCACCATGCCGTCGACCGGCACCTGGATGTCGAGCAGTCCGCCCTGCACCTCGACCTTGCCGCGGGCAATGGCCACGTTGCGCGGCTGCTGGGCCGTGCCCTGCGCCTGTTGTGCCTGCGCGGCTGACAGCGGCGTGTCGCTGCTGCGGCCCGAGCAGCCGGCCAGGCCAAGCAGGGAGGCTGCTGCCGCACAGGCCAGGGCCAGGGCCGGAACGGCGCGGGAGGAAGATGTCATGCGGGAATTCCCTTTGCGGCCTGCGGCAGCACGCCACGCGCCTCCGCCGGCTGCCAGTCGTTGCAGATCACGCCGTCTTCCATGCTCAGCACCCGGTCGGCATGGCGTGCCGCCCGCGGGTCATGGCTGACGCACAGCACGGTGGTGCCGTGCGAACGCGCGATACGGTGAAGAATGTCGATCACCCGCTGGCCGTTTTCGGCGTCCAGCGCGCTGGTGGGCTCGTCGGCGAACAGCAGCTGTGGCTCCTTGGCCAGGGCGCGGGCGATGGCCACCCGCTGCTTCTCGCCGCCCGACAGCTGGGCCGGGCGCTGGTCGGCGCGGTGCGACATGCCGACCTCGTCGAGCACCTGCATGGCGCGTTCGGCCGAGCGGCGGTTGTCCATGCCCAGGTAGCCCAGCGGCAACTGCACCTGCTCACGCGCCGTCAGCGCCGGGAACAGGTTGAAGCCCTGGAACACAAAACCCGTATGGTGCAGGCGGAAACGCTCCAGTGCCCTTTTGTCCATGGCGCACAGGTCTTCGCCCAGCGCATGCACCTGGCCCGAGTCGGGCCCCTGCAGGCCCGACAGCAGCGACAGGAGTGTGCTCTTGCCACAGCCCGACGGACCGGAAATCAGCGTGAGTTCACCCGGGTAGATGGCGGCCGACAGGCCGTGCAACACCTGGGTGCGCACCACGCCGGTGACAAACGACTTGACCACGCGGCGGGCTTCCAGCGTGGGGGTGCCGGCGTGCGCACGGGGTTGCAGGCGCTGGCCGATCATCGCAGCAGCTCCGCCGGGTCGGCGCGCAGCAGCGTCCGCATCGCCACCAGGCCCGACACCAGCGCCAGCGCGCCCACCAGCAGTGCGCACAGCAGCGACACCCGCGGGTTCATGGCCACCGGCACACTTTGTGCCGAGGCGACCGCCAGCAGCGCCGCACTGACGGCCGCCGCCAGCACCAGGCCCAGGCCGCCGACCCACACCGCCTGTTCCACCACCACCCGGCCGAGCGAGGCCATGCTGGCGCCCAGCGCGTGCAGCATGGCGTATTCGCGGGAGGAGGCCGCCACCACGCCCATCAGCGACTGGCTGGTGACTACCGCGCCGACCAGGCACACGATCAGCGCCATGAACAGCACCGCCACGCCCGCGCCGGTGCCGAACAGCCAGTAGCGCTGCGAACGGCGGGCGAATTCACGGGCGGTCCAGACCTCGAAGGGGCCGAAGGCGCTGTCGGGCCGGAAATGCGCCGCGGTGGCCGCCGCCCGTTCCGGGTGGTTCAGGCGGGCGACGAAATAGGTGGCGCCGAGCGGCGCGTCGGTGCCCGCCAGCGTGCGTGCGGTGTCGAGCGAGGCCAGCACGTTGACGCCGCCCAGCGCCCGCAGGCCCGGCATGGCGGCCACCACATGCACCTGGCGGCCGCCGATCCAGCCCCAGCCGCCGGGCTCGGTGCCCAGCTGCTGCAGGTCGGCCTGGTCGACGATCACCGCGCCCGGTTCGTCGAGCTGTGCCCGCAGCCCGCGCGGCAGCACGGCCGAGAACATCATCGCGTCAGCCGCGGTGCGGATGCCCGAGACATAGACCGACACCCCGCCGCCGGTGCTGTCGGTGGCATGCCAGTCGCCTTCCACCCACAGGTAGGGTTCGACCTCGGCCACCTCGGGGTCCATCCGCAGGCGCATTTCCACGTCGGGCGACACTGCCCGGCCGAAACTCACGCTCTGCGTGCCGGGGTAGCCGGCCCACAGGTCGGCCGAGGACGCGCTGATGTAGAGCGCTGCGCTGTCGAAGATGCCGAGCACCAAGGCGGCCTGCACCACCAGCAGCACGCCGGAGAAGCCCAGCGCGAAGATCGCCGGCAGGAAGCGGCGCCATTCGTAGACCAGGGTCTTGCGGGCCAGCGGGATCATCGGGCCGCCCCCTGCTGCGAAGCCGCCACCGTCTCGGCGGCGGCCGGTGCCGGAAGGGGGGCGCCGCCCAGCGCCTTGTAGACAGCGACGAAGGCCAGCGCATGGGCCGCCCGCGCGCCCGCCCGTTCGGCCTCGGCCAGCACCGCACTGCGTTCGCTGCCCAGCTGTTCGTATTCGCTGCCCAGGCCACTGCGGGCCAGGGTCTTCTGGCTGTCGGCCTGCTGGCGCAGCGCGCCGGCAGCCAGGCCGAGTTGCTTTTCGCGGCCGGCCTGCTGGGCCAGCGCCGACAGGGCGGTTTCGGTCTCTGAAACGCCTTCGAGCACCGCCTGGCGGTAGGCCAGCAGGGACATGTCCAGCGCATCGTTGCGTATGTCGACCCGGGTGCGGCGCTGGCCCCAGTCGAACAGGGGAATGTCGATCAGCGGCCCGATCACCGGGATCCGGTCGGTCGGGCCGCCGCGCCGGTTCTGGGTGAGGTTGTAGGCATACAAATACGACGCGCCGATGGACACGTGCGGGTAGAGCTCGGCCCGCGCGATGCCGAACTGGCCCGCGGCATCCAGCACCGCGGCTTCGGCCTTGCGTACGTCGGGCCGCACCCGCAGCAGGTCGGCCGGCACCTGGGCGATGGACACGGCGCCCAGCGCGGGCTGCGGCGCCGGCACCAGCCAGGCGGGATCGGGCGCCAGGCGGCCGGTCAGCACGGCCAGCGCCTGGGCCGCCTGCACCACGGCCTGCCGCGGTGTGGCCAGCAGGGCCTGCACCTGCGCGGCCTGCGCCCGCGCCTGCGTGGCCTCGCCGGGCGACGCCAGGCGGGTGCGCAGCCGCACTGCCGCGAGTTCGGCCGAGCGCGCATCCAGCGTGGCCACCCGTTCCAGCAGCAGGACCTGCTGCTGGGCGGCGCGCAGGTCGATGTACTGGCGCACCACTTCGGACACCACACTCACCCGCACGCCCTGTTCGACCGCGCCGCTGCTGTCCACGGCGGCCTGGGCGATCTGGCGCGCGCTTTCGCGGGCGCCGAACAGGCCCAGCTCCCAGGTGGCATCCAGGCTGACGTGCAGGTAGGAGTCGGTCGCGGCGACGTCCTGCAGCGTGCGTTCGCTGGCGGACAGCGAAGGCAGATAGGCCTCGCGGCTCTGCACCACCAGCAGGCGTGCCTGGCGCAGCCGGCCGGCTGCCTGGGCCAGTTCCAGGTTCTGGGCCAGGGCCTCGTCGACCAGGCGGTCGAGCGGGGCGTCGCCAAAAACCTTCCACCAGGCGCGCAGTTCCGGCGCCGGCGCGGTGGGCGCCGTACCCGGCGCCACCGCCCCGTGCGCCCAGGCCGCCGGCACGCCGGCCGGCAACGCCGGTGGCGTGACCGTGGTGCAACCCGCCAGCGCCATGGCCAGCACAAGGGCGCTGGCGGGGGAGCAGACAGGCAGGAGGCGGGAGGAGGACAAAAGGGGAAGGAGCATCGAAGAAAAGGACGGTGCGGACACGGCGCACGCACTGCGAGCAGCTTTGCATTGGACTGCCTGCGGCTTGCCGGGTAGTGCAGGGAATGTGGAGAAAGCATGAAGACGGTCTTGGGGTTATCCCCGGGGCGGCCACGCAGGGCGGCGGGGTCGCGGATAATCCCGCATCGCCGGCCGGTATTACCGCCGTGCACTGCGGCTGCCGTACCCCTGCCATGAATGCCGTTATTTCCCCCTCCGGACCGCTGGTGCTGGTCGTCGAAGACGAACTAGCCATTTCCGACATCCTGGTCGCCTACCTCCGCCGCGACGGCCTGCGCACGTCCCAGGCGGCTGATGGCGAGGCCGGCCTGAGCGCCTTCCGTAACGAACGCCCCGACCTGGTGCTGCTCGACATCCACCTGCCCGGCATGGATGGCGTCGACGTGCTGAAGAATATCCGCGCCGACGGCGAAACCCCGGTCATCATGGTGACCGCCCTTGCCGACGACGTGGACAAGCTGCTGGCGCTGCGTATGGGGGCCGACGACTACGTCGTCAAGCCCTTCAGCCCGGCCGAGGTGGTGGCTCGGGTGCGGGCGGTGCTGCGCCGCACCGCGGGCGCCGGCAAACCCAAGGCGCCCGAGGTGCTGCGGGTCGGTAAGCTGGATATCGACGAGCAGGCCCACATTGCCCGCGCGCAGAACACCGAGGGCCGCTTCGAGACCCTGCCGCTGACACTCACCGAGTTCCGCCTGCTGGCCTGCCTGGCGGCGCAGCCGCGGCGCTGTTTCTCGCGCAGCCACCTGATCGAGACCTGCCTGCCCGAGAGCGATGCGCTCGACCGTGTCATCGACTCGCATCTTTCCAAGCTGCGGCGCAAGCTGCAGTCGGCCGGCAACGGTGAACTCATCGAGACGGTGCGCGGCATCGGCTACAGGCTGTGGCCCGGGGAATAGACCGCATCTGGGTCCGCTTCGGGATCTGGATCGCCGCCACGGTGCTGGTCACCATCGGCATTCTCGGGGCCAGCGTGGTGGCTTTCGGCGAACTCCAGTACCGCAGCTTCTACGGCGCGCTGCCGCCGCCGGTGCGCAAGGAGCTGGACGCACTCAACGACCTCGACATGGAAGACAGCCCGCGCGCCGTCGAGATCTACGGCCAGTACTGGCGCGGTGACCTGCTGTTCGGCGAGAAGTGGTCCCTGGTGATCGGCCTGATCATCTGCCTGCCCATCGGCCTGGGGGTGGGTTTCTGGGTGTCGCGCATCGTTACCCTGCCGCTGGGCTCCATGGCCGAGGTGGCGACGCGGGTGGCGCTGGGCGACTTTTCCGTGCGCGCCGAGCCTGGCCGCACCCGCGGCGAAATGGTCGAGATGGTGCGCGACTTCAACCAGATGATCGACGCCCTCGAAGGACTGGAGCGCGAACGCCGCGCCACCGCCGCGGCCGTGTCGCACGAGCTGCGCACGCCGCTGTCGGTGCTGCGGGCGCGGCTGCATGCCATCTGCGACGGCGTGATCGAGGCCGACGGCACCGAGTTCCGCCGCCTGCTCGGCGAGGTCGAGCACCTGGGCCGGCTGGTGGACGACCTGCACACGCTGTCGGTGGCCGAGGCCGGGCGCCTGTCGCTGCAGAAGCAGGAGGTGGACCTGGTGCAACTGGTGGGCGACACACTCGATGGCATGGCCCACCGCATCGGCGGCCACCGGGTGCGGCTGGAGTGGCAGCCGCGTGTGGCCGAGGCCTGGGTGCGGGTCGACCGTGACCGCATGCGGCAGGTGCTGTCCAACCTGGTCGAGAATGCGCTGCGCCATGCCTCCGACGGCGGCTGGCTGGAGGTGGCGGTGGAAGTCGATGGCCACCATGCCGTGCTGGCGGTGAGCGACGACGGCCCGGGCCTGCCCGACGACATGCTCAACAGCCCGTTCCGGCGTTTCCAGAAGCCGCTGAACCGGCAGCACGGCGAAGGCGTGGGGCTGGGCCTGTCCATCGTGCACGCCCTGGTCACCCGCCAGGGCGGCGAGGTGACGGCCGAGCGGCGCGAAGAAGGCGGCAGCCGCTTCCTGGTGCGCCTTCCCCTGGCCTGATGCACCCGGCCGGGCTGGCCGGTATCAGGCCCGGACGCTGGTCAGGGCGTGTGCCACCTCGGCAAAACCGGCGCCGCGCGCCGAGGCGGTGAGGTAGCGGGGCAGGTGGGCCAGCATCGGCACAAAACGCGCGATATTGGCCACCCCCACGCTGTGCGGAAAACGCTCGAACATCTTCTGGTCGTTGGTCGAGTCGCCGATGTAGACCCAGCGGTCGATTTCCGCGTCGAGGTCGCGCCTCCACAGTTCCCGCACGATCCAGCGTGCACCCGCGAGTTTGTCGTGCCCGCCGTACCAGGCGTTGATGTGGATGCTGCTCACGGTGGCGTTCATGCCCTCGCCGCGCAGCAGGGCCACGACCCGGGCGATGGTCTCCGGGGGGAGGTGGGTGTACTCGCTGTGGTCGATGGCGATGTCGGTCTCGCGCCCGGCCGAGTCGGTGGCCAGCAGGGTGCCGGGCACCTCGGCCAGCACCCGCTGCGCCACGGCCTGCATACGCACGAAATTCGCCGCGCGGGTGGCCGGGTCCTGCTGGTATTTCTTGGCCAGCGTGCCGCCGGGGCCGGGCAGCAGGGCCACGGCGCCGTTCTCGGCCACGATGGCGTCCACCGGCCAGCGCAGCGCGAAGGGTTCGCTCCAGCCCACCGGCCGCCCGGTGATGGGCACCACGTGCAGGCCGGCGGCTTTGAGGGTGCCCAGCGCCTCCAGTGCATCGGCCGTGATGGCGCTGTCGGTGGTCAGCGTGTCGTCGATGTCGGTCAGCACCCCCACGATGCCGCGCCGCGCGGCGGCGGGCCAGTCGGCCAGCGGCAGCATGTCGTCCATGGAGGGTGTCAGTTGTTGTTTTGCAGCGCCAGGCCCGCATGCTCGCGCAGCGGGTGGAAGTGGATCTTCGGGAAACGCTCCTGCGCCAGCCGCACATCGTAGGGCGAGGTACACAGGTAGGCCAGGGTGTCGGCCGCGTCGTGCGCCATACGCAGCGGGTAGGCGTCGCTGAAGGCGCGCAGCTCCTGCGGTGTGTCGGCGGTGATCCAGCGGGCCCCCGTGTACTGGCAGCCTTCCAGGCGCACGTCGGCGTCGTATTCGGCCTTCAGCCGGTGCTGCACCACTTCGAACTGCAGCTGGCCCACGGCGCCCAGCAGCATGGCGCCGCCGGTGTCGGGCTTGAAGACCTGGATCGCACCTTCCTCGCCGAGCTGCGCCAGGCCCTGCTGCAGCTGCTTGGTGCGCAGCGGGTTCTTCAAGATCACCGTCATGAACAGTTCCGGCGCGAAGAAGGGCAGGCCGGTGAACTGCAGGCTGGCGCCGTCGGTGATGGTGTCGCCCAACTGCACCCCGCCGTGGGTGGTGAAGCCGATGATGTCGCCCGCGTAGGCTTCGTCCACCGCCTCGCGGCGCTGGCTCATGAAGGTCACCACCGAGGTCGGCCGCAGCTCCTTGGCCGTGCGCTGCACCTTGAGTTTCATGCCCGGGGTGTACTTGCCCGAGGCCATACGCACGAAGGCGATGCGGTCGCGGTGCGAAGGGTCCATGTTGGCCTGCACCTTGAACACCACGCCGGCGAAGTCCTTGTCCTCAGGCTGGATTTCCCGGACCACCGGCTGGCGGTTCACCAGCGTGGTGCTGGTGCGCGACTGCGGCGGCGGCGCCAGGTCGACCAGGGCGTCCAGCACCTCCATCACGCCGAAGTTGTTCACCCCGGAGCCGAAGAACACGGGGGTCTGCTTGCCGGCCAGGAAGGCCTCCTTGTCCCAGCTGGGCGAGGCGCCGGTGGCCAGCTCCATGCTTTCCAGCGCGGTGGCGAATTCCTGGCCGAAACGCTGGTGCAGGGCATCGGCGTTGTCCAGTGCCACCGTTTCGAAATCCTGCGGCAGGCGTGCCGAGCCGGACTCGAACACCGTCATGGCCTGGGTGCGCAGGTTGATGATGCCGCCGAAACTCTTGCCCTGGCCGACCGGCCAGGTCATGGGCACGCAGGGCATGCCCAGCTCGCGCTCGATCTCGTCGAGGATGTCGAGCGGCTCGCGCACCTCGCGGTCCATCTTGTTGACGAAGGTGATGATGGGGGTGTCGCGCTGGCGGCAGACCTCGATCAGCCGGCGTGTCTGCGCCTCCACGCCGTTGGCCGCGTCGATCACCATCAGGGCGGAATCCACCGCTGTCAGCACCCGGTAGGTGTCTTCCGAGAAGTCCTTGTGGCCGGGGGTGTCGAGCAGGTTGATGACGTGGTCGCGGTACAGCATCTGCATCACCGAGCTGGCCACCGAGATGCCGCGCTGCTTCTCGATTTCCATCCAGTCCGAGGTGGCATGGCGCGTGGCCTTGCGTGCCTTCACGCTGCCGGCGATCTGGATCGCACCCGAGAACAGCAGCAGCTTTTCGGTCAGCGTGGTCTTGCCGGCGTCGGGGTGCGAGATGATGGCAAAAGTGCGTCTCCGCTTTGTTTCTAAAAGGAAATTTTCGGTTGCCATGAGGTCGTTTCAGCCAGCAGGTACAGGTTTATGTACCTGCTTGGCGGAGGTGCACGGGTGGGGCCACGCGGTGGAGGCCAACCCGCGATTTTAGTCGGCTCGCCTCTGGCGGCCTGCTGCGAGCGCTGAGACTGCACGGCCACGCCGGGCTCCCTGCGTGCCGCTGCTCATAAACCGAGGTAACGCTGCAACAGCTGCGGCTGCGCCTTGATCTCGTCGGCGAGGCCCTCGTGCACGATGTGCCCGTTGTTGATGATGTAGACGCGCTGTGCCAGTGCCAGTGTGGCTGCGAGATTCTGCTCGACCAGCACGATGGTGAGGCCGGCCGCGGCCAGGTCGCGGCAGACCTTCATCAGGTCACGCACGATCAGCGGGGCAAGCCCTTCGAAGGGTTCGTCCAGCAGGATGATCTTCGGATCGCGGATGAGCGCGCGGGCAATCGCCAGCATCTGCTGCTCTCCGCCCGACAGGTCGGTGCCGCGGCTGGAGCGTCGCTCCTTGAGCCGCGGAAACATCGCATAGATGCGATCGAGCGGCCACCTGCCGGGGGCGGTGAGGCCGGCGAGGATCAGGTTCTCCTCCACGTCGAGGCTGCCAAACACGCGCCGCTCCTCGTGGACCAGCTGCATGCCCGCAAGCGCGATGGCGTGGCTCTTCTTGCCGGCCAGCTCGACGTTATCGAGCTTCACCGACCCCGCCCGTGGCGTCACAACCCCCATCAGGCTCTTCAAGGTGGTGCTCTTGCCCGCGCCGTTGCGCCCGAGCAGCGCCACCACCTCGTTCTTCTCCACATGCATTCCGACGTCGAACAGGATGTGCGAGTCGCCGTAGTAGCTGTTCAGCCCCTGGACCTCGAGGAGACTCATGGCGCCAGCGCCTCGTCGTGGACGCCGCCGAGGTACGCGTCCTGCACCAGCGTGTTGCCCTTGATCTCATCGGGCGTGCCTTCGACCAGCACACGGCCTTCCTGCAGCACGGTGATGCGGTCGGCCAGCTCGAACAACGCGTCCATGTCGTGGTCGATGATGACCATGGTGCGACCCTGCGCGATCGACTTGAGCAGCTGCACGGTCTCGGAACGCTCGCGCGGGCTCATGCCGGCCAGCGGCTCGTCGAGCAGCAACAGGCTCGGCGACGATGCCAGTGCCAGGCCGATCTCCAGCCGGCGCTTCTCGCCGTAGGCCAGCTGGGCCACCGACGTGTCTGCGCGCGCCGTGAGGTTCACCAGCTGCAGCGTGTGCTCCACCTGCTGTTCGAGGCCGCGGATCTTCGACAGCCGCCCGAACAGATCGAGCCTGAACTTGCCGCGAAGCTGCGCCAGGGCGGCAATGGTGATGTTTTGGCGCACGCTCAGCTTGTTGAAAAGCTGGTTGACCTGGTAGCTCTTGGTCAGGCCGAGCTGGCAGACCTCGGTGACACCCATGCCGGTGATGTCGCGCCCCTGGAAGACGATAGAGCCCGACGTCGGCGGCACTTCGCAGGTGAGCATCTTGAAGAAGGTCGACTTGCCCGCGCCGTTCGGGCCGATGATGCCGCGCAGTTCGCCTTGCCGCACCGTGAAGTCGATGCCCTCATTCGCGACAACGCCGCCGTAGCGTTTGGTGAGCCCCTTGGCCTGCAGCAGCGGCCCCTGGGGGGTGTCGAGGAGCGCGCGCCGGGCGGCCATGGGCGCGACCGGTGCCGCCTCGGCGACGGGACCGGCCTTTTCCTCGGGCTCCGGCGCAGCCTGCACCTTGCCACTGGCGAGCGCGAACAGGTCCTTGAGGCCGCCGATGATCCCCTGCCTCAGGAAGCAGACCAGCAGCACGAACACCAGACCGAGCACCAGCTTCCAGGCAGCGCCCAGCTTCAAGGTGGCCTGCAGGAAGTCCTGCAGGAAAAGCCAGACGCCGGCACCGACGAGCGGGCCGAAGAGCGTACCGCGCCCGCCGATGGCGGTCTGCATGATCAACTGGCCCGAGGTGTCGAACATGAAGGCATCGGGGGGCATGAAACCCTGCAGCACGCCCAGCAAGCCGCCGGCAAAGCCCGCATAGGCTGCCGCGATCACGAAGGCGGTGAGCTTGTAGGCCTGCACGTTGTGGCCAACCGCCGCCGCGCGCAGCGGGTTCTCGCGGATGGCGGTGAGGATGGCACCGACGGGCGAGCGCACGATACGCAGCCCGATCACGATGCCGACAAAATAGCAGAAGGCGAGAAACGGATAGAGCGACCAGCCGGAGGTGAAGTTCAGGGTGGCGAAGCCGAGGTCGAAGCTGGGAGTAGGCACGCCAGGCAGGCCGTTCTCGCCACCGGTCCATTGCGACAGCGGGTTGAACTCGACGAAGAAGAAGATCTCGGCGATGGCCACCGTGATCATCGCGAAATAGATCCCGGTGCGTCGCAGCGCCAGCAAGCCGATCAGGTAGCCCACCAGGGCGGCGGCCACCATGCCGATCACCAGTGCCAGCACCACATGCGGAAAGCCGGCCACGGTGAGCAGGTAGGCGGCGATGAAGCCGCCCGTCCCGTAGAACGCCGACTGGCCGAACGAGAGCAGGCCGGTGTAGCCGAACAGGATGTCGAACCCGATGCCGAACAGGCCCCAGACGAGGATGCGGTTGACGGTGTTCGGGGCTGCGTCGAAATGCGGCAGCACAAAGGGCGCTGCGATCAGGACCGCTGCCGTGGCGATCTCGACCAGGAAGGGCCGTTTGCCGAACATCAGCGGGAGGCCTTCATTCGCGCCCCCGGACGCCGAAGAGGCCTCGCGGGCGCACCAGCAGCGTCAGTGTCATCGCCGCAAAGAGCATGACGTAGGCGTAGCCGGGGTTGACCATCGAGGTGAGGCTGATGATCTCGCCGGCGATCAGGCCGCCGACGACCGCCCCGGGGAACGAGCCGACGCCACCGATGACCACGACGACGAAGGTCTGCACCAGGATCGCCTCGCCCATGTCGGGCGACAGCGAGACCACAGGGGCATTGACGATGCCTGCGAAGCCGGCGGCCGCCGCGCCGATCCCGAACACCACCATGAACACGCGGTATACGTTGATGCCGAGCGAATCGACCATAACCGCGTCTTCGATTCCCGCGCGCACGATCATGCCCAGCCGGGTCCGGTAGAGCACGATGTAAAGCCCCAGCAGGGCCACGGCAACGATGCCTACGACGGCCAGCCGGTAGGTGGGGTAGAACATCACGCCCAGCGAGGTGATGCCGGACAGCATGGCCGGCGCCGGCACCGTCCTGGACGCGCTGGTGAAGAAGAAGCGGACGAGCTCGACAAAGACGATCGACAGCCCGAAGGTGACCAGCAGCTGGTCTTCCTGCGGGCGGCCGTAGAAGTGCCGGATGATGACCCGTTCCATCACCACGCCGACCACCGCCAGGAACAGCATGCCGGCGATGACGGCGACCACGAAGGAACCGGTGGCCTGGAACGCGACGTAACCCGCATAACCACCGAGCATGAACATCGCGCCGTGCGCGAGATTCAGCACGCCGAGCGTGCCGTAGATGATCGTCAACCCCGAGCTGATCAGCGCGAGCAACGCGCCCTGCGCGAAACCGTTGAACAGCTGCGAAAGGAAGTTGGACCAGGTCAGCATGGTGGGCAAGGGGGCGCTGCAGGCGGCAAGATCGCCGGCTACCGCGCCTGTTCGGTGGCGTGGCGGTTCAGGTGTAGGAGCCGAGGTTGCAGCCGAAGGCGTCCGGCTTCTGCATGAGGCCCGCGCCCGGGACGACTTCCACCACTTCCCAGAAGTCTTCCTTGTTCTTCATGTCCTTGGGCGCCTTGCCTTTGACGATCACCACCGGCCGGACCAGCTGGTGGTCGGCGGCGCGCCATTCCACCTCGCCCACCAGCGAGTTGAGCTTGCGAGGCGACTCGTAGGCCTTGATCACATCGGGTGGATAGAAGGTGCCGGCATGCTCGACCGCTTCGGCCCACAGGGCGAATTCCATGTACGCGTTCTCGGCGCCCCATTCGGGCTTGTAGCCGAATTTCTTCTCGAATGCCTCGACGAACATCTTGGCCAGCGGGTACTTGTCTTGCAGCGTCCACCAGAATTCAGTGGCGGCGTACACACCCTCGGTGATCTCGGCACCGACTTCGCGGGCCAGGAACGGTATCTGGTAGGGGATGACCAGCTTCATCCTGGGCAGCAGGCCAAACTGCTTGGCCTGCTGGGTGGACAGCACCGCATCGTGTCCCCAGTTCACGTTGATCAGGAACTCGGCACCCGAGTTGGCGATGTTGGTGAGGTAGGAGCTGAAGTCGGGCGCACCGAGCGGCGACACCTGGTTGGTCACCATCTGCCAGCCACCGTTCTTGGTCAGGTAGTCGTTGACCGACTTGGTGACGGTGTGGCCGTAGGTGTAGTCCGGCGTCATGAACGCGGCCTTCCGGTTTTTTCCATAGGCCTTGAGCAGCGCCGGGCCGATCGCGTTGGCCGCTGTCTCGCCGTAGAAGTTCTGGCGTACCCCGTAGCGCACGCAGTCCTTGCCGGTGGTGTCGTTCGAGCCGGAGATGCCGCAAACGAACAGAACCTTCTCGCGTTGCGCCAGCTTGTTCAGCGCCACGGCCACGGCGCTGGACGTCCCGCCGGTGATCATGATGGCCTTGTTTTCGCTGATGAAGCGCTGCTGTGCCTGCACCGCCTCGTTTGGCTTGGCGACCGAGTCCGCGACGCCGTATTTCAGCTCCTTGCCGAGTACGCCCTTGGTGGTCTTGGGCGAGATCTGCCGGATCAGCGGATGGCCGGCATTGATGTGCTCGATGGCCAACTGGTAGCCCTTGAGTTCATCCTCGCCCTGTACGGCGTAAGTGCCGGTGCGCGGCACGGTGATGCCGATAAAAACCGAATTGCCGGCCACGCCGGCCGGCCAGTTGCCGATGGGCGGCTGATCGGCGGCCATGGCATTCGATGCGAAACCGGCTGGCAGCGCGAGTGCGCCAGCCACGCTGAGGCCGTCACGGATGAATTGACGGCGGCCGTCGATGGGCGATTCCGGATGGCGATCTTGCTTGGAGATTTTCATGAGCGGCAGACTCCCATAAATATATCGTGTCACGATGTTTTTGAGTCTAAGAATGGGACCTGTCCGCGGGTACCGTAGTTACCCGCATCTGCGCGCGCTGTCGTACAATTTTCTGCAGGGGGGCGACTCTTTGTTGTTAAAGACAGCTGAAAAGCGCTTCAAACTGACCACACGCGACTACGCCGAGCTTGCGTCGTTCCGCCATACGCTGCGCGGCTTCCTTCGCTTCAGCGATGCGGTGGCCGCGCATGAGGGGCTGACTTCGCAGCACTACCAGGCGATGCTGATCCTTCGGGGGTGGCCGGACGGACAACCGATCTCGATCAACGATCTGGCGCAGCAACTCCATATCAAGCACAACAGCGCCGTCGGCCTGGTGGACCGCCTGGTCCATGAGTGCCTCGTCGTGCGTAATGCGTCGACCGTGGACCGCCGCAAGGTCGAGTTGGGCCTCTCTTCGCATGGCCGGCAGGTGCTGGCCAGGCTCGCGGTCATGCACCGCGACGAACTGCGGCGCATCGGGCCGGTCATGAAGCGATTTTTCTCGGAACTCACTCCCGACCCAGGGGGCGGCGGCGCTTGAGCCGCTCCCCGCCTTTTGCCCGTGCTGCCTCCGCGCGCTGGCGCACCGTCGCCCGCTCCACCAGCGTGCAGGGCACGGTCACGCTGCGCGGCTGCACCGCACCCTGCATCTGCTCGAACAGCAGGGTGCGGGTAGCGGCCACCATGCGGTCCACGTCCTGCTGCACGGTGGTGAGCTGGAACGAAGGCCAGGCCGCCTGCGGCACGTTGTCGAAGCCGACCACCCCCACGTCTTCGGGGATACGCAGGCCGAGTTCGGCGCGCAGGGTCTCCATGGCGGCGATGGCCATGTGGTCGTTGGCGGAAAAAAGGGCGTCGGGGCGCTTCTTGCCGTCCTGGAACATCTCCAGCACGGCCCGCCGTGCCTCGGCCGCGTCGTAGCGGCCCACACCACGGGCGAACAGCGCCTGGCCGGCGCCGGCCAGGGCCTCGCACAGGCCGGCTTCGCGCTCCAGGCTGGTGGAGGAATTCTCCAGGCCCGCCAGGTAGGCGATGCGCCGGTGCCCGGTGCGCAGCAGCAGTTCGCCCACCAGCCGGCCGCCCTCGCGGTTTTCCGAGGTGACCGAACTGGTCGAAAACCGCCCCATGGCGCCCAGCTGCGCCACCCGGTTGAAGAGCACCACCGGGATGCCGGCCTCGGCGCAGTCGTGCGCCAGGCCCGACGACAGGGTGGTCGACGCCATCACGATGCCGTCCACCTGGTACTGCAGGATGTCGGCCAGGATGCCATCGGCGTCGGCCGTCTCGCTGATGAACAGCAGTACGTGGTAGCCGTCACGCTGCAGCGCCTGCGACAGGCGCTCGATCACCAGCGGGTAGAACTGGTTTTCGAGGTAACTCATCACCAGCCCCACCATGCGGCTGCGCCGGGTGCTCAGTGTGCGGGCGATGGCGTTGGGCCGGTAGCCGATCTGGCGGGCGGCCACCAGGATCTTGTCGCGGGTGGCCGGCGCCACGCTGGCGCCTTCGGTGAAGCTGCGGCTGACGGCCGACTGCGACACCCCCGCCAGCCGGGCCACGTCGTGGGCTGTCGGGTTGGCCTTCACGCGGCGGTCCAGCCGCCGTCGAGCATCAGCGCACTGCCGGTCATCAGGCTCGACGCGTCGCTGGCCAGGAACACGATGGGCCCCATCACCTCCTGCACCTGGCCGAGCCGGCCGAGCGCGATCTTGCCCAGCACGAAGTCGCGGAAGGCCGTGTCGGCGAACATGCCGGCGGTAAAGGCCGTCTCGACGAAGGTCGGGCACAGGGTGTTGACCCGGATGCCGGCCGGACCCAGTTCCCAGGCCAGTGCCTTGCTCAAACCTTCGACGGCATGCTTGCTGGCGCAGTACAGGGTGCGGCGGGGGCTGCCCACATGGCCCATCTGCGAGGTGACGTTGATGATCGAGCCTTTCTCGCCGGCCGCCTGCAGGCGGCGTGCCACCTCCCGTGCCACATAGAAGGTGGCCTTCACGTTCAGGTCGAACACCGCGTCGATGTCCTCGTCGGGGGTGTCGGTCAGCAGCTTGGGCCGGTTCATGCCGGCATTGTTGACCAGGATGTGGAAAGGCGGCCGGGCGGCGATCTCGCGCGCCACGGCCCGGGAGTCGGTCACGTCCAGCACCAGCCAGTCGGCCTGGCCGCCCTGGGCGCGGATGGCTTCGCCGGCGGCCCGCAGCTCGCCTTCGGACCGTGCGACCAGCGTGACCGCGGCACCGGCCTGTGCCAGTGCCGCCGCGGCGGCCAGGCCGAGGCCGCGGCCGGCCCCGGTGACCAGGGCGCGTTTGCCGTCCACCCGGAAGCCGGGTGCAGCCGGCAGGACCGGCAGGGTCGCCACTGCCGTCATGCTTCCAGCGCCGGAACCGGCTGGTACCACGGCACTTCGGAGCGGGTGCCGTAGCGGCGCACGCGGATGTTGGCCTGCTCGCCATGGCCGCTGAAGTTCTCCATATGGCACAGGCGCGAGCAGTATTCGCCGATGAGGGCGCTGGCCTCGTCGGTCACCACCTTCTGGTAGGTGCAGGTCTTCAGGAACTTGCCGACCCACAGGCCGCCGGTGTAGCGCGCCGCCTTGTTGGTGGGGAGGGTGTGGTTGGTGCCGATGACCTTGTCGCCGAAGGCCACGTTGGTGCGCGGGCCGATGAACAGCGCGCCGTAGTTGCTCATGTTGTCCAGGAACCAGTCCGGGTCGCGGGTCATGACCTGTACGTGCTCGGAGGCCAGCTCGTTGGCCTTCTGCAGCAGTTCCTCGCGGCTGTCGCAGACGATGACCTCGCCGAACTCGGCCCAGCTCGCGGCCGCGATGCCGGCGGTCGGCAGGATCTTCAGCTGGCGCTCGATCTCGGCCAGGGTGCTCTTCGCCAGGGCTTCGCTGTCGGTCAGCAGCACCGAGGGCGAGGTGGGCCCGTGTTCGGCCTGGCCCAGCAGATCGACCGCGACCAGTTCGCCATCCACCGAGTCGTCGGCGATCACCAGCGTCTCGGTCGGGCCGGCGAACAGGTCGATGCCCACACGCCCGTACAGCTGGCGCTTGGCCTCGGCCACGAACATGTTGCCGGGGCCGACCAGCATGTCGACCGCCGGCAGGCTGGGGGTGCCCACGGCCATGGCCACCACTGCCTGCACGCCGCCCAGCACCAGGATCTCGTCGGCGCCGGCCAGGTGCATGGCGGTGACGATGGCCGGGTGCGGTGCGCCCTGGTAGGGCGGCGCGGTGGAGACGATGCGTTTCACGCCCGCCACCTTGGCGGTGAGCACACTCATGT
Organism: Pseudomonadota bacterium; assembly: GCA_040390235.1. Taxonomy (GTDB): domain Bacteria; phylum Pseudomonadota; class Gammaproteobacteria; order Burkholderiales; family Burkholderiaceae_C; genus Xylophilus. The sequence continues at coordinate 40,683 of JAZJYT010000014.1, read as the reverse complement.
GGGCCGAGGCGATCATGGGGTACTTGCCGCCGGGCACGTAGCAGCCCACGGCGTTGACCGGGATGTGGCGGTGGCCGAGGATCACGCCGGGGCTGTTCTCCACCTCCACGTCCTTCATGGAGTCGCGCTGGGCCTGGGCGAACTTGCGGATTTGCGCCTGGGCGAAGCGGATGTCCTCCAGTTCACGCGCCGACAGGCTTTTCACGGCCTTTTCGATGTCGGCCTGCGACAGCCGGAAGTCGGCCGGGTCCCAGTTGTCGAACTTGCGGCTGTACGCACGCACGGCCTCGTCGCCGCGGTTTTCGATGTCGCGGATGATGGTTTCGACGGTGGCGCGCACCTTGGTGTCGTCGTCGGCCTTGGCCTGCACATCGCGGCCGCGCTTGAGGTATCGGATCATGGAAAGGGCTTTCTGTGGGTTTGCATACGCATGCAAGTCTCACCATATTGCATGCGTATGCAATCTAGGTGTTTTCCCTGATTCAAGATGGCGGCCTGGCTAGGCTATCCGCCGTAGGGCGGCAGCGCCCGCGCCGCCTCCATCAGCAGCCCGCGCAGCCAGCGGTGCCCGGGGTCCTTCTGGCTGCGTTCGTGCCAGTAGGCGGCGTAGCGCACGCGCGGCAGGCGCAGCGGCGGCTCCATGATCTGCAGCGGGTGTTGCTGCTGCAGGGCCTGGGCCAGGCGCAGCGGCATGGTGGCGATCAGGTCGGTGCCGGCCATCATGAAGGGGATGGTCAGGAAGTTCTGCACCTGGAACACCAGGTCGAGCTTGCGGCCCAGGCGCTCCACCGCCTCGTCGATGACCCGGCCGGTGCTGGTGCGGCCGTTGCCCAGCGGGCGCACCTGGCGGGCGCTCAGGTACTGCTCCAGCGTCAGCTTGCCGTGGACCTGGGGGTGGTCGCGGTCGGCGATGCAGACGATGCGGTCCTGGAACAGCTGCATCGAACGCGCCGACTGCGGCGGTTTCTGCAGCCAGGCGATGCGCAGGTCGATCTGGCCGTTTTCCAGCAGTTCCTGGCCGCGGTCGCGGTCGGGCGCACGCACCTCGATGCGGATGTGCGGCCCCTCGCGCCGCAGGCGCTGCGCCAAGCCCGGGATCAGCAGGCGCTCGGCGTACTCGGGCGCGCTGATGACAAAGGTCTGCTCCGACACCGCCGGGTCGAACGGCCGGGCCTTGGCCAGCAGCTCGTCATAACCCTCGAGCAGGCTGCGTACACCGGCCTCGAAGGCGGCGGCGCGGTCGCTCGGCACCATGCCGGCGCGCGAGCGCAGCAGCAGCGGGTCCTGGAACAGTTCGCGCAGCCGCGCCAGGGCGTGGCTGGCCGCGGGCTGGCTGATGCCCATGCGCTCGGCGGCGACCGAGACGTTCTTCTCGGCCATCAGCACCAGGAAGCCGCGCAGCAGGCGGATGTCGATGTTATCCATGGAAGCGAATTATCGGTATTCGCGGCGGTCCATGGATCAAACCCTCCGGTGTGCCTAGACTGCTGATCGAACGAAAACCACGGAGACGACGTGTTCCAGACCTACGCGGAAGCCGCGGCGGCGCTTGCCCGCACCGGCGTGGCGGCAGCCGACCCCCTCACACAACCCATCGCCGAGGCGCGCGAACGCCAGGACGCCTATTTCACCGCCCTCAACGGCGAACTGCCGGCGGTGGCGGACACCCAGGACCTGTCCATTCCCGGCCCTTCGGGCACCCTGCCGTTGCGCCTGGTCTACCCCACGCGGCCTTCCGTGGGTACACCGTTGCCGGTGATCGTGTTCGTGCGTGGCGCCGGTTTCTGGGGGGGCGCGCTGGATTCGCACGCCCGCACCATGCGTTCGCTGGCGCTGCTGACCGGCTGCGCCGTCTGCGGCGTGGACTACCGGCGCACGCCCGAGCACCGCTACCCGGTGCAGCGCGACGAACTGCTGGCCGCCCTGCGCTGGCTGCGCACCGAAGGCGCTACGCATGGCCTGCAAGGGACGGCGCCGGTGCTGTTCGGTGAATCCGCCGGCGCCACCCTGTGCCTGTCGGCCGCACTCTTCCTGCGGGATGCGGGCGAGCCGGCGCCGGCCGGGCTGGTGCTGTTCTATACCAATGCCGCCGGCCCCAAGGCCACGCTGCGCCCGGCCTCGCAGTGGGTCTGGCAGCAGTACCTGGGCCACGAGGGGCAGACTGCCGACGCCTCGGCCGTGCCGCTGCTGGCCGACCTGCATGGCCTGCCGCCCATGTGGCTGGCCTGCGGCGAGGACGACCCCCTGATGGCCGACACGCTGGCGCTGGACGAAAAACTGCGCGCCGCCGGCAGCGCACCGACGCTGCTGCGCTACCCGGCGCTGCCGCACGCCTTTGTCATGTGGACGGCCACCCTGGCGCCCGCGCTGGCGGCGCTCGGCGACGCCGCCGCTGCGGCCCGCGGTTTCCTCGGCCTGGGCCCGGCCCAGCCGCTCTGACTTTCCCCCCGACTTCTGTTTTCCGCTTCCGTCCCCACCGCTTGAAGGAGCCGCCGCCATGGAACGTATCACCCCCACCCAGGAAGAGATGAAGAGCCGGATCGCCCGTTTCGGCGAAGTGGTGTCCACCAAGAAAAAGATCCTGGAGGAAATGGGCATCCCGCAGGACGTGATGGAGATGATCACGGCCAAGACCACCCGCAACATCATGTCGCCCGGCCCGCTGCCGGGCCAGCTGTCGCCCAAGCCCACGGTGGAGGGCGGCGACGCCGGTGTGTTCCGCCTCGGCATCGTCACCTGCCCGCCCAACCAGGGCCCGGGCCTGCATGTGCACTACCACACGCACGAGACCTTCATCGCCGTCACCGGCCGCTGGGAAATCCAGTGGGGCGACCACGGCGAGGAATCGACCATGCTGGAAATGCTGGACCTGATCGCCGTGCCGCCCAAGGTCACGCGGCGTTTCATCAACCGCTCCGACCAGGACGCACACCTGATGGTCATCATCCAGGGCCAGCGCGAGGAGTTCGACGACGTCGACCGGGTGCCGGAAACCGCCAGGGCCATCGCCGCCAAGTACGGCCAGGGCATGGTCGACAAGCTGCAGAGCCTGGGCTGGAAGTTCACCATCGGGGTCGAGCATGAAGCTACGGTCTGACGCCATGACCGGCCTGTCGCGCCGTGGCGCGCTGGCTGCCCTGGCTACCGTCGGTGGCGGCGCGGCCACCTTGCTGCCGGGCCTGCGGCCGGCCTTCGCCCAGGGGCGCCCCTACCCCAGCCAGCCGATCCGCGTGGTCTCGCCCTTCGCCGCCGGCGGCACCATCGACGTGGCCATCCGCCCGCTCACCATCGCCATGTCGGAGTCGCTGGGCCAGCAGATCCTGATCGACTCCCGCCCCGGCGCCAACGGCGTCATCGGCACCGACTACGTGGCGCATGCGCCGGCGGACGGCTACACCCTGCTGGCGGTGACGGCCTCGTTCGCCCTCAACGCGAGCATGTACAACAACCTCAAGTACGACGTCATCAAGGACTTCCAGCCGGTCGCCGGCCTGATGCGCGGCGTGGGTTTTGTCATCGTCGTGCACCCCTCGGTGCCCGCCAACACCCTGGAAGAACTCATCGCCCTCGGCAAGAAGCCGGATGCGCGCATGGCCTTCAGCTCGCCGGGCGTGGGCAATACCATCCACATCGCCAGCGAACTGTTCAACCAGCGCGCCGGCACGCATTTCCTGCATGTGCCCTACAAGGGCAGCAGCACCTCGCTCAACGCACTGGTGGCGGGTGAAGTGCAACTGGCCATCATGCCGCCGGGCATCGTCATGCCCTTCATCACCTCGGGCAAGCTCAAGGCGCTGGCCTTCACCGGCACCGAACGCCTGCCCGACCTGCCCAACGTGCCCCTGGTCTCGGAAGCCGGCCTGCCGGGTTTCAGCTTCACCGGCACCTGGATCGGCCTGTTCGCCCCGGCCGCCACGCCGCGCCCCATCGTCGACCGGCTGCATGCCGAGGTGGTCAAGGCACTGAAGGAGCCGGGCCTGCTGAAGACGCTGTCGACCGTGATCCCGGGCTACCTGCCCGACGGCAGCGGCCCCGAGGCCTTCGGCAAACAGGTCAGGGAAGACGTGCAGCGCTACGGCGACATCGTGCGCAAGTTCAACATCAAGGCCGAGTAGCGGCGCCCCACCGGACCACCCCATGCAGAAGCCATCCCGCAACCACCCCCGGCTTTCGCGCCGCAGCCTGCTCGGCGGGGCCGGCGCCACCGCGCTCGCGCTGCTGCCCGGCATGGAGCCGGCTTTCGCCCAGGGGCGGCCGTACCCGAGCCAGCCGATCCGCTTCGTCGTGCCCTTCGAGCCGGGCGGCACACTCGACATCGCGGTGCGCCCGCTGGCGCTGTCCATGTCGGCGTCCATGGGCCAGCCCATCATCGTCGACAACCGGGCCGGGGCCAACGGTGTCATCGGCACCGAGTACGTGGCCCGCGCCGCGCCGGACGGCTACACCCTGCTGACCAGCTCGGCCTCGTTCGCCCTCAACGCGAGCATGTACAAGAACCTCAAGTACGACGTCATCAAGGACTTCCAGGCCGTGGCGGGGGTGATGCAGGGGGTCGGCTTCGTGGTGGCGGTACATCCGTCGGTGCCGGCCAGCAACCTGCAGGAACTCATCGCGCTGAACAAGCAGGGCACGCAGATCGCCTTCAGTTCACCCGGCATCGGCAACGCGGCGCACATCGCCGGCGAATTGCTCAACCAGCGCGCCGGCACGCATTTCCTGCACGTGCCCTACAAGGGCGCCGGCCCGGCGTTCAACGCGCTGGTGTCGGGCGAGGTGCAGATGGCCATCATGCCGCCGGGCGTGGTGATGCCCTTCATCGCCACGGGCAAGGTCAAGGCCCTGGCTTTCACCGGCACCCAGCGCCTGCCCGACCTGCCCCAGGTGCCCACCATGTCGGAGGCGGGGCTGCCCGGCTTCACCTTCTCGGGCACCTGGCAGGGCATCTTCGCCCCCGCCGCCACGCCCCGTCCTATCGTCGACCGGCTGCATGCCGAGGTGGTCAAGGCGCTGAAGGACCCCGAGGTGCTCAAGGCCCTGTCCGCCATCGCGGGCTACGTGCCCGACGGCAGCGGGCCCGAGCAGTTCGGCACGCAGGTCAAGGAAGACGTGGTGCGCTACGGCGAGATCGTACGCAAGCTCAATATCCAGGCCCAGTAGGGTCGTTTCCGACACACAACCGAAGAAAGACGACATGGCACAGACCAGCAACTCCCCGGCCCGCTACGCGCCCATCCCCGCCGAGGCCATGACGGCCGAGCAGAAGGCCGTGGCCAAGGCGCTGACGGAAGGCCCCCGCGGCGGCATCCGCGGCCCGTTCAACGCGCTGCTGCGCAACCCCACGCTGGCCGACCGGGTGCGCCAGCTGGGCGACAGCATCCGCTTCGAGAATTCGCTGACGCCGGCCAACCGCGAGTTCGTCATCCTGATGACCGCGCGTTTCTGGACCGCGCGCTACGAGTGGCATGCCCACGGCGTGATCGCTCGCGAGCTGGGCGTGCCGCAGGCCACCATCGACGCCATCGCCGAGCACCGCAAGCCCGAGGGCATGACCGAAGACCAGGCGATGCTCTACCAGTTCCTCACCGAGATGCTGCAGGACAAGGACGTGGGCGATGCCACCTACGCCGCGGCCATCGCCCGCTTCGGCGAGCCGACGGTGCTGGACATCATGTGCACCTCGGGCTACTTCGGTTTTGTGTCGGTCATCCTCAACACCATCCGCGCCCCGGTTCCGGAGGGCGGCGCGGTGCTGAACTGATTACATCGGCGGCGTGAAGCCGTCGCGCCCCACGTTGACCCGCAGGGCCATGGGTTTGCCGTCCTTGACCTGCGCGGTGATCAGGGCACGGGCACCCGGCACCAGCAGCGCGTCGGCCTTGCCGGCCCGGAAGGTGACGATGGGCACGTTGGGCGGCACGATCACCGTCTTTTCGCCGCCCTTGTACTGCAGTGTCAGCTTGCGCCCGCCATGCATAGACGCGGTGCCGGCCACGGTGGCGTTGGTCATGGTGCTTTCGGGCAGCAGGTCCCAGGGGTATGAGCCTTCGTTGGAGCCGCGTGCCGCCTCGGGGAACACCAGCACCTCCACCGCCTTCTGCGTGCCGTCCGGCTGCGCCAGCGAAGCCGCGCCGACGAAACTGCCAGTCTTGATGGCGGACATCCTGATAGGGTAGACCTCGACGGCCGGCATGTTGGGCGCACGGGTCAGCGTGACCACCTCGCCGCCGCGTTCCTTCAAGGTGATGGTGCTGTCGTCCACCCGCACGATGGTGCCGCGCAGGCGCACCGGCTTGTCGGTGAGCGCAGGCGTCGGCATGTTCTGGGCGTGGGCGATTCCGGCGGCGCCCAGCGACAGGGCGAGGGCGACCGACAACGAGGGCAGCAGTGTTTTTTTCATGGTGGGGCTCCTGGCGGGCAGGCGGCGGGATGCTGCCGTGCTTGTCTTTCCGCTGGCGCAGTCTAGTGAAAATGGCCACTCCCTGTGCAACATCCTGGGGTGGAGTCCGGGCTGCGCTAAAATACCGGCCTTCCGAGGAGCGTTGCAGCGTACCCGTCAGCGGTGCGTGAGGCTCGGAACACATCCGCAACGACGCTCGCCCACGATTCCTGTGCGGGTGAGCCTTTCCCCCTTCGCAGAGCGTGGTTTCCTTCAAAAATTGCCCTGGAGCAACCATGAACGCCGCCGTCAAACCCACTTCCGCCGACCAGGCCATCGCCGACATCACGCTCGCAGCCTGGGGCCGCAAGGAAATCCGCATCGCCGAGACCGAGATGCCCGGCCTGATGGCCATCCGCGAGGAATTCGCCAAGACCCAGCCCCTGCAGGGCGCACGCATCACCGGCTCGCTGCACATGACGATCCAGACCGCTGTGCTGATCGAGACGCTGCAGGCCCTGGGCGCCACCGTGCGCTGGGCCTCGTGCAACATCTTCTCCACCCAGGACCATGCCGCCGCGGCCATCGCCGAAAGCGGCACGCCGGTGTTCGCCATCAAGGGCGAGTCGCTGGAAGACTACTGGGACTACACCCACCGCATCTTCGACTTCGGCGCCAAGGGCAGCGAGGGCGAAGGCCCGAACATGATCCTGGACGACGGTGGCGATGCCACGCTGCTGATGCACCTGGGCCAGAAGGCCGAGAAGGACCTGTCCCTGCTGGCCAACCCGACCAGCGAGGAAGAACGCATCCTCTACGCCGCCATCAAGGCCAAGATCGCCGAGGACGGCACCTGGTACACCCGTAAGGCCGCGCAGATCATCGGCGTGACCGAAGAAACGACGACCGGCGTGCACCGCCTGAACGAGATGTCGGCCAAGGGCACGCTGCTGTTCCGCGCCATCAACGTCAACGACTCGGTCACCAAGAGCAAGTTCGACAACCTCTACGGCTGCCGCGAATCGCTGGTGGACGGCATCAAGCGCGCTACCGACGTGATGGTCGCCGGCAAGGTCGCGGTCGTGGCCGGCTACGGCGACGTGGGCAAGGGCTCGGCCCAGGCACTGCGTGCGCTGTCGGCCCAGGTCTGGGTCACCGAGATCGACCCCATCAACGCCCTGCAGGCCGCGATGGAAGGCTACCGCGTGGTGACCATGGAATATGCCGCCGACAAGGCCGACATCTTCGTGACGACCACCGGCAACAAGGACGTCATCCGCCACGAGCACATGGTCGCCATGAAGGACCAGGCCATCGTCTGCAACATCGGCCACTTCGACAACGAGATCGAGGTCGCCTCGCTCGAAAAGTACCAGTGGGAAGAAATCAAGCCGCAGGTCGACCACATCATCTTCCCCGACGGCAAGCGCATCATCCTGCTGGCCAAGGGCCGGCTGGTAAACCTGGGCTGCGGCACCGGCCACCCGAGCTACGTGATGTCGTCCTCCTTCGCCAACCAGACGATTGCGCAGATCGAGCTCTTCACCAAGCCCGACGCGTATGAAAACGGCAAGGTCTACGTGCTGCCCAAGCACCTCGACGAAAAGGTCGCGCGCCTGCAGCTGTCCAAGCTCAACGCGCAGTTGTCCGTGCTGACCGACGCCCAGGCCGCCTACATCGGTGTCCCGAAAGAGGGCCCGTACAAGCCCGACTCTTACCGCTATTGATGCGCGCTGACCAACTGCTGCTGGAGCGGGGCCTCGCCACCTCGCGCTCGCAGGCCGTGCGGCTGATCGCCTCGGGCGTGCGCTGGCGCCAACCGGTGCCGGGTGCCGGCTGGCAGCGGATCGCCAAGAACGGGCAGGAACTGCCCGAGGCGGCCGAGCTGCTGCTGGACGACGATGCCGAGGCGCGTTATGTCTCGCGCGGCGGGCTCAAGCTCGAAGGCGCGCTGCGTGTCAGCGGCGTGGCCGCGGAGGGGCGGGCCTGCCTCGACGTGGGCCAGTCCACCGGCGGCTTTACCGACTGCCTGCTGCGCCACGGCGCGGCGCGGGTGGTCGGGGTGGACGTCGGCCAGGGCCAGGTGCATGCCGCGGTGCGTGCCGACGCCCGGGTGCTGTGCCTGGAGCAGGTGAACGCCCGTGAACTGTCCCCCGAGCGTCTGGCGGCGGCGCTGGACACGCTGGACCGCAGCGAGCGGCACGGCTGGAGGGAGGCCGACCTGGCCGAGCCGTTCGCACTCGTCGTCGGCGACCTGTCCTTCATCTCGCTCACCCTGGTGCTGCCGGCGCTGGCCCCCCTGCTGGCGGCCGGTGGCGACCTGCTGGTGCTGGTCAAGCCGCAGTTCGAACTGCAGCCCGGCGACATCGGCAAGGGCGGCATCGTGCGCGACCCGGCGCTGTTCGAGCGGGTCGAGCGGCGCCTGCGCGATGCCTGCGCCGATGCCGGCCTGGCCGTGCGCGGCTGGTTCGACAGCCCGATCGCGGGGGGCGACGGCAACCGCGAATTCTTTATCCATGCAGGGAGGGCGCCATGAGCGCATCCATCGTGTCCGCCACCGGCCTGCCGGTGAGCTTCGAATTCTTCCCGCCGAAGACAGCCGAAGGCGCCGTCAAGCTGCGCGCCGTGCGGCAGGCGCTCTACGCACGCAAGCCTGAATTCTGTTCCGTCACCTATGGCGCGGGCGGATCCACCCAGGAAGGCACCTTCGGCACGGTGCGCGAAATCCTCGACGAGGGTGTCTCCGCGGCCTCGCACTTCTCGTGCATCGGTGCCACGCGCGAGTCGGTCCGCGCCGAACTGCAGCAACTGCAGACCATGGGCGTCAAGCGCCTGGTCGCCCTGCGCGGCGACCTGCCCAGCGGCTACGGTGCCGGCGGCGAGTTCGCTTATGCCAGCGACCTGGTGGCCTTCATCCGGGCCGAAACCGGCGATGCCTTCCACATCGAGGTGGCGGCCTACCCCGAGGCACACCCGCAGGCGCGTTCGCCTGCGGCCGACCTGCAGGCCTTCGCCGCCAAGGTGCAGGCGGGTGCCGATGCGGCCATCACCCAGTATTTCTACAACGCCGACGCCTACTTCCGCTTCGTCGACGACGTGCGGGCGCTGGGGCTGGCCGTGCCGGTGGTGCCGGGCATCATGCCCATCACCAGCTCAACGCAGCTGATGCGTTTTTCCGATGCCTGCGGCGCCGAGATCCCGCGCTGGATCCGGCTGCGGCTGCAGTCCTTCGGCGACGACACCGCTTCCATCAAGGCCTTTGGCCTGGACGTGGTGACCGACCTGTGCGCGCGCCTGTGCGCGGGCGGCGCTCCGGCGCTGCATTTCTACACCATGAACCAGTCGGCCGCGACGCTCGCCCTGCTGGATCGGCTCGGCACCGCTGCATGAGGCAGGCGCCACCGGCATGGCGGATGGTGGCCGGCTGGGCTGCCGCGCTGGTGCTGGCGGGCTGTGCCCCCAATCCACCGGCCCCCGATCACGGGGACGGCGGGAGCTTGCGCACCGCGGGATCGGCCGCCACCCTGTCGCCACCGGTCCTCCTGGACGACGTGCCGGCCGATGCACCCTTGTCGCGGGTGGTGCCGGTGGAAGCCGGCACCCCACCCCCCGGGGGCGTGGCGGAGGAAATCGAACATGGCGGCGCCTCCTGGTATGGGCCGCGCTTCAATGGCCGGCGTACGGCCAGTGGTGAGCGTTTCGACATCGCGGCGCTGACCGCCGCCCACCGCACCCTGCCTTTCGGCACGCTGGTGTGTGTACACAGCGTGGCCACCGGGCGCACAACCGTGGTGCGTGTGAACGACCGGGGGCCCCGCGTCCGGCAGCGGGTCATCGACGTCAGCCAGGCTGCGGCCGATGAGCTGGGTATCCGTGGCCTGGGTGTCACGCAGGTGGTGCTGTCGTTGCCGCCGCCCGGCAGCCAGGATTGCGACTGAGGGGAAATGCGGCCGGTGCGCGGCGCCAATAGCCGCGCACTGTTTCAGTTCGGTTAAAGGCCTTCGGCCTGGCATGGGCTTTGCGTAAGCTTGGGTTACGGATTCCTTTTCCCTGTACTGAGAGCCCACCCATGAAAAAATCCCTCCTCGCTGCCTGCGCACTGCTAGCCTGCGCCACCGCCGCCCAGGCGCAGAGCAGCGTCACCGTTTCGGGCCTGGTCGACATGTTCGCCGGCAGCCTGAAGAATGCCGGCGACGCCGGCCGTGTCGCCCAGGTCGGCAGCGGCGGCATGACCACCTCGTGGTTCGGCTTCACCGGCGCCGAAGACCTCGGCGGCGGCCTCAAGGCCGAATTCAAGCTCACCTCCTTCCAGCGCCTGGACACCGGCACCCCCGGACGCTTCGCCGGCGACGGCTTCTTCACCCGCGACGCCAACGTCGCCCTCGCGGGTGGCTTCGGCCGCGTCAGCCTGGGCCGCGACCTCGCCCCCAACTTCCTGCCCACCATCCTCTTCAACCCCTTCGGCGACTCCTTCACCTTCTCGCCCCTGGTGCTGCTGAAGAACGTGCCCCTGTTCAACGCCACCGGCTGGCCCGCCACCACCCCGTCGGATACGGGCTGGAGCAACGAGGTCATCTACAGCACACCCAAGTTCGGCGGCCTCTCGGGCAACCTGCACTACCAGTTCGGCGAACAGCAGACCGCCGGCAACCGTGGCCGCAAGAACGTCGGGGCCAACTTCCTGTGGTTCACCGGCCCCTTCGCCTTCACCGGTTACTACGAACGCGACCAGGTCACCAACCCCGTCAACGGCCTCATCACCAGCGGCACCGGCGCCCTGGCCACCCCCGACACCATCAAGGACTGGATGCTCGGCGGCAGCTACGACGCCAGCTTCGCCAAGTTCTTCCTGACCTACGGCCAGACCAAGTCCGACAACACCCGCAGCGAAGCCGACACCACCTCCATCGGCGCCAGCATCCCGGTGGGCGCCGGCAGCATCAATGCCGCGCTGGCGCGCGCCGAACTCTCGGTGGGCAGCATCGACGGGCCGCGGCGCACCATCGGCACCATCGGCTACGACTACTTCCTGTCCAAGCGCACCGACCTGTACGCCAACCTGATGCACGACAAGGTCACCGCCTTCAACAGCGGCACCTCCTTCGGCATCGGCATCCGCCACCGGTTCTGAGCGGCTGCGTTTCCCGCCGCACAAGCAAAACGGCCCCGCGGGGCCGTTTTATATGGCGGGGCAGGGGCTGCAGCGGGATCAGCCGCCGGCTTCCAGCACGAAGGTGGCGTTGCGGTCCTGGCCCAGGGCTTCCACCATCTGCGGCAGCGCGGCCGCCAGGGCCGGCTTGAGGGTGAAGGGCGGGTTCACCACGAACATGCCGCTGGCCGGCAGGCCGGGGCGCTTGGCCGTGCCGTCGTCCGAGGCGGCGATGCTGCCGAGCTTGCCCGACTTCACCGTCAGCGAGGCGTGCAGCCAGCTCTTGCCGGCCTGGGTGGCCATGGTGCGCAGCCGGCGCGGCAGGTCGTGCGCCTCGGGCCGTGCGATCAGCGGGTACCAGACGGCGTAGGTGCCGGTGGCGAAGCGTTTCAGCCCGTCGGCCACCAGGTCCAGCACCCGGCCGTAGTCGGCCTTGAGTTCGTAGCTGGGGTCGCACAGCACCAGGGCGCGGCGTGCCGGCGGCGGCAGGAATTTCTTGGTGCCCTCGAAACCGTCCGCCAGCAGCACGGCGATCTGCCGGCCGGCTTCCAGCTGGGCGATGTTGCCGTCCAGCGAACGGGCATCGGTCGGGTGCAGCTCGAACAGCTTGAGCCGGTCGTGCGGGCGCAGCAGGTGCTCGACGATGAAGGGCGAGCCGGGGTAGACCCGCGGCGTGCCGCCGCCCGGGTTGAAGGAGGCGAACACGTCCAGGTAGGCCTGCAGGGCCGGGGCGACACCGGTGGCCAGCCCCAAGGGGGCCTTGGGGGAGGGAGTGGCGCCCGCCGCGGCCTTGACCGCCTCCAGCAGGCGGAAAATGCCTTCGGTGGACTCACCGCTCTTGGTGGCGTAGTCGCCGTCCAGCCGGTACAGGCCGGCGCCGGCATGGGTGTCGACCACCGTCAGCGCCGGGTCCTTCTGCAGCAGGTATTGCAGGATGGCAATCAGCGTCGTGTGCTTGAGCACATCGGCGTGGTTGCCCGCATGGAAGGCGTGGCGGTAGCTGAACATAGGGGCCTATGGTAACCAGCCCGGGCCGCATCCGGGAGTCCGGGCTTGCGGGGTGGGCCAAAAACTTCCTATAATGGCGGGCTTCGCAGCGTTCGACGGTCCCCGCGGCGAAGTTCAATCCCCGCCTAAGAGGTTTCCATCTAGAGAAACGCCGACCGCGGAAAAGGGACCTCATTCATCCGGCCGCTGCCTGAAGGCATGGCCGGGTGTCACTCGAAAGCACAGCAATGTCTACGTTCAGCGCAAAACCCGCTGACGTGAAGCACGAGTGGTTTGTGATTGACGCGACCGACAAGGTCCTCGGCCGGGTAGCCAGCGAAGTTGCCCTCCGTCTGCGCGGCAAGCACAAAGCCATTTATACGCCTCACGTCGATACCGGCGATTTCATCGTCATCGTCAACGCCGCCAAGCTCCGGGTCACCGGTGCCAAGTCGCTCGACAAGATCTACTACCGCCATTCGGGTTTCCCGGGCGGCATCTCGTCGACCAACTTCCGCGACATGCAGTCCAAGCACCCGGGCCGCGCGCTCGAGAAGGCCGTCAAGGGCATGCTGCCCAAGGGTCCGCTGGGCTACGCCATGATCAAGAAGCTCAAGGTCTACGGCGGCGCAGAGCATCCGCACACCGCCCAACAGCCGCAAGTGCTGGAACTCTGAGGAGCACCGAAATGATTGGTGATTGGAACAATGGCACCGGCCGTCGCAAATCCAGCGTCGCCCGTGTGTTCATGAAAAAGGGCAGCGGCAAGATCACGGTCAACGGCAAGGACGTACAAGAGTACTTCGGCCGCGAAACCTCGATCATGATCGTCAAGCAACCCCTGGTGCTGACCAACCACGTCGAAACCTTCGACGTGATGATCAACGTGCACGGCGGCGGCGAATCCGGCCAGGCCGGCGCCTCGCGCCACGGTATCACCCGTGCGCTGATGGACTACGACATGACGCTCAAGCCGGCGCTCAGCCAGGCTGGCTTCGTGACGCGTGATGCGCGTGAAGTCGAGCGTAAGAAGGTCGGCCTGCACTCCGCACGCCGCCGCAAGCAGTTCTCCAAGCGTTAAGCTTCCAGCCTGTTTGCACCGCAAAACCGCCCTCCGGGGCGGTTTTGTTCTTTGAGGATCGCCCTGCCGGCAGTGCCGTCAAAAGGTGGTTTCCTGCTTGATTTCCCGCTTTGCGCTAGCATCTGTCCATTGCGTTACCGCAGACCCCACTGGAGTTTCCCCTATGAGCGCTGTTGCCGAATCCATCCCGACCGCGATGCCCGAGCCGATCCTGTTCACCGACAGTGCGGCCGCCAAGGTGGCCGACCTGATCGCCGAGGAAGGCAACCCCGAGCTGAAACTGCGCGTTTTTGTGCAGGGTGGCGGCTGCTCCGGTTTCCAGTACGGTTTCACCTTCGACGAGGTGACCAACGAGGACGACACGACCATGACCAAGAACGGCGTGTCGCTGCTCATCGACGCCATGAGCTACCAGTACCTGCTGGGCGCCGAGATCGACTACAAGGAAGACCTGCAGGGCGCGCAGTTCGTCATCAAGAACCCGAACGCCACCAGCACCTGCGGCTGCGGCTCCTCGTTCTCGGCCTGACCGGCGCCGGCCGGTAGCTGCCGGCCCGTCGTTCCCAAGCCGCCGTCCTGGCGGCTTTTTCGTTTCCGCGCCCACGCCTGCCCATGTCGAATTCCCCTTCCCCGGCCGTCGCCTCCGCCACCAACCCGCTGCTGCTGCTGGTGGCCTGCGGCTTCTTCATGCAGACGCTGGACGCAACCATCGTCAATACCGCGCTGCCCGCCATGGCCCACGGCCTGGGCGAAAGCCCGCTGCGTATGCAGTCGGTCATCGTCGCGTACTCCTTGACCATGGCCATGCTGATCCCGGCATCCGGCTGGATCGCGGACCGCTTCGGAACCAAGCGGGTGTTCTTTTTCGCCATCCTGCTGTTCGCCTTCGGTTCGCTGTGCTGTTCACTGTCGCACAGCCTGGGCCAGATCGTCGCGGCGCGGGTGGTGCAGGGGGCCGGCGGCGCCATGCTGCTGCCGGTCGGGCGGCTGGCGGTGCTGCGTACCTTTCCGCGCGAGCAGTTCCTGCGTGCCATCGGTTTTGTCGCGGTTCCCGGCCTCATCGGGCCGCTGCTGGGGCCCACGCTGGGTGGCTGGCTGGTGCAGTACGCCTCCTGGCACTGGATCTTCCTGATCAACCTGCCGGTCGGCCTGGCCGGCTGCCTCGCCGCCCTGGCCTACATGCCGGACTTCCGCGCAACCGTGGTGCGCCGCTTCGACCTCAGCGGCTACCTGATGCTGGCCATCGGCATGGTGGCGGTGTCGCTGTCGCTCGACGGCCTGTCGGAACTCGGCCTGCGCCAGGCCACGGTCGTGCTGCTGCTGGTATTCGGCCTGGCCAGCCTGGCGGCCTACTGGCTGCATGCGCTGCGCCACCCGGACCCCCTGTTCGCGCCCTCGCTGTTCTCCACCGCCTCGCTGCGTGTCGGCCTGCTGGGCAACCTGTTCTCGCGCCTGGGCAGCAGCTGTATGCCCTTCCTGATTCCGCTGCTGCTGCAGGTCAGCCTGGGTTATTCCCCGGCGCAGGCCGGCATGATGCTGCTGCCGGTGGCCGGTGCGGGCATCGCCGCCAAGCCGCTGGCCACGCGCCTGATCACCCGTTTCGGCTACCGCCACGTGCTGATGGTCAATACCGCCTGCGTGGGCCTGCTCATGATGAGTTTTGCCTTCGTGTCGCCTGGCCAGCCGCTGTGGATACAGCTGCCGCAGTTCGCGCTCTTCGGTGCGCTCAATTCGCTGCAGTTCACCGGCATGAACACGGTCACCCTCAAGGACCTGGAAGGCCCGGCCACCAGCAGCGGCAACAGCCTGCTGTCGATGGTGCAGATGCTAGCCATGGGCCTGGGTGTGGCCGCCGCAGGCTCGGTGCTGGGGGGCTACACCACCTATTTCGGCGGTGCGGGCGGCGCCGGCGCGCACACCCTGCAGTCCTTCCACGCCACCTTCGTCACCATGGGCCTGATGACCATCGTCTCGGCCTGGATCTTCTGGCAGCTGGAACCCGATGCCGAAAAAACGCCCGACGAGGTCAAATCGGTGAAGACGGACGCCGTCGAGAACGTATAGGGCTCACCCCCAGGCTTCGCACTTCGTGTCTTCGCCGACCCCCTTCAGGGGGCGGCACCGGCGGCCCGGCGAAGCCGGCTCCGCGGTACCCCTGGCACATACCGGCCCTGCTCAAGCTGGATAGAGGGCGCCCAGGATGCGGGGGCCACGTGCGCCGGTGACGCCCGGCAGGTTGCCCGGCTGCCGCTCCACGGTGCGCCGGGCCAGCCAGGCGAAGGCGGTGGCCTCGACCTGCTGGGGCGGCAGGCCGGCGTCGGCGGAAGATTTCACCACCACGCCGGGCAGAGCGGCGGCCAGCCCCTGCATCAGCGCGCCGTTGCAGGCGCCGCCGCCGCAGACGATGAGTTCGCCGGCGGCCTTGCCATGGGCCCGCACCGCCTCCGCCGCGGCGCGCACCGTCAGCGCGGCCAGCGTGGCCTGCACGTCCTGCGGCGCGGCGTCACCGAACCCGGCCAGCCGCGCCGCCAGCCAGGGCGGGTTGAACAGGTCGCGGCCGGTGCTCTTGGGGGGCGGCAGGGCGAAGTAGGGTTCGGCCTGCCACAGCGCCACCAGCAAGGCCGGCAGCACCTGGCCGGCCGCGCCCCAGGCACCGTCGGCATCGAATGCCTGGCCGGTGTGGCGCTGGCACCAGTGGTCCAGCAGGGCGTTGGCGGGGCCGCAGTCGAAGCCGATGGCGTCGCTGCCCTTGCTGCCGCTGTCGGGCAGCACACTCAGGTTGGCGATACCGCCGAGGTTGAGCACACAGCGCGCCTGCCCCGGGCGGCCGAACCACGCCTGGTGGAAGGCCGGCGCCAGCGGGGCTCCCTGGCCGCCGGCGGCCAGGTCGCGGCTGCGGAAATCGGCCACCACGTCGATGGCGGCCAGCTCCGCCAGCAGGGAAGGGTTCTGCAGTTGCAGGGTGTAGCCCGTGCCGTCGAAGGCCAGCGGCTGGTGGCGCACGGTCTGGCCATGCGCGCCGATGGCACGCACCGCGGCGGCCGGCGTGCCGGTGGTCGCCAGCAGGTCCGCCACCACCTGTGCATAGGTGCGCGACACGGCGTTGCCGGCCAGCGCGGCGCGGTGCAGCTCGTTGTCGCCGGCGGTGTTGAGCGCCAGCAGTTCGGCGCGCAGCGCCGCGTCGAACGGCGCGTCGGCGTGGTGCAGCACCCGCGGGGCGTCCGGGGCGGAAAAATCGGCCAGCACACCGTCCACGCCATCGAGCGAGGTGCCGGACATCAGGCCGATATAAAGCGATGGGGCTGCGGTCATGGGGTGGAATCCTGTGGCGGAAACAAAAACGCCGCCCGGGGGCGGCGTATCGGGCGGGCGGACTTCAGTCCGCGTTGGCCAGTGCGGTCTGGTTGGCGGTCTGCAACTGCATACGCATGGTGCCGGCGAGGCGGTCGAAGTTGGCGCGGTCGGCTTTCGCCAGTTCCGAGGATTCGCTCTTCTGGGCCATGGCCATCGGGTCTTCCTGCACGCCGTTGACCCGGAACTCGAAGTGCAGGTGCGGGCCGGTAGCCCAGCCGGTCTGGCCGACCAGGCCGATCTTGTCGCCCTGGGATACCTTCTGGCCCTTGGCCACGTCGATATGGCTCAGGTGGGCGTAGACCGTGACGTCGTCGCCGCGGTGGCGCACGAAGATCACGTTGCCGTAGCCGTTCTGCACACCCGCGAATTCGACGACACCGTCGCCCACGGTGCGCACCGGCGTGCCGGTGGGCGCCGCGAAGTCGGTGCCCAGGTGCATGCGCCATTGCTTCAGGATGGGGTGGAAGCGGTTGCTGAAGCCGCTGGAGACGCGGCTGAATTCCAGCGGCGCGCTCAGGTAGGCGTGGTTCAGGCCCTTGCCGTCGAGGGTGAAGTAGGCACCTTTCTGCGCGCCCCGCGGCTGGTACCACATGGCCTGCAGTTCCTTGCCGGCGTTGACGAACTCGGCACTCAGCACCCGGCCGGCGCGCAGCACCTCGCCGTCGGCCTCGATGGTCTCGTACACCACCGAGAAACGGTCGCCCTTGCGCAGGTTGCGGCGGAAGTCGATCTGGGTGGAGAAGATTTCAGCGACCTGGTTGGCCACCGATTCGGGAATGTTGGCGTCGTCGGTGGCGGCCAGCAGCGAGCTGCTGATGGCGCCGCTGGCCAGCCGGCTCGACACGGTGGTGGCCGCGGTTTCGACGCGGCTGGCGAAACCCTGGGCCGTTTTTTCCACCACCAGGCGCTGGAACTGCTCGGTGTCGTCGGTATTCCAGCGCGCGGTGAGCCGCAGCAGGCTGTGGCTGCCGGTGGCCTCGGCCGAAATCAGGCGGCCGGGGCGGCCCAGGATGGCCTGGCGCACCTTGGCGTCGCCGCGCAGGAAGGCCACCGCCGCCGGGTCGGCGACGCCCAGGCGCTGCAGCAGCGATTCGGCGGAGTCGCTGGAACGGGTGGTTTCGGTGCGGAACAGCTTCAGTTCATGCACATCGCTGTCGTCCTCGGTAGCGAAGGCCAGGGGCTCGACCGATTGCAGGACCTGTCTGACAGGCAGGTCCGACGCATCGGGACCGTAGCTGGCCACGGCGAAAGCGCCGCCGCCGCCGCACAGCAGCAGGGTGCCGACGGCCGCCGTCACGCGTTTGGGATGTTGGTGCAGGCTGAGGGCCACGCGCGAAAGCAGGGCTTGCGCGGTGGCGATAAATCCGTTGTTCAAAAGTCTGGTCCCCGGAGGAAAACGCTTGGGAGCGGGGTCGGGCGCGATGGCCGCGACGGCGCGGTGTTCTTTGGGAGGTGTTCTTTGTCGCCCTGCAGGCGCAGGTGCCAGGGGCGCAAAAAGCGGGCCACTTAAAATCAGGGGTGGCGGGCTGCGTGCAGTATACCTATGCACCGACCCCTGGACTCCGAAAAAACCCTTATGAATCAACCCGCTGTTACAACATATCCGGTTACCGATGGTGTAGGACAAGCGCTCGAAATCTCGCTGCGCGGCGCTGACGAGCTGCTGCCGCGGGCCGAATGGGTGCAGAAACTGGCGCGCTCCGAAGCCACCGGCGTGCCGCTGCGCATCAAGCTGGGGCTCGACCCGACGGCTCCCGACATCCACCTCGGCCACACGGTGGTGCTCAACAAGATGCGCCAGCTGCAGGACCTGGGGCACCAGGTGATCTTCCTGATCGGCGACTTCACCTCGACCATCGGCGACCCGTCGGGCCGCAACGTGACCCGCCCGCCGCTGACACGCGAGCAGATCGAGGCCAACGCCCAGACCTACTACCGCCAGGCCAGCATGGTGCTGGACCCGGACAAGACCGAGATCCGCTACAACAGCGAGTGGAGCGACCCGCTGGGCGCCCGCGGTTTGATCCAGCTCGCCGCCAAATACACCGTGGCCCGCATGATGGAGCGCGACGACTTCCACAAGCGTTTTACCGAAGGCCGCTCCATCTCGGTACACGAATTCCTCTACCCGCTGATGCAGGGTTATGACTCGGTGGCGCTGAGGTCCGACCTCGAACTCGGTGGCACCGACCAGAAGTTCAACCTGCTCATGGGCCGCCACCTACAGGCGGAATATGGGCAAGAGCCGCAGTGTGTGCTTACCATGCCGCTGCTGGAAGGGCTCGATGGCGTCGACAAGATGTCGAAAAGCAAGAACAACTACATCGGCATCGGCGAGGAACCCAACACCATGTTCGCCAAGGTGCTGTCGATTTCCGACACGCTGATGTGGCGCTGGTACACGCTGCTGAGCTTCAAGTCGCTGGCCGAGATCGCGGCGCTCAAGGCCGAGGTCGAAGGCGGACGCAACCCCAAGGACGCCAAGGTGGCGCTGGCGCGCGAGATCACCGCGCGTTTCCACAGCCCGCAGGCGGCCGACGCGGCCGAGCAGGACTTCGCCAACCGTAGCAAGGGCGGCGTGCCTGACGACATCCCGGAAGTGGCGCTGTCCGGCGCCCCGCTGGGCATCGCGCAACTGCTCAAGCAGGCCGGCCTGGCGCCATCGACCTCGGAAGCCAACCGCCTGGTCGATGGCGGCGGTGTGCGGGTCGATTCCAGCGTGGTCAGCGACAAGGGCCTGAAGTTCGAGGCCGGCACCTACGTGGTGCAGGTGGGCAAACGCAAGTTCGCCAAGGTGACGCTGGGCTAGTCCTGGTAGTCCACGGTGTCGGGGTCGGGCATGTCGCCGATCGTCGCCCGTGTCACCCGCGCCTCGGCGCGCAGCCAGTCGCAGAAGGCCTGTACGTCGGGCCGCTGCGCACTGCGCGGCCCCACCAGCAGCCAGTAGGCCAGCGGTGAATCCAGCCGGTGCTCGGGCAGCGCCTCGACCAGGTCGCCGGCGGCCAGGCTGTCGGCCACCAGCGGCAGCCGGGCCAGCGCCACACCCTGGCCGGCCAGGGCCGCCTGTGCGATCTGCGCGGCGTAGTTGAAGAACAGCCAGCGGCGCGGCTCCACCCGCCCCACCCGGTGCGCCTCGAACCAGCGCTGCCAGCTCAGCGCGGCCATATGCGGCATGTGGTCGTCCGCCTCGATCAGGGTGAAGGCGGCCACGTCGGCCGGTTTGTCCAGCGCCAGGCCGCTTTTCAGCAGCCAGGGGCTGGCCACCACCGCCAGGCTCTCGCCGAACAGGCGCTCGGCCTTCGCGGTGGCGCGGGCCGGTGTGCAGTAGCGCAGGGCCAGGTCCACGTCGGCCGTCTCCAGGTCCACCGGGGTGTCGGTGGCGTCGATGCGGATGTCGATGTCCGGGTGCTCGCGCTGGAAGGCTTCCAGCCGCGGAATCAGCCACAGCGAGGCGAAGGAGGCCCAGGTGCTGATCGACACGATGCGGCGCCCGGCCTCGTGCCGGATCTGCCGCACCGCGGTGTCGATGCCGTACAGCCCGGCGGCCACCGTCCGCAGCAGGCGCGCGCCGGCGCCGGTCAGTTCCACCGCCCGGGTGTGGCGCAGGAAAAGCGGCACCCCCACGTCTTCCTCCAGCCCCTGGATCTGCCGGCTGACGGCGGACTGGGTCAGCGACATCTCCTCGGCTGCCGCACGGAAGTTGAGGTGCCGCGCCACGGCCTCGAAGGCGCGCAGCTGCCCCACGCCGATCGGGCGGCTGCGCAGGGTGGAGGCGGGACGGTTCATGGTCGGCGGGGCAAAAGAGGGATTGATGCGTCGGCGGAATCAGTGGAGCGGCCGTAAAGCATTGGCCGCGGCGCGGTTCGGCCGGGATGATCAGCATATCCCGGACCTTCGGTGGAGCCACCCATGGAACACGCATTCGTACCGCCCGCGCAACAATGTTGCCTGCCCGCCGGCCAGGTCGGCCGCTGGCATTCGCGCGCCGCCACGGTGCTGGTGGTGCGCCAGGGCCGCGCCTGGGCGACGGTCGATGGCGGGCCCTTCGCCCGGTCGCCGCGCGGCGGCGACTGGTTCCTCGACGCGGGGGCGGAGCTGGCCGTGGCCCCGGGGCGGCGCCTGCTGGTCGAGTCCGCGGGGCGGGAACCGGTGGTGGTCGGCATCCGCCCCCTGAACGTCTCTTCGCCGTTCGCTGCCGCGGTGGCGTCGCCCCTGCGCTGGGCTGGCCGGCTCGCGGGGTGGGTGAGGGCATAAGGCGCCGGCCGGGCGTTACCGGTTGTTGCCCATGTCAAAAGACACGGCCGGACCTCTTATAGTCCGAAGCGTGAAGCCTACTGTCGCGTCCTCCGGGGAAACCGCCTGCCCCCCAGCCTGCACCGCCTGCGGCCTGCGCGCGACCGGCGCCTTCGTCGACTTTCCACACGACAGGCTCCTGTACCTCCAGGCCTTCCGAGAAACCACCCAGCAGCTGGAGGCGGGCCGGCAGATCATTGCCGAGCACAAGACCAGCGCCCGCCTCTTCACGCTCTACCGCGGCTGGGCCTTCCGCTACAAGACCCTGAGCGACGGCCGGCGGCAGATCCTCAATTTCCTGGTGCCGGGCGACTTCATCGGCCTGCAAGAGGAGTTCGCCGATGGCGCGACGCATGGGGTGGAGGCGCTGACCGGCGTGTCGCTGTGCGTGTTCCCGCGCGACGGCCTGTGGGAGCTGTACCGCGACGACCCGCAGCTGGGCTACGACATGACCTGGCTGGCCGCACGCGAGGAAAGCATGGTCGACGACAACCTGCTCACCGCCGGCCGGCGTACCGCCATCGAGCGTGTCGCCATGCTGCTGGTACAGCTGTACCGGCGTGCCGAACGGGTCGGGCTGGCACCGCAGGGCAGCATCGCCTTTCCGTTCAACCAGCAGCACATCGCCGATGCGCTGGGGCTGTCGCTGGTACATACCAACAAGACACTGCGCCGCCTGGCGCGCCTGGGGTTGCACACCATCGAGGCGGGGCGCCTGACCATGCACGATCCGCGCGGCCTGGAAAACATGGCCGATTACTACGCCCGCCCGCTGCGCCGCACGCCGCTGATCTGACACCGCGGCGCCGACAGGCGGCCTTGCCGGACGCCATGGGCCGGCCTGTAGGCCAACACCGACACCGGTAACACACCCCAGACGACAATCCGCCGCGATCCGGCTTTTTATGCTCGTTCCAAAGGGCTTTCCGCCCACCGCACCCCTTTCGGAGACGCACATGACCGTATATTCCCTCGCGGGTTTTTCCGCCCGCCGGCGTCCGCCGCAGCGCCAGCAGCAACCCGAACGTGTCTTGCTCAACCGCCAGCAGCAACAGCAAGGCAGCACCGAATTCCAGCAAGGCCATTCCGCCGACGGCCATGAGCGGCCTGCGGCTGCCCTGCGGGCCCCACGCGAACTGAAATCCTACGTGCGCGAGTCCAGCGTCAACATCGACGCCTGAAGCCCCGGTCTTGTGTCTTTCCTGGCTACTTGCGTGCGGCCAGGTCGCGCGCGTCCTGCGCATAGGCCCGCAGCCGCCGTACCGCGTTCTCGCGCTGCTGCGGCGTAGCCGCGTTGTGCATGGCGGCGAGGCCTTCGCAGCTCTCGCGCTGCAAGGTCTGCTGGTAGGCCCGGTAGACCGGATCGGGCGAGGAGAAGCCGCGCGCCAGGATGGCCGCGACCTGCGGGCGGGCCTCGGCCGGTGTGGGTTTGTCGGCCCGCAGGCGGGCCAGCGTCTCCAGCACGTCACGCTGGCGGCGCTGTTGTTCCGCGCTGCTCACACGCGGGTCGAAGCTGGAGCGTGCGATGTACTGGCGAATCACCTCGCGCTGCGCGGGTTCCAGCCGGCCATAGACCATTTCGCTGCGGTCGATCACCTGGTCGAAGCGCTTGTCGGCACGTTTGGCGGGCGGCGCATCCAGCCAGTCGCTACGGTATTCGGCATTGAGCTTGGTGTATTTCTTCTCCAGCACCAACACCTGGTCCGGCCCCAGGTCGAGCAAGAGTGCCGTCATCATCGGTTCGGCCTGGCGGGCCACGGCCTGCAGCCGCTCGCGCACCTCGTCGGCCGCCGCGCAGACCTGGTCGGCGCTCACCTGGCCCGCCGCCTGCACCGCCAGGCGGTCCAGCAGGTCGGCATAACGCGGCAGCTCGGTGCTGCGGTGCCACTGCTGGAGCGCGGCCAGGTCGTCGCGCAAACGCCGCGACTGGTCCAGGCTGAGGTCCACATAGCCGTCGATCCACCAGTAGGCGATGGTCTGCAGGTTGTTGTAGCCCAGCTTGACGGCGCTGCAGGCCTGCAGCGCCAGGGCCATGGCCAGCACCCCGATAATCCGCAGGCAGGCGCCGGTGGTAGTGCGCCGCGACGGTCGACAAGGAGAATCCATGGGTGCGTTGGACGTGGTGGTCATGGCCGCGGGGAAGGGTACGCGGATGAAGAGCCGCGTGCCCAAAGTGTTACACAGGCTTGCGGGCCGTCCCATGGTGCAGCACGTTCTTGACACGGTGGCTGCCCTGGGCGTGCGCCGGCTGGTGGTGGTGACGGGCCACGGTGCGGATGCGGTGGAGGCGGCGCTGGCCGTCTCCGCAGACGCCGCGGCGGGGCTGGTGCCGGCTTTTGCCCGGCAGGAACCCCAGCTGGGCACCGGCCATGCGGTGCAGCAGGCCGTGCCCCTGCTGCCCGACGACGGCACCGTGCTGATTTTGAACGGCGACGTGCCGCTGATCGAGGTGGCCACGCTGCGTGGCCTGGTGGCGCAGGCCGAGGCGGATGGCGCGCTGGCGCTGCTGACCATCGTGCTGGACGACCCCACGGGCTACGGCCGCATCGTGCGCGACGGTGGGGCTGCCGCAGGCGCGGTGCGGGGCATCGTCGAACACAAGGACGCGAGTGATGCCCAGCGGCAGGTGCGTGAGACCTATACCGGTGTCATGGCGGCGCCCGCGGCGCGGCTCAAGGCCTGGCTGGCCCGGCTGTCGAACGACAACACCCAGGGCGAGTACTACCTGACCGACATCGTCGCCATGGCGGTGGCCGATGGCGTGCCGGTGGTGGGCGTGGCCATCCAGGATGCGGTGCAGGTGGCCGGCGTCAACAGCCCGGCCCAGCTGGCGGCGCTGGAGCGGGCCTTCCAGGCACGCCAGGCGGCGCGGCTGATGGAGGACGCCGGGGTGCGCCTGGCCGACCCGGCGCGTTTCGACCTCCGCGGCACGCTGGTGTGCGGGCAGGACGTGGAGATCGACGTCGGCTGCGTCTTCGAGGGCCATGTGGTGCTGGGCGACGGTGTGCGTATCGGCGCCCACTGCGTGGTGGCCGATGCCCACATCGGCGCGGGCGCGGTGGTGCAGCCCTTCACCCACATCCAGGGCGAGGCCGCCGGGGTGGAGGTGGGCGAGGGCGCGCGTATCGGCCCCTTCGCGCGGCTGCGGCCCGGCGCACGGCTGGGCGCAGAGGTGCACATCGGCAACTTCGTCGAGGTCAAGAATTCCACCCTGGGCGCGGGCGCCAAGGCCAACCACCTGGCCTACCTGGGCGACGCCACGGTGGGCGCGCGGGTCAACTACGGCGCCGGTGCCATCACCGCCAACTACGACGGGGTGAACAAGCACCGCACGGTGATCGAGGCCGATGCCTCCATCGGCAGCAACTGCGTGCTGGTGGCGCCGGTCACCATCGGTGCCGGCGGTACCGTGGCCGGCGGCTCCACCATCACCAAGAGCACGCCGCCCGCCGCGCTGACCTTCGGCCGCTCGCGGCAGGTGAGTGTGGAGCGCTGGAAACGCCCGGTGCGGCGCGCACCGCAAGACGGGGAGGTTTGAGGTGCGCGACGCCCAGCACGAACTCGACGACCTGCTGCGGGTGATCTCGCACGACCTGCGGGCGCCGGTGCGGCACCTGGGGGCCTTCTCCCTGCTGCTGCGCGAGCGGCTGGACGAGTTGGGGGGCGACCCCGAGGCGCGGGACTACCTGCAGTCCATGGACGAGGCCACCCGCAACCTGGGCCGCATGATCGACGGGCTGCAGCAGCTGTCGATGATCGGCCGTGCGCCGCTGGAGCGCCAGCCGCTCGACCTGCACGCGCTGGCCCACGAGGTGCGCCAGCGCATCGCGCCCGAAGCGCCCCACCGCAGCATCGACTGGAACATCGCCACCGACTTTCCGCCCTGCGAGGCCGACCCGCTGCTGGTGCGCCAGCTGTTGGAGCGCCTGCTGTCCAACGCGGTGAAATTCACCGGCCGCACCCCGGCCGCGCAGATCGTGGTGGACTGGCTGCGCCGCGATGGCGGCGGGGTGGAGGTGCGGGTGCGCGACAACGGCGCGGGTTTTCCGCCGGCCGGTGCGAGCAAACTCTTCGGCATCTTCGAGCGGCTGCACCCCACCTCGGAGTTCGAGGGGCTGGGGGTGGGGCTGGCGGCGGCGCGCCACATCGTGGAGCGGCACGGCGGCAGCATCCGCGCCGAGGGCGCACCCCAGGCCGGATGTTCGGTCTGGTTCAGCCTAGGCTAGCGGCACCCGCGGATCGAACTTCGACCGCCGGAGGCTGAAAAACGCCTTCACGTTGCGTACGTTGGCATCGGCATGGAACAGCCGCTGCGCCAGCGCCAGGTAGGCCGGCATGTCGGCCGTGCGCACCACCAGCACGAAGTCGGGGCCGGGCGACACGCGGTAGCACTGCTGTACCGCGTCGTCGGCCGCGGCGCGGGCCTCGAAGGCGTCCTGCCGTTCGGCATCCTGCCGGTCCAGCGTCACTTCCACCAGGGCGGTCAGGCCGTGGCCGCGCAGTTGCGCCAGCCGGTCGGCATCGAGCAGCGCCACCTGCCGGGCGATGAGTCCGCTGTCGACCAGCCGCTTGACCCGCCGCAGGCAGGTCGGCGGCGAGATATGGGCCGCCTTGGCCAGCGCCTGGTTGCTGCGCGAGGCGTCCTGCTGCAGCAGGTCGAGCAGCCGCCAGTCCGTGGAATCGAGTGCGATTTCGTTCATTTGTGGAGTTATTGTGAATGAATATTCTGTATCTCATGTGGATCGATTGAAAATTCTACAAATAGCTGAATATTGCAGAGATATTTCACGGTGGCAGGCCTAGCATCCCGTCCACGTTTCCAGAGGACATCACCATGTGCGGCATCGTCGGCGCGGTCTCCACCCGCAATATCGTTCCCATCCTTGTGCAGGGCCTGCAGCGGCTGGAGTACCGGGGGTACGACTCCTGCGGTGTGGCGGTGTACGACGCCGCGGGTGTCGCCAAGCCCTCGGGCCCCCTGCGCCGCGCGCGCAGCACCTCGCGGGTGGCCGAACTGCTGGCCCAGGTCGAGACCGATAAGGTGCAGGGCACCACCGGCATCGCCCACACCCGCTGGGCCACCCACGGGGCGCCGGCGGTGCACAACGCGCACCCGCACTTCAGCCACGGCCCTGGCACGGTGGACGGCGAAACGCAGCGCCCCGGCCGCATCGCCCTGGTGCACAACGGCATCATCGAGAACCACGACGCCCTGCGCGCAGCGCTGGAGGCCAAGGGCTATGTCTTCGCCAGCCAGACCGATACCGAGGTCATTGCCCACCTGGTCGACAGCCTGTACGACGGCGACCTGTTCGAGGCGGTGCAGGCCGCCGTGCGCCAGCTGCACGGTGCATATGCCATCGCGGTGTTCTGCCGCGACGAGCCGCACCGGGTGGTGGGCGCGCGTTTCGGCTCGCCGCTGATCCTGGGTGTGGGCCCGCAGGGCGGCGAACACTTTCTGGCCAGCGACGCCATGGCCCTGGCCGGTGTCACCGACCAGATCGTCTACCTGGAAGAGGGCGACGTGGTCGACCTGCAACTGGGCCGCTTCTGGATCGTGCAGCGCGACGCCACCGGTGCCGGCCACCATGCGGTGGATGCGGCCAAACGCCCGGTGTGCACCGTGCTGGCCCACAGCGGCGCGGCCGAACTCGGCCCCTACCGCCACTACATGCAGAAGGAAATCTTCGAGCAGCCGCGTGCCATCGCCGACACACTCGAAGGCGTGGAAGGCATCGTGCCCGAGCTGTTCGACGGCGCGGGCCGCGATGGCGAGCCCGGCGCGGCCGCCTGGCGCGTGTTCAAGGAGATCGACTCGGTACTCATCCTGGCCTGCGGCACCAGCTACTACAGCGGCTGCACCGCCAAGTACTGGCTGGAGTCCATCGCGAAGATCCCGACGCAGGTCGAGATCGCCAGCGAATACCGCTACCGCTCCTCGGTGCCCAACCCGCGCACCCTGGTGGTCACCATCAGCCAGTCGGGCGAAACCGCCGACACGCTGGCGGCGCTGAAGCACGCCCGCAGCCTGGGCATGGAGCAGACCCTGACCATCTGCAACGTCGCCACCAGCGCCATGGTGCGCGAATGCAAGCTGGCCTACATCACCCGCGCCGGCGCCGAGATCGGCGTGGCCTCCACCAAGGCCTTCACCACCCAGCTGGCCGGCCTGTTTTTGCTCACGCTCACCCTGGCCCAGTCACGCGGCCTGCTCGACGCCGAGGCCGAGGCCAAGCACCTGAAGGACATGCGCCACTTGCCCGCCGCCCTGCAGGGCGTGCTGGCGCTGGAGCCGCAGGTCATCGCCTGGGCCGAAGACTTCGCGCCCAAGGACCACGCCCTGTTCCTGGGCCGCGGCCTGCACTACCCCATCGCGCTCGAAGGCGCGCTGAAGCTCAAGGAAATCACCTACATCCACGCCGAGGCCTACGCCGCCGGCGAACTCAAGCACGGCCCGCTGGCCCTGGTGACCAGCGAGATGCCTGTGGTCACGGTGGCACCCAACGACACCCTGCTGGAAAAGCTGAAGAGCAACCTGCAGGAGGTGCGCGCCCGCGGCGGCGTGCTCTACGTGCTGGCCGATGCCGACACCCGCATCGAACGCGCCGAGGGCATGCACGTCATCCGTATGCCCGAGCACTACGGTGCCCTGTCGCCCCTGCTGCACGTGGTACCGCTGCAATTGCTGGCGTACCACACGGCCGTGGCCCGGGGGACGGACGTGGACAAGCCGCGGAACCTGGCGAAGAGTGTGACGGTGGAGTAGGGTGGCGGCGCGACCCGCACACACACCCTGCCTACAGCGTGCTCATCCCCCCATCGATGATCAGTTCGCTCCCCACCGTGAACGCCGATTCGTCCGATGCCAGGAATACCACGGCTTTGGCGATCTCCACCGGCTCGCCGAAGCGGCCGGCCGGTACCTGGCCCAGGATGCCGGCGGCCATCTTCTGCAGGTCTTCCGCGGGCAGGCCCAGCTTGCCGTAGAGCGGGGTGGTGACGGGGCCGGGGCTGATGGCGTTGACGCGGATGCCGCGGCCGATGAGTTCGCCCGACAGGGTGCGGGCCAGCGACAGCAGGCCGGCCTTGGTGGCGGCGTAGACGCTGGAATTCGGCATGCCGATGTGGGCGTTGATGGAGGTGTTGAGCACCACAGATGCGGGGCGGGCCAGCAGCGGCAGCAGCGCCTGCATGAGGAACAGCGGGCCCTTGAGGTTGACGGCGATGCTCCGGTCGAAGGCGGCCTCGGTCCATTGCTCCAGCGGGCCGAATTCGGCAATGCCGGCGTTGATGAACACCGTGTCGAGCCCGCCGAAGGTCTCTTCGATAGTGCGGGCCAGCACCTGCTGGTCGGCCACGCTGGCGGCATCGGCGCGCACGATCAGCACGTCCGGCCCGAGGGCGGCGCGGGCCTGTTCTATGGTTTCGGGGCGGGTGCCGGTGAGGGCCACGCGGGCGCCTTCGGCGATGAACTGGCGGGCGGTTTCCAGCCCGATGCCGCTGGTGCCGCCGGTGATGAGGGCGCGCTTGCCTTGCAGGCGGCCGGCGCGGGGGGTGGTGGACGAAGCGGCGGCTGAGGTGGAAGCGGTGGTCATGTGGTTCTCCTGGAGTGGTGGTTGCGGTGTTGGTGCCGTGGAGCCACTGTAGGATTTATGTTCGCGGCAATAAATGGCCTATAAATGCGCAATAGGTTCAGCTTTTGTGAACCATGGAGCGTGCTATGGACCGTCTGCGTGCTTTCGAAGTGTTTGTGGCGGTGGTCAGGCAGTCGGGCTTCGCCCGTGCGGCCGATGCACTCGGCACCTCGCCGGCCAATGTCACCCGCTACATCGCCGACCTGGAGGCGCACCTGGGAACCCGGCTGCTCAACCGCCATGCACGCAAGCTGTCGTTGACCGAAAGCGGCCAGGCGCTGTACGAGCGGGCGCGCAGCATCCTCGACGACGTGGGCGAGGCCGAGGCGATTGCCGGCGCACAGGCGCTACAGCCGCGCGGGCGGCTGCGCATCAATGCCCCCGTGAGCTTCGGCATTCGGCACCTGGCGCCGCTGTGGCCGGTCTTCATGCGGCGCTACCCGGAGCTGGAACTGGAGGTGGCGCTGGTGGACCGGGTGGTCGACATCGTGGAGGAGGGCTACGACCTAGCCATCCGCATTGCCCGCGGCGGCTCGGCGGCCTATGCGGCGCGCAAGCTGGCGAACTCGCACAACGTCGCCTGCGCCGCCCCAGCCTACCTGGCGGCGCACGGCATGCCGGCAGCGCCGGCCGACCTGGCCGGCCATGCCTGCATCGGCTACACCGGTTCGGCCACCGGCGACGACTGGCAGTTCCTCGACGGGGCAGGGCACGCCACCACGGTGCGGGTGCGCTGTGCCCTGCACAGCAACAACGGCGACACCTCGCGCGCGGCGGCGCTGGCCGGTGCCGGCATCATCTGGCAGCCCACTTTCCTGGTCGGCGAAGACCTGCGCGCCGGCCGGCTGGTCCCGGTGCTGCCGGGCTGGTCCCTGGCCGATATCGACGTGCTGGCGGTGTACCCGCACCGCCGCCACCTGGGTGCCAAGGTGCGGGTGATGGTGGATTTCCTGGCCGAGGCGTTCGCGGGCACGCCGCCCTGGGACCGCTGAGCCTTCCGGGCGTCAGGGCTTTGACAGTCTGGCCGGGCCGCAGCCACCGCGTCCCGGTATGCTTGAGCGTCCTCCCGTCTCTTGCGATACGCACTTGAATCCCATCGAGCCCGACAGCGCCGTGTACCGCACGCTGCTCGAATCCACCCGCGCCATTCCCTGGAAGATCGACTGGTCCACCGGCCGGTTCGCCTATATCGGCCCGCAGATCGAGCCCCTGCTCGGCTGGTCGCCGGCGAGCTGGGTGAGCGTGGACGACTGGGCCACGCGCATCCATGAAGAGGACCGCGCGCGGGTCGTCGAGTTCTGCGTGGCGCAGTCCAAGGCTGGCGTGGACCACGAGGCCGATTACCGGGCGCTGACCGCCAGCGGCGACTACGTCTGGATCCGCGACGTGGTGCACGTGGTGCGCGACGCGGCGGGGGAGGTGTCGGCGCTGGTCGGCTTCATGTTCGACATCAGTGAACGCAAGCAGTCCGAGGAGCGCCTGCTCGGCCTGCAGAAGGAGCTGGAGGACTTTTCCTTCCGCGACGGCCTGACCGGCGTGGCCAACCGGCGCAAGTTCGACGCGGTGCTCGACGACGCGTGGAACGAGGCGCGGCGCACGCTGCAGCCGCTGTCCCTGGTGCTGTTCGACATCGATTTTTTCAAACAGTACAACGACCGCTACGGCCATGTGCAGGGCGACGAGTGCCTGAAACGCGTGGCGCTGGCGTTGACCGCGGCGGGCAGCCGGGCGCGCGACTTCCTGGCGCGTTATGGCGGCGAGGAGTTCGTGCTGCTGCTGCCCGCCACCGACGCGCAGGCGGCGCGCCGCGTGGCCGAGCGCTGCCGCAAGCACATTGCCGATGCGCAGATCGTGCATGCGGATTCGCCGGTGAGCCGGCTGCTCACGCTGAGCATGGGTGTCGGCACCATCGTGCCGACCGCAGCCGACGGCCAGATGGCCTTCATCGACGCCGTGGACCGCCGGCTGTACCGCGCCAAGCAGGGCGGGCGCAACCGTATCGTGGCCGGTGGGGCCTGAAGGCCGAGCCTCGCGGGCCTTCCCGCCATCCCGGGCGTCCCGGGCGTCCCGGGCGTCCCGGGAGGCCCGGGCAATGGCTCAGGCCGTATCGCCGCGCCGGTAGGTCAGCAAACGCCCCTTGTAGGCCATGGCACTGGCCGTGGCGGCCTGGTCCAGCCGCTCCTCGCTGGCACGGAAACCCAGCGCCACCATCTGCCGGGTGAAGGCCGCGCGGTTGCCGCGGTCGGGGTCGACGATCCAGACTTCGGCCACCGGCGTGGCGTGTGCGCTGATGAAGCCCGCCAGGTGGGCGTTGGTGTCGCGTTCGTAGAGGATGTCGCTGCCGATGATCAGCTCGAAAACACCCTGCACGTCGCGCCGCGGCGCATCGCCTTCCGTGGTCGCCGCGTGCTGCCCGGCGCCCCAGTGGCCGTGCCGGTATTTCATCGGGCCCAGTGCGTTGAGCAGCAGGTTGGCGTCGAGAAAGCTTCCGGCCAGGGGGTGGCAGTCGCTGGCGGTGATGTCGGCGCCGCGGCGGTGGCCCACCAGGCTGGCCAGCGCCAGCCCGCAGCCGATTTCCAGTATGTGTTCACCCGCCTGCACCGGCCGCAGCGCCAGATGCGCCGCCAGCCGTGCGCCCGAAGGCCAGTTCAGCCCGAACAGCGGCCAGGCGGCCGAGGAAATGCCCAGCCTTTCGGCCGCGCCCAGCGGGTCGTGGAACTGCTGGCGGTCCAGCAGGGAGCGGATGAGCAGGTCCGCAACACCCGTGACGGCGATGCTTTCCTGCTTGGTGTCGTAGCCGGGCATCGGGACGGGGGCGAAGCCGCGTGAACGGGCTTCGGGGAAGGGAGGGTAGGAGGCGAGTATGCGCCCCGGCCCCCGAAAACCCTAGAGGACGAACACCGGGGGCTGCCGCGCACGGCCGCCCGAAGCGGCCAGCCCGCCCCTGGAGGGGGTTGGCGGAAACACGCCGTGTGGAGCCTGGGGGAGGGTCTATTCCACATGCAGGTCGAAGTCGCGCACCGACACCGGCCGCAGCTGTGCGTCGAAGGCCACGTCGCCCGGCCGCCAGCCGGCGCGGCAGCGCACCGCCGCCCAGAAACGCCGCAAGGTGTGCCACTGCTGGGCCACGAGGTGCCGGGTGTTGTCGGCCTCGATGGCCGGGTCGCCCACGCCGGTAGGCCGCGGCGCCTCGCGGTACAGCGCGGTGCGAAACAGCAGGTCCCATACCGGGAACACGAAGGCGAAGTTGCAGTTGTGCAGGTCGGGCCGCTGCGGGTCCACCCGCATGTGGTGCAGGCGGTGGAAATGCGGGCTCACCAGCAGCTTGTCGAACAGCGGGCCGAAACGCAGGCGCACGTTGGCGTGCGAGAAGTTCTCCAGCAGGGCCGACAGCAGGGTGAGCAGCGCGTAGTCCACCGGCGCCACGCCGATGAGCAGGGCCGCGCCCGCGAGGATCATGGCCTCGAAAAAGTCGTCCAGGTAGTGGTCGCGGTCGTTGGACCAGCAGTTGAGCTGGCGCTGGCTGTGGTGCAGGCTGTGCAGCGCCCACCACCAGGGAATGGCGTGCTGCAGCCGGTGCACCGCGTACTGCACACCGTCGAACAGCACCAGGTAGACGATGAACAGCAGCACCGGATGCCCGTCCAGCCAGGGCAGCCAGTGCTGCAGGCTGGTCCAGCCCTCGGAACCCTCGCTGGCACCCCCGCCGCCGCCCAGGCGCGACAGCGGCTCCAGCACCAGGTAGGTGAACAGCGGCATCACGGCCAGCAGCTTCAGGAGGGTGTAGGTCCGGTCGATGCCGGTCGCCCGGCGGTCGGCCCACGGTTCCAGCGGCACCAGGCTTTCCAGCGGCCGGAACACACAGGCGATCACCAGCACCTGCGCAATCGCCAGCAGCACGAACTGCGCGATCTCCCGCGGCGGCGCGGTCCAGGCCGACAGGTGCAGCCAGCCGAGCAGCGGTGCCACCGCATGGCGGGCCAGCAGGTCGGTGGTGCGGGAAAAAAGGGCGGGCAGGGCCGTCAGGAGGCTCATCGCGGGAGGCAGGGAGGCGGTGTCCTATTGTCTCCATATCGGACGGCCGGGCGCCAGCGCTATCGGCACCGCCGCCAAGCAACCGATAATCCGCGTATGAAGATCCCCTTCACCAAGATGCAGGGCGCCGGCAACGACTTCGTCGTGCTCGACGAAATGCACGCGCCGCTCGGCCTGTCGGCCGCGCAGTACCGTTTCCTGGCCGACCGGCATTTCGGCGTCGGCGCCGACCAGGTGCTGTCGGTGCGGCCACCGCCCGGCCCGGGGGTGGATTTCGAATACGTCATCCACAACGCCGACGGCGGCGAGGTGGAGCAGTGCGGCAACGGCGCGCGCTGCTTTGTGCGCTACGTACGCGAGCACGGCCTGACATCCAAGGACGAGGTCCGGGTGCAGACCCGCTCGGGTGTCATCGCTCCCCGCCTGGACGCCGACGGCCGTGTCACCGTGGACATGGGCGCGCCCATCTTCGAGCCCGCCCGGGTGCCCTTCGACGCCGCCGGCAGTGCGCCGCAGGCCGTGGGCAGCTGGGAGCAGTGGCCGCTGGCCCTGGGCACCCATGCCGAAGAGCCCCTGCTGCTGGTCGCGGTACTGTCCATGGGCAACCCGCACGCGGTGCAGCTGGTGGAGGACGTGGACACCGCCCCGGTCGCCGAGCAGGGCCCGCGCATCGAGCGGCACCCGCGGTTTCCCAACCGCGTCAACGCCGGTTTCCTGCAGGTGGTGGACCGCAGCCATGTGCGCCTGCGGGTGTACGAACGCGGCGCCGGCGAAACCCTGGCCTGCGGCACCGGCGCCTGCGCCGCGGTGGTCGCCGGCATCCGCCTGGGCCAGCTCGACGCCCGGGTCGATGTACAGACACGCGGCGGACTGCTCACCATCGCCTGGGCCGGCGGCACTGCGCCGGTCTTCATGACCGGCCCCGCGGTCACCGTATTCGAAGGCCAGATCGACATCCCGGACACCCTATGACCACACCCAGCACCGACCTTCCCGATCCCATCACCGAGGATGACATCGCCGGCTACCTCGTCAACACGCCCGACTTCTTCGAGCGCCATGCCGAGGTGCTGGCCGCCGTGCAGCTCACCAGCCCGCACGGCAGCCGCGCCGTCAGCCTGCAGGAGCGCCAGGCCGAGATGCTGCGCGAGAAGATCAAGGCCCTGGAGCAGCGCCTGATGGAGATGGTGCGCCACGGCCACGAGAACACCCACATCGCCGACCGCCTGCAGTCCTGGGCGGTGCAGCTGGCCGGAGCCCGCTTCGCGGCCGACCTGCCGGGGCTGATCGCCGGCCAGGCGTGTGAACAGTTCGGTGTGCCGCAGGCCGCCATCCGCGTCTGGGACGTGGCGCCAGCCCATGTAGGCGCCGCCTTCGCCCAGGGGGTGAGCGACGATCTGCGCACCTTCGCCGGTTCGCTGGGTGAGCCCTACTGCGGCCCTAACCGGGGTTTCGAGGCGGTGCAGTGGCTCGACACACCGGCTGAGGCCGTGTCGCTGGCGCTGCTGCCGCTGCGCGAAGCGCCGGCCGCCGAGGGTGAGGGCGCCGGCCCGGCCTTCGGCCTGCTGGTGCTGGCCTCGTCCGAGGCAGGGCGCTTCGACCCCGCCATGGGCACCGATTTCCTGCAGCGCATGGCCGCGCTGGCCAGCGCGGCGCTGGGGCGCCTGCGGGCCTGACGGCCATGGGTGTGGCGCGCACGGCCGGTGTTCCCGAGGCCCCTGCCGCGGAGCTGCCGCCATCCCCCCTGGTCATTCGCTACCTCGACCATGTGCGCTACGAAAAGCGCCTGGCCGAACGCACCGTCATCCTCTACGGCCTCGACCTGCAGAAACTCGCCGCTGCATGTGCCGGCGTGGGAGTGGCGATCGAGGCCGCACACCACGCCCACATCCGGCGTTTTGTGGCGCAGATGCATGCCCAGGGCCGCAGCGGCCGGGGCATCGCGCTGATTCTCTCGGGCTGGCGCGGTTTCTACACCTGGCTGGGCCGTGAAGGCCTGGTGGCCTTGAACCCGGTGGTGAACGTGCGGGCCCCCAAGGCGCCGAAACCCCTGCCCAAGGCCCTGGGGGTGGACGACGCGGTGCGCCTGGCCGACTTCCAGGCCCCGGCCACCGATTCCGAGCAGCATGCCTGGCTGGAGGCGCGCGATGCCACCATCGTCGAACTCTTCTACGGCTGCGGCCTGCGGGTGGGTGAACTGGTGGCGCTGGATGCCACCGCGTCGGCCGCCGCCGAACGGGCCGGCCGCGGCTGGATTGACCTGGACGACGGCATGGCCCATGTGCGCGGCAAGGGCAAGAAATGGCGCAGCGTGCCGATCGCCGGCAAGGCCGCCGAGGCGGTGGCCGCC
The DNA here is from genome assembly GCA_040390235.1 of Pseudomonadota bacterium. GTDB lineage: Bacteria > Pseudomonadota > Gammaproteobacteria > Burkholderiales > Burkholderiaceae_C > Xylophilus. The sequence goes on along the minus strand of JAZJYT010000014.1, from coordinate 5,424 downwards.
TGGCTGGTGCAGCGCGCCGGCGGCCTGCCGGCCGATGCATTGGACCAGCCGGCCATGTTTCCCGGCCGCTACGGCACCCGGCTGACCGCCCAGGCGGTGTGGCAGCGGCTGCGCGCGCGCAGCGCCGCCGCCGGCCTGGCCGCGCCGGTGCACCCGCACATGCTGCGCCACTCCTATGCCAGCCACCTGCTGCAATCCAGCGGCGACCTGCGTGCGGTGCAGGAACTGCTGGGCCATGCCAGCATCACCACCACCCAGGTCTACACCCGGCTCGACTTCCAGCACCTGGCCCAGGTCTACGACGCGGCGCACCCGCGGGCGCGCCGCAAGCCCTGACAAGCTCTTTTTTTCTGGTCTATCTATGAAAACCCTTCGTCTTCGGGACGGCAAGGAACGCTCCTTGCTGCGCCACCACCCCTGGATCTTCGAGTCGGCCATCGCCCGCGGCGGTGCCGACAGCGGCGAGACGGTGCGCGTCGAGGCCCATGACGGCCGTTTCCTCGGCTGGGCCGCCTTCAGCCCGGAGTCCCGCATCCGCGCACGGGTCTGGAGCTTCGAGGAGAACCAGCGTATCGACGCCGCGTTTTTTATCGAACGGGTGCAGCAGGCAGTGGCCGCACGCACGCTGTTCGACATCCAGAGCGACGGCCTGCGCCTGGTGCACGGCGAATCCGACGGCCTGCCGGGCCTGGTGGTGGACCGCTATGGCGACACCCTGGTGGCCCAGTTCGGCTCGGCCGGCGCCGAGCGCTGGAAGGCCGTGCTGGCCGACGCCCTGCTGGCGGCCACCGGCCTGCACAAGCTTTACGAACGCTCCGACGCCAGCGTGCGCAGCCTGGAAGGCCTGCCCGAGCTCACCGGCTGGCTGCGTGGTGGTCCGGCGGAGGGTGGAGAGGCCCCGCCGACCGAGTTGACCATCCGCGAACACGGCTGGAAGCTCACGCTGGACGTCGCCATCGGCCACAAGACCGGTTTCTACCTGGACCAGCGCGACAGCCGCAAGGCGTTCTTCGACGCGGTCAGGCGCCTCGGTTCGCGCCGGGTGCTCAACTGCTACTGCTACACCGGCGGCTTCACCATCGCGGCGCTGGCCGGCATGCGGGAGGCCGGCGTCGCCGACGGGCTGGTGACTTCCATCGATTCCTCCGGTCCGGCGCTGGAGCGTGCGCGTGCGCATGTGGCCCTCAACGGCTTCGCGGCCGGGCAGGCGGAGTTCCTGGACGCCGACGTGAATGCCTCGCTGCGCCGTTTCGGCCAGGAGGGCCGGGTTTTCGACGCCATCGTGCTCGATCCGCCCAAGTTCGCCCCCACCGCCGCGCATGCCGAGCGGGCCGCCCGCGCCTACAAGGACATCAACCGGCTGGCGCTCAGGCTGCTGGCGCCGGGGGGTGTGCTGTTCACCTACTCCTGCTCCGGCGGCATTCCGCCCGAGCTGTTCCACAAGATCGTGGCTGGCGCCGGGGCCGACGCCGGGGTGGACGGCTTTGTGGTGCAGCGCCTGGCCGGTGCGCCCGACCATCCCATGACGCTGACCTTTCCCGAGGGCGAGTACCTCAAGGGGCTGGTGGTCCTGCGCAAGCAAGGGGCTTGGACCCAGGCCGCGCGCCCGCTTGACAGCGTGGCTACACTGGCTGGATAACCCGCGCGCTTTGCCACGCCGCTGCCGAACCAACGCGCCGCACCCCATTTTTCGAACGGAAACATGCCATGGCCCTGATCCCCGCCACCATCCTCACCGGCTTCCTCGGTTCCGGCAAGACCACGCTGTTGAAGCGCATCCTGTCGGAAAACCACGGCCAGAAGATCGCCGTCATCGAGAACGAGTTCGGCGAGGAGAACATCGACAACGACATCCTGGTGACCGAAAGCAAGGAGCAGATCGTGCAGATGAGCAACGGCTGCGTCTGCTGCACCATCCGCGAGGACCTGCGCGAGGCGCTGCAGCTGCTGGCCGCCAAGAAACGCAAGGGCCTGCTGGACTTCGACCGTGTGGTCATCGAGACCACCGGCCTGGCCGACCCCGGCCCGGTGGCGCAGACCTTTTTCATGGACGAGGAAATCGCCGAGAGCTACCTGCTCGACTCGATCCTGACCCTGGTCGATGCCAAACATTCCCCGCAGCAGTTGAACGACCGCCAGGAGGCGCGCCGCCAGGTGGGTTTCGCCGACCAGCTGTTCATCAGCAAGACCGACCTGGTGGCCCAGGACGAGACCGATGCGCTGATCCACCGCCTGAAGCACATGAACCCGCGCGCCCCCATCCAGGCGGTGCATTTCGGCGAAGTGCCGATCTCGCAGGTGTTCGACCTGCGCGGCTTCAACCTCAACGCCACGCTCGACATCGACCCGGACTTCCTGAAGGAAGAGTCGGAGCACGACCATGCGCACCATGACCATGACCACGCGGAGGGCGGGCACTGCGACCACCCCTCGCATGCCCACGAAGGCCATGGCCACCACCACCACCATGACGACGACGTGAAGAGCTTCGCCTTCAAGTCCGAGCGGCCGTTCGATCCGGGCAAGCTGGAGGATTTCCTCGGCGCCGTGGTCAACATCTACGGCCCGCGCATGCTGCGCTACAAGGGGGTGCTCAACATGCAGGGCACCGAACGCAAGGTGATTTTCCAGGGGGTGCACCAGCTCATGGGCAGCGACCTGGGGCCGGTCTGGGGCGAGGACGAGACCCGCATCAGCAAGATGGTTTTTATCGGCATCGACCTGCCCAAGGACATCTTCCTGCAGGGCCTGGAAGGCTGCCTGGCGTAACCGGGCGCGGCGGCCGGCCACTCTGCCTATACAATCGCGCCCCGGCAAAGACCCCGAATACTCCGTTTCGGGGTCGAGCGCCCCATATACGAGGAGGCAGCGAGTGAAAGCCCAGTCGAGCAAAACCCCCGCCGCAGCTCCGGTAGCCAAGGCTTCCGTACCCCAGCCGGCTCCGGCCGTCGCGGAAACCGCGCCCGCGGCATCGTCGGACATCGTGCGCAGCACGCGGCCGTCGTCGCGGCTTGCGCAACTGACCGTGCCATCGATGGCTTCTTCCGCCGTGGCTTCGACCGCGGCCAAGGCCAGTTTTTCCAGGAACATGCCCGCCGACGTTCCCGCCCCCGTTCCGCCCGCCGCAGCGAAAAAGGACCCCAAGCTCGCCCAGAACTGGAAAACCAAGTCTGCCGACGAGCTGTCCGATGCCGAAGTCGTGGCCATGCCCGATGCCGAGTACATGAACGAGAAGCAGCTGGCGTTTTTCCGCCACAAGCTGGTCATGCTCAAGCAGGACATGCTCAACAACGCCGGTGAAACCACCGAGCATCTGCGCGAAGATACCGTGGTGGTGCCCGATCCGGCCGACCGCGCCACCATCGAGGAAGAGCACGCGCTGGAACTGCGCACCCGCGACCGCGAGCGCAAGCTGCTCAAGAAGATCGAGCAGTCGATCGCCCGCATCGACGCCGGCGACTACGGCTTCTGCGACGAAACCGGCGAGCCCATCGGGGTCGGCCGCCTGCTGGCCCGCCCCACCGCCACGCTGTCGCTCGAAGCGCAGCAACGCCGCGAGCTTAAGCAGAAAATGTTCGGGGACTGAGTTTTCCGGAGGTAAAGGGGCCGGGTTCCGCGCTGTGGTGCGTACCGGTCCTGTACCATCCGCCCCATGGGAAAGGACAGTCCGCCCGGTCTTTTCGGCAGAGTCGCACGTATGGTGCGCAGCGCTGCCGCCGACGCCGGTGACGTGGTAGCACAACCGCCGGACACACAGTCCGACGCTGGACAAGGCCGCCAGCTGCTCAAGGAGCTGATGGAGCGGCGGCGGCGCAACGATTTTGTGCGCCGGCGCGAGTTCGACCAGCTGCGCCGGCTGCGGCGCACCGGCGCGGCCCTGCTGCCCGAGGATGTCGATACCCGCCATTCCCTGTTCCAGCTCAGCACCATCGACGCCCGCGCGGAGACCGACGACCGGGCGGTGACACTGCGCAAGATCGACGAGATCGAAGAGCAGATGTCGCGCCAGTGGTGGAAAACGCGCCCACCCAACCCGAACGAGATCCGTGTGCCGTCCGCCGCTTCCGGGCCCCTGCCTGCAGGGGCGCAGGCGTCCGCCGGGGCGAGCCGTCCGGCGCCCTCCCGCCCGGCCAGCGCATCGGACAGCTCCAGCGTGGCCGGCATGGACCTCCCCCTGTTCGACACCCTGCCGCCGACGCAGCCGAACAGCGGCTTCGTCGCCACGTCCTATGCGGAATACCTCGACAGCGGTTCGGGCCCGCGTGACCACCTGCCGCATGCCAAGGGGGTGCCCGATCTGGAGCTGCCGGACGCCTTCATCGAACTGCCGGTGGAGCTGCTGGCGCCCGACCTGCCGCCGGGCGCGGACCCGGGTATCTTCGTCCACCACCCGCTGCTAGAGGAGGCGGCCATCCTGTTCGCCAATGGCGACCCCGAGGCGGCCGACAAAAGCCTGCGTGGTTTGGTCGCCGGAGCGGCACAAGACCAGGAGGACGTCTGGGCCGCGTTGTTCGACCTCTACCGCGCGCTGGGGCGGCAGGATCGGTTCGATGCCATTTCCATCACCTTCGCCGAACGTTTCGGACGCTCGCCGCCGGCCTGGTTCTCGCTCTCCGGCGACGCCGCCGACGGTGCCGGCGACAGTATTCCCCCGGTAGATGAGGCGGGCGACTTCCACTGGCGCAGCCCCGCGGCCCTGGGCCCCGACGGGGTCGCGCGGCTGTACGCGGCCGCGGCCGCGGCGCCGGGTGCGTGGTGGATGGACTGGTCGCCGCTGGCCCGGCTGGACGACGGCGCGGCCGAGCCTCTGCTGGCCGCCTTCGGGGCCTGGAGCGAGCAGCCGGTGGTGCTGCGTTTCGAAAACGCCGAAAAACTGGTGACCGCCCTGGAGGCGCGCACCCTGTCGGGTGATACCGATGCCGATCCCGCCTGGTGGCGCCTGCGTATGGAGGCCCTGCGCCTGATCGGCCACGCCGACGCGTTCGAGGAAGTCGCGCTGGACTACTGCATCACCTACGAGGTCTCGCCGCCGTCGTGGCACATGGCCCGCTGCGACTGCCGCGTGCTGCAGCCCGGCACCCGTTTGCTGGCGCCACTCGCGGCCCCCCTGGCGCCGGCCGGGCCGGCCTGGGCCGATTCGGTGCCCATGGGCCTGGCGGCGGTGCCCGATCTGCCGGCGGCCGAACTGTCGGGCGACATCGCACGCAACGTGGACGAGGTGCTGCTGTCGCTCGATGGCACGGCGGGTGCCTTCCACGCCGGAGATGCTTTTGTGGTGGACTGCGGCCGCCTGGTGCGCCTGGATTTCGCCGCGGCGGGCTCGGTGCTCAACTGGGCCGCCACCCAGCAGGGGGCCGGCCGCCGGCTCCAGTTCCGCAACCTGCACCGCCTGGCCGCCACCTTCTTCAACGTCATCGGCATCGA
>JAZJYT010000013.1:0-5334 GCA_040390235.1 Pseudomonadota bacterium | reverse complement strand
GCGCCTCCCTCCTTTATGTCCTGTGCCCGAGTGCCTCACCGGCCTCCGGGGGTTAGTCGGCTGCTCCGCGCCCCTGCTGCGGTGGATCTGGCCAGTCGGCAAAACTGCTACGGCAATGGCAAGTCGCTGCCATCGGCTGACAGTCGGCGTCCGGCCGGTAGCGGGCCTTCGCCGACTGCCTGCTGGACGGTCGTTTGGCAAGCAATCCAGCGATCATTGCGAGAGGCTGCCGAAATGTTAGGTAGAAGTCGTTAGTGGTTGTTTTTACTAGTTAACGACACTTGACACTAGTGTTATCTAGTGAAACACTAGGGCGCCTCATCAATCGGAGCGAGCGATGCCTCAGTTCACCGTTGACGAAGACCTTGCCGCCTTGGTCGAACGTCTTGCTAAGCCGAAACCCTTTGAAAACCTTTCCTTCAACACAGCGTTGCGTCGAGTTCTGAACTCTCACGTCGACCAGTCAACAATAAGTGACTACAAGCTTGACCGGCTATTGGCCGAGTCCATGGCACTAGCGGCCAAACACCCGAGGAAGGCGCCTTCGCCAAATCCGTCCGCTTGGGTGGCCTCAATTCCGGAGCTTCGTAACAAAGCAGGGCTTGCATCTTGGAAAGCAATCTGCTCGCACCTCGATATCGATACCGCGGGTGACTCCGCCCGAAGAAAGCTCAGCAACTGGGTTCGGCAGAACAAGCCAAAATGGCCCTCAGTGCCAGGAATTTCGGAAAGTGACGCCTAACAAGTCGCCCAATGCAGAGGCTTTCTGCGCCGCTTGGCTCCCTGTTAGCGTCTGCTTTGCGCATTGATCAGAGACCACTATGGGCGCACGTGCCCCCCACCCGAGTCTTCGGGTTCCGGCCCCCGGCTCCCGCGCATTCGGAGAAGCCGAAGAGCGGAGCAGCAAGCGGATCAGGGCTCACGCATGTTTGACCGAAGCGCAGCGTAGGGAGTTTGCGTGAGACCCCGCTTGTCGCGAGCACTGAGGGAAGCCCGAAGGGCCTTCTTCGGCAGCGCGGGAGCCGGGGGCCGGAGCCCGAAGACGGCACCGGGCGCATAGCCGCTGACTTCCAAGCTCACGCCGGCCGTATGGTCACCAGCCTCGACAGGTCCTGGATCAGCAGGCGCGCGGCGGGCAGGGCGAAGGTGCGCACCGGCAGGTCGGGGGCGGCAGCATCCTCGGCGCGCAGGTAGCTGCGCAGGCCGTCGAAGCTGGCGGGGCTTTGGGTTTCCAGGCCGGCCGCCGCGGTGTCGAGTGCCGTGCCCACACGCTGGCCCAGGGCGGCCCAGGCATCAAGCGGGGCCTTGTCCGCGAACACCTCCGCCAGCCGGGCGAAGGAGCCGGCGTCGTGGGCGATGCGGGTCAGCAAGCGCACGCGGCGCAGGTGCAGGCCGTAGAGCTTGTCGGCGGGCAGGGCCGGGGCCGCACCGCGGATGCGGTGCCAGCGGGCGATGAGCTGCTCTTCCCGGTCGGCCGCCATGGCGAGGATGGTCAGCTCGCGCAATGCCGTGCGCAACTGCGTCCGCGCGGCCTCGTGGCTGGCAGGGGCGGGGTCGCTACCACCCAGTTCTTGTCTGCACTGGGCTGCGATCTGGCGCAGCACAGCGGCACAAGCCGGTTGCAGCCGGTGGCGTGCCTGCGCGGCCAGGCCGGCCAGGGACACCCCCAGGCCCACGGCCACGCCGATGGCGATCTCCAGCACCCGCATCAGTGCCACGTCGAAGGCCGAATGCCCGGGAATGCCGCTGCTGGTCAGCACGATCAGCGCGCTGATGGGCGCGCTGCGCATGCCGGGCACCACGGCGCTGGCAAAGGCCACCAGCGTGACCATGCCCAGCAGGGCGGTGGACGACCCGGCCCCGTGGTGGGCCAGCCAGGCGCCGGCCAGCCCCAGGGCCGTGCCGGCGAAGGTACCGCGCACCCGGTCCCAGCCGGCGCCGAGGGTGGAGCCGGCCGTGGGCCGCACCACGATCAGCGCGCTCATCACCGCCCAGAAACCTTCGGGCAGGTGCAGCGCGGCCGAGGCCAGCCAGGACAGGGCCACCGCGGCGGCCAGTTGCACGCCATGGCGCCAGTCCGGCAGCGTGGCGGCGAACCAGCCGCTGCGCGCTGCCGCGCCCGCCGTGGCCTTCATGGCGTGCCGTCCTCGTGGGGCGGCGGCACCGGGGCCGCCGCCTCGGCCGAAAAGGCCAGGATGCCGCTGGCCGTGGTGACCCGGTCGATCAGCGCGCAGGCCTCCAGCAGGTGGGTCCGTTCCCCGGGCTCCAGCGCCAGGTTCAGCGCCTCGGTCAGCGAGGCTTCGCGGCGGTGTACCTCGTCGGACAGCAGCTGGGCGCCGGCCGGCGTCAGCGACAGCAGGGTGCGGCGTGCATCCGTGGTGTCGGGCCGGCGCAGCAGCAATCCGCCGGCCTCCAGCTCGGCCAGCAGCCGCGTCAGGGTCTGGAGCTTGACCCGCTCCTGCCCGGCCAACTGGGTCGGGGTGAGCGCGCCCAGGCGGTACAGGTGGCTCAGCACACTCAGCCGGGCAGAGCCGGGGCCGTCCACCGGCGCCTGGGCGCGCAGCTGGCGCATCAGCGCCGAAACCGAGGCGCGCAGCCGGATGGCGACATGCACTGCATCGTCGAGAGGAGGGGTCATGGTGCAGATACTAAGACAAATCTTAGTATCTGTGCAAGCGCCCCTTGCGTCCGGCTCAGTACTCCAGCCGTTCGGGCCGGATCTCCTGCAGGATGGTGGTGGCGATTTCCTCGATCGACTTGGTGGTGGTCGACAGCCAGCGGATGCCGGAGCGGCGCATCATGGCCTCGGCCTCCGACACCTCGTGGCGGCAGTTGGCCAGGTCGGCGTATCGGGAGTTGGGCCGGCGCTCGTGGCGCACCTCGGCCAGGCGCTCGGGCTGGATGCTGAGGCCGAAGATCTTCTTGAGGTGCGGTGCCAGCGCCGGCGGTAGCTGGCGGCGATCGAAATCCTCGGGAATCAGCGGGTAGTTGGCCGCCTTCAGGCCGTGCTGCATGGCCAGGTAGAGCGAGGTGGGTGTCTTGCCGCTGCGGCTGACGCCGACCAGGATCACATCGGCGCCGACCAGGTCGCGGTTGCTCTGGCCGTCGTCGTGCGCCAGGCTGAAGTTGATGGCCTCGATGCGGTCGTTGTACTCCTTGCTCTTGGACACGTCCGAAAAACGGCCCACCCGGTGCAGCGACTTGATGCCCAGCTCCTTTTCCAGCGGCTGCACGAAGGTGCCGAACATGTCCAGCAGCATGCCCTTGCAGCCTTCGCGCACCACATGCAGCACCTCCATGTTGACCAGGGTGGTGAAGACGATGGGGCGTTTTCCCTCCACCTCGGCGGTGTGGTTGATCTGGCGCACCACCTGGTGGGCCTTGTCTACCGTGTCGATGAAGGGCAGGCGGACGTGGCGCGGTTTCATCTCGAACTGCGACAGGATGGCGTTGCCGAAGGCCTCGGCGGTGATGCCGGTGCCGTCGGAAATGAAGAAAACGGTGCGGGTGTGCATGTACGGGAGCCTTCCAAGGGCAGAGCGGAGCGGGAAACCGGCCTACGCGGGGGCTTTTGCCATGGCCCCTACAATTCCAGGATTATCCGAATTCCCGCCATGGCCCGCCCCGACCTCTTACAACAAGACCAAAGTCGCAGAGCCGCCCGCGCCGGAGACCGCCCGCTGCGCGTGGCCGGTTGCGCAGACCCGTTCGGATGCCCGGTTTTAACTTCTGGAGCTTTCCCATGTCTGCACTTTTCGAGTCGACCGCCCTGGTCGTACCGTTTGAAAACCTGAGGATGACCGACGTCGAGTCGGTCGGCGGCAAGAACGCCAGCCTCGGCGAGATGATTTCCCAGCTACCCGAGGGCGTGCGGGTGCCCACCGGCTTCGCCACCACGGCGCATGCCTTCCGCCAGTTCCTGGCCCACGATGGCCTGGCCGGGCGGATCAGTGCCAAGCTGGCCGTCCTGGACACCGAAGACGTACGTGCGCTGGCCCAGGTCGGCGCCGAGATCCGCGCCATGGTCGAGGCCCAGCCCTTCCCGGCCGACCTGGACCAGGCCATCCGTGATGCCTTCGCCACCCTGTCGGCGGGCAACGAGCAGGCGTCCTTCGCCGTGCGGTCCTCCGCCACCGCCGAAGACCTGCCCGACGCGTCCTTCGCCGGCCAGCAGGAGACCTTCCTCAACGTGGTCGGTGCCGACGACGTGCTGCACAAGATGAAGGAGGTCTTTGCCAGCCTCTACAACGACCGCGCCATCAGCTACCGGGTGCACAAGGGTTTTGCCCACGACGTGGTGGCCCTGTCGGCCGGTGTGCAGCGTATGGTGCGCTCCGACCTGGGCGCTGCCGGTGTCATGTTCACCATCGACACCGAGTCCGGTTTCGACCAGGTGGTGTTCATCACCTCCAGCTACGGCCTGGGCGAGACGGTGGTGCAGGGTGCCGTCAACCCCGACGAGTTCTACGTGCACAAGCCCATGCTGCGCGCCGGCAAGCGTGCGGTGATCCGCCGCAACCTGGGCAGCAAGCTGGTGCAGATGACCTTCACCACGGCGGAAGAAAAGAAGGCCGGCGGCAAGCTGGTGAAGACCATCGACGTGCCGGCCGAGCAGCGCAACCGCTACTCGCTGACCGATGCCGACGTGGAACTGCTCGCCAAGTACGCCCTGGTGATCGAAGAACACTACGGCCGCGCCATGGACATCGAGTGGGGCAAGGACGGCACCGACGGCCTGCTCTACATCCTGCAGGCCCGTCCCGAAACGGTGAAGAGCCAGCAGGCCGGCAAGGCCGAGCTGCGCTACAAGCTCAAGGGCACCGGCACCGTGCTGGCCGAGGGCCGCGCCATCGGGCAGAAGATCGGTACCGGCCCGGTGCGCCTGGTGCACGACATCCGCGATATGGACCAGGTGCAGGCCGGCGACGTGCTGGTCACCGACATGACCGACCCGAACTGGGAGCCGGTGATGAAACGCGCCTCGGCCATCGTCACCAACCGCGGCGGGCGCACCTGCCACGCGGCCATCATCGCGCGGGAGCTGGGCATCCCGGCAGTGGTCGGCTGCGGCGACGCGACCGAACTGCTGAAGGACGGCATGCTGGTCACCGTGAGCTGCGCCGAGGGCGACACCGGCCTGATCTACGACGGCCTGATCGAGACCGAGGTGACCGAGGTGCAGCGCGGCGAGATGCCGCCGGTCAAGACCAAGATCATGATGAACGTGGGCAACCCGCAGCTCGCCTTCGACTTCTGCCAGTTGCCCAACGAAGGGGTGGGCCTGGCGCGGCTCGAGTTCATCATCAACAACAACATCGGTGTGCACCCGAAGGC
>JAZJYT010000012.1:0-62052 GCA_040390235.1 Pseudomonadota bacterium | reverse complement strand
CGGCAGCAGGCCGGCGATGGCCTCGGTCATGTCCTGTTTGTGGCGCCGCGAAATCTCCACCGCATCCGGCAGGGCGCCACCGATCTCCACCACCGTGTTGATGAAGGCACAGCCGCGGTAGCCGTCCTGGCCGAACCACTCCGCCAGGGCCGGCACCAGCGCGTGCAGGCCATCGCCTTCGTGTGCCCCATACCGCCCCAGCGCATCGACGAACCAGGCCATCCAGCGGCCGTGCCGGTAGTCGAGGAAGGCGCGCACCAGGTCGTTCTTGGCCGGGTAGTGCCGGTAGAAGGTGACCTTGGTCACACCGGCCTCGGCGATCACCCGGTCGATGCCGGTGGCACGGATGCCGTCGCGGTAGAACAGCCCGTGCGCGGCCAGCAGGATACGTTCACGCGCCGGCAGCGCAGCATGGGTGGAGGAGGACATGGGCCCATTGTAGACAGACCTGTCTACATGCGCTACATTGCGCCCCGGTAGACAAGCCGGTCTACATGCCAACAACCTCCTCTTGACCCGGAGCCGCCATGGAAACCCGCCCGCCCCTGCCCCCGTTCACCCGTGAAACCGCCATCCAGAAGGTGCGCCTGGCCGAGGACGGCTGGAACAGCCGCGAGCCGCAGCGGGTCGCCCTGGCCTATACCGAGGACACCCGCTGGCGCAACCGGGCCGAGTTCTGCGTCGGCCGTCCGGCCGCGCAGGCCTTCCTGGAACGCAAGTGGGCACGTGAACTGGACTACCGGCTGATCAAGGAACTGTGGGCCTTCGATGGCGCGCGCATCGCGGTGCGTTTCGCCTACGAGTGGCACGACGACTCGGGCCAGTGGTTCCGCAGCTACGGCAACGAGAACTGGGAGTTCGCGGCCTCCGGCCTGATGCAGCACCGCCACGCCAGCATCAACGACAGCCCCATCCGCGAGGCCGACCGCAAGTTCCACTGGCCGCTCGGCCGCCGCCCGGACGACCACCCCGGCCTCAGCGACTTCGGTTTTTAGTTCTCTTCCGCCGGATCGGCGCTGTTCGCCAGGCGCTGGCTTTTCCAGTAGACGTCGTCGCCGCCGTTCGCGCGGTTGAGCACCCGGGCCAGCACGAACAGCAGGTCGCTGAGCCGGTTCAGGTACTGGCGCGGGGCGTCCCGCAGCGCCTCGGCGCGGCCCAGCGCCACCACCGCGCGTTCGGCCCGCCGGGCGACGGTGCGGCACACATGCGCCTGCGAGGCAGCCCGGCTGCCGGCCGGCAGGATGAATTCGGCCAGCCGCGGCAGCGCGGCATTGTGGTCGGCCAGGGCCTCGTCCAGGCACAGCAGCGCGCCGTCCTTGAGCAGTTCGAAGCCGGGGATGGAGAGCTCGCCGCCCAGGTCGAACAGGTGGTGCTGTACCTCCACCAGCAGGTGGCGCACCGCGTCCGGCAGGGGTTCGCACAGCAGCAGGCCGATGTGGGAGTTGAGTTCGTCCACGTCGCCCATGGCCTGCACCCGCAGGTGGTCCTTGGGCACCCGGGTGTTGTCGCCCAGGCCGGTGCTGCCGTCGTCGCCGGTACGGGTGGCGATCTGGGTGAGGCGGTTGCCCATGGAAGCTCCTTCTTTCGGCTGTGTTCAGCCGTGTTCGGCTAGTGTAGGCATGGCTGCCCGCGTACCGCACCCGCGCATCCGGTACGGAGGCGAGGTTTACACTGCCCGGCCACCCGCGCCGCCCTCCGGAGACACGCCATGAACGCGCCCGCCACCCCCGCCCACCTGCGGCCCGCCATCGCACAGCGCAAGGTGCCCACGGCACTGCTGGAGGCGCTGGCCGCGCGCTTCGGCAGCACGCAGTACTCCGCCGCCACCGCGGTGCGTGTTCAGCACGGCCGTGACGAGTCGGCCTTCGACGTACCGCCGCCCGCCGGGGTGGTGTTCGCTGAAAGCACGGCCGACGTGGCCGATGCGGTGCGGCTGGCCGCCGCCCATGCGGTGCCGGTCATCGCCTTCGGCGCCGGTTCTTCGCTGGAAGGCCAGCTGCTGGCGGTGCAGGGCGGCATCAGCATCGACCTGATGCGTATGGACCGGGTGCTGCGCCTGGACGCCGACGACCTGACGGTGACGGTGCAGCCCGGCATCACCCGCAAACAGCTCAACGAACGTATCAAGGATAGCGGCCTGTTCTTTCCCATCGACCCCGGCGCCGACGCCTCCATCGGCGGCATGGCCGCCACCCGCGCCAGCGGCACGAACGCGGTGCGCTACGGCACCATGCGCGAGAACGTGCTGGCGCTGGAGGTGGTGACCGCCAGCGGCGAGACCATCCGCACCGGCACGCGGGCCCGCAAGTCGGCCGCGGGCTATGACCTGACGCGGCTATTTGTCGGCAGCGAAGGCACGCTGGGCATCGTCACCGAGGTCACGCTGCGCCTGTACCCGCTGCCCGAGGCGGTGTCGGCGGCCATCTGCTCCTTCCCGAGCATCGAGGCCGCCGTACGCACCACCATCCAGACCATCCAGATGGGTGTGCCCATCGCCCGGGTGGAACTGGTCGACCGGCACAGCGTGCGTATGGTCAACCGGCATTCGAAACTGTCGCTGCGCGAGGAACCCCTGCTGCTGATGGAGTTCCACGGCTCGCCCGCCGGCGTGGCCGAGCAGGCGGCCACGGTGCAGGAGATCGCGGCCGAATTCGGCGGCAACGATTTCGAGTGGGCCACCACGCCCGAGGAACGTACCCGCCTGTGGACGGCACGGCACAACACCTACTTCGCCGCCGTGCAGTCGCGCCCCGGCTGCCGTGTCATCGCCACCGACACCTGCGTGCCGATCTCGAAACTGGCCGACTGCCTGCTGGACGCCGTGGCCGAGGCCGAGGCCAGCGGCATCCCGTATTTCCTGGTGGGCCACGTGGGCGACGGCAACTTCCACTTCGGCTACCTGATCGACCCCGCCAGCGCCGAGGAGCGGGCCACGGCCGAGGCGCTGAACCATGCCCTGGTGGCGCGCGCCCTGCGGCTCGAAGGCACCTGCAGCGGCGAGCACGGCATCGGCCTGCACAAGATGGGTTTCCTGGTCGACGAGGCCGGTGCCGGGGCGGTGGACATGATGCGCACCCTCAAGCGGGCGCTGGACCCGCAGAACATCATGAACCCCGGCAAGGTGTTCGTTCTTTGAAACGCTTTATTGTCGATTGCATGTTGCATACAATATGGGAGATTCCTAGACCCATAGAGACACCATGCAACGACGTACCCTGCTGCAGGCCGCCTCGGCCCTGATCCCGCCCACCCTGGCCGGCCTGCCCGGCACCGCGGCCGCACAAAGCGCCTTTCCTGACAAACTGCTGCGCTACATCGTGCCGGTGGCCGCCGGCGGCGGCAGCGACCTGGTGGGGCGTACCGTCACCGAACGCTGGGGCCGCGCCCTGGGCCAGGGCTTCGTGGTGGAGAACCAGGGCGGTGGCGGCGGCATCATCGCCTGCCAGAACACCCTGCGCGCACCGGCCGACGGCTACACGCTGATGCAGGCCTACGTCGCCACGCACGGCACCAGCCCCGCCACCCGCAAGGTGCCCTACGACCCGGTGAAGGACTTCACGCCCATCGGCATGATCGGCGCCACGCCCAACGTGCTGGTGGTCGATGCCAACCTGCCGATCAAGAACTTCAAGGAGTTCGTCGCCTACCTCGAAGCCAACAAGGGCAAGGTGAGCTACGGTTCGGCCGGCCCGGGCTCGCTGACCCACCTGACGATGGAGCTGCTCAAGGTGCAGCTGAAGCAGCCGATGGTGCATATCCCCTACCGCGGCATCGCGCCGGCCCTGACCGACACCATGGGCGGCCAGACGCAGGCCATCTTCCCCGGCCTGGCCGCGGCCCTGCAGTACATCCGCTCGGGCAAGCTGCGGGCCATCGCCGTCACCGGCAATGTGCGCGCGGCATCCATCAAGGACGTACCCACCCTCGACGAGCTGGGCCTGAAGAATTTCGACGCCATGCAGTGGTACGGCGTGGCGGGCCCGGCCGGCATTCCGGCCGAGGTGGTGAAGAAGCTCAACGACACCCTGAACAGCGTGCTGCGTGCCCCCGACATGCGCGACAAGCTGGCCGGCGAGGCGGTCGAGCCCCTGCCCATGACGTCCACCGAGTTCGGCCAGTACATCCAGAAGGACGTGGCCCGCTGGACCGCGCTGGCCAAGGCGCAGAACATCCACCTCGACAGCTGAGGCCCGGCCCCGGGCCGGGTCGCCCGCCGGCGCTCACACCCGGCGGTAGACCCACAACGAACGCCCGCCGCCCGGCAGCCGGGCTTGCCGTACCAGGCCCTCGGTGGCCGGCGCGGCGAATTCCAGGCTGACCAGCCAGGCGCCCACAGGCAGCTCCGCCACCGCCTTGGCGGCGGCGCGCGGCATGCTCTCGGGCCGCTGGAACAGGTAGACCAGGGCGAAGGCGCTCCAGTCCTCCCGCCAGATGTCGCCGCGGCGCACCCGCGCCCACGGGCAGCGCAAGCCGCAGGCCCCGCGCAGCGGCCAGCTCCATTCGGTGCCGTGCAGCCGCGCCGCCGGGTAGGCGGCACGCAGCGCCCGCAGGCCGTGGCCCAGGCCGCAGCCGGCATCCAGCACCCAGGCGCCCGCGGGCAGCGGCGCGAGCGCCTGCAGGCCCTCCAGCGCATCAGGGGGCGTGGGGAACATCGGCGCGTCGCGCCAGGCGTTGAGCGGGTAGACCAGCAGCAGCAGGCCCAGCGGCAACAGCCAGGCCCAGCCGGGCAGCACCAGCACACCCGAGGCCGCCAGCGACAGCGGAAAACCCGCCGACACGATGGCCCGCCGCCACCAATTGTGGGCCAGCAGGCTGCAGGCCACCCCCGCCAGCGTGCCGGCCGCCAGGGCGGCCAGCGCCGGCAGGCCGATACGCCAGGCGCCGGCGAACAAGGCCCATGCGGCCGCCCATGCCAGCAGCGCCGGCACCGGCCAGAACAGGAAAAAACGTTTCACACCGCCCTTGTACCGCAGACCGCCGGCACGCGGCGAACAAACCGGTCAGCGGCCGAACAAACCGCGCAGCGCGTTCACCGCGTTGCCGCCCTGGGTCAGGCTGTCGAGCACCGCGGCCGCTCCCGTCGGCGGTGCGGCGGCAGAGCCGTCCTGCACCGGTACGGCGGTGGCCGTGGGCGGCGCATGGGCCGGCACGGACGGGCCGGCACTGGCCGCCGCATCGCGGCCCCGCGGCGTCTCCTGGCCCAGCATGGCCATGGTCTGCGACTTGACGCGCACGCGTACCGCCCAGTCGGGCTCCCACACCACCTTGGGATCGGCCGGACGCGGCGGGTAGGCGAAGTTGCTTTCGCTGCCGTAGGCGATCATGCGCAGCATGGCGGGGCGCGATTCACCACCACCGGGTGCGGCGTAGATGCCCTTGGGCACCGCGCACTGGGTGGCGGCCGGGGCCAGCAGCACCTTGTCCTTCACCCAGCGGTCGATGCTGGCGTTGGGCAGGTAGTCGAACAGGCTGGCGCCGCTGTCGGGCACGTCGGCGCTGGACCAGATGACCGTGTCGTCGCCGACCTGGCCCATGGACTGCAGGAAGTAGCCGCGCGCCAGCGGCACCGCCGGCCAGCTGAGCAGCACGCTGTCCTGCAGCCGGCCCTGGCTGTTCAGGCCGATCTGCGGCATCAGGTCCTGCGCGGCGGCCAGGGTGAACTGCATCGAGTCCGGGATGCCGTCGCCCAGCACCTTGTGCTCGCCGGCCAGGGTGCTGTCCTTCTGCAGGTTCACCGTGTTGCGTTCGTTCGGGTAGACGGCGTAGCCCGGCTGCACCTTGGCGCCGCGGTCGACCGCATAACGTCCCGACCACATACCGGCGAAATCGGATGCCCCGGCCTTGGCCAGGTCGATGGCACGCGGCTGGCCCTGGCGCACCGCCTCACCACAGCCCCAGTACACCAGGATGCGGCCCTTGGGCCGCTCCTGCCGGTACTGTTCGGGCATCTCGGTGGGTTCGTATTCCTTCACCGGCGGGGCCTGAGGCTTGAGGGCCAGCAGCGGCAGGCGCTCGCCCATCTTCATGCCGGCGGGGATAGCCTGCTCGGCATCGGCGCCGGGGCGCTGGCTGTTCCACAGCGCGATGTCGACCACCCGGGCCGGCGAGATGCCCATGCCGCGTGCGCTGCCGTAGCTCTTGAGTCCTCCCAGACCCCCCATGCCGGGCCGGCCGCCGAGCAGGCTGCCGACCATGCCGGCGGCGCCGGCACCCGGCAGGGCGTCCAGCTCGGGCATGCCGGCCATGCCGCCGGTGGAGACGTCCATCCAGAGCTGGACCTTGGGTGGCTTGGCGGTCTGCGCCGCTGCGGGACCGGCCAGCGCGAGCCAGGCGCCCATGGCAGCACATACGACTGCCGGCTGCGCACGGCGCAGCGGCGAAGGAAGAGGGTTCATGGCAGGCAGGAAAGAACGGTTGCGACAGCCGCAGAAGGCCGGCCGAGCGCCCTCCCCCTTCCGCGTCACGAGGCCCGCAGGCGCTCAATCAAACCGTTGAGCTCTTCGAGCGACGCGAAGTGTATGGCGAGTTCGCCGGCCTCTTCAAGACGCCCGGCGCGCTTCGTGCGTTTTTTCACACGCACCTCGACTTTTGCGGTGAGCAGGTCCGAGAGCTCCTCTTCCACGCGTTTCAGGTCGCGCGATTTTTCCGAGCGGGCCGCGGAGGGTTTCTGCGCGGTGAGGCTGAATTCGGCACCGATCTTCTTGACCAGCGATTCGGCCTCGCGCACCGAGAGCTTGCGTGCGGCGATCTGGTGCGCCGCGGTGATCTGCGAGGCCCGGTCGAGCGACAGCAGCGCACGGGCGTGTCCCATGTCCAGGTCGCCGGCCATCAGCATGGTCTGCACCGGGTCGGCCAGGTTGAGCAGGCGCAGCAGGTTGCTGGCGGCGCTGCGCGAGCGGCCCACGGCCTGGGCAGCCTGTTCGTGGGTCAGGCCGAAGTCGCGCACCAGGCGCTGCAGGCCCTGCGCCTCTTCCAGCGGGTTCAGGTCCTCGCGCTGGATGTTCTCGATCAGCGCCATGGCGGCGGCCGACTCGTCCGGCACGTCGCGCACCAGCACCGGCACGCTGTCCAGCCCGGCCAGCCGGGCGGCGCGGAAACGCCGCTCGCCGGCGATGATTTCGTAGCGGCCGCTGTTGTCGCCAGCCTTCAGCTGGCGCACCAGGATCGGCTGCATGATGCCCTGGGCCTTGATGCTTTCGGCCAGTTCGTACAGCGCGCCCTCGTCCATACGGGTGCGCGGCTGGTACATGCCGGGCACCATGTCGGCCAGGGCCAGCGTGGTGGGCAGGCCGGGGTCGGCCGGGGTGGCGGCCGTGTCTTCACTGGCGGCCGGGCCGAGCAGGGCTTCGAGTCCGCGGCCCAGGCCGGTGCGTTTTTTGGTGGCCATCATCGGGCTCCTTGTTTTTGGGTGTTTTCGGGGG
This sequence comes from Pseudomonadota bacterium, assembly GCA_040390235.1. GTDB lineage: Bacteria > Pseudomonadota > Gammaproteobacteria > Burkholderiales > Burkholderiaceae_C > Xylophilus. The sequence goes on along the minus strand of JAZJYT010000012.1, from coordinate 54,631 downwards.
CCGGTAGCGGGGCGGGTATTGCGCTCAGCAGGTCCTGCAGCAGGGCCTGCCCGGCGGGCCAGTCGCCCAGGCCGGATTCGGCATTGATGTGGCCCAGGGGGCCGGCGTCGGCCACGCGGGCGCCCCAGGCCTGCGCCAGGTCCCGCGCCCGGCCGGCGCTGCAATAGGGGTCGTTGCCGCTGGCCACCAGCAAGGCCGGGAAAGGCAGCGGCTGGCGCACGATGGGTGTCCAGCCGGGCAGCACGCCGCGCAGTTCTTCGCGCTCGGCATCGCCGGGCGCCACCAGCAGGGCGCCGGACACCCGGTGGGTGTTGCGCGAATGCGCGGCCCAGGCCGCCACCAGGATGCAGCCCAGGCTGTGCGCCACCAGCACCACCGGCCGGCGGGCGCCCAGCACCAAATCTTCGAGGCGGGCACTCCAGTCGCCACGCAGGGGACGGTCCCAGTCGTGCTGCTCGACCCGGTGGTAGCCGTACCGGGCTTCCCACCGGCTTTGCCAGTGGTCGGGGCCGCTGCCATGCCAGCCAGGAAGGGTCAGTATGTCAAACATGCTATCGAATCTGTAGCAAAACGATGTTCAAGGTTTGGCAGCCGGTGTCTTTTTCAGCCGTGCCACCATCTCCGCCGCAAAGGCGACAAACGCCTGCGCGCCCTTGGAGGAAGGGTCGAACACCACCCCCGGCAGGCCGTAGCTGGGCGCCTCCGCCAGACGCACGTTGCGCGGGATCACGGTGTCGAACACCTTGTCGCCGAAGTGGTTCTTGAGCTGGTCGCTGACCTGCTGCTGCAGCGTGATGCGCGGGTCGAACATCACCCGCAACAGGCCGATGATCTGCAGGTCCTTGTTGAGATTGGCGTGCACCTGCTTGATGGTGTTGACCAGGTCGGTCAGGCCTTCGAGCGCGAAGTACTCGCACTGCATGGGCACGATCACACCGTGGGCCGAGCACAGGCCGTTGAGGGTGAGCATCGACAGCGAGGGCGGGCAGTCCACCAGCACGAAGTCGTAGTCGGCATCGACCGCGGCCAGCGCTTTTTTCAGGCGCTTCTCGCGCTGCTCGACCTCCACCAGCTCCACCTCGGCGCCGGCCAGTTCGCGGTTGGCACCGAGCACGTCGTAGGCGCAGCCGCTTTCTTCCAGCTTGGTGGCACGCACCCGGGCCTCGGCGACGGGCACACCATCGACCAGCACCTCGTACAGCGTGGCCTCGAGTGCACGTTTGTCCACGCCCGAACCCATGGTGGCGTTGCCCTGCGGGTCCAGGTCCACCAGCAGCACGCGCTGGCCGATCTTGGCCAGGCCGGCGGCGAGGTTGACGGAGGTGGTCGTCTTGCCGACACCGCCCTTTTGGTTGGCGACACAGAAGATTTGGGCCATGGACTTTTTGCTGCTATTTGAAGAAGGCGAGCCTGAGGCCGAAGCCGACCAGGAAGATGCCGGCCAGGCGCTGGAGCCAGCGCAGTGCCGTGCGGTGCGAACGCACCTGTTGCGTGACGGCACCGGCCACGGCCACCAGGGCCAGGCAGTAGACGGCGGAAATGACGGCGATGGTGGCCGCCATGGCCGCGAAGGTCGGCAGGCCGCGGTGGGTGGCGGGATCGACAAAAAGCGGGAAGAAGGCCATGTAGAACACGATGGCCTTGGGATTGAGTACGGTGATGCAGAAGGTCTGCCGCGCGTAGTGGCGGGGTTCGATGCGGATCGGGCTGGCGGCGCCGTCCTTGGCCACCAGCAAACGCAAGCCGATCCAGGCCAGGTAGGCGGCGCCCGCGTACTGCACGGCCAGGAAGACCGGGGGGTAGGCGGCCAACAGGGCTGCGACACCGGCAACCGCCAGCCAGAGCAGGGTCTGGTCGCCGAGAATCAGCCCCGCCGTGGCAGCGGCACCCGCACGAAAGCCACCCTTGCCGGTCGAGGTGAGCAAGGCGAACGTGCCCGGGCCTGGAAGCATCAGGAAGACCAGCACGGCGGCGCAGAAAGCACCGTAATCGGAGATACCGAACATCGAGGAAGAGGAAGCGAAACAAGCACCGGCGAGTGCGCTGAAATGCGGGCGGGAGGGCGTCGAGTGTAAGCGCCCTCGCCCGTCGCCGGGCTCAGGATTTTGCGGCCGCCTTGCGCATCCAGACGATGCAGCGCTCCGCGTCCAGCCCCGGCACCGCAAGTTGTTCCACGTGAAACACACGGATCTGCCCGGGAAGTGCGGCCAGCTCCTCGGCCGGGTGCCGGCCTTTCATCGCCATCCATACCCCGTCGGACGCCAGGGAACCGGACGACCAGGTGGTGAAGTCGGCCAGGGAGGCGAAGGCGCGGGAACACACCACGTCATAGGGTTCGGCCAAAGTCTCGACCCGCGCATGCACGCCCCGGAAGTTGGGTAGCCGCAACTCGAACGCCACCTGCTGCTGGAAGGCGACTTTCTTGGCGACGGTGTCCACGCAGGTCACCTGGACCTGCGGACAACAGATCGCAATCACCGCACCAGGCAGGCCAGCACCCGATCCGACGTCGAGCAGATTGAACGGGGCCACGGCGCCCAGCAGCGGGGCGACTGCAACGGCAGCGCCATGCTCCGCCACAGCCCCCGCTTGCGCCGCCACCCGCTGCCGCAGCAGCGGCTTGACGACCGCGAGGCTGTCCAGCAGGTGCAGGGTCAGCATCTCCGCTGGGTCGCGCACCGCCGTCAGGTTGTAGACCTTGTTCCACTTCTGGAGCATCGACAGATAGCCCGACAGCGCACCCACCTGCCCTTCATCCAGGGCCAGGCCCAGCGCAGCGGCGCCGGCGTGGATTTCCGCTGCGCCGTTCAAACCGGCACCGCCTCGGCACGCTCGGTCGCACCGAAGCCCTTGAAGCCGCGCTTCTTGAGATGGACCAGCAGCAGCGACATGGCCGCCGGCGTCACGCCGGAGATCCGCGACGCCTGCCCCAGAGTTTCCGGCCGGTGCTTCTGCAGCTTCTGTCGAACCTCGATACTGAGCGCCGTCACCAGCAGGTAGTCGAGTTCATCCGGAAGCCGCAGGTTTTCGTGGTGGGCGGCGCGCTCCACCTCGTCCTTCTGCCGATCGATGTAACCCGAGTACTTGGCGGCAATCTCGATCTGCTCGATCACCGCCGCACTCACCTCGCCCAGTGTTTCACGTGAAACATCCGCGGAGGCATACCTGCCGGCATCCAGGGACATGAGAGCCTGGTAGCTGACATCGGGCCGCCGCAGCAGCTCCGCCAGGTTGTATTCATGTTCGATGGCCTTGCCCAGCACCCGCTCGGACTCGCTCGTCGGCAGGTTGCGCGGATTCACCCAGATGGACCGCAGCCGTTCTGTTTCACGTGAAACAGCATCCCGCTTGCGGCTGAAGGCATCCCAGCGGATGTCGTCCACCAGGCCCAGCGTGCGGCCCGCCTCGGTCAGGCGCAGGTCGGCATTATCTTCGCGCAGCTGCAGGCGAAACTCGGCCCGGCTGGTGAACATGCGGTAGGGCTCCGTCACCCCCTTGGTGATCAGGTCGTCTACCAGCACCCCCAGGTAAGCCTGGTCGCGGCCGGGCAGCCACGGCGCGTCGCCGCGGCACTGCAGCGCCGCATTGATGCCCGCGAACAAGCCCTGCGCGGCAGCCTCCTCGTAGCCAGTGGTGCCGTTGATCTGCCCGGCGAAGAACAAACCACCGATGGCCCGGGTCTCGAAGCTGCTGCGCAGCGCACGCGGGTCGAAGAAGTCGTATTCGATGGCATAGCCCGGCCGCAGGATGTGCGCGTTCTCCAGGCCCTGCATGCTGCGCACCAGGGCGTACTGGATGTCGAACGGCAGGCTGGTGGAAATGCCGTTAGGGTAAAACTCGTGGGTGGTCAGGCCTTCGGGCTCCAGGAAGATCTGGTGGCTGTCCTTGTCGGCGAAACGGTTGATCTTGTCTTCCACACTCGGGCAGTACCGTGGCCCCACCCCCTCGATCTTGCCGGTGAACATGGGGCTTCGGTCGAAACCGCTGCGGATGATGTCGTGGGTACGCTCGTTGGTATGGGTGATCCAGCACGGCACCTGGGCCGGGTGCATGTCGGCCCGGCCCATGAAGCTGAATACCGGAATGGTGTCGGTGGTACCGCCCGGCATGCCGTCGCCTGGCTGCTCGGTACAGCGGCTGAAGTCGATGCTGCGGCCGTCGATGCGCGGCGGCGTACCGGTCTTCAGCCGGCCCTGCGGCAGCTGGAGCTCCTTCAGCCGCGCCGACAGCGACACCGCCGGGGGATCTCCCGCACGCCCGGCCGGATAGTTGTTCAGGCCCACGTGGATCTTGCCATCCAGGAAGGTGCCGGCCGTCAGCACCACCGTCCGCCCTCGGAAGGTGATGCCGGCCTGCGTCACCGCGCCAGCCACCCGGTCACCCTCCACCACGAGGTCGTCCACCGCCTGCTGGAACAACCACAGGTTCGGCTGGTTCTCCAGGCGCCGGCGGATGGCGGCCTTGTACAGCACACGGTCGGCCTGCGCCCGGGTGGCGCGCACGGCAGGGCCCTTGGAACTGTTGAGCGTACGGAACTGGATCCCCCCCTCGTCGGTGGCGATGGCCATGGCGCCGCCCAGCGCATCCACCTCCCGCACCAGGTGGCCTTTGCCAATACCGCCGATGGACGGGTTGCAGCTCATCTGGCCGAGCGTCTCGATGTTGTGCGACAGCAGCAGCGTCCTTGCGCCCATACGTGCCGCGGCCAGCGCCGCCTCGGTGCCGGCATGGCCGCCGCCAACCACGATCACGTCGAATTCCTGGGGATAGATCATGCTGCTTCCTTCCTGAGAGTGCCGGCCACGCACTCGGTCTTCAGGCCCATTTGCTGCGCCACATGCGCCTGCCGCCGATCCGCCGTCACGAACAGATCGACCCGGGCCGCCAGGGCGCTGCCCAGGTGCAGCGCGTCCAGCGTGCGCAGTGGGCTGTGCTCCATGGCGGCGACGGCAAAACGCTCGACATGCGCGTCCACCGGCACCTGCTCCATATCCGCCACGTCTTCCTGCGCACGGCACCAGGCCCGTTCGAAATCCGACCGCGACAGGCTCTTGTCCTGCCACTTCCTTAACAGTGCCGCCGCCATTTCGGTCCTGCAGTGCGCCGCCACCACCAGTTCCGTCGCCAGGGCGAACAAGGCCAGCACCCGCTCCCGCCCCTCCTCCGCGGCGTAGCGTTTGACGAGAGCCGAGGTGTCGAACAGCACTCTCAGGCGTGCCGGCGGAGCAGCCGCCCCGGCCCCGGCACCCACGACACTCACCATGGCGCGCCCTCCCGCTCCTGCAAAACGCCTTCGGCCAGTGACTGGCCGGGCGGCAGGCGTACCGGTTCGAAGGGCCGTTTCCAACTCGGCAGCCGCGTGGGCGCTGCCGCCCCCGTGCCGGCTGGCACCAGATCGGCCACCGGTTTGCCATGGCGCATGATGCGCACGGTCTCGCCCTGCTCCACCAGGTCGAGCATGGCCGAGGCGTTGGCCCGGAATTCACTGAGAGGCAGGATATGCATTATGTACAAAACAGCTTATTTCTGTACATTTTACGCTCCGAGCCCCCCGGGCCACTGCGGCCGTGAAAAAGCCCCGCCGCACCGGGTGCAACGGGGCCAGGCGGAGGCAGCGCCGTTCAGGCCCCGGCCATACGCCGCACCGTCGCCTCGGCGGGGTCGGGCTCCTCCAGCGCCGGGCTTCCGTCCGGGTTCACCTGGATGTGCATATAGGTCATGTTCACCAGCCCGAACATGGTCGCAAACGCCGTGTCCTTGGCGTCGCGCCCGGTGCCGACCCGCACCACCGCCTCCACCGGCGCCAGCGCGGTGGGGTCGAACATGACCCAGCGGCCGTCAAGCCAGGCCTCGAACACTGCATGGAAATCCTGCGGCGGCTGGTCGAAATGCACGTACCCCACCACCAGGCGCGCCGGGATGTTCAACGCGCGGCAAAAGGTAATGGCCAGGTGGGCAAAGTCACGGCACACGCCGGCCCGCTGCAGGTACACGTCCTGTGCGCTGGTGGTGGGGGTGCTCACCCCGACCTGGTAGGCGATGTTCTGCCGTATCCATTCGCAGATGTGGTCCACCCGCTGGCGTCCCCGCGGCACATCCCCGAACAGGTGCTGGGCGGCCCGGCCCATCACGTCCGATTGGCAATAACGGGTCGGCAGCAGGCAGTGCAGTACCTCGTCGGGCAGGTCGCTGATGCTGTTTTCCGCCAGGTCGCCCTGCGGCTTGCTGCGGTCGAGCTCCACCCGGGCGTCGTAACGGACCGTCAGCGGGCCAGCCACCGCATCGCAGCGGAAAAACCGGTTGCCGTTGTTGGGATCCTCGAACTCCCGCACCTGGATGCCGGGTGTCACGATCAGGGACTCTTCCAGCACCCGCTGGTGGCTGTCGCGTGCGGCCTGGAGGTTGAAGCAGAAATGGGTGTCCGCCCGTACGGCGTATTCCAGGTCGCAGCGGATGGTGGTGATGGTGTTCACGGTACGGCAAAGCCAGGAGAAAGACAGAAAAAAGCCGCGGCGACGCGCGGCACGGGGGGAAGCAGCCGAGGGGGCGTCAGTCCTGCACGGCCGGGTTGCGCATCCAGTCCAGGCCGCTGCGCGCCATGCCCACCGCCGCATGGGAGGCCGCCTGCGCGGCGCCCGTGGCGGCCTGCGCCGCGCTGGTGATGGCCTGGGCCGCCCGCTGGCGCCGCCGACGGGCAGGCGGCACGCCGTCTTCCCACCAGTTGCCGGCACTCACCTTCAGTACCCGTGCGGCGTACCACAGGGGGGTGTAGGCAGGTACCACGCCTGGCAGGCGGTTGGCGGCGGGCTGCCGGGGCCCAAAAAACGAGGCCTGGAGCGAAGACGGGGCAAGATCGGCGTGGGACATCAGTCGATCGCCTTGCGCACCGCACCGACACCCAGGGCCGCCAGCACCACAAACACCACGGCAACCACCAGGAACAGGCCGAACAGGATCTTGGCGATACCCGCCGAGCCGGCGGCGACGCCGGTAAAGCCCAGAGCCCCGGCGACGAGTGAAATGATGGCAAAAATAATGGCGTACTTGAGCATGTCGGTCTCCCTGACAACGAACAGACCCTTTCCGTTCGCGATGCAGCGATCCTAGGAAAGCCGCCCCTGCCGGCGGGTCGGGCTGCCGCGCTTTGCCCTGTAGGACGGCGGCCAGTCCGGAGCCGGCGCCCTACCAACGGGTGCCACAGCCGCTAGCATGGCGGTCGCCTCAACCGAAAGAGACCCCCATGAAGCTTTTCTACAGCCCCGGTGCCTGCTCCCTCTCGCCGCATATCGTCCTGCACGAGGCCGGCCTGGCCCATGAGGCCATTGCTGCGCCGACCAAGACCCACCAGCTGCCTGACGGCACCGACTACTACACCATCAACCCGCTGGGCTACGTGCCGCTGCTCGAACTCGACGACGGCACCCGGCTGCGCGAGGCCGCCGTCATCGTGCAGTACATCGCCGACCTGGCACCGGCGAAGAACCTCATCCCGGCCGCCGGCACCCTGGCGCGCTACCGCGTCATGGAGTGGCTGAACTTCATCGCCACCGAGCTGCACAAGGGTTTCGGGCCGGTATTCAACGCCGCCAACCCCGACGATGTGAAGAACGCCGCCCGGCTCAAGCTCAAGTCGCGTTTCACCTGGGTCGACGGCCAGCTGGCGGGCAAGGACTACCTCACCGGCGAGCACTTCTGCGTGGCCGACGCCTACCTGTTTGTGGTGCATGGCTGGGCCAAACGTATGGGCGTCGACACCGCCGCCCTGCCCCACCTGCAGGCGCACACCACCCGTATGGCGGAACGCCCCGCGGTCAAGGCGGCTCTGCAGATGGAACAGAACCAACAGCAGCAGCAACAGCAGCAGTAATTCAACCCACGCTGTCTACCACCACCGGTGCAAACGGTGCCACGCTGCCGCCCGCGGTGGGCAGGTAGCGCACCTGGTGGCCGTGCCAGCGCGCCACCGTGCTGCGGTGGGCGATGCTGACCAGGGCCGCCCGTGGCAGCCGCTCGGCCAGCAGGGCGTACATGGCGGCCTCGGTCTCCTCGTCCAGCGCCGACGTGGCCTCGTCCAGGAACAGGTAGTCCGGCTGCTGCAGGATGGCGCGGCCGAAGGCCAGCCGCTGCTGCTCCCCAGGCGACAGGCGCAGCGACCAGTTGTCGACCTCCCCCAGCCGGCCTTCCAGAGCGCCCAGGCGGCAATCGTGCAGCACCGCACGCAGCGTCGCCTCGCCGTGGCTGCTGCCGGCCTCGGGGTAGCACAGCGCGTCGGCCAGCGTGCCGCTGGGCACGTAGCTCTTTTGCGGCAGGAACAGCAGGCGCTTGCCCGCCGGGTGCGCCACCTGCCCCTCGCCGTAGGGCCAGATGCCGGCCAGCGCGCGGAACAGCACACTCTTGCCCGAACCCGAGGGGCCGGACACCAGCCAGCGTTCGCCCGGCGCCACGGCCATCGAGAAGGGTGCGGTGAGCGGTGCGCCGCCGGCGTGGCCCGGCACGTTGAGTACCAGGCCGCGCAGGGCCACCGCGTCGGTCGCCTCGTCGACCACCGCAATGCCGGCCCGGCCATCGCGCGCCGCCTCGTCGCGCTCGGCGGCCTCGATGGACTCCTGCAGATCCAACAGCCGGTTGGCCGATGCCTGCCAGTTGACCAGCGAGGCGTAACTGTCGACGAACCACGACAGCGCGCCCTGCACCTGCCCGAAGGCCGAGTTGACCTGCATCAGGTCGCCCAGCGTGATCTGCTTCGAAAAATAGCGCGGGGCCGCCACCATCATTGGAAAAATGATGGCGACCTGCGCGTAGCTGGTGTTCACGAACACCAACCGGCGTGTGTAGACCATCAGCCAGTGCCAGTTGTCGCGGACCATGTCGAACCGGCCCCGCAACAAACCATTTTCCGTCGGCTCGCCCGCATACAGCGCCACGCCCTCCGCGTTCTCGCGCAGCCGCACCAGCCCGTAACGGAAGCCGGCCTCGGCCTGCTCCTGGCGAAAAAACAGGCCGATCAGCGGTTTGCCGATCCTGTGCGTGATCCACGAACCGGCCACGGCGTACAGCAGCGCCACCCACACCATGTAGCCCGGGATCGTCACCGCATGGCCGCCCAGCGAAAAGGCCAGCGGCCCGGAAACGGCCCACAGGATGGCGATGAAGGACACCAGCGTGACCACCGAGCTCAGCAGCCCCAGCGACAGCGTCAGGCTGTCGCTGGTCAGGCTGCGGATGTCCTCGGCTATCCGCTGGTCCGGGTTGTCGGCACTGCGGGTCTGCTCGATGCGGTAGTAGGCCTGGTGCGCCATCCAGCGGTTCAGCACATGCCGCGTCATCCAGGTCCGCCACCGCATCTGCAGCCGCATGGTGTAGAAGCGTGTGGCCACGGCCAGGGCGATCGCCACCATGGCGATGAAGAAGAACTGCAGCAGCAAGGTCTTGAACACCGGGAAATCGCGCTGCTCCAGGGAGTTGTAGAACAGCCGGTACCAGCTGTTGAACCATACCGCGGCCGCGACCGATGCGAGGTTCAGCGCCACGATCAGCGCCAGCAGGCCCAGCGCCGCCTTGCGGTCCTCCGAGAACCAGTAGGGCTTGAGCAGGCGCCAGCTGGCGGCCAGCCGCAGCCGGCCGCGGACGTCGTCGGCACCGACGGGGCCGGTGGCCGGCGGTGGTGTGCCACCGGTCAGGGGGGACCGGTCGGCGGCGGAAGCAGGTGGGGTCATGCGAATCTCTTCAGGGTTCGGCAGAAAACGGCAGGGAACGCCAGGAAAAAGCAGACAGGCGGCGGACACAATCGGGCACAGCCGGCATCGCCGTGTACCGCATCCTGCCACTTCCGTGCCGGCGACAGGTTTTTGGGTTTGGCCTTAGGCTCAAGTTCCGCCGCCCCCGCGCCTTTTCATCCTGGCATAAGTATTCCGAGGTCCTCCATGTCTTCCACCCCTTCCCTGTTCGACCCGGTACGCGCCGGCGATCTCCAGCTGGCCAACCGCATCGCCATGGCGCCGCTGACCCGCAACCGCTCGCCCGACGCCATCCCGCCCGGCATCGCACCCACCTACTACGCCCAGCGCGCCAGTGCCGGCCTGCTGATCGCCGAGGCCACTGCCATCAGCCACCAGGGCCAGGGCTACTCCGACGTGCCGGGCCTGTACGGCACCGAACAACTGGACAGCTGGAAGAAGGTGACCCAGGCGGTGCACGACGCCGGCGGCACGATCGTGTCGCAGCTCTGGCACGTGGGCCGCGTGTCGCACGTCGACCTGCAACCCGACGGCCAGCCCCCGGTGGCGCCGTCGGCCATCACCGCCAAGGCCAAGACCTTCCTGATCGGCAAGGACGGCAAGGGCGGCTTCGTCGACACCTCGGCCCCGCGTGCGCTGGACGTGGGCGAAATCCCCCGCATCGTCCACGACTTCCGCGCCGCCGGCCGCAACGCCGTGGACACCGCGCACTTCGACGGCGTCGAGGTGCATGGCGCCAACGGCTACCTGATCGACCAGTTCCTGCGCGACGGCGCCAACCAGCGCACCGACGATTACGGCGGCAGCATCGAGAACCGCGCCCGGCTGCTGCTGGAGGTGATGCGCGGCCTGGCCGACGACCTGGGCGGCGGCAAGGTCGGCATCCGCCTGTCGCCGGTCACCCCGGCCGGCGACCTGGTCGACAGCAACCCCCAGCCGCTGTTCGAGTATGTGGTCAAGCACCTCGCACCGCTGAGCCTGGCCTACATCCACGTCATCGAAGGCGCCACCGCCGGCCCGCGCGAGATGGCCGACCGGCCCTTCGACTACGCCGCGCTGCGCGCCGCCTACCGCAAGGCCGGCGGCAAGGGCGCCTGGATGGTCAACAACGGCTACGACAAGGCGCTGGCCGAGCAGGCCGTGGCCGACGGCGCCGACATCGTCGCCTTCGGCCGGCCCTTCATCGCCAACCCCGACCTGGTGCGCCGCCTGCGCGAAAACGCCCCGCTCGCCGCCGCTGACCCCTCCACCTTCTACGGCGGTGGCGCACACGGCTACACCGACTACCCCGCGCTGGGCTGACGCCGGAAGCTCCTACGCCGGACGGCCGATCAGCGGCATTTCCACCACCGCCGCCAGGCCACGCCCGTCCGGCGCGGTTTCCAGCGTGAAACGCGCCTCCAGCAGCGCCGCATACCGCCCGACGATGGCCAGCCCCAGGCCCGCGCCCTGCCCCAGCCATGCGCCCTCGGGGCCCTGGGCCCAGCGCTGCTGGAAGCGGCCCCGCTGCTCGGCGGAAATGCCGGGGCCGTTGTCGATCACCGCCAGTGCCACCGACTTCGCCGATGCGGTCAGCGCCACGGTGATGCGGCGCGCCTCGCCTTCCGGCGGCAGGCCGTAGCGCAAGGCGTTGTCCAGCAGGTTGTTGACGATGCCTTCGAGCAGGGCCGGGTGGCCCATGACCCACACCGGCTCCTCCAGCCCGCGCGCGCCCAGGTCGACACCCGCCGCATCGGCGCGCGGCAGGAAACGCAGCACCGCATCACGCGCGACCTCGTCCAGTGCCACCGGCAGGATCTGCATGGCGCGCGCCTCGTCGGCCCGCGCCATGGCCAGCAGCTGGTCCACCAGGTGGCTGGCGCGTTCCTCGCTCTGCGCGATGCGTTCGAGCTGGTCGCGCCAGGCGGCCGGGTCTTTCTGGGCCAGGCCGTATTCGGCCAGCGCGCGGATACCCGCCAGGGGCGTGCGCAGTTCGTGCGCCACATTGCCGGCGAACTCGCGCTGCGCCCGCACCCCCTGGCTGACCCGGGCGAACAGGCCGTTGACCGCCTCGCCCAGGCGCTGCACCTCGCGGGTCGAGGCGGTGGCCGCCACCGGCGTGAGGTCGCGTGCATCACGCGCATCCATCGCCTGTTCCAGCGCCACCAGGGGCTGTACGTCGCGTGCGATGGCGCGGCGCATCCACACCGCCAGCAGCACCAGCAGGAAGATCTGCGGCACGATGGCGTACAGCAGCAGGCTGCCCAGCAGCGCCTGCCGCGACTGCGTGGTCTCGGCCATGATCACGTAGTGCGGCATGGGCGAGGCGCGGTCGAGCATCACGGCACGCAGCTGGCGGCCCTGGTAGGACACATCGGAAAACCGGTAGGGCGCACCGTCCTCGGGCACCGGCGCATGCAGGCCGGCATGGCCTGCCACCAGCGTGCCGTCGCGCCACTGCACGGCGAAATAGATACGTTCGGACTGGTCGAACAGCACCGCACTCACCTCGCGCGGCGACAGGCTCAGCTCCAGCGTGTCGCCGGTCGCGCGCACATTGGCCGCGACCGAAAACGCATCGTCGAGCAGGGCGCGGTCGAAAGCCCGTTCGGTAAAACTGGTGGCGACCGCGATCGACACCACCACCCCCAGCAGCCAGGCCAGCGCCAGCGGCCCGAGCACGTGCTGCAGAACCCGTACCCGCAAGGACGGCGGCGGCGCCGGGCCGCCGGCACCGGCGACATAGTGCGCGTGCTGCGGCACGTCGTACAGGCCTGCCGCCGCAGGCGGGGGGACACGGCCGTCGCTCATGCCTCGGCCTCCAGCGAGTAACCCAGGCCGCGCAGGGTCCGGATACCAGCACCACAGCCCGCCAGCTTCTTGCGCAGGCGCGAAATGAAGGCCTCGAGCGCGTTGTCGCCCAGGTTCTCGTCGAAATCGGAGAGTTTCTCCGACAAGGTGCGTTTGCTGACGACACGGCCCGGCGGGGTCATCAACTCCCACAGCACCTCGAACTCCCGCGCCGGCAGTTCCAGCAGCGCCCCCTCCAGGGTGAAACGCCGGGCCTTGCGGTCCAGCGCCAGGTGGCCCACCGCGGACACGTCCTGCGTGCCCTGGGTGCGGCGCACCAGCGCCCGCAAGCGGGCCTCCACCTCGGCCAGCTCGAAGGGTTTGCCCAGGTAGTCGTCGGCACCGGCGTCGAGCCCGGCGATGCGCTCTTCGGTCCGGTCGCGCGCCGTCAGCACCAGCACCGGCGTCCGGTCGCCGCGCACACGCGCCGCGCGCAGGGCGGTCAGCCCGCTGCCCGTGGCGGGACCGCCGGTATCGGTAGCGGGCAGGTTCAGGTCGAGCAGCACCGCGTCGAACGGCTGCACCCGCCAGAAATGGTCGGCTTCGGCCACGGAGCGCGCTTCGTCCACCCGGTGGCCGGCATCGTTCAGGCTGCGCACCATGACGTCGCGCAGCACTGCGTCATCTTCGACTACCAGAATGCGCATGGTGAACCAGTATGTGGGGTGGAAAAGACCCGCAGCCTAGGGTTTGCACTGAAGTAAAGCCCTTTGATTATGACGGTCAGGCGTCCGTCAGCCCCCCGCCGCGATAAAGGCAGCCATGAGCATACGACAGATATTTCTAGCCTGCGGCCTGGCCGCGGCGCTGCCGACGCTGGCGCAGCCGGCACCACCGGCGGCCGGCGCCCCGGCCCTTGCGGCGGCACCGGCCGCCACGTCCGCCACCGCCCTCACCCTGCGCCAGGCGCTGATCGCCGCGCGCGACAACCTCGACGTCGCGCTGTCGCGCGGCAACCTGTCGGCCGCACGCGCCGACATCCTGTCGGCCAACCACGCGCCGCTGCCGATCCTCAGCGCCAACGCCAACACCATCGACCTGAAAAACGGCGTGGGCAGCGGCAATGTGGTCGGAAAAAAACGCATCGACAAGTTCATCGGCCTCGACTGGACCATCGAACGCGGCAACAAACGCGAACTGCGCACCGCCCAGGCACGCGGCGCCGCCGATGCCGCCTCCGCCGACGTCGAGGACGTGCAGGTGCAGCAGCTGGAAGCGGCCCTCGGCTCCTACTACGACCTGCTGGCCGCGCAGGAGCGGCAGCAGCAGGTGGGTGAAATCGAACGCAGCGCCACCCAGCTCTCGGCCAGCGCAGCGCGCCGGGTGCAGGCCGGCGACCTGCCGGCCCAGGACGCGGCCCGCACCGAGATCGAGACCCAGCGCGCCCGCGCCGACGTACAGCAGGCGCAGCTCGACCGCCAGCGCGCGGCCGCCGCACTGGCCCAGGCCATGGACATCCGGACCTCTCCCGACAGCCTGAAGGCCGACGACGCCTGGCCGGCACTGCCCGCCACGCCCCCGGCCCCGGCCGACTACGCGCTGCTGGCCGAAAGCCGGCCCGACGTACGTGCCGCGGCAGCCCGCGTCGCCTCCGCACAAGCCGGGGTCGACGGCGCCGTGGCGCTGAAGAAAAGCGACGTGACCATTGGTGCCAGCTACGAGCACTTTCCGGGCGTATCCACCCGGCTGATCGACCTGCGCGCATCGATCCCGCTGCAGTGGGGCTACAGCTTCGAGGGCGAAATCGGCCGCGCCGAAGCCGCACTGACCCAGGCACAAGACACCCTGGTCAAGGTGCGGCGCGATGCCGCACTCGAACTCCAGGGCCTGCAGCAGACCGCCTTCACCGCCGAACAGCGCGCCCGCAGCTACGAAACCGAAATCCTGCCGCGCGCCCGCAAGGTCGCCGAGGGCGCCGAGCTGGCCTACCGCCGTGGCGCCATTCCGCTGTTCGACCTGCTCGACACCCGGCGCACCCTGCGCGCCACCCTGCTCGAAGCCATCGCCGCCCGCACCGACTATGCCAAGGCGGCCGGCATGTGGACGCTGCGTACGCAGCCCGCGCTGCTGGTGGCCACGCCATGAGCGCCGCCGTTCGCCGCGCTCCTTCCGTTCCGTTCCGTTCCGAGACCTCCGCCATGCCGATCCCGTCCCGCCACCCTTCTTTCCGCGGCACCCGCTGCGTCCTGCTCGCCGCCACCTGCCTTGCCGCGCTGCTGGCCGGCTGCGGCGAATCGGCGCCCAAGACCGAGGCTCCGCCGCCCGCACCGATCCTGCAGGGCAAACAACTGCGTTTCCCGGCCGGCCATCCACAACTGGCACTGCTGGCCAGCGCCCCGGCGGCCGCGTCGTCCGACATCGTGGTCGAACTGCCCGCGCGCCTGGTCTGGAACGAAGAACGCACCCAGCGTGTCTACCCGGCCTTCGGCGGACGTGTCGTCGCCATCCAGGCCGACGTCGGCACCACGGTCAAGACCGGCACACCGCTGGCCCGGCTCGCCTCGCCCGATTTCGGCCAGGCCCAGGCCGACACCGCCAAGGCCGGTGCCGACGTCAACTTCGCGCGCAAGAACCTGGCGCGCCAGCGCGAGCTGTTCGATGCCGGCATCATCGCCCGCAAGGACCTGGAGCAGACCGAGGCCGACGCGGCCCGGGCCCAGGCCGAGGTTTCACGCGCAGCGGCGCGCACCAGCCTCTACGGCAGCTCGACCGGCGTCAACCAGCAGCTCGGCATCACGTCGAACATGAACGGCGTGGTGGTGGAGCGCAACCTCAACCCCGGCCAGGAACTGCGCCCCGACCAGAGCGGGCCCGGCACCCCGGCGCTGTTCGTCGTGACCGACCCGACCTCGCTGTGGGTGCAGATCGACGCCAAGGAAAGCGACGTGAGCAGCCTGCAGCCGGGCGCCAGCTTCACCCTCGAAGTGGCGGCCTATCCTGGTGAGGTCTTCACCGGCAAGGTGGCCGCCGCCTCCGACTTCATCGACCCGGTCACCCGCACCATCAAGATCCGCGGCATCGTCTCCAACACCGACCGGCGCCTGAAGGGCGAGATGCTGGCCACCGTCAAGGTACGCGAACTGCTCAAGGGCGTGGTGGTGCCGGCATCGGCCATCACGCTGGAGGGCAACCGCCAGAACGTCTATGTGCAGCTGCAGCCCGGGCTGTTCGAGCCGCGCCGCGTCAAGGTCGGCTACCTGGGGCCCAAGGAAGTCGTGCTGACCGGCGGTGTGCAGGTCGGCGAGCAGGTCGTGAGCGACAACGCCCTGCTGCTGGCGCGCGAATTCGCCGCCACCCGCGAGGATGCCGAGACGCCTACCCCGGCACCCGACGGCAGCAAGGCGAAGTGACCCGATGAAACGCCTGATCCACTACGCGCTGCACCAGCCCCTCTTCATCGTGCTGGGCACGGTGCTGTTCGCGCTGGCCGGCTTCATCGCCTTCAAGAACCTGTCGGTCGAAGCCTTCCCGGACGTGACCGACACCCAGGTCACCGTCATCGCCCTGTTCCCCGGCCGCGCGCCGGAAGAAGTCGAAAAGCAGGTCACCCTGCCGATCGAGGTGGCCCTGTCCGGGCTGCCGAACTCCATCCGCGTGTTTTCGCACACCCAGTTCGGCCTGTCCTTCACCGTCGTCACCTACGACGACAAGGCCGAGGTCAACCTGGCGCGCCAGCAGGTGCTGGAGCGCCTGCGCGGCGTCGACCTGCCCGACGGTGTGCAGGCCGAGATCGCGCCCAACGCCACGCCGGTCGGCGAAATCATGCGCTACCGCCTGAAAGGCGCGGGACGCTCCACCACCGAACTGCGCACGCTGGAGGACTGGGTGGTCGAGCGCGGCCTGCGCCAGGTGCCCGGTGTGGCCGACGTCGTCGCCATGGGTGGCGCCATCAAGCAGTACGAGGTGCAGCCCGACCTCGACAAGCTGCGCGCCTACAAGGTCACCTTCCAGAACCTGCTCGACTCGCTGGCCCGCGGCAACTCCAACGCCGGCGGCAGTTACGTGCGCCAGGGGGCCGAGCAGTACACCATCCGCGGCATCGGCCTGCTGCGTTCGGCCGACGACATCGGCCGCATCGTAGTCGCCGCGCGCGGCACCACCCCCATCCTGATCCGCGACATCGCCGACGTGCACATCGGCGCGGTACCGCGCCTGGGCGTGGTCGGTCAGGACGGCGACGACGACATCGTCACCGGCATCGTCATCATGCGCAAGGGCGAGAATCCGAGCGAGGTGCTGAAGGGCGTGAAGGAGAAGATCGCGGAAATCAACGCCCGCGGCCTGCCGCCGGGTGTGCAGATCGTGCCTTTCTACGACCGCACCTGGCTGATGGACAAGACGCTGTCGACCGTCTTCCGCAACCTGGTCGAAGGCGCCCTGCTGGTGTCGCTGGTGCTCTACATCTTCCTGTCCAACCTGCGCGCCAGCCTGGCCGTGGTGGTGGTCATCCCGCTGGCCCTGCTGTCGACCTTCATGGGCCTGAAGATCATGGGGGTACACGCCAACCTGCTGTCGCTCGGCGCCATGGACTTCGGCATCATCGTCGACGGCGCGGTGATCGTGATCGAAAACATCATGCACCGCCTGGCCCAGAGCAAGGAGACCATGCGCGAGACCGAGCGCCGCCAGACCATCATCGACGCGGCCAACGAGGTCGGCCGGCCGACGCTGTTCTCGATGCTCATCATCATCGCGGCGCACATCCCGATCTTCGCGCTGCAACGCCACGAGGGCCGCATCTTCCAGCCGATGGCGCTGTCCGTCACCACCGCGCTGATCGGCTCGCTGATCTTCTCGCTGACCCTGGTGCCGCTGCTGGCCTACTGGATGCTGCGCCGCAAGCTGCCGCACGGCGACAACCGCGTGGTGCGCGGCGCCAAGCACTTCTACGGCCCCATCCTCGACTGGGCGCTGCGCCGCCGCAAGTCGGTGGTCGTCATCGCCGTCTGCGCCTTCGCGCTCACCACCGTCGTGGCCTCGCGCCTGGGTTCGGAATTCCTGCCCGAACTCAACGAGGGCACGACCTGGATCAACTTCGCCCTGTCGCCCAACGTGTCCACCCAGGAGGCCTCGCGTATCCTGCACCTGGCACGCAAGCAGCTGCTCACCGTACCCGAGGTGCGCACCACGGTGTCCAAGGCCGGCCAGCCGGAAGACGGCACCGACCCGAAGACCATCTCCATGGCCGAGATCTTCGTCGACATCAAGCCCGAGAACGAGTGGCGCAAGGGCATGAACCACGACCGGATCATCGAAGAGATGAGCCGCGCGCTGTCGGCCATCCCCGGCATCGATCCGGCCTTCTCCCAGCCGATCCGCGACAACGTGCTCGAATCGATCTCGCAGATCAAGGGCCAGATCGTCATCAAGCTCGCCGGCGACGACCTGACACTGATGAAACAGGTCACCGACCAGATCGCGCACGAGGTCAAGCAGGTACAGGGCGTGGCGCGCGCCGAGATCGACCGCGACGGCCAGGTGCCACAGCTGGTGCTCGACATCGACCGCGACCGCGCGGCGCGCTACGGCCTGAACGTGGGCGACATCCAGGACGTGATCGAGGCCGCACTCGCCGGCAAGGCCGCCACCAGCCTGTGGGAGGGCGAGCGCAAGTTCGCCGTGGCGGTGCGCCTGCCGACCTCGGAACGGGTCATCGGCAACCTGGCGCGTACGCCCATCGCCAAGCCCGACGGCGGCTACGTCACCCTGGCCGACGTCACCAACATCCGCGAGACCACGGGCGCCATGAACATCGCCCGCGAGGCCGGCCGGCGCACCACCGCCATCGGCATCTTCATCGCCGGGCGCGACATGGGTTCGGTGGTCGCCGACATGAAGGCACGCGTCGCCAAGAATGTCAAGATCCCGACCGGCTACGTCGTCAACTGGTCCGGCGAGTTCGAGAACCAGGAACGCGCCATGAAACGCCTGGCCGTGGTCGTGCCGATCTCGCTGCTGCTGATCTTCGTGCTGCTGTTCGATGCCTTCAAGTCGTTCAAGATGGCCACGCTGATCCTGATGAACGTGCCGCTCGCGCTGATCGGCGGCTTTGTCGCGCTGTACATCTTCGGCATCCCGCTGTCGGTATCGGCGGCCATCGGCTTCATCGCCCTGTCGGGCCAGTCGGTGCTCAATGGCGTGGTGATGCTGTCGGTGTTCCAGCAGCTGCGCGCGGCCGGCATGTCGGTGGTAGATGCGGTGCGCGAGGGCTCGATGCAGCGCCTGCGCACGGTGCTCATGACGGCCATGCTCGCGGCACTCGGCCTGCTGCCGATGGCCTTGTCGCACGAGATCGGCTCGGAAACCCAGCGGCCGCTCGCCATCGTGGTGATCGGCGGCCTGTTCACCGCCACCCTGCTGACCCTGGTGGTGCTGCCGGCGCTCTACGTCAGCTGGTTCGGCCGCGAGAAGGAGAAGGACTCCGGACCGCCGGTGGAGGCCGTGGTGTAGCCCGCAAGGCCACCGGCCAAAAAGAAAGCGCCCTGGACGGGCGCTTTTTTCATTCCCTGTATCGTTGCCTCGGAAACCTATCCACGCCCCAGGAGATCCACCATTGACCATCGCGCTCATCGGCGCCTCCGGCAATGCCGGCTCGCGCATCCTCCAGGAACTGTCCGACCGCGGCCACCCGGTCACGGCGATCGCCCGCCATCCCGAGAAGATCGCCCCGCTCCCCGGTGTCACCGCCCTGCCGGGTGACCTCTCCGGCAAGGACGGCCTGATCGCCTTGTTGAAAGGCCATGACATCGTCATCAGTGCGGTGCATTTCACCGCCAGCGATCCGCGGATCCTGATCGATGCGGTCAAGGCCGCGGGCGTCCGGCGCTACCTGGTCGTCGGCGGTGCCGGCAGCCTGGAGGTCGCCCCGGGCGTGGCCCTGGTCACGACGCCTGGCTTCCCCGAGGCCTACAAGGCCGAAGCGCTTGGTGGTAGCAGGTTCCTGGATCTGCTGCGCCAGGAAAAGACCCTGGACTGGACCTTCCTGTCACCGTCCGCGCTGTTCCAGGCCGGCCAGCGCACCGGCCGGTTCCGGCTCGGAAAAGACCAGTTGCTGAGCAATGACCAGGGCAGCGGCATTTCCTTCGAGGACTACGCCATCGCCCTGGTGGATGAAATCGAGAAGCCGGCGCACAGCCGCCAGCGCTTCACCGTCGGGTACTGACGTCAGGCCAGCATCTGCTGCGCCGGGCGCGCAATCGCGCCCTGGGCCGCAGGCGCGGAGGGGCGGCCCCGGACTGCCGTCAGCGGGTGCTCTTCCAGGCGGAACTGCCGCACCACACCGGCCAGCCGGCCGGCCTGCTCGCGCAGCGATTCGGCTGCGGCGGCGGACTGCTCGACCAGCGCGGCATTCTGCTGCGTCATGCGGTCGATCTCGTGCACCGCCTGGCTCACTTCACCGATGCCCGAGGACTGCTCGGCCGCCGCTGCGGTGATCTCGCCGATGATGTCGCCGACCCGCTGCACCCCCGCCACGATTTCCTTCATGGCGGTGCCGGCGTCTTCGACCAGGCGCACACCGCCGTCGACCGCGGTCTCGCTGTTCTTGATCAGGGTCTTGATCTCGCTGGCGGCCTGGGCGCTGCGCTGGGCCAGGTTGCGCACCTCGCTGGCGACCACCGCGAAACCGCGGCCCTGTTCACCGGCACGCGCGGCCTCGACCGCGGCGTTGAGCGCCAGGATGTTGGTCTGGAAGGCGATGGAATCGATCAGCGCGATGATGTCGAAGATCTTGCGGCTCGACGAGGCGATGTCCTGCATGCTGACCACCGCCTGGTCCACCACGGTGCCGCCGCGGGTGGCGGCCGAGGAGGCCGCCTGGGCGAGCTGGTTGGCCAACTGGGCCGACGAGGCGGTCTGCTGCACGTTGCTGCTGAGCTGCACGATGGACGAACCGGTTTGCTGCACATTGCCCGCCGTCTGTTCGGTACGGTTCGACAGGTCCTGGTTGCCCGAGGCGATTTCCTGGCTGGCGGTGGCGATGTTCTCGCTGGAATCACGCACCTGCGCCACCATGGAACCCAGGCCCGACTGCATGCTGGCCAGCGCCCGCTGCAGGTCCGCCAGCTCGTCCTTGCCTTCCACCGCGATACGCTGCGACAGGTCGCCGCCGGCAATCGCCAGGGCCGACTGCCGCGCCTGCTCCAGCGGGCCGCAGATCGAGCGCATGTTCATGACGGTCGTCGGCACCACGGTGACGATCATCAGCAGCGCGATGATGCCGAACACCAGCTGCGTCTCGTTGGCCACGCGGGCCTGGTCGGCCAGCGCGGCGTCCACCTGGCGGCGCAGCGAAGCTTCCACGTCGTGCAGCAGCTTTTCGGCCTGCTCGTATTCGGCGGCGGAACGGTTGCCCATGCGGTTGGCGGTGGTGGCCGACTCGTAGCCGCTGGCCTCCAGCTGGTTCGCCACGGTGGCAAACAGCGCACGGTACGAGGCGATCTTTTTCAGCACCTCGTTCATCAGGGCCGCGTCCTCGGCGCTGCGCCCCTTGGCAAAGTCCTTGCCGACGCTGTCGGCGCGGTCGAGCTCGCGGGTCCAGATGGCGCGCGCCGCCTTGACCCCTTCGATCTTTTCGTACTGGATGATCATGTCCCGCTCGGCGCGCCGTGCCGTCGACAGCGCCTCGCGCAGCGAGGCCAGCTGCTCGGTGGCCGCATAGGAGGTGTTCATGAACGCCTGGCTCATGTGCTGGATACGCAGCATGCCGAAAGCGCCGGCACCGCCCAGCAAGGCCACCAGCAGGATGACCACGGCGATAGCGCCGTACATACGCAGGCGGATGGTGAAACCGCGCAAAGAAAAAAGAGACATCAAGGGTTCCTTGGACGCGATTGCCGCGTATCGGGGCGCAAGGCCGGAGGGTGACAAGCGTCGTCAGACGTCGCACCACGGCCCGGTAGAAGGCCCGGGAATGTAAGTAAGCACACAGTTTGCCAGACCACCAGTTGCGTTTCGGCACAATTGCCGGGGCGGGCGATCAGGGTTTACCCCGTGTTTTGTGGCTGTTACCATCTTCGGCGACACCCGCTGCGGCGGGGCGCCAGCGCCGCAACAACAGAGCATTGCCCAGCACGCTGACCGAACTCAGTGCCATGGCCGCGCCGGCCAGCACCGGGCTCAGCAGGCCCAGGGCCGCCAGCGGAATGCCCACCACGTTGTAGAAAAAGGCCCAGAACAGGTTTTGCCGGATCTTCGCCACGGTGCGGCGGGCCATGTCGAGTGCCGCACCCACCAGCGCCAGTTCGGCACGCACCAGGGTGATGCCGGCCGCGCCCATGGCCACGTCGGTGCCGCTGCCCATGGCGATGCCCAGATCGGCCGCGACCAGCGCCGGGGCGTCGTTGACGCCATCGCCCACCATCGCGACGACCCGGCCGCCGCGCTGCAGCGCGCGTACCGCCGCCACCTTGTCCGCCGGCAGCAGCCCGGCCTGCACCTCGGCTGCATGCAGGCCCAGCCGCACCCCCATGGCCAGCGCCGCCGAAGGGTTGTCGCCCGACAGCATCACCAGCCGCAGACCCCGCGCACGCAAGGCGGCGAGTGCCGCGCGGGCTCCGGGCCGTGGCTGGTCGGCAAAAGCCAGCAACGCCAGCAATACGCAGCCCTGCGGCGTCCGTTCGGCCAGGGCGGATAGCGTGGCTCCCTCGCGCTGGTCCTGCGGCAGCGCCTCCAGCCCGGCCGAGAGCACCGCGGCCGGCACGCCGGATTCCACCATCCAGTCCAGGCTGCCGAGCAACAGCGAGCGCCCGTCGACCAGCCCTTCGACACCGCGCCCCGGCAGCGCCCGCACCTCCCGCGCTGCGTGGGTGGGCAGGCTCTTGTCTTGCGCCGCCACCCGTACCGCATGGGCCAGCGGATGCTCGCTGCCACTCTGGAGGCCGGCCGCCAGCGCCAGCAGCGTGCCGGCGTCGTATCCGGGGCTGCCGGAAAAAGCCGCCAGCCGCGGCCGGCCCGCCGTCAGCGTACCCGTCTTGTCGAAAGCCACGGTATCGACGGCCCGGGCGCGCTCCAGGGCGCCGACGTCGCGGACCAGGATGCCGTGCCGTGCCGCCACGCCGGTGCCGGCCATCAGCGCGGCCGGCGTCGCCAGGCCCAGCGCACAGGGGCAGGCGATGACCAGCACCGCCACCGCCCGGATCAGCGCCGTCTCGGCGCCGCTGCCGGCGAGGACCCAGCCCAGGCCGGTCAGCACGGCAATGGCCAGCACCACCGGTACGAAGACGGCCGTGACCCGGTCCACCAAGCGCTGCACCGGGGCCTTCTCCGCCTGCGCATCCTCCACCAGGCGGATGATGCGCGCCAGCACGGTTTCCGCCCCGGTGGCCGTCACCTCCACCAGCAGCCGGCCGTCGCCGTTGACAGACCCGCCGGTAAGGCTGTCGCCCACCGCCTTGTCCACCGGCAGCGGTTCACCCGTCAGCAAGGACTCGTCGGCCTGCGACTGCCCTTCGCGCACCCGGCCGTCGGCCGGTACCCGCTCCCCGGGGCGCACCACCAGCACGTCGCCGGGCAGCAGTTCGGCCACCGGCAGATCCACCTCCTGGCCGCGGCGCAGCACCCGGGCCGTCGCCGGCCGCAGGGCCTGGAGCGAACGGATGGCCGCCGTGGTCTGCCGTTTTGCACGCGATTCGAGCCATTTACCCAGCAGTACCAGCGTGATGACGACAGAAGAGGCTTCGAAATAAAGATGGGGCGCCGCCATGCCGCCCTCCTGCACCGACGGCACCCATCCGGCCCGCGCCCACAGCCACAGGGACAAACCAAAGGCCGCGGACGTACCCAGGGCCACCAGCAGGTCCATGTTGCCGCCGCCCGCCCGCAAGGCATGCCAACCCGCGCGGTAGAAACGCGCACCCAGGTAGAACTGGACCGGCGCGGCCAGCAGCAGTTGCAGCCAGGGCGGCAGTTGGGCGTGGAGTCCGAAGGGCCCCAGCACCATGGGCAGCAGCAGGGGCAGCGACAAAGCCAGGCCCAGGGCCACCGGCGCGAACCCCGCCCAGGACGGGGCGTCCTGGGCCGCCTGCGCTTCTTCGGCACTGCGGGGCTCATAGCCTGCGTCGCGCACAGCGCGGCGCAGCCGGGCCTGCCAGTCGGGCGCGGTCGCGGCGCCCGGGTCGAAGCGCACACGGGCCGATTCGGTCGCCAGGTTGACCGTGGCCTCGTGCACCCCCGGGACCGCTTTCAGCGCCCGCTCCACCCGTCCCGCACAGGCAGCGCAGGTCATGCCCCCCACGGACAGGTCAAAGGGCGGCGGAGCAGAAACAGCAGGTGATGGCGTAGTCATGGAGGGAGCGTAAAGCCTCACACCGTGGCAAGGTCAAGCCCGGCCCGCTTGACCTTGACACCGTGGCAGGGTCGACACTGCGGTCTTTCGTATTCAAGGAGTATTCCCATGGGCCAGAAATTCCAGGTCGACGGCATGAGCTGCAACCACTGTGTGCAGGCGGTACAGAACGCGGTCGAAGCCATCGACCCCCAGGCGCGGGTCACGGTGGACCTGCCCACCGGCCAGGTCGACGTCGTCAGCGAACAGCCGCACGAAGCCCTGCGCCTGGCCATCGAGAACGCCGGCTACCACGCCGCGTGAAGACGGCCATGGCCACGGCTACTGCACTGGCAGCCTCCGGGCCGGTACCGATCGGCGCGGCAGCCCGCCGCTCGGGTGTATCGCCGCGCATGGTCCGGCATTACGAGTCGCTGGGCCTGCTGCCCTCGGTGCCGCGCACCGAGGCCGGCTACCGCCAGTACGGCGAAGCCGACGTGCACACCCTGCGGTTCATCAAACGCGCGCGCGACCTGGGCTTTTCCATGGCCGAGATCGCCGAACTGGTCGGCCTGTGGCACGACCGCAGCCGCGCCAGCGCCAGCGTCAAACGCATCGCGCAGCAGCATGTGGACGAGCTGGGCCGCCGCATCGCCGCGATGCGGGCCATGCAACGCAGCCTGCAGTCCCTGGTGGGCTGCTGCCACGGCGACGGCCGCCCTGAATGCCCCATCCTGGAGGACCTCGCCGGCAGCGACAGGGCGTGACGGCAACGCACTGGTTCTTACACGGCCCGGCGGAAGAGGCGGATACTGGGCCTTCGAACGAAGGAACATGCCATGCAAATCCAGGTCAACGGCACCAGCAGCCTCCACGGCCAGAACGGCGATGCGCTCGAGCGCTGGGCCACCGAAGAACTCACCACCCACCTGCAGCGCTTCCACGCCGACGTCACCCGCATCGAGGTGCACCTGAGCGACGAGAACGGCCACGACAAGGCCGGCGGCGCGGACAAGAAGAGCCTGCTGGAAGCCCGCTTGGCCAGCCACCCGCCGGTGACCGTCAGCCACCATGCACCGACACTCGACGAAGCCTTCCGCGGCAGCCTCGACAAACTGCGCCACGCCCTCGAAAGCACACTCGACCGCCAGAAACACCACCGCGACCGCGGCTCCATCCGCCACGAACCCGATCTCGACACCGAAGCGACCTGAATCAGGTCTCCGTCCAGAGGCGTAGGAGGTTGTGGTAGTGGCCGGTCAGGGATAGGACCTCTTCCACGTCGCCGACCCGCGCACGCAGCTTCTGGATGTTCTGGTCCAGCTCGAACAGCAGGCCGCGGTGCCGGTCGTCGCGCACCATGCTCTGCAGCCAGAAGAAGGACGCGGTACGCGCCCCGCGTGTCACCGGCAACACCCGGTGCAGGCTCGATGCCGGGTACAGGATCAGGTCGCCCGCCGGCAGCTTGACCTCGTGCGTGCCGTAGGTGTCCACCACCTCCAGCTCGCCGCCGTCATAGTCCTCCGGTTCCGTCAGGAACAGGGTGGCCGACAGATCGGTGCGCACATGGCCCCGGCCGCCAGGCAGGATACGCACCGCGCCATCCACATGCAGGCCGTAGTGCTCGCCGCCTTCGTAGCGGTTGAACAGCGGCGGGGCGATACGCAGCGGCAGCGCGGCCGAAAAGAACAGCGGGCACTGCGCCAAGGCCTTCAGCACCGCTTCGCCCAGCGCCAGGCTGGTGGGGTGGCCATCCGGCAGCTGGCGGTTGTGCTTGACCTGGGCGCCCTGCTCCCCCACCGTGGCCCGGCCGTCGGTCCACTCGGCCGTTTCGAACCGGCTGCGGAAATCGGCCACCTGCGCGCCCGTCAGCACGGCGGGAATGTGGAACATCATGGACGGAGCCCCTTCGCGATCAAACGATAAAGGTTCTCATTATCGTTTGATGCCGGCCTAGGTAATGGCAACCTCGCCGCCCAGCGCTTCCAGCAGGTCCGGGATCAGCTTCTGCAGTTCGCCGGTGGCGATCGCCGCATCGGCATCGAAGCCGTCTTCCTTCTGGCCCGAGGTGCCGTCGAACACCCCTTCCAGGAAGGCGATCTTCTTGATCTGCATGCCCTCGGTGAGCAGGAAGGACACCCGGCCGTCCCAGGTCATGGCCAGCCGGGTCGGCAGTTTGCCCTGACCGATGTGCTCACGCACCTCCTCGATGTCGAGCGCATGGCGCGCATAACGCACCACCGCCTTGGACTCGTCGGCCGCCTTGAGTTCGCATTCGCGGTCCACGCTGAAGCCCGCCGGCGGCTCCTGGCTCACCAGCCACTCCGACATCGACGCTACCGCGGTCACATTGGTATTGATGAGCGACACCGCAAAACCCGGCGCGGCCTCGACCAGCGCCGTCACCAGTTCGTCGGCCCGGCCCTGGCTGGAAGCGCCGATCACCAGCAGCCGCGCCTCGGGGTCGATCCACACCGGGGTGGCGCCCTGCTTGGTGAATGCCATGGGCAGCAGCTCCAGCAGCACGTCTTCCTTGAGGTCGCGGCTTTCCTTCTTGCCGGGCTTGCGGCCGGTCTCCTTCTCGATCTGGGCGACCCGCTCCTCCAGCTTGCGGCGCACCACCGAACCGGGCACGACCTTGGCCTCGACCATGAATTTCAGGATCCACTGGCCACCGATGGATTCGGCCAGCGGCCCGTTGGCTTCACCGCGCGGCTCCACCCAGCCGGCGGACCGCTCCTGGGAGGCGCCGCAGGGGGCGAAACGCGCCTTGCCGAGGTTTTCTTCGAGTTGCTCCAGCGACGGGGACCAGCCCGGGCCGATGCGGTAGACGATCACGTTCTTGAACACTGCTTTTGCTTTCCTGGGAGGAATGAGGGGGAGGGCCGGCGGCCTGCACAGCCCGCCATTGTCCCTCGGCACACCCTCGCCACCCCCTCGCACCTTTCGTGAGGAAGATTTACATGCGCCTCACACCGGCTGCACCGGACCCTTACACGCGGCTTCCACACTTGCTTCCAACCTGTTGCCATCCGGCACCGGGGGTTTCTCACCAAAGGAAGCTCTCATGAAACTCAAGCTCAAGCCCCTGCTGCTCGCCGGCCTGCTGGCCACCACCGGTCTCTCCGCCATGGCCCAGACACCGCCACCGCCAGCCGCCCCCGGCGCCACGGCCCCCGCGCACCCGCAGCGCGGCGAACGCCGCTTCGACCCGGCGCGTATGCAGCAGCGCATCGACCGGCATTTCGCCGAACTGAAGACCAAGCTGCAGATCACACCGCAGCAGGAAGGTGCCTGGAGCGCCTTCGTCGCCGGCACCCGGCCGCAGATGGGTGAACGCCCGCGCTTCGACCGGGCCGAGTTCGACAAGCTGACCACGCCCCAGCGTATCGACCGCATGCGTGAAATGCACGACCGCCGCGCCGCGGAGATGAACAAACGCGCCGACGCGGTGAAGACCTTCTACGCGGCGCTGACGCCTCCCCAGCAAAAGGCCTTCGATCTGCTGTCGCAACACTTCGGCCACGGCGGCAGGCATGGCGGCCAGCACGGCGGCTGGAACCACGGTCCGCGCGGCGGCGAAGGCCGGCCCATGGGTCCGCACGGCCACGGCGGCCCGGACATGCCTGCACCGGCTCGCTGAAGCTCGGTCCGGGACCCGTGCCCGGACCTGTTCCCACCCAAAAAAAGGGGCCCGCATCGCTGCGGGCCCCTTTTTTGCATTCGCTGTCGCCAGCGACTGTTTACTTGGCGGATTCGGCCGCGCGGGATGGGTTCCTGGCGGCCGCCTTGGCTTCGTCCTTCTTGCTCATGCCGGGCGACGCCATGCCGCTGGTGGTGGGGTTGTCCTTGGCGGGCAGCATATTGGCCTGGCCATTCGGGCCGGTGGTGCTGGCTTCACCCATGCCGGTGGTCTTGTTGTTGGACATCTTGTTGTTGGCGGCGGCCTCGGACTTCACCGCGGCACGGGTGGTGTCGGAGGACTTGGGCGACTTGTCGACCGGGTTGATCTGGCCCTGCGACATGGTGGTGGCCTCGCCGCCCTTGGTGGTGTTGGGCACCTGGGCAAAAGTGAGGCTCGAAACGGCCAGCAGGCCGGTCAGCAGGAGAGAGGTGCGAATCGTGTTTTTCATGGCAGTGTCCTTTTTTGGTACTCGTTGGAGACGTTGGAGAAATGAACATCTCGGAAACATCCCGGGAAAGCGAACCCGTCCGTTTTTCCAAGGGCTGCACCCACAGTACGTGGCGCTGGACCCACGACTTATCGGACCACGTGCCCGTCACCTGTAGGACTTGGGCCTCCGCCGGCGTACGTCCCAGGCACGTAAATCCTGTGGTGCCTACACTAGATATGCAACCCTCCGTTCCAGATGCCATGAACCACCGCACGCTGTTACCCACCCTCTCCGCCGTCCTGCTGGCCTTCGGCACCGGTAGCACGCGGGCCGATGTTTCGGCTACCACCGGCATCTACACCCAGTACAGCCGCAGCGGCAGCGACAGCCGGACCAACGGCTACACCGTCGGTGTCACCAAACCCATCGACTGGCAGCGCCCGCTCTGGGGCGGCCAGGCCACCGCCTACTGGGACCTGTATGGCAGCTTCCTCGATTCCGACGGTTTCCGCGGCGACCACCACCACACCTGGCTGGTCGGCTTCAAGCCGGTCTTCCGCCTGCGCTTCGACGAAGGCCGCTCGCCCTGGTTCACCGACGCCGGTATCGGTGTGTCGTACACCGACGTGCTCTACCGCAGCAACGCCAAGACCTTCAGCACCCGCTTCAATTTCGGCACGCACCTGGCGCTGGGCTACAGCTTCGGTACGCAGCGGGAGCAGGAGATATCGCTGCGCTTCGAGCACTACTCCAACGCCCACCTCGAAACCCCCAACCCGGGCGAGAACTACGTGCAAGTGCGCTACGCACATTCGTTCTGACTTCCTGTCGATCGTCACCAACCGGCCCCAGCATGCGGCAGGAGGGGGCTGGAAATCGGCTCACCGTCCTACAGTCCAGTCAACTGCGGCCCTTGGACAATACTTTTCCAGGGGCCGCGCCCCGATGTGAGACGACGAACGACCCATGAGTGCCGAACCAGCCACCGCCCCGGAATCCGGAAACCCCCTGCCGTTCACCTTCAAGGTGCTCACGGTGAACATCCACAAGGGTTTCACCACCTTCAACCGCAAGTTCATCCTGCATGAGTTGCGCGATGCGGTGCGCGGGGTAGCGGCCGACGTGGTATTTTTACAGGAGGTGCTGGGCACCCATGCCCGGCATTCCGACCGCATCGCCAATTTCCCGCAGAACCCGCACTACGAGTTCCTGGCCGACGAGATCTGGGGCCATTTTTCCTATGGCCGCAATGCGGTCTACGACAACGGCCACCACGGCAACGCGCTGCTGTCGAAATTCCCCATCGTCCACTACCAGAACCACGACATCTCCATCGCCGGGCCCGAGCGGCGCGGCATGCTGCATTGCGTGCTCCGCATCCCCGGCCGCGCCACCGACCTGCACGCCATCTGCGTGCACCTGGGCCTGGCCGAAAACCACCGGCGCCAGCAGCTCCGCCTGATGTGCGAGCTGGTCCGCAAGGAGATCCCGGCCGATGCGCCCCTGGTCATCGCCGGCGACTTCAACGACTGGCGCTGCCGCGCCCACGACATCCTCGAGGACGGCGCCGGCATGCACGAGGTGTTCGTCAAGGCCAACGGCCAGGCCGCGCGCACCTTCCCCGCCAAGCTGCCGGTGCTGCAGCTCGACCGGATCTACGTCCGCAACGCGGGTGTACACGCCCCCTTCGTGCTGCCCAAACGCCCCTGGTCACACCTGTCGGACCACGCGCCGCTGGCGGCGGACCTGTCGATATGAGCCTGTCGGTCCAAAACACCCTGCGCAGGAACCGTTGGGTAGCCGGCAACCACTTCGAACTCCTGGAAAACGGCGAGGCATTCTTCCCGCGTGTCTTCGAGTGCATCGCCCATGCCCAGCGCGAGGTGGTGCTGGAAACCTTCATCCTGTTCGAGGACAAGGTGGGCCTGGCCCTGCGTGATGCCCTGGTACAGGCGGCCCGGCGCGGCGCCAAGGTCGACGTCATGGTCGACGGCTACGGCTCGCCGGACCTGTCGGATACCTTCCTGCATTCCCTGACGTCCGAGGGCGTACGTTTCCGGATTTTCGATCCCGGCCCCAAACTCTTCGGCCTGCGCACCAACCTGCTGCGGCGCATGCACCGCAAGATCGTGGTGGTGGACGGCGAACGTGCCTTCGTCGGTGGCATCAACTACTCGGCCGACCACCTGGCCGACTTCGGCCCGCAGGCCAAGCAGGACTACGCGGTGGAAATCACCGGGCCGCTGGTGGCGCACATCCACCGCTTCGTGCTGTACGCCATTGCCATCGGCGGCCAGGGCCGGCGATGGCTGCGCCGGCGCGCCAAGGTGTCGGTGCAACACGGCATGGCGCCCAGCGGCGAGGCCGACGCATTTTTTGTCACCCGCGACAACCACCGCCACACCAACGACATCGAGCGCCAGTACCGCGCCGCCATCCGCACCGCACGGCAGCGGGTCGTCATCGCCAACGCCTACTTCTTCCCCGGCTACCTGCTGATCAAGGAAATGCGGCGTGCCGCCAAGCGCGGCGTGGAGGTCGACCTGATCCTGCAGGGCCAACCCGACATGCCCATCGTCAAGACGGCAGCCAGCATGCTCTACCACCACCTGCTGCACGCAGGGGTGCGCATCCACGAGTACTGCGACCGGCCGCTGCACGGCAAGGTGGCGCTGATGGACGATGCCTGGGCCACCGTGGGTTCCAGCAACCTCGATCCGCTGTCGCTGTCGCTGAACCTCGAGGCCAACGTCGTCATCCGCGACCCGGCATTCAACACCCATCTGTACGAACGGCTCGCCCACCTGATGGAACACAGCTGCAAACGCGTGCAGGCCGAAAACCTGGCACAGGACTGGAGCGTCTGGCGCCTGGTGCGCAGTTTTTTCATCTTCCACTTCCTGCGCTGGTACCCGATGCTGGCCGGCTGGCTGCCCAACCCCACCAAGCGGGCGCTGCCGGTACAACTGCCCACCGCCGACGACAGCGCGGCGTCCGATGGCGCGACCCGTACCGATGCCGCCTAGGCGCGGCGACTGTTCCGGCATGGGTACACCCGAAACATCGCTGCCTGCGGCGGCTGCCCCTTCCGGCTGGTGGTCCACGCTGACCGCGCGCGCCTGGTGGCCCTGGGCCAAACGCCTGGTGAGCCTCGGTTTCTTCGCCCTGGTGGCCTGGCTGGTGGTGTCGCAGGCCCGCACCATCGCCTGGGGCGGCGTACTCACCTCCCTGCGCGCCATGCCCTGGCAGGTGCTGGCCGGCGCGGCCGTGCTCACCTTCTTCACGTACCTGGTGTATTGCAGCTTCGACCTGGTGGGCCGCCACTGCGCCCGCCATGGCCTGTCCACACCACTGGTGCTCCTGGTGGCTTGCGTCAGCTACGCCTTCAACCTCAACCTGGGCACGCTGGTGGGCGGCGTTGCCTTCCGCTGGCGGCTCTACGACCACTTCGGCCTCGATACCGGCGCCATCACCCACGTCACGCTGCTGGCCATGGTCACCAACTGGATCGGCTACTGCCTGCTCGCAGGGGTGGTGTTCCTGGTGTGGCCGTTCGAACTGCCGCCGCGCTGGGACCTCAGCGCCGCAGGCCTGCGCTGGCTGGGCGCCGGCCTGGTGCTGGCAGCAGCCGGGTACGTGCTGGTGTGCTGGCTGCGCCACGGCCGCGAACTGGTGCTGCGCGGCCGCCGCATCCTGCCGCCGGATTGGAAGATCGCGCTGCTGCAGGAAGCCCTGTCGAGCCTGCACTGGATGCTGATGGCCGGCATCATCTGGGTCCTGCTGGAGCAGCGGGTGGACTACCCCGCGGTGCTGGCCACGCTGCTGGTAGCCGCGGTGGCCGGTGTCATGGCGCATGTGCCCGCCGGCCTGGGTGTGACCGAGGCGGTGTTCATCGCCCTGCTGGGCCACCGCGTCGACAAGGCACCGCTGCTGGCGGCCCTGCTGGCCTACCGGGCGGTGTACTACCTGGCGCCGCTCTCCATCGCGGCCGTGGCAGCGGCCATCATCGAATTCCACCGCCGCAGGGACGCTGCCGAAGCCGCAGCGCAAGACCCTGCACCACAGATGTAAGCAGGCATTGGCCTGCTGAATTAACTGTACATTCGTACAGTGCCTGATTCCATCCACCCCCTCCAGCGCAAGCTGGCGATCCTGGCCGATGCCGCCAAGTACGACGCCTCGTGCTCCTCCAGCGGCACCAGCCAGCGCAGTTCCATAGGCGGCCGGGGTATCGGCTCGACCGAAGGCTCGGGCATCTGCCACAGCTATGCGCCGGACGGCCGCTGCATCTCGCTGCTGAAGATCCTGCTGACCAATTTCTGCCAGTACGACTGTCTGTACTGCGTCAACCGCGTCAGCAGCAACGTGCCCCGCGCGCGTTTCTCGGTAGCCGAGGTGGTGGCGCTCACCCTCGACTTCTACCGGCGCAACTGCATCGAAGGCCTGTTCCTGTCGAGCGGCATCATCCGCAACCCCGACTACACCATGGAGCAGGTGGTCGAGGTGGCGCGGGTACTGCGGGAAGAGCACGATTTCCGGGGCTACATCCACCTGAAGACGATTCCCGACGCGGCACCCGAACTGCTGGAAAAAGCCGGGCGCTACGCCGACCGGCTCAGCATCAACATCGAGCTGCCCACGGCCCAGGGCCTGGCCGCGCTGGCACCGGAAAAGAACGGCGCCGCCATCAAGCGGTCCATGGCCCGGCTGCGCATCCACATCGACGATGCGAAGGACGCGGCACGGGATGCGGCAGCAACACCGGCCATGTCGCTGCCCAGCGCCACGGCCCGGCGCGCCGAGGCACCGTCCTTCGCCCCGGCCGGCCAGAGCACCCAAATGATCGTCGGAGCCGACGCGGCCGACGACGGCGCCATCCTGTCGACCAGCGCCACGCTCTACGGCGCCTACCGGCTGCGCCGCGTCTACTACTCGGCCTTCAGCCCCATCCCCGACGCCTCGTCCCGCCTGCCGCTGCAGGCACCGCCCCTGGTACGGGAACACCGGCTCTACCAGGCCGACTGGCTGCTGCGTTTCTACGGCTTCGCACACGATGAGATCGTGGTGCCCGGTGCCGATGGCCGTGCCATGCTGGCGCTCGACGTCGATCCCAAGACCGCCTGGGCCCTCGCGCACCGGGAACGTTTCCCGGTGGACCTCAACCGCGCCCCCCGTGAGATGCTGCTGCGGGTACCCGGCCTGGGGGTGAAGGCGGTCGACCGCCTGCTGGCCGCCCGGCGGGTACGGCGGATTCGAACTGCCGACCTGCAGCGGCTGCACGTACCGCTGGGCCGCGTATTGCCCTTCGTGCTGGCGGACGACCACCGCCCCAGCCGTGCCATGGAAACCACGCCGGTGCGGCGCCAATCCCCGACCGAACAGGCCAGCCTGTTCTGAACCATGCCGGCGGAACCCCCGCACCGCACGATAACCCTAGCGGGTGAAACCGACCTGCAGGCTTTCCGCAGCCAGGCGCGCGCATTGCTGGCAGCGGGCATACCGCCCGGCAATGTGCAGTGGCATGTAGCCGGCGCGACCGATCTCTTTTCGGAACCCTCCCCTGGAGAAACTCCTCCCGAACCCGCTACCGCACAAATGGGAGGCACGCTCGCGGCATCCCGCGTGCCACCCGCCTTCCTCACCCTGTGCCAACAGGTCATCCTGCACCACGATGCCGGCCGCTTCGGCCTGCTCTACCGTCTGCTCTGGCGGCTGGTGCACGAACCCGGCCTGCGCCACGACCCGCTGGACCCCGACCTGCTCCAGGCCGGCCTGATGGCCAAGGCCGTACGGCGCGATCGGCACAAGATGACCGCCTTCGTCCGTTTCACGGTGGTGGACGACGGCGCCGCCACCCCGCTGCACGTTGCCTGGTTCGAACCCGGGCACCACATCGTCGAGGCCACCGCACCTTTTTTCCAGCGCCGTTTCACCACCATGCGCTGGGCCATCCTCACGCCCCGCCGCAGCGTACGCTGGGAACCACCCGACCTGGTGTTCGCCCCCGGCGGGCGCCGCGGGGATGCACCCCCGGCCGACGCCGGCGAATCCCTGTGGCTCACCTACTACGCATCGATCTTCAACCCCGCGCGCCTGAAGCTCGCCATGATGCAGAAGGAAATGCCGCGCCGCTACTGGCACAACCTGCCGGAGGCACGGCTGATCAGCGAACTCTCGGCCCGCGCCCTGGAACGCAGCGGCACCATGGTCCAACAGCCCGCCACCCTCCCTGCACGGCGTATTCCGCCCACCGCGCGCCCCCACGCACCGCAGGAAGCCTTTAACGCTGAACAACCGGTGGTTCTCCACCGCCTTTCCGGCCTGAAAGCGGCCACCGACCGCTGCCGGGAATGCCCGATCGGTGCCTTCGCCACCCAATCGGTCGTGGGCCAGGGCCCGCAACATGCCCACCTGATGGTGGTCGGCGAGCAGCCAGGCGACCAGGAAGACCTGCGCGGCCACCCCTTTGTCGGCCCGGCCGGCAAACTGTTCGACAAGGCTGTGGCCGAACTTGGCTGGGACCGCGCCCAGCTCTACGTCACCAACGCGGTCAAGCACTTCAAATTCGAACTCCGCGGCAAGCGCCGCATGCACAAGACCCCAGCCCAGCAGGAAATAGATGCCTGCCTGCACTGGCTGGAAGACGAGATAACCCTGGTGGCGCCCCGTGCCATCCTGGCTCTGGGTGGCACCGCCGCCCGCGCCGTGCTGGGCCGCCCCGTGGCGGTGATGAGGGAACGCGGCCAGTGGCTGACCGATCCCCGGGGACTGCCCGTACTGGTCACCCTGCACCCATCTGCTCTGCTGCGGGCCGACCCCGCCCATGGCGAAGAGAACTTTGCGCAATGGCTCGACGACCTTCGGCTGGCCACCCCCTGGACCACGGCACCCTGAACCGGCACTTCGGGGGTCGTTTTGGCCGCCAGCCGGCAAACCCTGGGGATAAATGCAGCATAACCGGGGACTTATCCACAGCAGCGTGCCAAGAGCCGAAGTTATCCGCTTTAGCGTACTTTTGAAAAAGGGTTCGGCACACAGGGCTGCCCGCCACGCAAGTCCTTGATGCAGCAGGCCAAAGCACCCTTGTCCACAGAACCGCCCCTCCCTTACTACTACTACTATTTAAATATAGAAGTTATAGAGTAGAAGCCGGGACCAGGGACACCACCCGCGTCGCCTGTTTGGCCGGTGGCCACGCCACCACTGGCCACTGTCCAGCGGTGGCTTCTGTGGATAACCCTGTTTGAAGTTGCCAGGCAACTTGGCACTTATCCACAATTCCGTCGACAGCGGTAGCCTTGTTCAGTACCAGCCGCCACCAAACCTGTGTCCCCTGCACAGGCTTGCGCTGCACGCAAGTGCGCGCCAGGACTCGGGAAAACCGGCTTGTCCCCAGCGGAGGGCGGGCTCTACTACTACGACTATGAAGTTATAGAAGAGATAAGGAAGAAGAAGAGGGGCACCCACCACACACGCGCCGCAAAAACAAAAACGCCCGTCAGCGACGGGCGTTTTCAGGGGCTGGAACACCAGGGAGGGGGTGGACCCCTCCTTGGCGCCGAGAAGCGCCCTGGGAACTCTGTTACGGGCGCCCCAGTGGCTGTTCCGGGGTCAATCGGCCTGGATGTTGGCGGCCTTCACCACCGTGGCCCAGTCGGCGGTTTCCTTCTTCACCTTGGCATCGAGCTGCTGTGGGGTCTGGTAGTCGGCCGTGGCGCCCTGTTCCAGCGCCTTCTGCTTGAAGTCGGGCGTGTTCACCACCTTGGCGATTTCGGCCGACAGCTTGTCGACCAGGGCCTTGGGGGTATGGGCCGGGGCGTACACCGCGAACCAGGAGGTGGCATCGAGGTGCGGCAGGCCCGCCTCGGCCGTGGTCGGCACGTCGGGCAGGCTGGGCAGGCGCGCCTTGCCGGTGGTGGCCAGCACCCGCAGCTTGCCGGACTGGATGTGGGGGATGAAGGGTGGTGCGGTGCCGAAGGTCAGGTCCACCTGGCCGCCGAGCAGGTCCTGCAGGGCAGGTCCCGTGCCCTTGTAGGGAATGTGGGTCATCTTGATGCCCGCCTGCTGTTCCAGCATGGCGCCGGTGGCATGCTGCAGCGAGCCATTGCCCGAGGAGGCGTAGTTGAGCTTGCCCGGGTTGGCCTTGGCATAGGCCACCAGGTCGGCCATGGTCTTGAACGGCAGGTCGCCACGGATCACCACGATCTGCGGCGCCGAGATCACGTTGGCCACGGGTGTCAGGTCGCTGGCTTTCCACTGCAGGGCCTGCTTGCTGACCAGCGGGGTGATGACGTGGTAGCCCGAGTACTGCATCAGCAGGGTGTAGCCGTCGGGCTTGGCCTGCTTGACCGCCACCGCGGCGATACCACCGTTGGCGCCGCCGCGGTTGTCCACCACCAGGGTCTGGCCGATGGAAATACCGAGCGGAATGCCCAGCATGCGCGCCGAGATGTCGGTAGTGCCACCCGCCGCAGTGGGCACGATCAGCATCACCGGATGGTCCGGGTAGTTCTTGATGTCGGCGGATTGCGCCAGGGCGCCGCCAGCCAGCAGCAGGGCGGTCGTGGCAAGGCAGGCGGTGCCCAGGGCGCGGCGCGGCAGGCAAAAGTGGGAAGTCATTTTTGGAAGTCTCCTGTTGTGGATAAGCAAGTGGAAAAGCGAGGGATAAGGAAGGACAATTCCTGGGGAACGGTGGATAAGTCCGGTGGAAAAGTGGGACGCCCGGCACCGGCCGGATCAGCCGCGCTCCAGCGCCCGGTCGCGCCAGCGCACGAAATCCGCCGGCGGCTGGTGCAGTGCCAGCCGGGCGCCGGCCTTGGCGATCTGGCTCGGGATGTCGTGGCCGATCAGTGCCGGCAGGCGCCGGGCGGCCTGCAGCAGCACCGCCAGGTCGCAGCCGGTGTCGTAGCCCATGAGTTCCAGTGCATGCACGATCTCCTCGGTACAGACGTTGCCGCTGGCACCGGGTGCATAGGGACAGCCGCCCAGGCCACCCAGCGAGGCATCGAAACGGTCGGCACCGGCGTCGATGGAGGCCAGCACATTGGCCAGGCCCATACCGCGGGTGTTATGGAAATGCAGGGTCAGCCCCGCATCCGGCCAGCGTTCCTTGTAGGCGCGGGTCAGCGCCGCCACCTGGGTCGGGTAGGCCATGCCGGTGGTGTCGCACAGGGTCACACCCTGCACGCCTTCCTGCTCGATGAAACGCGCCGCCCAGTCCAGCACCACGGCCGGGTCCACGTCGCCCTCCATCGGGCAGCCGAAGGCACACGACAGCGAAATGTTCACCGCCACCCCGGCCTGCCGCGCCAGCGCCGCCACGCCCTGCAGCGCGGTGAAGGACTGCTCGCGGGTCATACGCAGGTTGGCGATGTTGTGGGTTTCGCTGCAAGACATCACCAGGTTGAGTTCGTCGGCCTTGGCGTCGATGGCGCGTTCGGCACCGCGGATGTTGGGCACCAGGCAGGTGTAGACAATGCCCGGCGCGCGGCGGATCTCGCGCAGCACCACCTCGGCATCACGCAGCGCGGGAATCGCCTGCGGCGACACGAAGGCGGTGGCCTCGATCTTGGCCAGGCCGGCGGTCGACAGCAGGTCGACCAGGGCGATCTTGTCCTCGGTCGGCACAAAGGCCGATTCCATCTGCAGGCCGTCGCGCGGGCCCACGTCCTGCAGGTAGATACGGCGGCGGGCGCCATTCCAGACGGTGGTGGGGGTGTTCATGCGGCGACTCCCTTCTTGCGCAGGGCGGCGATGGCATCGGCCTGCAAACCCAGTTCGGCGAGCACCGCATCGGTGTCGTCGCCCAGCCGCGGCGCGGACGAGCGCACCGACCCTGGCGTGGCCGACAGCTTGGGCACGATGCCGGGCACGTCCAGCACCCGGCCACCGCGGGTTTCCTGGCGCAGGATCATGTCGCGCGCCCGGTAGTGCGGGTCCTCGTGGATATCCCTGGCGGTATAGACCTTGCCGGCCGGTACCTTGGCCGCGGCCAGGGCCTCCAGCACCTCGGCCACGGTGCGGGAAATGGTCCAGGCGCCGATGGCGGCGTCGAGTTCGTCCACCCGCACCACCCGCCCGGCATTGCTCTGCAGGTCGGCCGCGGTGCCCAGGTCGGTCCGGCCTATGGTGTCCATCAGCCGGCGGAAGATGCTGTCGCCGTTGCCGGCGATCAGCACATAACCGTCGCTGCAGGCATAGGCATTGGACGGCGCGATGCCCGGCAGCGCGCTGCCGGCGGCCTCGCGCACCGCACCGAAGGCGCTGTACTCGGGCAGCAGGCTCTCCATGACGTTGAACACCGCCTCGTGCAGTGCCACGTCCACCACCTGGCCCTGGCCGCCGTTCACCTTGCGGTGGTAGAGGGCGGTCAGCACCCCGATGGTGCCGTGCAGCGCCGCCAGCGTGTCGCCGATGGAGACACCCACCCGCACCGGCACCCGGCCCGGCTCGCCGGTCAGGTGGCGCAGGCCGCCCATGGCCTCGCCGATGGCACCGAAACCCGGCAGGTCGCGGTAGGGGCCGGTCTGGCCGTAGCCCGAAATGCGCAGCATCACTAGGCCGGGATTGAGCCGGTGCAATTCTTCCCAGCCCAGGCCCCAGCCTTCGAGGGTACCGGGGCGGAAGTTCTCCACCAGCACGTCGGCCTCGGCGATCAGGCGGCGGGCGATGTCCTGGCCTTCGGGGGACCGCAGGTCGAGGGCGATCGAGCGTTTATTGCGCGACTGCACCTGCCACCAGACGGAGGTGCCGTCCTGCAGCATGCGCCAGTTGCGCAGCGGGTCGCCGGTGAGGGGCGCCTCGATCTTCACCACGTCGGCGCCGAATTCGCCCAGCGTCTTGCCGCAGAAAGGGCCGGCGATGAGCTGGCCCATCTCGACGACACGTACACCGGCCAGTGCGCCCGGCGGGATGGAAGGGGATGCGGAAGATGCCTCGGGCATGGGGTCCTGTCTCTGTGGGGGTGCGCCACGGGGTCCCGGGGCGCGGAAGCGCATCATCGGTACGCGCTGGCGCGGCGTAAACCGGTCATTCGTCAAGGTGCCATCGCGGTTGGCGATGGTGGATGCCCCCTCAGTGGTGTAATCCGGCCGATGAGACTCGACCCGGTATCACTCAGGCTCTTCGTCGCGGTGATGGAAGAAGGCACCATCGCCGCCGCCGCGGCACGCGAACACCTGGCGGCCGCAGCCGTCAGCCGCCGCCTGAGCGAACTCGAACAGGCGCTCGACGCACCGCTGTTCCAGCGCAGCAACAAGGGCACCCAGGCCACCGCCGCCGCCCACACCCTGCTGGGCCTGGCGCGGGGTGTGCTGCATGGCCTGGACGACATTGGCGAGCAGATGGCGGGTTTCGCCAGCGGGCTGCGCGGCCATGTGCGGGTGTCGGCCAACATCTCGGCCATCACCCAGTTCCTGCCCGACCAGCTGCGCTCTTTCCTCGACAAGGCGCCGCTGGTGCGGGTGCACCTGCACGAACGCATCAGCACGCAGATCGCCCGTGCGGTGGCCGACAGCACCGACGACATCGGCATCCTCAACACCGGCGACTACGGCGAAGCCCTCACGCTGCTGCCCTACCGGGAAGACGAACTGGTGCTGGTGGTACCGCAGGGCCATGTGCTGGCGCGTCGCAAATCGGCCACCATGCGCGAGGCGCTGGCGCACGACTTCGTGGGGGTACACCCCGGCAGCGCCATCAACAACCTGCTGCACCGCGTGGCCGGCGAGGCCGGCCTGCGATTGCGGCTGCGTATGCAGGTCACCAGCTACGACGCACTCAGCCTCATGGTGGCGGCCGGCCTGGGCATAGGGGTCATGCCGCGCGGCAGCGCTTTGATCTACCTGCGGGCGCTGAAGATGCGCGCAGTCACCCTCAACGAACCCTGGGCCCGGCGCCAGCTGGTGATCTGCGTACGCTCGCTCGAATCGCTGTCGCCCGCCGGGCGCATGCTGGTGGAACACCTGCAGGCGGGCGGCCCGGTCCGCAGGGCGGAGTTACCACCCGGCGTCGGGGCGCTCTGATCAGGCCGGCACCAGCCGCAGCAGCGTGATTTCCGAAGGCGCACCAAAACGTTTGGGCGGCCCCCAGTAGCCGGTGCCGCGGCTCACGTAGACCCACAGCCGTCCCAGCCGGTGCAGCCCCGCGGTGAAGGGCTGCTGGAAACGCACGAAGTGGTTCCACGGCCAGAACTGGCCGCCATGGGTATGGCCCGACAACTGCAGGTCGAAACCGGCCTCTGCCGCGGCCGCCGCGCTGCGCGGCTGGTGGGCCAGCAGCACCCGGGCGCCGGCGCCCGAAGGCGCGCCTTCCAGCGCGCGCTGGGGGTCGCTGCGGTGCGCCGGGTCGAAATGGCCCGCGCCGTAGTCGGCCACCCCCGCCAGCACCAGCGGCGCACCGCCGCGCGTTGCGGCTGGCAGCACCACGTGGCTGTTCAGCAGCACCCGCATACCGATGCGCCGCAGCTCGGCGATCCAGGCGTGCGCGCCGGCGTAGTACTCGTGGTTGCCGGTCACAAAAAAGGTGCCATGGCGCGATTGCAGGCCGGCCAGCGGTGCCACGTGCTCGCGCAGGGCCGGCACCGTTCCATCGACCAGGTCGCCGGTGATGGCTACCAGGTCGGCTCCCAGCGTGTTCACCCGCTGCACCAGCGCCGCGACATAGGCCTTGCGGATGGTCGGCCCGACGTGGATGTCGCTCATCTGCGCGATGGTGAAGCCATCGAGTCCCGGCGGCAGGCCCGCAATCGGTACGTCGATCCGGCGCACCGCCGCCGTACGCCGGGCATTCACGAAGCCCAGCGCGGTGACGGCGAGCGCCAGCAGCGGTATCCCCTGCGCGAAACGCAGGGACAGCAGCGCCGCCTTGCCATCCGCGGCCGGAACCAGCAGTGTCCCTGCAGCGGCCAGCAACAGCAGCACATCGCGCAGCAGCGTCAGCACCAGCAGCGACGAGAAGAAGCCCATGCAGACCAGCCCGGCCACCTTCAGCGCGCCGGCCCACCGGCTGCCCGCCAGGAAACCCGGCGGCCGCAGCGACCAGGGCAGCAGTACTGAGGACACGGCCAGCAGGGCCGCCAGACCTGCAAAAACCAGCGGATGGGACCACCACACCGTCAACAGGCGCCAGCCCGTATACAGGTGCAGCAGGGCGGAAAGCAGGGGAAGCGGCAGGAACATGGGAGGCGCGGACGGCCCACAGGGCGATGGCACTACATGGAGCGGCAACGGGGGACTTCAAGGCGCTGCCCTGCAAGCGTATGCGCCGGCTTCCGCGCCTGCCGTGCGGTTTTGGCCTACGCCCGCCGCTCGACCGTACTCCTAGACTCAAGTGTCCCCTTGTGTCCTTGGAGCGCGCCATGCAGGCCCACGTGTCTTCCCCCTTGAACGATGCCCTGTCGCGCATCGCCCAGCAGAACGGCTTCACCGCCGAGGCTGCGGGCGCCATGCTGGACGCGCTGGTGCGCGGCGGTGGCGGCATGGCCCAGTTCACCCACCCCGAGTTCGGCGGCGCGGGCCAGTGGATGCGCGGCGGCATGACCCTGGTGCCCGACATGGCCAACCACGCCCTCACGGCCCGGGTCGACGCCCTGGGCCGGGACATCAGCGACTGGCTGGCCTCGCAACCGCCGGTGCCGCCCGGCGCGGCGGCGGTGGCTCCTGCGTCTTCCCAGTCCCAGGCACAGTCCTCCGGCATTCCCGGCGGCATCACGCTGGGGGCCTGGTGGCCCAAGGAATTCGGCGCACCCAGCAGCACCGGTGCCCAGAACGGCGCCCGCTACGCCTACTTCGCCGACGCCCGCCGGCTGGCCGTGGACAGCGGCGGGCGCATCACCGTGTACGACACGCTGGGCCACGCCATCTCCGGCTTTTCGCAGCAGCAGGGCGGCCGGGACGGCATGGCCTTCGCCAGCCAGCACGGCAGCGTGGACCTCGCCAGCCTGCCGGTCGCTGCCGACGCCTCCGTGCGGGTCATCACGGCCGCGCCGGTACCCGCGCCGGCCGCCGCCGCCGAGCGCCCGCAGGCCGCCGCGGGCCACGACGAGCTCATCGCCACCATCGAAAAACTCGCCGCCCTGCACGAACGC
The DNA here is from genome assembly GCA_040390235.1 of Pseudomonadota bacterium. GTDB lineage: Bacteria > Pseudomonadota > Gammaproteobacteria > Burkholderiales > Burkholderiaceae_C > Xylophilus. Next base: position 12,601 of record JAZJYT010000012.1, on the reverse strand, counting down.
GGCATCCTCAGCGCCGAGGAATTCGCAGCCAAGAAAGCCGAACTGCTCGGCCGCATCTGAAGGCCAATCCGGCGCCCGGCTGCAGGCCGCGCCCATCCGAAGGAAAATAGCGGCCAGCCGCCCCCCTGGGCGGCATTCCTTTTTCCTCCGCTCGATCCCCCCGTGTCCCCTCCCCTCCCCGACGGCCTGCCGGCACCCGCCCGCTACCACGCCATGGTGGCCATCATCTTCGGCGTTACCCTGGCGGTGCTCGATGGCAACATCGTCAACCTGGCCCTGCCCGGCATCGCCCGCGACCTGCATGCCAGCGCCGCGCATGCGGTGTGGGTCATCAACGCCTACCAGGTCGCCATCCTGACCATGCTGCTGCCCTGCGCCATGCTGGGCGACCTGGTCGGCTACAAGAAGGTCTACCTGTGGGGCGCGGTGCTGTTCACCATCGCCTCGCTGGGCTGCGTCATGGCCGACTCGCTGGGCACGCTGGCGCTGGCGCGCGCGGCGCAGGGCGTGGGTGCCGCCGCCCTGATGGGCGTCAACGCCGCGCTGGTGCGCCTGACCTACCCGCGCGCCCTGCTGGGCCGCGGCATCGCCATCAACGCGGTGGTGGTCGCTACCTCGGCCGTGGCGGGTCCGCCCATCGCCGCCGCCATCCTGTCGGTGGCCAGCTGGCCCTGGCTGTTCGCCTTCAACCTCCCGCTGGGTGTGCTGGTGCTGCTCATCGGCCGGCGCTCGTTGCCCGTCAACGTACTGCCACCCGCCGCCGGCGCGCGGCTCCACTGGATCGACGTCGTCCTCAACGCCCTCATGTTCACCCTGGTGGTGCTGGGTGCCGACGCACTGGGCGTCGGTGCGGGGTCCGGCGCGGGCTCCGGTGCCAGCGGCGATGTGCTGCGCGGCCTGGCCATGCTGGCGGCCGGCATCGCCATCGGCATCTTCTACGTCCGGCGGCAGCTGGCCCTGGCCGTACCCCTGTTCCCGGTGGACCTGCTGCGTATACCGGTGTTCCGTTTGTCGATGTGTTCGTCGGTCGGCACCTTCGCCGCGCAGATGATGGCCTTCATCTCCCTGCCCTTTCTGCTGCTCGACGCCTACGGCCGCTCGCCGGCGCAGACCGGCCTCATCCTCACCGCCTGGCCGCTCGGTGTGGTGACCATCGCCCCCATCGCCGGCTGGCTCATCGGCCGTTTCCCCGATGGCCTGCTGGGTGGCATCGGCCTGGCCATGCTGTCCAGCGGCCTCGCCTTGCTGGCGGCCCTGCCGGCGCACCCGTCCAATGCCGACATCGTCTGGCGGCTGGCCCTGTGCGGCCTGGGCTTCGGGCTGTTCCAGTCGCCCAACAACCACACCATCGTCACCTCGGCGCCGCCGCACCGCTCGGGCGGCGCCAGCGGCATGCTGGGCACGGCGCGGCTCACCGGGCAGACCCTGGGCGCCGTGCTGTTGGCCACCATCTTCAGTTTCTCCGATGCCCACAACGGGCGTGGGCCCGTCGTGGCGCTGGTGTTGGGGGCCTGTTTTGCGGCCCTGGCGGCGGTGACGAGTTCGCTGCGGGTAAAACACGCATAAGCTCGGGGCCGTGTTGACCCACGACCTGACCCCCGCCCAGCGCACCCTTTTTCGCCACCTGGCGGAAGAAACCGCGGGCATCGACCGCCCCGCCTACGAGGCCCATGGCCGCGACTGGCGCGACCCCGTCATCGGCCTCGGGCCCGCCGACGCACCGCTCTGCCTCATGGGCCGCGATCCCGGCGCCGACGAGGTGAAACACGGCCTGCCCTTCATCGGCGCCGGCGGCAAGAAGGTGCGCACCGCGCTGCACCGGCACCTGCATCCGCTCGCCTCCGGCGACATGGAAGCACCCGGCCCCGAAGCGCAGCGCGTCGCCGGCGAAAGCTTCTTCTGGCTCAACACCGTGCCCTACAAGCCCATCGGCAACAAGGCCTGGTCCATGGCCGTCAAGAAGCGCTTCCACACGCCCCTGCAGCACCTGCTGCTTTCGCGCTGGAACGGCCGCCACGTGCTCACCCTGGGCAAGGAAGCCTTCCTGTGGTTCGGCATCGGCCAGCCGCGGCCGGTGCGGGCGCAGCTCGCCGACTTCTGGGCGCAGCCCGGTTGTTTCACCGGCAGCATCGACGTGGTGATCGACACCCCGCAAGGCACACCCCGCTCATTCACCCTGTGTCCGCTGCCCCATCCTTCACCGCTGAACGCGGTGTGGGCCGCGCGCTTTCCCGGCCTGCTGCAGCAGCGCCTGGCCGCCCACGCGGGCGCCACCGGGCCGGGCTGAACCTGCCGGGCCGGATCAGCCCGCCTGGGCCTTCGTGCCGCCCAGCGCCGCATTCACCCGCGGCATCACCTGCTCGGCCATCAACTGCATCGAGCGGCGTGCCAGCACCGGGTCCACCCAGTCCATGGACGCATACACCAGCTCGCCGAAATCGCCCGTCTGCTCGCGCAGCGCCAGGATTTCGTCGACCACCTTGTCCACCGAGCCGCAGATGCACACCTTGTCCAGCACCCGCTCCAGCGTGATGTCCGCGTCCGGCTGCTCGGGGTCGTCCTTGAACACCCCCAGCCGCTTCGACCTGGTCAGCTTGGCCAGGAACTGCTCGTAATAGAAGCGGTAGGGGCTGTGGGCATCGTCCCGCCCATAGGCCAGGGCCGCCTTGTCGCCGTCCGCCACGAACACGGTGCGCGCCACCCGCCAATCGCCGGTATCGGCCGCCACACCGGCCTTCTGCTTGCCCTCCGCATAGTTGCCCCAGTGCGTACGCACCCATTTAGGCAGCAAGAAGTTGGCCGACAGCGGATGGAAGTCGCGCTCGCCCATGGCAACCACCCCCTTGGAATACGGCGCCACCACCGTGCCCACGATCTCCGGCCGCGGCTGCTGCCAGGGCTTGCCCATGATGCCCATGCCGATGTGCGGCACGAAGTTGGCCGCCGTCGTCACCTTGAAGCGGTTGTCCGGCAGGTCGATGTCGTAGGGTGCCTCGCCCGCCCAGATGGCCAGGATCACGTCGATCGCCTCGGCGAAGATCTGGTTGCGGTCCTCGTTGGCCATGCCCAGCGCCTCGGCGTCCGAGGCCAGCGCGCCGGGGCTGATGCCGAAGATGAAGCGCCCCTGGGCCAGGTGGTCGAACATGGCCGCCTGCGCCGCGACCACCACCGGGTGCATGTGCGACAGGTTGGTGGTGCCCGTGCCCAGCCGGATGGTCTTGGTCGCGTGGATCAGCGTTGCCAGGAACATCATGCTGTTGCTGACGTTCTCGGCCTGGTCCGTCAGGTGCTCGCCGACGAAGGCATCATGGAAGCCCAGCCGGTCGGCCAGGATGATGGCCTCGCGGTCCTCCTGCAGCGTCTCGGCGCGATTGCGGTGCAGCGGGTGCACCGGCATCATGAACATGCCCAGCCTCATGCGTGTCTCCCTGGTGGTTGCGCATGATAGGCCGGGTCTCAGGCCAGTTCCCGCCGCGTCACTGCCGCCGCCGTATGCACCAGCGCATGCAGCCGCCGCAGCGCCGGGTCCTCCACCGCCAGCGGGTCGCTCACCAGCATCACCGGGCACACCGGCAGCTGCGGCCGCGCCTTGACGATGCGCACCACCCCCAGCGCCGCCTGCCGCACCGCGATCGACTCCGGCAGCAGCGACACAAAACGCGACTGCCGCACCAGCGCCACGATGGACTCGAACGAGCGCGTCTCGATCACCTGGCGCACCGGCTGCAGGCCCTGCCCGCTCCAGAAGCTGTCGAACACCTCGCGTGAAATCGTCTCGCGCGAAGGCAGCACCCAGCCGTAGCCGCTCAGCCGTGCCAGCGACACACTGCGCGCCGCCGCCAGCGGGTTCTCCGCCGCGCAGACGATGCAGGAGCGCTCGTCGTACAGGTGCTCGGCCCGCAGCCCACCGCCCACCCCGGCTGCGCCCGAGATGTGCCGCAGGATGGCAAAGTCCAGCCGGCCGCGCGCCAGCGCATCCAGCAGGCCGGCGGAGCTGTCCTCGCTCACCTCCAGCCGAAAGCTGTCCGGCCCCGCGGCATCGCCCTCCACGGGGTACAGCGCGTCCAGCAGGCTCGGCACCAGGGTGTGCATCACCCGCGGAATGCAGCCCAGCGTCACCACCGGCCGCGCCGCGCTGGCCAGCTGGCCCAGGCGGTCCATACCGCGCAGCAGCACCCGGGCGCGGGCCAGCGCCGCATCGCCCGCGCTGGTCGGCTGGCTGCCGCTGCTGCTGCGGTCGAACAGGCGGGCGCCCAGCAGCGCCTCGGCCTCGGTGACCAGCCGCGACACCGCGGGCTGCGGCAGCGCCATCAGGCGGGCCGCGCCGTGAACCGACTGCGCTTCGCCCACCGCCACCAGCGCCTCGATATGCCGGCGCTGCAAAGTCTTCTGTGCCATGGCTGCCCTTGTGTCCGTTCGTGCCTGATTGTGCGCCAGGGGGATGCCTGAGCAGCATCCCCCTATGTGCCACAAACATCATTTACGGCATTGCCCGCCGCTGCTAGATTGCGTCCATTCACTTACCCCGCAATGGAGACAGAAAGCCATGAAGATCAAGAAGGTCGAATGCCTCGTCGTGCACCCCGGCTGGCGCAAGAACCTCATCTACATCCGTATCGAAACCACCGATGGCATCGTCGGCTGGGGCGAGGCCTACAGCCAGTACGACCGCGACCGCGCCATCACCGCCCAGGTGGAAGAACTCGGCCGCTACCTGGTTGGCCGCGAGCTCTTCAACGTGCGGCACTTCCTGCAGATCGCCTTCGACGACTACGCGCAGCGCCGCTCCTCGCTGGAATACTGGTGCGCCGTCTCCGGCCTGGAAATGGCCATGTGGGACGCCATCGGCAAGGCCGCCAACCTGCCGGTGTACCAGCTGCTGGGCGGCACCTGCCGCGAAAAAATCCGCGTCTACGCCAACGGCTGGAGCTACAAGATGCAAAAGCCCGCCGACTACGCGAAGGCGGCCGAGGCGGTGGTCAAGAGCGGCTTCACCGCCCTCAAGCTCGACCCGCTGCCGCGCCCCTGGCGCACCTACATCCCGCGCGAACACATCAAGCACTCGGTCGAGGTCATCCGCGCCATCCGCAACGCCGTGGGGCCGGACGTGGAAATCCTGCTCGACATCCACCGCCGCCTGGCCCCCACCCACGCCATCCAGCTCAGCAACGCCCTGGCCGAGTTCGAGCCCTACTGGTTCGAGGAACCCTGCCAGTCCGAGAACATCGAGGCCATCGCCGAGGTGCGTGCGGCCACCACCATCCCCGTGGTGGCGGGCGAGGCGCTGCACGGCCGCGCGGGCTTCCGGTCGCTGTTCAACAAGCGCGCGGTCGACATCATCAACCCCGACGTGTCCAACTGCGGCGGTATCCTGGAAATGCTGCTCATCGGCGCCCAGGCCGAGACCGAGATGGTCGCCATCTCGCCCCACAACTACAACAGCACGGCGGTGTCGCTGTCGGCCACGGTGCACGCCTCGGCCTGCATGCCCAACTTCACCATCACCGAGTACTTCGTGCCCTACGAGGAATTCGGCAAGGTCATCGCGCACAACCCGCTCATCCCCAAGAACGGCTACATCGACCTGCCCACCGGCCCTGGCCTGGGCATCGAGATGAACGAGGCCGAAATGCGCGCCCGCCCCTACCAGGGCTACCCCGCACGCAGCTTCCGCAGCAGCGAAGACGACGGCCAGGTCGAAGGCCACTGACGCCATGGCGGCCCTCCACACCCCCTCCCGCCACCTTTCCCGGTGGCTGCTGGCCGGCGCCGCCGCCCTGGCGCTGCAGGCGGCCCAGGCCGCGCCTTACCCGGGTGACAAACCCATCCGTTTCCTCTGCCTGTCGGTGGCTGGTTCCTCGCTCGACGTCATGGCCCGCTCCGTCGGCAAGGAGCTGGGCGATGAACTCAAGCAGGCCATCGTGGTGGACAACAAACCCGGCGGCACCGGCGCCGTGGGCATGGCCACCGCCAAGAACCTGCCGGCCGACGGCTACACCCTGGTCACCGCCACCGGCTCCACCTCCTTCATGATGGCCGACCCCAAGTCGGCCTACAAACCGGAGGACTTCGTCTTTTTGCGCGGCCTGCAGGCCGAGCCCTCGGCCGTCGCCGTGCCCAAGGACAGCCCCTACCGCACGCTGAAGGACCTGGTCGATGCCTTGCGCGCCACGCCCGACAAGGTCAGCGTCGGCGGCTTCGCCGTGGCGGGCTTCCACCAGTACGTGTACTACCGGCTGCAGCAGGCCGCGGGGTTCAAGAACGTGTGGATCCCTTTCGACGGCGGCAACCAGGCCGTCACCGCCCTGCTGGGCGAGCACATCCAGGCGGCCATCATCACCCCCAGCTCGGCCATCCCGCAGCTGCAGGCCGGCAACATCCGCCTGCTGGGCATCAGCACCGCGAAACGCGACACCTATTTCCCCGACGTGCCCACCTTCAAGGAACAGGGCTACGACGTGGTCGAGATGCTGTGGCGCGGTGTCATGGTCAAGGCCGGCACGCCGCCCGAGGTCATGAAGACCCTCAACACCGCCTTCGACCGCATGGAAGCCCGCCCCGAGTGGCAGCAGTTCCAGAAGAGCAACCTGCAGACCTCCATGGGCCTCAGCGTGGACCAGATGCAGAAACACGTGGCCACCGAGGTCGCCTCGCGCCGCAAGTTCCTGGCGGAGATCGGCGCCATCAAGTAGGAAGCAGAGGAAGCAGAGGAGGCAGGTGCGGGGGTTTGCCCCGGTCCCAAGCGGCGCAGCGGTGCTTGTTATATCATCCGCGCGCCTTCTTTAGAACGACCGGGACACACCCTATGCAAGCCCTTTTCCGCGCCACCACGGCCGGTGGCCTGGCTATGGCAGCCGCCGTTGCCGGCCTCACGGGTCTCACCGGCCTGGCCAGCACCGCCGCCCAGGCCCAGCCCGCCCCCTACCCCAGCCACCCCATCACCCTGGTCGTGCCCTTCGGTGCCGGCGGTGGGGCCGATGTGTATGGCCGCGAAATCGCCACCAAGCTCGGCGCCGCGCTGGGCCAGCCCGTGGTGGTGGAAAACCGCACAGGGGCCGGTTCCGTCATCGGCACGGCCTATGCGGCCAAGGCGCCGCCCGATGGCTACACCCTGGTGTTCATCTCGGTGTCGCAGACCATGAACGAGTCCCTGTACAAGAAGCGCCCCTACGACCTGCTGCGCGACTTCGCCCCCGTGGCCCCGCTCAACGAATCGGCCCTGGTGCTGGTCGAAAAACCCGCGCTGCCCTACAGGACCGTGGCCGAGCTGGTGGCCGCCGCCAAGGCCAGCCCCGGCAAGCTCAACTACGCCTCGTCGGGCGTGGGCTCGCCCTACCACATGGCCGGTGAACTGCTGAAGAACGTGGCGGGTGTGGACATCGTGCACGTGCCCTACAGCAGCAGCGGTGCGGCCCGCGCCGGCATGCTCGGCGGCCAGGCCGAGATCATGTACGACCTGCTGGCTGTCGAGGGTGAATTCATCAAGAGCGGCGCCCTGCGCCCGCTGGCCGTGACGGGTGCCAAACGCTCCATCCTGTTCCCCGACGTGCCCACCATGGCCGAGGCCGGCTACCCCCACTACCAGGGCGGCAGCTGGCTCGGCCTGCTGGCACCCAAGGGCACGCCCGCGCCCATCGTGGAGCGCCTGAACCAGGAGATCAACAAGATCTCCAGCGACCCCGACACCGTCGCCCGCTGGGCCAAGGACGGCACCACGCCCGTGCACATGAGCCCCGACGCCTTCGGCCACTTCCTGGTCGAAGACATCGCCAAGTGGCGCAAGATCGTCGACGCCAACCACATCGCCACGAATTGACATGAGCAGCACCGAAACCGCCGTCCAGGCCGCCACCGAAGCCCTGGGCACCCGCATCCGCCGGGTCGTCACCGGCCATGACGCTAGCGGCAAGGCCGTCATCGTGTCCGACGGCCCCGCGCCCTTTGTGCACACCAACCCCTTAAGGCCCGGCTACGCCTCCACCGACATCTGGCGTACCCATGCCATGCCGGCCCCCATCGAAGCCACGCCGAAGGACACCACCGCCGACGGCCCGCGCCGCCAGCTGCCGACCCGCAACGGCACGGTGCTGCGCATCAACACCCTGGCGCCCGAGCCCGAAAGCGTACGCAAGCTCGGCGCGCAAGAGGCGCAGTTGGTGTTCTCCCAGGGCGGCAACGCTGGCGCCAGCACCTTCGCGGCCAACCACCGCCACCCCATGATGCACCGCACCGAAACGGTGGACTATGCGGTCATCCTCTCGGGCGAAGTCACCATGCTGCTGGACGACTCGGAAGTGAACCTCAAGACCGGCGATGTGGTGGTGCAGGTCGGCACCAACCACGCCTGGGTCAACCGCAGCGATGCGCCGTGCCAGATCCTGTTCGCCATGTTCGACGGCGCTTTCGAGCCTGAGCTGAAGGCTGTGCTGGGGTCGGACGGGCACTAGGCCCACGCACGGCAGGGCGCACAGATGTGGGCGCGGACTGCCTTTTGTTAGCGCTTCGGGGGGCGGCCGGTGGGGCATACCGGGCACTGGACTGTCCCTCCGTCGCCTGCGGCTCCTCCTTCCTTAATGTCCTGTGCCCGGTATGCCCCACCGACCGCGGGAGTGCGGGTTGGGCCGCTGCACTTCCTGCGGAGTGGTCACTTATCACCGCAGGGTCGGGACGGCGGCAACCTGCGCCGCGGATACGGAGCGGGAGCGTTCGACGAAGGCTGCCCGCTCCCCTCTCAGGCGGTCCGGTTCGAAGAATCCGGCCCCTGCACACACCCATAACTCCAGGCCCGCTCCTTCTCGTCGCGCGCCCGATAGGCCGCCATGTCGGCAGCCAGCGTCATCGTCAGGTCGATCTCGTCCATGCCCGCCAGCAGCATGCGCCGCAGCCGCGCCGGGCTGGTGAAGTAATGCTCGGCCCCCAAAGCATCCGTCAGCACATCCCGGTGCAAATCCACCGCCAGCACCGCGCCCGCGCCATCGGCCAATGCCGCCGCGGCCATGGCTTCCACCACGGCCTCGGGCAGCACCATCGGCAGGATGCCGTTGCGAAAGCAGTTGCCGTAAAAAATCTCGCCGAAACTAGGCGCCACCACCACCCGGAAGCCCCACTGGCGCAAAGCCTTGGGCGCCTGCTCGCGCGACGAACCGCAGCCAAAATTGCGCCCCACCAGCAAGAACGGTGCATGCGTATACGGCTCGCGGTTCAGGATGAACTCCGGCCGGTCCGCCCCCTCCGGCGTCAACCGCCATTCGGCAAACAGGCCTTCCTTCAAGCCGCCCGGTATCAGCACCCGCGGCATGAAACGCGAGGGAATGATCTGGTCGGTATCGATGTTGATCTGCATCAGCGGCGCCGCAATGCCGCGCACGGTTTCGAGCTGTTCCATGGTCAGGCCTTCACAACAACAACAGCAGCAGCAGCAGCAGCAGCAGCAGCAGCAGCAGCAAAAGGAGCGGGTGTCTTCATCACACTCGCCGCATCACTCAAATGCCCCGCAACGGCCGAAGCCGCCACCGTGGCCGGGCTGGCCAGGTGGGTGCGCGAGCCCAAACCCTGCCGGTTCTCGAAATTGCGGTTGGTGGTACTCACGATACGTTCGCCCTTGAAACGGTAGCGCCCGTTGGCGCACATGCCGCAGCCCGCGTCGTGCCACTCGAAACCCGCGTCCATAAAGATGCGATCCAGCCCCTCGGCCTCAGCCTGCGCCTTCACCTGGCTGCTGCCGGGTATGCAGATGGCCGTCACCCCCGGCGCCACCTTGCGCCCGGCCAGCACCTGGGCGGCATCGCGCAGGTCCGAAATCCGCGCGTTGGTGCAGCTGCCGATATAGGCCGCGTCTATTGCGATGTCCGCCGCCGCCGTGCCGCCCGCCAGCTTCTGGTAGGCCAGGGCCCGGGTGGCCCAGGTCTTCTCGCTCGGGTCGGTAATGTCGTCCAGCAGCGGCACCGTGCCGTCCAGCGCCATCACGTGCTGCGGGCTGGTGCCCCAGGTCACCTGCGGGCGCAAGGCCGAGCAATTCACCTCCACCTCGCGGTCGAAGGTGGCGCCGTCATCGGTGGTCAGCGCGCGCCAGGCGGCCACGGCCTCGTCCCAGGCCGCGCCGGTGGGCGCGAACTCGCGGCCCTTCAGATACTCGAACGTCTTGTCGTCCGCTGCCACAAAACCGTAGCGCACCGACATCTCGATGGCCATGTTGCACAGCGTCATGCGCGCTTCCACCGGCAGGCCCTGCACCACCGGCCCGGCGAACTCCACCGCATAACCGGTGCCGGCGTTGGCGCCCAGCAGGCCGATCAGGTGCAGCATCATGTCCTTGGAGGTCACGCCCGGCTGCAGCGTGCCGGTGAAATTCACCCGCATGCTTTTGGGCCGCTGCTGCACCAGGGTTTGCGTCACCACCGCGTGCAGGCACTCGCTGGCACCAATGCCCCAGGCCAGCGAACCCAGGCCGCCCAGGGTGCAGGTATGGCTGTCGGGGCACACTACCGTCAGCCCCGGCAGGGCCACGCCCAGCTCGGGCCCGGCCACGTGCACGATGCCCTGGCGCGGGTCGTCCGCGCCGATGTAATGCAGGCCGAACTGCCGCGCCGTCGCCACCGACTCGGCCATCAGCTGCGTGGCCCCGTCGTGCCAGCCAATGCGCGGCAGCCCCCGGTCGCGCGCCGGGCGCGGCTCGGTCGCCACCGCATGGTCCACGAAGCTGAACACCTGCGCCGGCACCGCCACGCTGCGGCCCTGCGCCACCATGTCGCGCAGCACGCCGGCGGCCATGCTCTCGTGCACCATCACCCTGTCCACCTGGATCACGTCCTCGTGGTCGCCGAAAGTGCCGATGTAGTGCTGCTGCCAGACCTTGTCGAAGTAGCTGCGCGGGGTTTTGTTGTCGGCCATGGGCTTACATCTCCGCCGTGATGTGCGCCTTCTGGATGATGTCGGCAAACCGTGCCACCTCCGAGCGCATATAGGCCGCGAACTGCTCCTGGGTGCCCGGCAGCGGCGTCACGCTGTTCTTGGCGAACGAATCGATGGTGCTGCGCAGCGCCAGCGCCTTGTTGATCTCGGCATTCAGCCGCGCCACCACCGCATCCGGCGTGGCGGCCGGCGCCACCAGGCCGGCCCAGGTGTTGGACTCGATCGGCGCGCCCTGCTCGGCCAGCGACGGAATCTCGGGCGCGAAGGGCGAGCGCTTGAGCGACGCCATGCCCAGGCAGGTGAGGCGGCCGGCCTTGATGTAGTCGCGCACGTCCAGCCAGCTGCCGAACATCACGTTCACCTGGCCGCCCAGCAGGTCGGTCAGCGCCGGGGCCTGGCCCTTGTAGGGCACGTGCAGCAGGTCGATGCCCATCTGCGCCTTGAGCATTTCGCCCGACAGGTTGGGTGTGCTGCCGTTGCCGAAGGATGCGTAGCTGAGCGTGCCCGGCTTGGCCTTGGCCAGCTTCACCAGGTCGGCCAGCGACTTGAGGTTGGCATCCGGGTGCGCCACCAGCGCGTGCTCCGACACCCCCATCAGCCCCACCGGCCGCAGGTCGCGCACGTTGTCGTAGGGCAGTTTCTTGATCAGCGTGCGGTTCACACAAAAGCTGCCCGACACGCAGGCCAGCGTGTAGCCGTCCGGCGGCGCCTTGGCCGCCGCGTCGATGCCGATCACCGTGCTGGCGCCCGGCTTGTTCTCGATCACCACCGGCTGCCCCAGCGTCTTGCCCATCTCGGTGGTGACGATACGCGTCACATAGTCCGTGGTGCCCCCGGGCGGAAACGGCACATACACCTTGATCGGCTTGGTGGGAAACGCCCCCTGGGCGTGCGCAGCGGCGCCGGAAAAGCCGGCAGCGGCGATGGCGGCCGCCTGCAGCAAGGCGCGGCGGGTGGCGTGAAAGGACGACGAATCGAAATCGTGGGGCATGGTTGTGTCTCCGGGGCTAGGACGCGTGAAACCGGTTACCGGCAGGGCGGTGCAGGATTGTAGTTATCACGGCTGTCCCTGTCCTGTCACGCCCCTGGCCCATAAACTGCTGGCTTCGCGGAACCACTACTGCCTTCAACCCCCATCAGCCAGCTCCGACGCACCCACCATGCAAGCCTTCGACGCCACCACCACTACGCAGGAACAACAAGGTTCCGCTCCCCAGCAGCAGTCCAAGATCCACCTGGTCGGCGGCGAAAAAGGAGGCGTCGGCAAGTCCATGGTGTCGCGCCTGCTGGCCCAGTACTTCATCGACCACCAGATGCCGTTCGTGGGCTTCGACACCGACCGCTCGCACGGCGCGCTGCTGCGCTTCTATGCCGACTACGCCTCGCCCATCGTCATAGACAGGTACGAGGCCCTGGACCGCATCGTCGAAAGCGCCGTGGAACAACCCGGCCGCCGCGTGCTGGTCGACCTGGCGGCCCAGACACACGAACCGCTGGTGCGGTGGATGGACGAATCCGGCGTGCTCGACATGGCGGCGGAGGCCAACTTTTCGCTGCACTACTGGCACGTGATGGACACCGGCCGCGACTCGGTCGACCTGCTCACCCGCCTGCTCGACCGCTTTGGCACCAGGCAACAGCTGAACTACGTGCTGGTGCTCAACCAGCTGCGCGGCGACGACTTCGGCCA
>JAZJYT010000011.1:194155-233942 GCA_040390235.1 Pseudomonadota bacterium | reverse complement strand
ACGGTATCGATCTCGAGGTTCACCGCATCGCCCGTGTGCAGCCCGCCCAGGGCGGTGTTCTGCACCGTGTGCGGAATCAGGTTGATGTGGACCACCGTGCCGTCGGTGCGGTCTTCCACCCGGTTGACGGTCAGGCTCACCCCGTTGACGGTGATCGAACCCTTGTAGGCCAGGTAGCGCGCCAGGGCCGGCGGCGCCAGCACCCGCAGGTCCCAGCTCTCGCCGACCGGCTCGAAACGTTCGATCCGGCCGATGCCGTCGACGTGGCCGGACACGATGTGCCCACCCAGACGGTCGTTGGCGCGCAGCGCCTTCTCCAGGTTGACGGCGTTCTGGTGGTCGAGCCCCGTGGTCTTGTCCAGCGACTCGGCCGACACGTCGATGCAGAAGGTGGCGGCCGCGGCGTCGAAGGCCACCACGGTCATGCAGGCGCCGTTGATGGCGATGCTGTCGCCCAGCAGCACGTCGTCCAGGTAGGCGGCGGGGGTGGCCAGGGTGAGGCGCTTGCCATGGGCGGCGGTGGCACCCAGGTCGTGCACCTCGGTGATACGGCCCAGGCCCGTGATGATTCCGGTAAACATGCCGCATTTTCGCAGGAATGCGGACCTGTAACCGCGGCGGCGGTCAAGGACGGCTTTTGCCCACCCGCGCCAGCACCCGCAGGTCGGTGCCGACCCTCTCCACCGCGCCGAATTCCAGGGCCACCGCCTGGGCCAGCGAGGGCAGCAGGCCGATGTCCGCCAGCGGCAGGCCCTGGCCGATGAGGCGCGGCGCCAGGTACAGCAGCAGTTCGTCCACCAGGCCGGCGGCCAGCAGGGCACCGTTGAGCGCCGCGCCGGCCTCCACGTGCACGGAGCGCACGCCGCGTGCCGCCAGGTCGCGCAGCAGGGCGGGCAGGTCGACCCGGCCCTGGCCGTCCGGCAGCAGCACCACCGTGGCGCCGGCGGCTTCGAGCGCGGCCTGCCGCCCGGCATCGGCCACGGCGGCATACAGGTAGACCCTGCGGCGGGCGGCGAACAGACGTGCGTCCGGCGGGGTGCGCAGCTGGCTGTCGACCACGGCTAGGTCCGGCTGGCGCGCGGGGTTGCCGTGGCGTACGTCCATACGCGGGTCGTCGTGCAGCACGGTGCCGATGCCGGTCAGCATGGCGTCGGCCCGGGCGCGCCAGGCATGGCCGTCGGCCCGCGCGGCCTCGCCGGTGATCCACTGGCTCTGCCCGTCGGGCAGGGCGGTGCGCCCGTCGAGCGAGGCCGCGGCCTTCAGGCGCACATGGGGCATGGGGGGAACAGGCGGCACGGGCGGGGGCGAGGGCATGGTTTCATTCTAGGGGCCGGCCGGGCCTGCACAATGGCGGCTATTCCCCGCTCCCCACGCCTGCGTGCAGGCCACCACCATGCCCCTTCTGGATGCCATCGAGGCCGAAACCGGCCCGAACCCCACCGCCACCATCATCGTCCTGCACGGCCTGGGCGCCAGCGGGGACGACTTCGTGCCCATCTGCGAACAGCTCGACCTGTCGGCCGTCGGGCCGGTGCGCTTCATCTTCCCGCATGCGCCGGTGATGCCGGTCACCATCAACGGCGGCTACCGCATGCCGGCCTGGTACGACATCGTGGCCAGCGACCTGGGCCGGCGCGAAGACGAGGCCGGCCTGCGGCAGTCGCAGGCCGCCATCGAGGCGCTGCTACTGCGCGAGAAACAGCGCGGCATTCCCGCCGCGCGTACCGTGCTGGCCGGTTTTTCGCAGGGTTGCGCCCTGGCGCTGATGACCGGCCTGCGGCACGGCGAGCGGCTGGCGGGCATCGCCGGCCTGTCGGGTTACCTGCCGCTGGCGGCGGCCACGGCGGCCGAGCGCAGCGTGGCCAACACCGGCCTGCCGATCTTCCTGGCACACGGCACCCACGACGGTGTGGTGCTGCCGGCCCGCGCCAGCGCCTCGCACGAGGCGCTGGTCGCGCTGGGCTACCCGGTGGAATGGCACACCTACCCCATGGAGCATTCGGTATGCCCCGAGGAAGTCGTGGATCTCAACCGCTGGCTCCTGCGGGTGCTGGGCGATGCGGCCTGATGGGGCCCACCGCCGGCTGGCACCGGGGCGCGGGTCAGCGCCGCCGGCCGCTACCCGCCTTGCGCTGGTAGAAGTGCCAGGCGACCATGCCCACGCCCAGCGCCATGGCGAACCAGCCCACGTAGGCACTGCCGGCCACCATGGCGCGCAGGTCCGGCGCGGGGATGAAGCCCGGCGCCACCAGCACGGCCGCGCCGATGGCCACACAGCCGACGCCGCGGAGAAGCATGTTGCGTTGCATCACAATTCCAGAATGAAGGGTTTGCCCCGGACCCCCCAGGGGGTCGGGTGGCGCTATAAAGAGTATAGCGATCATCCGTGCCTCCCCACCGGGCCCCGTTCCCATGGGCCGTGCGGTGCGGGTGCATGGCCCGTGCGCAAGCAGCAAACCTAGGCGCGTGGTACTTTCGGCGTCCGGCAAATCCCAGAACCTCTTTTTTTCGCCCATGACCAGTCCGACCGAGCGCCTCGCCACCTTGTCACCGCAGACCCTCCAGGGCATGCGGCGCGGCATCGAGAAGGAAAGCCTGCGGGCCCTGCCTTCGGGAGCCCTGGCCTTGACGCCGCACCCGGCCGCCCTGGGTTCGGCCCTGACGCATCCGCACATCACCACCGATTTCAGCGAATCGCAGGTCGAACTCATCACCGGCGTGCACGGCGACGCCGAAGCCTGCCTGGATGAACTGACGCAGGTGCACCAGTTCACCTACCGCACCCTGGCGGGTCTCGGCGACGAGATGCTGTGGGTCTCCAGCATGCCCTGCGGCCTGCCGTCGGACGAAACCATTCCCATCGGCCGCTACGGCACCTCCAATGTCGGCCGGGCCAAGAGTGTCTACCGCATGGGCCTGGCCCACCGCTACGGCCGGCGTATGCAGACCATCTCGGGCATCCACTACAACTGGTCGCTGCCGGGGGTGTCGAGCGAGGAGTATTTCTCGCTTATCCGCAACTTCCGCCGCAATGCCTTCCTGCTGCTGTACCTGTTCGGCGCATCGCCGGCGCTGTGTTCCAGCTTCGTCGCCGGCCGGCCGCACGAGCTGCAGCCGCTGGGCGAGGGCAGCATGTACATGCCCCACGGCACCTCGCTGCGTATGGGGCGCCTGGGCTACCAGAGCGATGCGCAGTCGTCGCTGGCGGTCAGCTACAACAGCCTGGACGGCTACGGCGCCTCGCTGCAGGACGCGCTGACCCGGCCCTACCCGGCCTACCGCACCCTGGGCATCCGCAACCCGGGGGGTGAATACAACCAGCTGGCCACCAGCCTGCTGCAGATCGAAAACGAGTTCTACGGCACCATCCGCCCCAAACGCACCATCCACCAGGGCGAACGCCCGCTGCATGCGCTGCGCGAACGCGGGGTGGAATACATCGAGGTGCGCTGCATGGACCTCGACCCGTTCGAGCCGGTCGGCATCAATGCGCAGACCATGCGTTTCCTAGACGTTTTCCTGCTGCACTGCCTGCTGTCGGACAGCCCGCCCGATACCCCGCAGGAAATCGCCGAACTGGCGCACAACCAGCACCTGACAGCCGCCCGCGGCCGGCAGCCGGGGCTGACGCTCCAGCGCGGCGGGCAGGAACTGCCGCTGGTGGAATGGGCCGCCGAAATCCTGGCCCAGTGCGGCCCCATCGCCGAGGCGGTGGACGCGGCCCAGGGCGGCACACTGCATGCCGACGCCGTGCGCGCCGCCATGGCCGGCGTACGCCAGCCCGACACCCTGCCTTCGGCCCGGGTGCTGGCCGGCATGGCGCGCGACCATGGCGATTCGTTTGTGCGATTCACCCGTGCCCAGTCGGAGTCCACCCGCGCGAACCTGCTGGGCCGGCCCTTCAGCCCGGCGCAGCAGGCCGGCTTCGAGGCCGGTATCGCCACCTCGGCCGCGGAACAGAAACGCATCGAGGAGGCCGACACCATGCCCTTCGAGCTGTACCGCGAACAGTACGTATCGCCCGGGCGCCTGGTGCCGGCGCGCCGCGCCGCGCTGGCGGTCTAAAGCAGCGACCGGCCCCAGGGGCCGGTCGTCGAGATCACTTGTCCTTGGGTTTGCCGCGGGGGATGACCGCGGTGATGGGCGGCGTCGGCCGGGTGGAGGGCGAAGAGGCGGGCGCCGGCGGCGAGGTGTCCTTCTTCGGCTTCTTGGTCATCTTGTCGTTGCGCTGCTGGCCTTTGGGCATCGTGAGCTCCTGGAGGGATGGAATTTTCTGACCATCCCATCTTAGAGCCTGTTCACGGTCTCCCGGGGGCCATGCCCCCTAGAAAATCGACAGGCCGGTCTTTGCCGCGAACATTTCCAGTGCCTGCATGCCCAGGTGCGAATTGCCGCTGGCGTCGAGCGCCGGCGACCATACACACAGGCTGAGCCGGTCGGGCACCACCGCCACGATGCCGCCGCCCACGCCGCTCTTGCAGGGCAGGCCGATACGGAAGGCGAATTCGCCCGCCGCGTCGTAGGTGCCGCAGGTCAGCATCAGCGCGTTGAGCCGGCGCGCCTGCGATTCGGTGACCACCTGGCGACCGCCCAGCGGGTGCCGGCCGTCGCTGGAGAGGTAGCAGGCCGCCCGCGCCAGCTGCCGGCAGCTCATGGCGATGGCGCACTGGTGGAAATACAGGTCCAGCACGGCCGACACGTCGTTGTCGATCTTGCCGAAGCTTTTCATGAAGTTGGCCAGCGCCACGTTGCGGTAGCCGGTGGCGGCTTCGGATGCGGCCACTTCTTCGTCGAATGCCACCGGCTCGCCGCACAGGTCCGACAGCAGGGCCAGCACGCGGTTCTTGGCGTCGCCGTGGGTCAGCAGCCGGTCGGCCACCGCGATGGCACCGGCATTGATGAAGGGGTTGCGCGGCACACCCTTCTCGGTTTCCAGCTGCACCAGCGAATTGAAGGGGTTGCCCGAAGGCTCGCGGCCGATGCGCCTCCACAGCTCATGGTCGCCGAGGGTCTGCATCGCCAGCGTCAGGGTGAACAGCTTGGAGATGCTCTGGATGGAAAAGGGCAGGGCGCTGTCGCCGGCTGCCGCTTCCAGCCCGTCGTGCGTGCGCAGGGCGATGCCGAAATGCCGGGCCGGCACACGCGCCAGCGCGGGGATGTAGTCGGCCACCTGGCCGGCCACGGGGGTGTCGCCCGGCTGCAGGGCGGCGGTGATGTCGTCGAGGATGTGCTGGAAGTCCATGGGGTCCGGTGGCGGCAGGGGTGGAAGTGTGAAAAACTGCCCGCTTCGAAGCATTTTCCGGTGTCGCGGGTAAATACTGTGCAAAGTGGGGGTTCCGGCTTACACCGATGCCAGGGCTCGCGCGTTAACTTGGATACGTGCCGATATGCGCACGCGTTTTGAAATAGGACACACAACATGAAAAAAGCCCTGCTTGCACTCGCTGCCGTCATTGCTTCCGCCGGCGCCCTGGCTGCCCCTGCACCCCATCAGCAGACCACCCAATTCGTCCAGGCACACGACGTGCAGACCATCCGCATGGAACGCCGCCGCCACAAGGTGTGGGTCCCGGCCCACCGTGAACATGGCCGCTTCGTCCGCGGCCACTACGTCTACCGTTGATCGGTCCGTGCGGCGCCCTTCGGCGCCGCAGGTGACGCACCGCCGGCTCTCGCAGCCGGCGGCTGCAGTTCCAGCAGCAGTTGGTCGATGGCGTAGTCGCAGTCCTTCGGCCCGCGCCGGCAGAACTGCGCGATGCCGGCCACGTCCACCGGCTTGGCCGGCAGGCCGGGCCGCTCCACGGTCAGCCCGCCGCCAGGTTGCGGCACGGTCTGGTAGGCCGGGTATTGCTGTGTGATCCTGGCCGCGATCAGGCTGTCCCAACTGGGCGGTTTCTGGTCGCAGCCAGCCAGCATGGCCAGCATGCCGGCGGCGAGAGCCGCCCCGGCAAACCGGCCTCCCGCTTTGGGGGACTTCATGGCAGACTCCGTCCGAACACCAGCAGCAGGTTGTTCGATGGCAGGGCGTGGCGGGCCTGTAGCCACAGGCCGGCTGCCTTCGCTTCCTGGGCCACGTCCTCACACCGGCGAATGCCCCATGTGCTGTTGCGGGCCCGCAGGTCCGCGTCGAACGCCAGATTGCCAGGCGACGTCGGCACATCGTCTTCCAGGTAAGGACCGTAGGTCACCAGCACGCCGCCGGGCGCCAGGTGCCGCGCGGCACCCTGCATCAGTGCACGGCAGGTCGCCCATGGCGAGATGTGCAGCATGTTGGCGCAGTAGACCGCGCCGAAAACACCTTCTTCGACGGGCCAGCGGGGCGCCATCACGTCCAGGGTCAGCGGCGGCAGTACCTTGCCCCGCCCGCTGTGCGCCGTCCATGCAGCAATCGCCGGCAGCATGCCCGCGTCGGCATCGGTCGGCTGCCAGGTCCAGCCCGGCAGCGCCTGGGCGAACCAGCTGGCGTGCTGGCCGGTGCCCGCGGCGATTTCCAGCGCCGCGCCATGCTCCGGCAACACAGCACGCAGCACATCGAGGATGGGTTGCCGGTTGCGTTCGGCCGCCGGGCTGCGGGGCAGGGCGGGCAACAAGGTTTATTTGCCCCAGTTGTCCCGCAGGCTCGATGCACGGTTGAAGACCGCGGCGCCGGCCTTCGGGTCGGCCACGAAATAGCCGTGCCGCTCGAACTGCACCGGTGCCTCGGCGGCGCGTGCCAGCAGGCCGGGTTCCACATAACCCTGTGTCACCGCCAGGCTGGCCTCGTTGAGGTTGGCGAGGAAATCGGCGTCGCCCGCATCGGGGTTGGGCTGCTTGAAGAGCCGGTCGTACAGGCGGAAGGTGGCGGCTTCGGCGTCGGCCACGGCGACCCAGGTCATGACGCCCTTGACCTTGATGGCATCTGCCCCGGCTGTGCCGCTCTTGGTGTCGGGCACCAGCACGACCTGCACTTCGGTGAGGCGGCCCTCGGCATCCCGGGTGGCTCCGGTGCATACGACCACGTGGCCGTATTTCAGGCGCACCTTGTTGCCGGGGTAGAGCCGGTTGTAGCCCTTGGGCGGGGTGTCTTCGTAGTCGGTCCGCTCGATCCAGAGTTCGCGGCCGAAACTGAAAGGCCGGTGGCCCATTTCGGGATGGTGCGGATGCAGCGGCGCGCTGCAGGCGTCCAGGAAACCGGCGCCCATCAACTCGTCCCAGTTGGTGATGACTAGCCTGACCGGGTCCAGCACGGCCATGGCGCGGGTAGCGACCGGGTCGAGTGTGTCGCGCAGGGCGGCTTCCAGGGAGGAGTAATCAATCCAGCCGCCGACCTTGGTGACACCCGAGCGTTCGCAGAACAGCTTCAGCGCGGCGGGGGTGTAGCCGCGGCGGCGCAGGCCGGCCAGGGTGGGCAGGCGCGGGTCGTCCCAGCCGTCCACATGGTCTTCGTCGACCAGTTGGCGCAGCTTGCGTTTGCTGGTCACCAGGTAGGTCACGTTCAGGCGGGCGAATTCGTACTGGTGCGGGGCGGGGCGCGCCAGCAGGCCGCCTTCGGCCAGGCGTTCCAGCAGCCAGTCGTAGAACGGGCGCTGGTCTTCGAATTCGAGTGTGCAGATGCTGTGGGTGATCTGTTCCAGCGCATCCTCGATCGGGTGCGCGTAGGTGTACATCGGGTAGATGCACCACTTGTCGCCGGTGTTGTGGTGCGTGGCGCGGCGGATGCGGTAGATGGCCGGATCGCGCATGTTGATGTTGGGCGAGGCCATGTCGATGCGGGTGCGCAGCACGGCGGCGCCGTCTTCCAGCTTGCCGTCGCGCATTTCGCGCAGGCGAGCCAGGTTCTCGGCCGGGCTGCGGCTGCGGAAGGGGCTGTTGGTGCCGGGGGTGGTGAAGTCGCCCCGGCTGGCCCGCATCTGTTCGGGTGTCTGTTCGTCGACATAGGCGTGGCCGGCCTCGACCAGGTACTCGGCCGCCCGGTACATGAAGTCGAAATAGTTGCTGGCGAAATACTCGTGCTCCTGCGCCACGCCGGGCTTGGCGGGATCGTCGGCCAGGCGCGTGTCGTAGCCCAGCCAGCGCACCGATTCGCGGATGGAGTCGACGTATTCCTGGTCTTCCTTCTCGGGGTTGGTATCGTCGAAACGCAGGTGGCACACACCGCCGTATTCCTGCGCCAGGCTGAAGTTGAGCCAGATGCTCTTGGCGTGGCCGATGTGCAGGTAGCCGTTGGGTTCGGGCGGAAAACGCAGGCGCACCCGGGCCGGATCGGCCCTGCCGGTGGTGGCATGGTGGGCTGCGTCGCCGGGGCTGCCGCCCCACTGGCGGCCGGTATAAACGCCCTGGTCCAGGTCGTTCTCGATGACGTGGCGCAGGAAATTGCTGGGTTTTACGGATTCTGCGGCGCTGCCGGCGGCCGGCTTGGCGGGGTGGGAAAGGGTCATCCCCTGATTCTAGGGCGCATGCCCGGTGGGGGTGGAATGCAAGCTTCGTTACCGGGCGTATGCCAGGGCCGCTAAAAGCAGCCTTGGCGTTACCACTGGTTTCGACTCTTCATGTATCCCTGCCATCCGCGGCCGGGTTTCATGCGTTACTTATCCCAAGAAGGCAGCGGAATCGGTCCGCCAGGCCTTACCCCACAGGAGAAAAGCCATGTTGAACCATCGTTCTGTCCGCATTGCGCTCACGGCGCTGGGTGTCGCGGCTTCGCTGGGCCTTGCCAGTACCGCCCAGGCGCGTGTCGCGGTTGCCATCGGCCTCGGCATTCCGGGTGTCGTGGTCGGTGCCCCGGCCTACTACCCGCCGGCCCCGGCGTACTACCCCCAGGCGCCGGTCTACGCCGCGCCGCAGCCGGTGTACTACGGTGCGCCGCCGGTGTATGTGCGCCCGCAGCCGGTGTACTACGGCCCGTCGGTCTACTACGGGCGCGGCTGGGGCTACGGCGGCGGCTACCGCCATGGGTACGGCGGCGGCCACGGTCACGGCTACGGCCACCGCTGAGAGCCCGTCGGGCCCGAGGGCCCGACCTTCCCGCACAGGCGGGGTGCGCTGCAAGGCGCACCCCGCTTTTTCGTTCAGGCGCGCAGGGGCGCCCCGGCGTGTATCCTCGCTGCCGCCGGCCGTATTCCGGCGCTCACCGGAACCGCCGACCGTTTTTTGCCCATGACCATCTTCGAGGGATTCCTTTCCACCGCCGAGACCCTGCAGGCGCTGGACGACCGCCACTTCGTGGCCGCCATGCTGCGTTTCGAGGCGGCGCTGGCGCGGGCCCAGGCCGCCGCCGGCCTGTTTCCGGCATCGGCGGCGACCACCATCGCCGCCTGCTGCCGTGTCGAGCACTACGACGTGCCGCAGCTGGTGCGCGACAGCGGCCGGGCCGGCAGCGTCGCCATACCGCTGCTCAAGGCGCTGAAGGAAAAGGTCGGCGCGGCCGATGCCGAGGCCCTGCGTTTCACCCACTTCGGCAGCACCAGCCAGGACGTGATCGACACCGCCACCGCCCTGGTGACCCGCCCGGTGCTCGACATGGTGCTGGCCGACGGCCAGACCGTGCTGCGCGCCCTGCTGGAGCTGGCAGAACGCCATGCCGAGGCGCCGGTACTGGCCCGCACCCTGGGCCAGCCGGCCTCGGTCACCAGCTTCGGCTGGAAAAGCGCCCAGTGGGCGGCACCGGTGGCGCGCGGCCTGGAGCGCATCCGCCGCGCGTCGGCGGAGGCGCTGGCCGTGCAACTGGGCGGTGCCGTGGGTACCCAGGCGCAGATGCTCGGCAAGGGCCCCCAGGTGGTGGCCTTGATGGCGGCCGACCTGGGCCTGGCCGCCCCCGACGCTCCCTGGCACACCCAGCGCGACGTGTGGGTGGGACTGGGCTGCGACATCGCCCTGCTGGTGGGCAGCCTGGGCAAGATCGCACGCGACATGGCGCTGATGGGGCAGTACGAGGTCGGCGAACTGGCCGAGCCGTCCGAGCCCGGCCGCGGCGGCTCCTCGGCCATGCCGCACAAACGCAACCCGATCGCTTCCATGGCCGCCCTGGCCGCCGCGCACCGCGCGCCGCAGAACGTGGCCGCGATGCTGGCGGCCATGCCACAGGAGCATGAACGCGCGCTCAGCCACTGGCAGGCCGAGCTGGCCGAATGGCTGCCGCTGCTGTATTCCGCCCACGGGGCGGTGCGGGCCCTGGCCGGTGCGCTGCCGGGCCTGCAGGTCGATACGGTGCGTATGCGCCGCAACCTCGACACGCTGCGGGCCAGCCTGCCGCAGGACGCGGCCGACGAATGGTTCGACCCGGCGCTGGCCCAGCACGCCGCCAGCCTGGCCCGTGCGCAGGTGGCACGCCTGCGCGCCAACAACACACACGAGACACACAGGAGATGACGATGAGCGATACACCGGACCAGGCCGCCGCCAAGAAGGCCGCCCATGCCGCCGGCATGAAGAACCGCCGCCGGGTGCTGGGCGATGCCTGGGTGGACAAGGCCGCGGCCAACATCCACGCCTACAACGCCGAGTTCCAGGAACTGATCACCCGCTACGCCTGGGACGAGGTCTGGGGCCGGCCCCTGCTGGGCGACAAGACCCGCCGCTGCATGGTCCTGTCCACCATGCTGGGCATCCATGCCTACGAGGAGTTCGCCATGCACGTGCGCGCCTCGCTGGACGATAGCTCCGACAACCGCCTGTCGCCCGAGGAAATCAAGGAAGTGATCCTGCAGGCCGCCATCTATTGCGGTGTGCCGGTGGCCAACCATGCCTTCGGCATCTTCACCGGCATCCTGCGCGACCGGGGCCTGCTGCCGCCCAAGGCCGCCTGAGCCCCTTCGTCCCGTCCGCTGCCCCTATCCGCCACCAGAACACAAGCAACACCCCAAGGAAACACTGTGCCAGGACTCCATTTCGTCAAGCAGGGCCAAGGCCCCGTCGTGGTGCTGAGCCACGCCCTCGGCCTCGACCTGCAGATGTGGGACGGCGTCGCCGCCGCGCTGCAGGACCGCTTTACCGTGCTGCGCTACGACCACCGCGGCCATGGAAAATCACCGATGGTGCCCGGCCCCTGCACCATGGAACTGCTGGCCGACGACGTGGCAGCACTCATCCGTGCGCAGTGCGACGGACCGGTGCACTTCGCCGGCCTGTCGCTGGGCGGCATGACGGCACAGGCCCTGGCGGTGCGTGCGCCGGAACTGCTGGCCTCCCTCTGCATCGTCAACTCCGCGGCCCACTATGCGGACACCGCCCCCTGGGCCGCGCGTATGCAGACGGTGCGCGACAAGGGCACGGCCGCCATCGCGGACATGTCGCTCGACCGCTGGCTCACCGCCGGCTTCCGCGCCACGCCCGAGGGCGCGGCCATGGCCAACAGCCTGCGCGCCGCGCTGCTGGCCTCCGACCCCAGCGGCTACATCGGTGCCTGCGAGGCCATCGTCGCCATGGACTTCCGCGAAACCGACAAGCACCTGTCCGTGCCCACCCTGGTCGTCGCCGGCGAACACGACCTGGCCACGCCGCCCGCCCTGTCGCAGGTGATGGCCGATGCCATTCCCGGCGCGCGGCTGGCCTTCATCGCCGCGGCACACATCAGCGCCGCCGAGCGTCCGGCCGAACTGGCCGAGCGCATCACCGGTTTTATCCAGGGCCTATGAAAACCGTCCTCGTCCTCAACGGTCCCAACCTCAACCTGCTGGGCAGCCGGGAGCCGTCCGTCTACGGCGCCGAAACGCTGGACGACGTGAAGCGCCGCTGCGAAGCGGCCTGCGCCACCCACGGCTTCGCCCTGGACTTCCGCCAGAGCAACCACGAAGGCGAGCTGGTCGACTGGCTGCAGGAGGCCGGCCGGGCCGAGGCCGCCGGCACGCTGGTCGGCGTGGTCTTCAACGCCGGGGCCTACACCCATACCAGCGTGGCGCTGCATGACGCGATCAAGGGGGCGGGTGTCACCGTCGTCGAGCTGCACATCTCCAATGTGCACGCCCGTGAAACGTTCCGCCACCACTCCTACCTGTCGCCGGTGGCGCGCGGGGTGATGGCCGGTTTCGGCACCGCCGGCTACGGCCTGGCCATCGTCGCGCTGGCGCAGATCCAGCGCTAGGCCGGCGCGGGCTTGGGCCTCAGGCGGGCAGGAGGGGGCCTGCCGCCGGCACCCCGGCCGGCGCTGTGCTTTCCGCCTTGATGCTGCTGTCGCGCTCGTAGGTACCCACCAGCAGGCCGCTGGCCAGGCCGTGCGAACGCACCAGGTCCAGCACCTCGTCGCGGCCCGGCGTCTCGGAAAACACCGCACCCGCTTGCAGCGCGAACAGCTGGAACGCGTAGCGGTGTACGCCATGGCCGGGCGGCGGGTCGGGCGGCAGCCAATCCGCCTGCAGGTAGGAGTTGCGGCCGGCGCGGGGTTCGTCCTGCGGCGCGCCTTCTGTGTCGTCCCCGTCCTGTTCGCCATCGCCATCGTCGCCGGAGGTCTGCAGCGCACCTTCGGCCAGGGCGCCTGCGCCGGGCGGCAGGTTCACGGCAATGGCGTGCACCAGGGGCTTGGGGGTGGGTGCGTCCGCGTCTTCCACGATCAGCACCAGCGAGCCGGCCGCCGCGGGCACCCCCGTCCATTGCAGGGGCGGCGAGCGGCCTTCACCGTCGGCGGTATAGGGCACCGGAATCGGCGTATGGTCGGCGAACGCCAGGCTGGTCAGGGTGATGGCCGAGGTACCCGCACGCAGGTCGACCCGGTTGAAGGCCAGCGCGTCGAGGCCGGCCCGCTGGCTGCGCAGCGCATGGCCGAGCACATCGGGCAGTTTTTCGAGCATGGAAGCCTCCTGAAGGGGATGAAGGCTTCACTGTGCCTGTGCCGCCCGCGAGCTGCGTTTCGTCTTGTGTCGGCCGGCATGGCACCGGGCACCGGTCTGCCTACGCCGACAGCAGCCGCTGCACCAGGTCGGCCGCGGTGGCCGCGCCGTATTTACGCATCAGCCGGGCGCGGTAGATTTCCACCGTGCGGTGGCTGATCGACAGGGCCCGGCCGATTTCCTTGGAGGTCAGGCCGTGCAGCAGCTGCGCCGCCACCTCGCGTTCGCGTGCGGTGAGTTCGGCGCGTGCCGGCCGCTGGGCGCCCAGGTCCTCGAAGGACCAGATGCCGGCCTCGTGCGGTGCATCGCGGTTGAGCGCCCGGCCGGTGACGTGGCACCAGAAGGTCTCGCCCTTCAGGCGGCCGTCGACCCGGCGCATCAGCCGGTTGTCGGAGTAGTGGCCGTTGGTGTTGAGGAGGGGGGTGAGCCGCGCGCCGATGCGCTCGTACTCGTCGGCGCTGGGGTAGAGCACCCGGAAACTCTGGCCCACCAGCTGTTCACGCGCCGCCCCGAACATCCCGCACAGCTGCTGGTTGCAGTCGACGATGACCCGGTTGCGCGACAGCACCAGGCCGATGGGCGCCTGGTCGAAGGCCTGGCGGTAGTCGATGTCGCTGCCGGTGTTTACGGGATTCACGGATGCGGAGTACAAAGGGGTGGATGGGTGGTGCATCCCTAGGGGATGACCATTACGAAACACTACGTATGCCGGTACGTAGTATTGTCCAGCCTTCGCCAGCATTTCCTTTTCTTTTCCTGATCTCCAAGGAGACTTCGTGAACAAGCTTTACCCCTCCGCCGAAGCGGCGCTCCAGGGTGTCGTGCAGGACGGCCAGACGCTGGCCGTGGGCGGTTTCGGCCTCTGCGGCATCCCCGAGGCGCTGATCGACGCGCTGCGCGACTCCGGCGCCAAGGACCTGACCGTCATCTCCAACAATGCCGGTGTCGATGGTTTCGGCCTGGGCAAGCTGCTGGAAACGCGGCAGATCAAAAAGATGATCTCCAGCTACGTGGGCGAGAACAAGGAGTTCGAGCGCCAGTTCCTGGCCCAGGAACTCGAACTCGAATTCACCCCGCAGGGCACGCTGGCCGAAAAACTGCGTGCCGGTGGCGCCGGCATCCCGGCCTTCTTCACCAAGACCGGTGTCGGCACCCTGGTGGCCGAGGGCAAGGAACTGCGCGAGTTCGACGGCGAGACCTACGTCATGGAACGCTCGCTGACGCCGGACGTGGCCCTGGTCAAGGCCGACGTGGCCGACAGGTCGGGCAACCTGCGTTTCCGCCTGACGGCACGCAACTTCAACCCGGCCGCGGCCATGGCCGGCAAGGTCTGCATCGTCGAGGTCGAACGTATCGTCGAGACCGGCGAACTGGCGCCCGACGACATCCACCTGCCGGGCATCTACGTGCACCGCATCGTGGTCAACGCCACCCCTGAAAAACGCATCGAGAAACGTACGCTGAGCGCCAGCGCGCCGGACGACGTGGCCGCGGCCAAGGTGGAGGCGCAGGCCGCCATCGCCCAGGCCGCCGCCAGCGACGCGCCCGTGCCTCGGGTGGACGTGCCCGCCTCCCGCAACCCCAACGGAGCCTGAGAACATGCCCTGGACCCAAGACCAGATGGCCGCCCGTGCGGCCCAGGAACTCGAAGACGGTTTCTACGTGAACCTCGGCATCGGCATCCCGACGCTGGTGGCCAACTACGTGCCTGCGGACAAGGAAGTGTGGCTGCAGTCGGAAAACGGCATGCTCGGCATCGGTCCGTTCCCGACCGAGGAAACGGTGGACGCCGACCTGATCAACGCCGGCAAGCAGACGGTGACCACCATCAAGGGCTCGTCGATCTTCGGCAGCCACGACAGCTTCGCCATGATCCGCGGCGGCAAGATCAACCTGTCCATCCTCGGCGCCATGCAGGTGAGCGAGAAGGGCGACCTGGCCAACTGGATGATCCCCGGCAAGATGGTCAAGGGCATGGGCGGCGCCATGGACCTGGTGGCGGGCGTCAAGCGGGTGATCGTGCTCATGGAGCACGTCGCCCGCAAGAAGGACGGCACCGAGGACCTGAAGATCCTGCCCCAGTGCACGCTGCCGCTGACCGGCATCGGTGTGGTGGACCGCATCATCACCGACCTGGCGGTGATGGACGTGGTGCCCGAGGGCCTGAAGGTGGTCGAGCTGGCGCCGGACGTCAGTTTCGAGCAGCTGCAGGCCAAGACCGGCGTCAAGCTGCTCAAATAAGCGGCAGCACGGCCGCCCCGGCGTCAGCGCACGCCGTGGGCGACCAGCAGGCTCTTGAGCCGGCGGATCTCCCGGCCCATGTCCAGGATCAGCGCCGCGGCATCGAGCCCGGCGCCGAAGTCGCGCTCCAGCCGGCGTGCCTCCAGCGCACGCTGCAGGTCCTCGCTGTGGAAGCGCCATTGCTCCGGTGGCGTATCTATCGGCGCCTCCAGGATTCCCACGTCGGCCAGTTGGCGCACCCATTCCAGGTGCGCCCCGCAGGCGCGGGCCAGTTCCTCGGTCGTCAGCGGGTGGCTGGCGCTGACCACGGTCGTCGCGGTCACGGTCATGCGGTTCGGGGTGTTCATGCTGCGGCTCCCAGGTGGCTGCGCGGGTCGAAGGGCGCGGCGGCCGCCAACTGGCGGTAGGCCTCGCGGGCCGCGTCGGTGGTGGCCGGCGGCAGGGCGATCTGCAGCAGCAGGTACAGGTGGCCGGGCGACTTGCCGCCGAACCCGCGTTCCTTCAGCCGCAGCTTGAGGCCGGCGCGGGCGTTGGGTGGCACCGTCACCTCCACCCGGCCGCCGCCGGGCGTGGGCACCTGTATCTGGGCGCCCAGGGCGGCTTCGGTAGGGGTCACCGGCAGGTCCATGTACAGGTCGCGGCCTTCCACGCGGTAGAGCTTGTGCGGCGCGATGCGCACTTCCAGGAACAGGTCGCCCGGCTCGCCGCCGCCGTGGCCCGGCAGGCCCTGCCTGGCCAGGCGGATGAACTGGCCGGGCCGCATGCCGGGCGGGATCTTCACACTGAGGGTGCGGGTCTGCCAGGCCGGCTGGCCCTGGGCGTCGGTTTCCAGGGCGCGCAGGCTGATCTCGCGCTCGCCGCCGGCCAGCGCGTCTTCCAGCGAAATCTCGATGGCGGCGTGGTGGTCCTCGCCGCGCAGCGGGGTGTCCTGCCGCCGGGCTCCGCGCTGTTCGCCGGCACCGAAGATGGAGGAGAAGAAGTCGCTGAACTCCGCATGGTCGGCCGGCCCCTGGCCCGGGGCGCGGTGGAATTCGTAGCCCTGGTCCCAGCCGGGCGGGGGCTGGAAGCCGCCACCGGGTCCGGCCCCCGCACCGCCAGCACCACGGCCCGGGCCAGCGGCCGCGCCGCGCGCCACCTGGTCGGCCAGGGCGTCGTAGGCGGCACGTTTGTCCTTGTCGCGCAGCACGTCGTAGGCCTCGTTGAGGTCGCGCATGCGCACCTCGGCGTCGGGCTCCTTGCTCACGTCGGGGTGGTACTTGCGGGCCAGCTTGCGGAAGGCCTTGCGTACCTCGTCCTCGGTGGCGGTGCGGGGCACTTCGAGTGCGGCGTAGTAGTCCTTGAAATCCATGGTGTCTTTTTTTCCAGGGGGCCGGAGGCCCCGGATCTCGATAGGCAGAATGTGCCGTCGCTACGCTACTCTACTGTGAGGTTTTGTGCCATGACCGAGGCCACATCGTCTTCCCTTGTCAGCCCCCAGGCCGCGCTGCTCCAGGTACTGGCCCTGGCCGGCCTGCCGCCCGAGGTGGCGGGCTGGGCGCGCCTGTCGGGGGCCGAACCGGTCCTGCCCTCGTCCTTTGCCGTGGGTACGGCCTCGCAGGTGGCTGTCGCCGCCGCGGCGTTGGCCGCCTGTGCGCTCGGTGTGCAACGCGGCCAGCCGCCGCAGGCCGTGGCGGTGGACATGCGGCATGCCGCGCTCGAATGCAGTGCCTGGCACAGCCTGGACGGCCAGGTGCGCGACCCCTGGGATACTTTTTCGGGCCTGTACCGCGCAGCCGACGGCTGGGTGCGTATCCACGCCAATTTCGCCCACCACCGGGCCGGCGCTCTGCGGCTGCTGGGGCTGGACCCGGCCACCGCCACCCGTGCGCAGGCCGAGCAGGCCGTGGCGCCGTGGAAGGCATTGGCGCTGGAGACTGCGGCGGCCGATGCCGGCCTGGTCGTCACCGCGCTGCGCAGTTTTGCCGCGTGGGATGCCACGCCGCAGGGGCAGGCGCTGGCCGCGCAGCCGCTGTTCACCATCGACCGTATCGCGGCAGCCGGTGCCGACGCGCCCCCGCGCAGCCTGCCCCCCCTGGCCGACACCGACCGGCCGCTGGCCGGCATCCGCGTGCTGGAGCTCACCCGCATCCTGGCCGGCCCGGTCGGTGGCCGGGCGCTGGCCGCCTACGGCGCCGACGTGCTGCTGGTGAATGGGCCGCACCTGCCGAACATCGCGGCCATCGCCGATACCAGCCGGGGCAAACGCTCGGCCCTGCTGGACCTGCGCACCGATGACGGCCGGGCCACCCTGGGCCGGCTGCTGCAGGACACGCATGTGTTCGTGCAGGGCTACCGGCCCGGGGGCCTGGCCGCGCGGGGTTTTGGCCCGCAGGACGCCGCCGCGGCCCGCCCGGGCATTGTCTATGTGTCGCTGTCGGCCTACGGCACCCAGGGGCCCTGGGCCGGGCGGCGCGGCTACGACTCGCTGGTGCAGACAGCCATGGGTTTCAACCATGCCGAAGGGGAGGCCGCCGGAGAGGGAAAACCCCGCCCGATGCCGATGCAGATCCTCGACGAGGCCACCGGCTACCTGGTCGCCATGGGGGCTGCCGCCGCCCTGTACCGGCAACAGCGCGAGGGCGGCAGCTGGCTGGTGCAGGTGTCGCTGGCGCAGACTGCGCACTGGCTGCGCGGGCTGGGGCGGGTGGTCAACGGTTTTGCCGGCGGCACCGCCGCGCCGGCCTTCGGGCCACAACTGCAGCCCTACCTGGAAACCAGCGCCTCGGGTTTCGGTGCACTGCGCTACCCGCGCCACAGCGCCGTGCTGGAACGCACGCCGGCCCACTGGCCCTTGCCCTCCATGCCGCCGGGCAGCCACCCCGCGGCCTGGTGACCAGAAACAGCCAGGGGCGCGGCACCGTGCAGTGCCGCGCCCCTGGCCGTTTCCGGCGTCGAAAAATCAGCGCAGGCCGAAGAACGACAGCACGGCAGCGATGACAACGACCAGACCGACGATGTAGATGATGGAATTCAAGATGGGCCTCCGGGGGTAAAAGATGGCCTTATGTTCGGGGCTGGGCCATGGCTCGGCTGTCAGAGCCCGCATCCGGAATGTGTAGGACCGCAGATTGCCGAAAAGGCAGCGCTGCGGCCGCCGCTTCAATCCTCGACCGTTTCGCCCAGGAAGCCGCCACTCTGGTGCGCCCATAGCCGGGCGTAGATGCCGTTGTGCGCCAGCAGGCTGCGGTGGTCGCCTTCCTCGACGATGCGGCCCTCGTCCAGCACCACCAGCCGGTCCATGGCGGCGATGGTCGACAGCCGGTGGGCGATGGCGATTACCGTCTTGCCCTCCATCAGCCGGTACAGGCTCTGCTGGATGGCGGCCTCCACCTCGGAATCGAGCGCGCTGGTGGCCTCGTCGAGCAGCAGGATGGGGGCGTCCTTCAGCATGACCCGGGCGATGGCGATACGCTGGCGCTGGCCGCCCGACAGCTTCACGCCGCGCTCGCCCACGTGGGCGTCGAAGCCGCTGCGGCCCTTGGCGTCGGCCAGCTGGCCGATGAAACCATCGGCTTCGGCCCGTGCGGTGGCGCTGCGCAGCGCGGCCTCGTCGGCATCGGGCCGGCCGTAGGTGATGTTGTCGCGCACCGAGCGGTGCAGCAGCGAGGTGTCCTGCGTCACCATGCCGATGTGCTCGCGCAGGCTCTCCTGGGTGACCTGGGCGATGTCCTGCCCGTCGATCCGCACGCGGCCACCCTGCAGGTCGTGGAAACGCAGCAGCAGGTTGACCAGGGTGGACTTGCCGGCGCCGGAGCGGCCGACCAGGCCGATCTTTTCCCCCGGCTGGACGGTGAAGCTCAGCCCGTCGATCACCTTGCGGCCGCTGCCATAGCCGAAGGACACGTCTTCGAAACGCACCTCGCCCCGCGGCACGGCCAGGGGCAGGGCGCCTGGCGCGTCTTCCACGGTGCGCGGGCGCGACAGGGTGGAGATGCCGTCCTGCACCGTGCCGATCTGTTCGAACAGGCCGGTCATCTGCCACATGATCCAGTGCGACATGCCATTGAGCCGCAGCGCCATGGCGATGGCCGCGGCAATGGCGCCCACACCCACCAGCCCCTGCGTCCACAGCCACAGCGATACCCCCGCGACACCCAGGATCAGCGCCATGCTCATGGCCTGGTTGACCGTCTCGAAACCGCTCACCAGCCGCATCTGGGCGTGGCCGGTGCCCATGAACTCCTGCATGGCGTCGCGGGCGAAAACGGCCTCGCGCCGGCCGTGCGAGAACAGCTTGACGGTGGCGATGTTGGTATAGGCATCGGTGATGCGTCCGGTCATCAGCGAACGTGCGCCGGCCTGGTCGCGGCCGACCCTGCCCAGCCGCGGCACGAACCAGACGCAGGCCCCCACGTACAGCAGAAGCCATACGATGAAAGGAACGGTCAGCCACTTGTCGAAGGCCGCGGCAAAAAACAGGATGGTTGCGAAGTACACCGCCGTGCCCACCACCACGTCCGACAGGATGAACACCACGTCGCGCACGGCCAGCGCCGTCTGCATGACACGCGAGGTGACACGGCCGGCGAACTCGTCCTGGTAGAAGGCCATGCTCTGGCCCAGCAGCAGGCGGTGGAAGTTCCAGCGCAGCCGCATGGGGAAGTTGATGGCCAGCGCCTGGTGCTTGACGATGGTCTGCAGCGCCACGAACAGCACGCTGGCCGCGATCACCCCGGCACCGGCCAGCAGCAGGCCGCCGTGCAGGTCCCACAGGTGCGCCGGCGGCACCGTGCCGAGCCAGTCCACCACCCGGCCCAGCATGGCGAACAGCACGGCATCGAAGGCGCCGATCACCGCGGTCAGCACGGTCATCAGCAGGATGGCGCCGCGCATGCCCTGGGTGCAGGCCCAGGTGAAGGCAAAAAAACCGCGGGGCGGCAGGCCCGGCTCCGCTTCGGGAAAGGCCGGGACGAGGGATTCGAAAAAACGCAGCAAGAAGGGGACTCCAGGGAGGGGGCAGGGGCGCGGCGCCCCTGCCGGGGTTCCGGCCCATCATAGGCAGCGCAGGGGACCCGTGGGTAAGCGCAGGCCGAAAGCTGAGTTGCCGGAAAAGAAATTGAAATACTGTACGTAAATACAGTATTCTAGGCGCTCACTCGCCCCTTTCCGCCATGTCCGCCCGTGCAATCGCCCCCCTGTCGCCCGATGAAATATCGGGCGTGTGGCACGCCGACCACCTCGACCAGACACCCGCCGGCACCCTGGCCACCGGCTTTGCTGCGCTCGATGCGGTGCTGCCCGGTGGCGGCTGGCCGGTGGGCGCCATGACCGAGATCCTGCACGCCGGGCGGGAAACCCATGCTTGGTCGCTGCTGCTGCCCGCGCTGGCGCAGGCCGTGCAAGCCCGCGGCTGCCCGGTGGCCCTGGTGGGGCCGCCGCACCCGCCCTTTGGCGCCGCGCTGGCGGCACAGGGCCTGCCGCCCGAAGCCCTGCTGTGGATACGCTGCGAGGCCACGGCGGCACGGCTCTGGGCCTGTGAGCAGGCGCTGCGCTGTGCCGAGGTGGCAGCCGTGCTGGCCTGGCTGCCGCAGGCCCGATCGTCCGACCTGCGCCGGCTGCAGCTGGCGGCAGCCCAGCACGACAACCTGCTGTGGGTGTTCCGCCCCGCGGCGGCGGCCGGCCATTCCGCCCCGGCCCGCCTGCGCCTGCAGGTCGAGGCGGTGGCCGATGACATTGCCACCGGCGCCCGCCAGCTCGAAGTGCACGTGCTCAAGCGCCGGGGCCCGCCGCTGGCGTCCCCGGTGCTGCTGCCGGCCGGGCCGGCGCGGCTGGCGGCCCTGCTGGCCGCCAGCCGGCAGCGGCGCCAGGCCGTGGTGGCGCCTGCCGTGCCACAGGCAAGCCCGGCACGGGTGGTGCGCCTCGATTTTTCCGCCGCACCTGCCGCACCACCGGCCGCGGTACCGGAGGACCGCCATGCACTGGATCGCACTGCAGTGGTCGCCTGATCCCGCGCTGGAGGAGGCCGAGGCCGCCGCGGCCCGGGCCGCCCTGCCTTCGGCCGAGGCGCTGGGCTGGTGGGCGCTGCAGTTCACCCCGCGGGCCGTCTGGCTCGATGAGGCGCTGCTGCTCGAAGTCTCGGTCTGCGAACGCCTGTGGGGCGACCTGCACAGCCTGCTGCTGACCATCGGCGAGCGCAACCCGGGGCCCCTGCGGGTGCGCCGGGTGCAGGGCGCCACCAGCCTCGAAGCGCTGGCGCGGCTGCGCCTGTTCGCGGCCGGCATGCACCCGCCGGCCCGGGTGCCGGCCGACCTGCCGCTGCATACGCTGAGCGCTGCGCGCGAACATGCCTCCATCCTGGAGCGTATGGGCTGCCGTACCTGGGGCGACGTGGCGGCGCTGCCGCGGGCCGGCCTGGCGCGGCGTTTCGGCACGGAACTGCGTGAGGCGCTCGACATCGCCTGGGGCCAGCGGCCCGAGCAGCACCGCTGGCTGCTGCTGCCCGAGGTGTTCGACCACAAGGTCGAGCTGCCGGCCCTGGCCAAGAACGCCGAACAGCTGATGTGGGCCGCCGCCCGGCTGCTGGAGGCCCTGCAGATCTGGCTGCGCAGCCGCCAGAGCGGTGTGCTGGCCTTCGAATTGCAATGGACGCTGGACCTGCGGCGCCTCAACGGCGTGGCGCTGCCGCCGCACGAACAACTGGTGCTGCGCACCGCCGAGCCGGTGCAGTCCATGGCCCACCTGAAGCGCCTGCTGGCCGAGCGCCTGGCCCACACCCGCCTGGCCGCACCCGCCAGCTGGCTGCGGCTGCGTTCGCTCGAAACCGCACCCCTGCCCACGGCCAGCGCCAGCTTCCTGCCCGATGAAAGCCGCAAGGGCGACCGCCTGCACGAGATGGTCGAGCGCCTGACGGCCCGGCTGGGCGCCGACCAGGTGCATGCGCTGGTGCCCTGCGCCGACCACCGGCCCGAAGCCATGCAGTGTCCCCAGCCGGCGCGCGAGCGACTGCGGACCCTGGCGGCGCCGCTGCGCTCGGCTGCCGCGGCGGCCGCCAGCCGGCAACCCGATGCGCTGTACCCGCCCTGGCTGCTGCCCGAGCCGGAGCGGCTCGAAGGCACGGGCATGCAGCCGCGCTACCGCGGCCCCCTGCGCCTGCTGTCGGGCCCCCAGCGCCTGAAGACCGGCTGGTGGGTACCCGAAGAGGAGGAGGGCGGCAACCGCGCCGCCCTGCGTGACTACTACATCGCCGAAAGCCCGGAGGCAGGGCTGGTCTGGATCTTCCAGGAACGCAGCCGATCCGCCGCCGGCCAGGGGCGGGAATGCGGCGCCTGGTACCTGCAGGGCCTGTATGCCTGAGCGCGAAGCCAGCCTGCAGGGCCGTATGGCCAAGGTGCTGCCGTTCCCCGCCCGGCCACGTCCCCGTGCGGAGCCGCCGCAGGATGCAGTGGAGGCCGCGCCACCAGGGGCTTATGCCGAGCTGCACTGCCTGTCCGCCTTCAGCTTCCAGCGTGGTGCCTCGATGCCCGACGATCTGGTCGCCATGGCCTACAGCCTGGGCTACCGGGCGCTGGCAATCACCGACGAATGTTCGGTGGCGGGGGTGGTGCGGGCGATGGTGGGCCTGCGCACGCATGAAGAGGGCATCAAGAAGCAAGAAAAAAAGGAGCCAGGCAGCGCCCCGCCATTGCGGCCCGAATTCCGGCTGCTGTACGGCAGCGAATTTGCCTTCGAGGGCTTCCGCCTGGTGGCGCTGGCCCGCGACATGGAGGGCTGGGGCAACCTGTGCGAGTTCATCTCCGCGGCGCGTATGCCGCCGGCGGTCAAGGGCCAGTACATCGTCAGCCTGGAGCGCAGCGATTTCCGCCTGCTGCGCGGTTGCGAACTGCTGTACGTGCCGCAGCGCCTGCCCGGCACGGCCGATGCCGAGGTATTGCTGGTGGACATGGCCCGCTTCCGGGCCGTATGGGACGAGCCTTTCTGGATCGCCGTCGAATTGCCGCAGTGGCAGGACGACGACCTGTGGCTGGCCACGCTGCAGCAGTTGTCGGGGCAGACCGGTCTGCCTCTGGTGGCCGCGGGCGAGGTGCACATGCACCACCCGGCCCGCAAACAACTGCAGGACGTGATGACCGCCATACACCAGGGCCGCTCGGTGGCGGAGTGCGGCTTTGCGCTGCAGTCCAACAGCGAACGCTGCCTGCGTCCGCTGGAGCGGCTGGGGGTGCTGTTTCCGCCCGAACTGCTGGCCAACACGCTGGTCGTGGCCGAGCGCTGCAGCTTCAGGCTGGAAGAGGTCAAGCCCCGCTACGAATACCCGCTGGAGAACGTGCCGAACGGCGAGATGCCCATGGACACCTTGACCCGTTTGACCTGGGACGGCTCCAGGAAGCGTTATCCAGAAGGGGTATCTCCTGCGGTATGTGCGCAGATCGTGCACGAACTGACCATCATTTCCGACCTGGGGTACGCCATGTTCTTCCTGACGGTGGCCGACATCGTCAGGTTTGCAGAAGACAAAAAAATCCTGTGCCAGGGTCGTGGCTCCGCCGCCAATTCCACCGTCTGCTACTGCCTGGGCATCACCGCCTTGCGGCCAGAAGGCAAGGCCAACATGCTGTTCGAGCGTTTTGTCAGCCGCGAGCGCAAGGAGCCGCCAGACATCGACGTGGACTTCGAGCACCAGCGGCGCGAGGAGGTCATCCAGTACATCTACCGGAAGTACGGCCGCGAGCGCTCGGCCATCGCGGCCGTGGTCATCTGCTACCGCTCGCGCAGCGCCTTGCGCGACGTCGGCAAGGCACTGGGCATCGATGCCCGGCTGGTCGATGAATTCGCCAAGGACCACTACTGGTTCGACGAAAGCGTGCTGGTGGATCGGCTGCAGCAGGCCGCGGAGCGTGTCGGCATCCACGAAGATCCGCGCCGGCTGTCCCAGTGGCTGGACCTGACGGCGCAGCTGCGCGGTTTTCCGCGCCACCTGAGCCAGCACGTCGGTGGCTTCGTGCTCACGCAGACCAAACTC
Organism: Pseudomonadota bacterium; assembly: GCA_040390235.1. Lineage (GTDB taxonomy): Bacteria > Pseudomonadota > Gammaproteobacteria > Burkholderiales > Burkholderiaceae_C > Xylophilus. The sequence continues at coordinate 209,903 of JAZJYT010000011.1, read as the reverse complement.
ACCCGCCTGGTGCCGGTCGAGAACGCATCCATGGAGAACCGCTCCATCGTCCAGTGGGAAAAGCGCGACCTGGAAGAAATGAACATGATCAAGGTCGATGTGCTGGCCCTGGGCATGCTCAGTGCCATCCGCCGTTGCCTGGATTTCGTCAACGGCTGGCGTGGCACCAACTACGAAATGCACACCCTGGAGTTCGAAGACCCGCTGGTCTACGACATGGTCTGCCAGGCCGACACCGTGGGCGTGTTCCAGATCGAGAGCCGGGCCCAGATGTCCATGCTGCCGCGCCTGCGGCCACGCGAGTACTACGACCTGGTGGTGGAGGTGGCCATCGTGCGGCCAGGGCCGATCCAGGGTGGCATGGTGCACCCCTATCTCAAGCAGCGCGAGAAGCAACGCAATGGGGAAAAGCTGAGGTACGAATACCCGCAATTGGACGAGGCCATCGGGCGCACCCTGGGGGTACCCATCTTCCAGGAGCAGGTCATGCAGATCGCCATGATCGGTGCCAAATTCTCGGCGGATGAAGCCGATCAGTTGCGCCGGTCCATGGCGGCCTGGAAACGTGCCTCCGGCATCGACCTTTTCAGGGAAAAGCTGGTCGATGGCCTGGTGAACAACGGCTATTCCCAGGATTTCGCCGACCGCATCTTCAAGCAGATAGAAGGCTTCGGTGAGTACGGTTTTCCCGAGAGCCATGCGGCCAGCTTCGCCCTGCTGGTCTATGTCAGCAGCTGGCTCAAGTGCCACGAACCGGCGTGTTTTCTTGCGGCGTTGCTGGACGCGCAGCCCATGGGGTTCTATTCCGGCTCGCAGCTGGTGCAGGACGCCGTGCGCCATGGCGTGGAAGTGCGCCCGGTGGACGTGACCTTCAGCGGCTGGGACAGCACGCTGGAAGCCCACCAGGAAAGCAAGAAACCTCCCGTACCTTTCCACGAGACCCGCAAGGGCCCCGGTACCTATCCGGCGGCCGCCTGTTGGCCCGGCACCAACGTCCCCCATCCCCAGCGGCTTCCCCAGCCGGCCGTGCGCCTGGGCCTGCGCCGGATCGGCAGCCTGGGTGAGGAGGGCGCCAGGCGCCTGCTCGTTGCCCGCGCCGAGGCGCCTTTCACCAGCACCGAGGACCTGGCCCTGCGCGCCCGGCTGGAGCCCGCCGACATGAAGGCCCTGGCCGCCGCCGACGCCCTGCAGTCGCTGTCCGGCCACCGGCGCCAGCAGGTGTGGGAGGCCACGGCCCAGCGCAATGCGCCGGGGCTGTTGCGGGGCGTGCCTATCCACGAGCCGCCGCTGCTGCTGGAGGCGGCCTCCGAAGCAGAGGAGGTGGTCGGCGACTACGCCTCGCTGGGCCTGACACTGCGCCGCCACCCGCTGGCGCTGCTGCGGCCCGAACTGGCGGACGCCGGCGCCATGACCGCACGGCAACTCGCCACCCTGCCACACGGGCGCGAGGCCCATGCCTGCGGCATCGTCAGCATGCGCCAGCGTCCGCCCACGGCCAAGGGCACCCTGTTCGTCACGCTGGAGGACGAAACCGGCATCGTCAACGTCATTGTCTGGGCGCATGTGGTCGAGCAGTTCCGCGACGCCCTGCTCAAGTCGCGCCTGCTGTCGGTGCAGGGTGTCTGGCAGCGCGATACCGGCAGCGGCGGCCGGGTCCGCCACCTGCTGGCACGCAGCGCCCGCAACCTGACGCCCTTGCTGGGCCGCCTCGGCACGGTGAAAAGCCGCGATTTCCACTGACCGCACACGGCAGCACCATGGCCAGGAAATACAAACCTTCCCACCCAGACCAGCTCCACCTGCCCGGCATGGAGCCGCCCGAGTGGCGGGATGCCTTGTTTTTTGCGCTGTTCCCGGACGATTCCACTGCGCAACAGATCGCCGCCCTGGCCCTGGAGGAGCGCTCGCGCCATGGGCTGCATGGCACGCCGCTGGTCACAGCGCGTTTCCATGTCACCCTGCATTTCCTGGGTGAATATGCGGGGCTGCCTGGGGCCACGGTCGCCAGGGCCATCAGTGCGGGCAACCGCATGGCGGCGGCGCCGTTCGCTCTGGCATTCGACCAGGTGCTGAGTTTTCGCGGCCGGCCCGGCAACCGGCCCTGCGTGCTGTGCGGGGGAGGCGACACGGCGCAAGCGCTGCAGGTGTTCAGGCGGCAACTGGGCGAGGCGCTGGTACAGGCGGGTTTCGATACCCCGGAGGCGGACTACGAGCCGCACGTCACGCTGCTGTATGACGGCGAGGGCGTCGCACGCCACGCCGTCGATGCCATCGGCTGGACGGCCGGTGAATTCGTGCTGGTGCACAGCCTGCGCGGCCGCAACCAGTATGTGCCGCTGGCCCGGTGGCCGCTGCAATAATGCCCCATTCGCCTAGCGTCTTCGAGGAATCCCCATGCGCAGCCTGTTCGGAATCGTGGCCCTGCTGGTCACCCTGGCCATCGTCGCCCTGGTGGTGAAGCAGCAGATGCGCGCCACCGGCCTGGCGGTGCCCGCGGCAGTGTCCACGCCGGGCGCCCCTGGGCCAACGGGTGCCACCCCGGTGCTCCAGACTCCGCAGGCCCAGATGGGCCAGGCGCAACAGCAGGTGATGGACGGGCTGGCCGCCGCCGACCGCGAGGCACAGCAGCGGCGTGACGCGGCCGAGCAGGCGGCTGGCAAGTAGGCACTGCCGGTCCACCGCGGTCCGGTCGGCATGCCGGACAATCCGGACCGATGCCGTCCCTTAGCCCCGAATCCTCCGCTGCACTGACCGACGACGATGCCATGCGATTGGCGTTGGCGCAGGCCGACGCCGCCGCGGCGGCAGGCGAAGTGCCGGTCGGCGCAGTGCTGGTGCGCGGCGGCCAGGTCATCGCCACGGGTGCCAACGCACCCATCGCCCGCCACGACCCCACCGCGCATGCCGAGATCGTCGCCCTGCGGCGGGCGGCCGAGGCGCTGGGCAACTACCGGCTGGAGGGCTGCACACTCTACGTGACGCTGGAGCCCTGCCCGATGTGCGCCGGCGCCCTGCTGCATGCACGCCTGGCGCGGGTGGTCTACGGCGCGGCCGACCCCAAGACCGGCGCCGCCGGCTCGGTGGTCGACCTGTTCGCGCAACCCCTGCTGAACCACCAGACGGAAGTGCAGGGCGGGGTGCTGGCCGGCGATTGCGGCCGCCTGCTGCAGGACTTTTTCCGTACCCGCCGGCAGGTCCAGGCCGCCCAGGCCCATCCGCTGCGCGAGGATGCCCTGCGCACCCCTGCCGGTGCTTTCGACCGGCATGGCGCTGCGGCGTGGGAGGGCGGCTACCGTGCCGACCTGCCCGCGCTGGAAGGGCTGCGCCTGCATGTGGTGGACCGGCCCGCCGTGGACCTGACCCGCGCCACTACCTGGCTGTGCCTGCACGGCCCTACCTCCTGGGGCCTGCGTTTCGCCGAACTCGCTGGTGTATGGGCTGCCGCCGGCGACCGGGTGGTGGTGCCCGACCTGGTGGGTTTCGGCCGCAGCGACAAACCCAAACGCGAGTCCTTCCATCGGGTGGGATGGCATGGCCAGGTGCTGAATGAACTGGCAACAGCGCTGGCACTGGGGCGGGTGGTCGTCGTGGCGGAGGAGGGCGACGAGGCCCTGGCCCATGCCGTAGCCGCCGCCCTGGGGCCGCAGTTGCGCGGCATGCTGTGGCTGCCGCGCGGCGGCTCCGGGGCGGACGAAGCGCCGTTTCCCGATCGCGGCCATGCCGCCGGCCGGCGTGTCTTCGCAGGGGGCTGGAAGCCCGTGGCAGGCGAAGACGGCGCACCGGCAGCGGCAGTCGCCGCCCCGCAGGTCCCCATGCTGCAAACCGGCCCGGGCGACGCCGCCCGCCAGGCGCAGCAGGCTATGGAATACTTCCGCGCATGAAGCACCACGACCATGACCACGCCCACTGCGCGCACGACCACGGACCCAAGCACCTCTACGTGTACTCCCCCTCCGGCGCGGTACGCGACAAGGCGGCATTCCGGCGCGGCATCGCCCGGCTGCGCAGCCTGGGCCACGAGGTCGAGGTCGATGCCGACGCACTGGCCAGCCACACCCGTTTTGCCGGCGACGACGCGACCCGGGTCGCCGCCATCCACCGTGCCGCTGCCAGCGGCGCCGACGTGGCCCTGATCAGCCGCGGCGGCTACGGCATCACCCGCATCCTGCCCGCCATCGACTACAAGGCGGTGGCCAAGGCCATCCGCGGCGGCCTGCAGTTCGTGGGGGTGAGCGATTTCACCGCCTTCCAGCTGGCCGTGCTGGCGAAGACCGATGCCGTTACCTGGGCCGGCCCTTCCGTCGGCGCCGATTTCGGTGTGGCAGGCGAGCCCGACGACATCATGGAGGCCTGTTTCGACGACCTGCTGAGCGGCCATGGCGAAGGCGCCGGCTGGCGTATGCCCAAGGAACGCACGGCCGCCCCGCAGACGCCGCAGCAGGACGCCGCCTACGATCTGTACGTGAAAAAAGCCACCCTCTGGGGTGGCAACCTGGCGGTGCTGGTATCGCTGCTGGGCACGCCGTATTTCCCCAAGGCAAAGGACACCAAGGGTGGTGTGCTGTTCCTGGAGGACATAGGTGAGCACCCCTACCGCATCGAACGTATGCTGACCCAACTGCTGCATGCCGGTGTGCTGGGCCAGCAGAAGGCCATCGTGCTGGGTTCGTTCAACGACTTCCGCCTGACGGCGCACGACAAGGGTTTCAAGCTCCAGTCCGTGGTGGACTGGCTGCGTACCCAGGTCAAGACACCCCTCTTCACCGGCCTGCCGTTCGGCCACGTGCCGACCAAGGTGCTGCTGCCGGTGGGCGCACGGGTGTCGCTGTCGGTCGAAGGGCGCGACGCACTCATCTACTGGGGCCACACCGGCTGAAAGGCCCGTAGCCGCTGGCCGCCCTGCCGGTCAGGCCGCGTCCAGCACGTCCTGCGCCAGCGCGGCGATCGACAGCGGCGCCGAGCCCTCGGCCTGGTTGCTCACCGTCACATAGGCCAGCTGGCCGGCTGCCGTGGTCGCCCGGATCACCCGGGCCAGCGCCTGGCGGGTGCGCGGGTCGGGGTCCTGGATACGGTCGTAGGGTTCGTAGCGCCGCTCCGCCTCCTCGTAGCCGAAGGCGCCGTTCACCGGGTTGAGGTTCCAGCGGCACACCAGCGGTCCCGGCCACAGGGCGCGCAGCATCGGCAACTGCTGGTCGATGGGCGGCATCTTGGCATGCAGCCCCAGGCAGAAGGTGGCACCGCAGCGCCTGAGCAGGTCGGCCAGCGGGCGCTGCAGCAGCACCGGGTCGCGTACCTCCACCGCGATCACGGCATCCGGGGCCACCGGGCGCAGCGGCGGCAAGGCCATCAGCAAGGTCTCCAGGCGGTGCAGCAGGGTGGGCACATCGGCCAGCAATTGCATCGGCATCGGGCTCAGCTGGAACACCAGCGCACCGGTGCGCTCGCCCAGCCCCTCCAGCGCCGGCCGCACGAACTCTTCCACCGCCAGCCGCGCATCGAGGAACAGCGGGTTGATCTCGCGGCCCTGGCCGTTCTCGGCGCGCACCAGCGCGTCGGTCACCATGCTGGGCGCCTTGACGACGAAACGGAAGTCGCCCGGCACCTGGGCCGCGTAGCCGGCGTACTGGCTGGCCGTCAGCGCACGGTAGAAGGCCCGGTCCAGGCACACACTGCGCATCAGCGCATGCTGGGCATAGGCGGGCAGGCCGCGCCGGGACAGCAGCGCGGCCTCGTGCTCGCCCTCCCACACCAGGCCTTTCCAGCCCGGGTAGTTCCAGGACGAGGTGCCCAGCCGCAGCCCGGCGGGCAGGGCCGCGGCCAGTGCCCCATGGGCCAGATCGGCCACGGCGGGTGTGATGCCTGGGGCGGCGCGCTTGCGCTCCTTCTTCGGCTCCTCCGGTGGAGCGGCGTCGTCGGCAAAAAGAGAGTCCTGCATGGCCACAAGATAGCAGGCCGCGCAGCCATAACTGCAAGGAATCGTCGATGACTATTGGTTCATTGACGCGCGGGCGGCCGGCGGCAACGATAGCCGGCGGCCTGCTGTGCCTGGCGCAGCCGCGGGTCGCCAAAACACTACAAGGAAGATTCGACATGAAGCGTCTTATTGGCTGGCTGGCCGCGGCAGCGGCCGCGCTGCAGCTCTGTGCCTGCGCCACGGCACCCTCGGCGGCAGTTGGCGGCACCGGCGCCGACGTGGGCCCGGCCGCCGCCGACTCCCACAACATGGAAATCATCGGCCGCAGCGACCTCAACGGCGCCGGCAAGGCGGGCGAGGGCATGGCCCTCAAGCAATATCCCGATGGCCGGCGGGTGCTGTTCATCGCCCACGAGTCGGGCCCCCTGTGCGTGACCGTGCTCGACGTGACCCGGCCCCGGCAGCCCACGGTCATCGTGCAGGTGCCGGCCGAAGACCCGGCCCTGCGCTGCAATTCGCTGGGCCTGTCGGGCGACATCCTGGCGGTGGCGCACGAAACCCGCCAGATGAACAAGCCGCACGGCGGCATGAACGTGTACGACGTGCACGACCCGGCCAAACCCGTGCTGCTGTCGTACTTCGACACCACCGGCAGGTATTCCGGCGGCGCCCACTACGTGTGGTTCGCCGATGGCCGCTACGCCTACCTGACCACCGGCGCGGCCGATTTCGAACCCAAGCACCCGGCCACCCACAACTACCCCGACAACGACATCCAGTTCATGATGATCGTGGACCTGCAAGACCCCCGGCATCCGAAGGAAGTCGGCCGCTGGTGGTTCCCCGGTGCCCGCAAGGGCGACCCGGAACCGGCACCGCCGCGCGAAAAGATCGCCGCCCAGGACACCGGTTTCCGCCCGCACTCCATCATCGTTTTGCCGCAGCGGCCCGACCGGGCCTACGTCGGCTGGATCGACGGCGGCTTCGTCATCCTCGACATCAGTGACAAGGCGCACCCCAGGCTGGTCAGCAACCGCGGCTGGCAGTCGGCCGGCAAGGGTTTTGCCCACACGCTGCTGCCGCTGTTCGACCGCGGCATCGCCATCCAGTCGGAGGAGTCGGTGCGCGACAACTGCCAGGACTGGCCCAAGCGCGACTGGATCTGGGACATCCGCAACGAAAAGGACCCGTACCCGCTGGCCCCCCTGCCGCCGCCGAAGAACCTCAAGGAACTGTGCGCCGCGGGTGGCCGCTTCGGCGCCCACAACATCAACATGAACCGCCCGTCGGCCACCGAGAAGACCCTGACCAAGACCGTTGTCGGCAGCTTCTTCAACGGCGGTGTGCGTATCTACTCCATCGCCGATCCGGACCACCCCGAGGAAATCGGCTACATGGTTCCCAAGGCGCCGCCCGGCAACGCGACCAAGACCATCCAGATCAACGACATCTATGTGGACGAGAAGGGCATCATCTACGCCGACGACCGGCTCAGCGGCGGCCTCTACGTCATGCAGTACACCGGCAGCGTGCCGCTCGAATAATAAGAAACGACCGCAGGGACACCCCCATGAAACGTCTCATGACCTGGCTGGCGATTGCCGCCACCGCCGCGCAGCTCTGTGCCTGCGGCACGACTTCTTCCACGGCTGCCATCACGGCGGCCGATACCACCGTCGGCCCGGCCGCCGCGGCCGAAGCCTTCAACATGGAAATCATCGGCTACAACGACCTCAACGGCGTTGGCAAGGCCGGCGAGGGCCTGGCCCTCAAGCAGTATCCCGATGGCCGGCGCGTGCTGTTCCTGGCGCACGAGTCGGGGCCCATGTGCCTGTCCATCCTGGACGTGACCCGGCCCACCCGGCCCACCCTCATCAAGCAGGTGCTGGCCGAGGCGCCTTATGTGCGCTGCAACTCGCTGGCCCTGTCGGGCAACACCCTGGCCGTGGCGCACCAGACGCCCAAGCGTGGCGACAAGTACGGCGGCCTCGACGTGTTCGACGTCAGCGACCCGGCCAACCCTCAGCTGCTGTCGTACTTCGACACCAGCGGCCCGTCGTCGGGCGGTGTGCACTACGTGTGGTTCAACGACGGGCGCTACGCCTACCTGACCACCGGCGCCGCCGACTTCGAGCCCAGGAACCCGCGCGACAACCAGTTCATGATGATCGTCGACCTGCTGGACCCGCGCCATCCCAAGGAGGTCGGCCGCTGGTGGTACCCGGGCACCCGCAAGGGCGACCCCGAGCCCGTGCCGCCGCGCCTGAAGACCGAGGGGCAGGACACCGGCTACCGGCCGCATTCCATCATCGTGCCGCCGGACCGGCCCGACCGGGCCTACATCGGCTGGATCGATGGCGGTTTTGTCATCCTCGACATCAGCGACAAGGCGCACCCCAGGCTCGTCAACAACCGCGGCTGGTTCTCCGCCGGCAAGGGTTTTGCCCACACGCTGCTGCCCGTCAAGGGCCGCAACATCGCGATCCAGTCCGAGGAAGCCTTCCTGGACAACTGCAAGGACTGGCCCAAACGCGACTGGATCTGGGACATCACCAGCGAGCAGGACCCGTACCCGCTGGCGCCCCTGCCGCCGCCGAAGAACCTGGCGCAACTCTGCGCCGCGGGCGGCCGTTACGGCGCCCACAACATCAACATGAACCGGCCCGGGGCCACCGAACGCACGCTGACGCAGACCGTCATCGGCAGCTTCTTCGGTGGTGGTGTGCGTGCCTATTCGATTGCCGACCCCGACCACCCGGTGGAAATCGGCTACCTCATCCCCAAGGCGCCGCCGGCCAACAAGAGCCGGACCATCCAGCTCAACGACATGCTCGTGGACGAGAACGGGCTGGTCTACACCAACGACCGGTTCTCGGGCGGCCTGTACATCATCAAATACACCGGCGGTGTGCCGCTGCAATAGGTCCGGCGTAGTCGGTCCGGCGTAACAGGTCAGGCCCGGGGCCGGCTAACCCAGGTAGGCTCCGATGTCGACCGCGTCGATCTGTTCCGGCGCCAGGTACTGTTCGGCGTAGCGCAGGTACAGGCCCGAACGCAGGAACAGGTCGAAGATGTCGGCGTCGATGTGGCCGTCGCGCTTGAACTGCCAGAGGATGTGCACCGCCTCCGACAGCGGCTTGGCCTTCTTGTAGGGCCGGTCCGATGCGGTGAGCGCCTCGAAGACATCGGCAATGGCCATGATGCGTGCCGGCACCGACAGCTCGGCCGCGCCCAGCCGGCGCGGGTAGCCCGAGCCGCGCAGCGACTCGTGGTGGGTACCGGCGTACTCGGGTACCCGGCTCAGGCCCGCGGGCAGCGGCAACTGGTCGAGCATGACGATGGTCTGCACGATGTGTTCGTTGATCTTGTAGCGCTCCTCGGCGGTGAGCGTGCCGCGCTCGATGCACAGGTTGTAGAGCTCGCCGAAGTTGTAGAGGTGCTCGGGCACGTCCATGCGGAAACCGTAGCGCGGGTCGTAGCGCTGCTCCGCGGTACGCGCAATCACGTGCTGGGGTTTGTCGGCCAGCAGGCGTTCGGCCACCGGCAGGGTGGGCGCCGGCAGGTCCCGCAGCCGGGCTTCCTCCACGTGGGACAGGCCCAGGCGGTCGTCGAAATGCCGCAGCCAGGTCGTTTCGGCGATGCGGGCCAGCCGTTCGCGGTTTTCCGGCGCGGTCGATTCGCTGCCGATGTTGTTGTGGGCGACGAAGGCGAAATCGTCGGCCAGCTGCGTGCGCCGGGCCTCGAAGGCGCGGGCCGCCGCACCGGCGTCGCCGCCCGCGGCGACTGCCTGCAGGCGCTCGATCTCGGCATCGCGCAGCAGCACCTCGAAACGGGTGCGGATCTCGTGGACGCGGTTGTAGATGGTTTCGAGTTTGGTCGCCTTGTCCACCACGTATTCGGGGGTGGTGACCTTGCCGCAGTCGTGCAGCCAGGTGCCGACGCGGAATTCGCCCCACTCCTCCTCGGTGTCGAAGCGGAAGTCCGCCAGCGGCCCCTTGTCGACCGCGCAGGCTTCCTCGGCCAGCATACGGGCGAGTTCGGGCACCCGGGCGCAGTGGCCGCCGGTGTAAGGGCTCTTGGCGTCGATGGCGCCGGCGATCAGCTGGATCAGCGACTCCATGAGTTCGCGCTGCGAACGCAGCAGGGTGATGTTTTCCAGCGCGATGCCGGCCTGCGCAGCCAGCGTCTGGGCAAAACGCACACAGCCGGGTGCGAATGCAGGCACGGCCGCCGCGGCCCCTCCGGGCTGTTCGGGCTGTTCGGACGGGTCCGGCGGACCGGACCGCTTCGCATCGACCAGCACCAGCACACCCAGCAGCTTGTCGTGTGCCAGCACCGGCACGGCCAGCAGCGAATGCGGCGCCTGGCCCAGCACCCGGCTCTGCATGCCCAGGTCGAACCCCTCGCTGGCGCCATCCAGCAACAGCGGCTGCCGGTGTTGCGCCACCCAGGCGCAGGGGTCGCTGGCCTGGCCCCGCACGGGTCGCTCCGGCAGGGGGACTTCCACCGCCGGCACCTGCGGGTTGCCGGACAGGGCGGCCAGCTGCAGGGCACCGGCGTCGTTTTCCAGCCAGAACTGCCCGGTGCGTGCACCGACCAGGCGGCGGGCCGCCTCCACCGTCTGTTCCAGCAGCTTTTCCCGGCTGCGCCGCGCGGACAGCCGTACCCCGCTTTTCACCAGGCTTTCGAGGTCGGCCATGGCGGCGTCGCGTGCATCGGTGCGTTCGCGGATGGCGGTTTTCATGGTGTGCTGGGCGCGGCCGAGCATGTCGATTTCGTAGAACCGCGAAGCCACCGGCTTCTCGCCGCTGAAATCGAGCCGCTGGATCCGTTCGGCCTCGCCGGTCAGCGCGGCCAGCGTGCCGGCGATGCGCCGCGAGGCCAGCCAGGCCAGCGGCAGGAACACCAGCAGCAGCAGAGCGGAGGAGCGCACGATGTCGTCGCGGGCATGCTTGATGGGCCCCGCATACAGGCTCATGGGCGCAAAGGCCACCACGTGCAGCAACTGCGTCGGTGTGACCGTCACCGACCGGCTGGCATAAGCGAACTTGTTGCCCTGCACCGATACGATGCGGCTGCCATCCTTCGCCAGCATGGTGTCGGCCATGGTGAAGAAGGGGTTGGCCGTGCCGCTCACCGGCTCCAGCAGGGGCACCGGCTGGCCCAGGAAACGCGGCGTAGCGTGTGCGGCCAGCACATGGCCGCGGGGGTCGGTCACGGCGATGCCGCCCTCGCGCCCTTCCAGCGAAGACTCGGCGTACTGGTCGAGGCCGCGCAGCGCCACGTCGGCACCCACGATGTCCGGGCCGTCGGGCATGGCCTGCGACAGTGTGATGCCCATGGCACGCAGCGATTCGTAGCGGTAGGGCTCGGTCATCTGCAGTTCCGGCGAGGCACGTGCTGCGGCATACCACGGCCGCTGGCTGGGGGTGAAGGTGGCGCGGTTTTCGGCCCGCGCCAGCAGCGTGCCGTTCTCGGCATGGAAACCCCAGTGTTCGTTGCGCAGCTCCGGATGCGCCGGATCCACGTCGATCACATGCAGGGCGTAGAAGGTCGAGGCCGGCGCGCCCAGGGCCTGGGCGATGCGGGCGTCGCGGCGCACGCCGATCACCTGCAGGAATTCCTCGTTGGCGAAACCGAAGTAGAAGCTGTAGACCCGGGGGTTGACCCGCACCGCCGTGGTCAGCATGGGCACCAGCAGGTCCTGGTTGATGCGGCCACCCACCCGCAGCTGCCGCGATTCGAGCCCCAGGTGCGTCTGCACCGCGCTGCGGGCGCCTTCGATAGCGTCCTGCAACTGGTCGGCATTACGCTGCGCGATCAGCGAAAACACCGTGCGTGCGCTTTCCTCGGCCGTGCTCTCGAAGCGCGCCACCATCAGGCTGACGGTGGTCACGGTCAGCGCGATCACCAGCGCCGTCAGCAGGAACGTCGGCAGCAGGTGGAAGCGGACCAGGAACTTCTTGCGCAGGAACATGGCGGGCATCCTCGGCGGTTCGGGCCCGGCAGGGTCGGAGAGCCCAGCAGGTACTTTAGGTTACACCTGTGACAGAACCCGTGCCCACGAGAAAAAATATCCGGCCCAAAAAAACTCAGTCTTCCGGCAGCGACTCGTCCAGCCGGTCGGCCTTGCGCACCGCCGGAAACATGAAGGCCCAGCCCACCGCCGCCAGCACCGCCATGGCACCGCCGGCCACCACGGCCGGCACGCCGCCGATGGCATGGGCCAGCAGACCGGACTCGAATTCGCCCAAGTCGTTGGAGGTGCCGGTGGCCATGGAATGCACCGCCGCCACCCGGCCCTGCATGCCGTCGGGGGTGTTGATCTGGATCAGCGAGTTGCGTGTGACCATGCTGATGGTGTCGCTGGCGCCGACGACGGCCAGGAAGAACATGCCCACGTAGACATTGGTGCTCAGGCCGAAGGCCATGGTGGCGCAGCCGTAGACCGCCACCGCCGTCAGCAGCTTGGGGCCGAAGTGGCGGGTGATGTGGAACTGCGACAGCACCGCTGCCATGGCGAGGCCGCCCACCGCGTCGGACGCCCGCAGCGCGCCCATGGCCCAGGGGCCTTCGTGGAACACGTCGGTCACGTAGAAGGGCAGCAGGGCGGTGGCGCTGCCGAACATCACGGCCACCAGGTCCAGGCCCATGGCGCCCAGGATCTTGGGGCGCGACCAGATGAAGCGGTAGCCGGCCAGCAGCATGGCCATGTCGGGCCGGGCGCGCGGGGCGCTCTTGGCGCGCTGCGGCCCTAGGCCCAGCGTGCCCACCAGGGCCAGGCAGGCGAACCCGCAGCACACCGCGAAGGGCACCCACTGGCCCAGCGGGATCAGCACACCGCCCAGGGCCGGGCCCAGGATGGTGGAGGTGCCCTGCACCAGGGTGCCCGCGGCGATGACGCGGGCCAGGATGCGCGGCGGCGCCAGGTTGGGCAGCATGGCCTTGGCGGCCGGCTGGGCGAAGGCGCGGCTGATGCCCTGCACCACGACCACGATGTAGATGGGCCAGATGACGTCGCCAAAACTCAGCAGGCACACCGTCAGGCCGCACAGCGCCATGGTGCCGCTGGCCGCCCGCATGATGGTGCGGCGGTCCAGCCGGTCGGCCACAGTGCCGGTGACCATGGACAGCAGCAGCGAGGGCAGGAAACTCGCCAGGCCCACCATGCCCAGGGCCAGCGTGCTGTGGGTGCGCGCGTAGATCAGCCAGGCCAGGCCCACGGTCATGATTTCCTGCGACGCGCCCCAGAAGAAACGCATGCAGGCGTAGGCGCGGAAACGCGGCAGGCGCCAGGGGTTGTCGCCATTGGCGTCGGCCGCGGGCGGGGGAGCGGGAGGGTGGGAAAGGTCGGGCATCTCGGGGCACTCAAAACGGGAATTCCGGAGGTGGAACTGTCGACCCAAAGATGACCGCAGGCAGGCGCGGGCAGCAAAGGATGTCTCGGCAACATCTCCGCTCGCTGCTCAGCCGCCCCGGATGGACCGGGTGGGCTCACTGCCGCAGCGCTTATTCTAGGGCGCCTGGACCAATTTGCGTGCCAGCGCGGCCAGCAATTCCAGCTGGGGCACGGCCACGCCGGCGAGCCGCGCCATCCCGAGCGGAGCGAAGCACTGGCAATCGAGTTCAGGCACACGCCCCGACCGGAAGTCCTGCACCAGGCTGGGCACATGGTGCAGGGCCCGCGCCACCGCTAGCGACGGTGCATCGGGGTCGGGGTGGTAGCCGTAGGCCCCGGCGATGGCTGCCACCTCGTGCGCGAGGGTGCAGGAGAGCCGGTGCAGGACCGGGTCGTCCATCACCTCGGCCGGCGCATGGTTGGTCAGCAGCGCGATCAGCCCCGTGCAGGCATTACGCACCAGCTTGTCCCATACCGGCTCGCGGATGTCCGGCGGCACGGCCGCACGTATGCCGCCGGCGGTGAACAAGGCGGCCAGCGTGCCGGCGGCCGTCCCGTCCCCGTCCGCCCGGGTCGCTCCGAGCCAGACCGCATGGTTGGCTCCGTCGAGCTGAACGATTCCCGTGCCCGTCACCGTGCTGGGGCTGGAGACGACGGCGCCGAACAGCGGGCGCTCGCCGATGACCGCGTCGAGCTGCGCTGCCGCCGGGTGCCGGGCCGGCAGTTGCCGCGTGCTCCGGCCCGCCCGGCGGCCAAAGTACCACCAGGGGATGCCGTTCTGTACCGAGACGATGGCCGTGCCGGCATGGAGCAGGGGCGCCAGGCCCGGCGCCACCGAGGCCAGGTCGCGGTCCTTCACCGTGATGAACACCAGGTCCTGCGGACCCAGCCGGGCCGGGTCTTCTTCTGCTGCCACGGCCAGCGCGGTCGATTCGGTAGTGGTCGCTACGTGCAGGCCGTGGGTGCGGATCGCCTGTAGCCGCGCGCCGCGTGCCACCACGCCCACCTGGGCGCCGCCCCGGGCCAGGCGCCAGGCCAGGTGGCTGCCGATGGCACCCGCGCCGTAGACCGCTATTTTGATGCTCATGACTGCATGCGGAAGTGCTCGACCGCCTTCCAGTCGATCTCGATGCCGAAGCCCGGGGCGTCGAGCAGTTCCAGCTGGCCGTCCACGATGCTGGCGCGCTGGGTGTAGAGGGTGTCCCAGAACGGGTCGCGCGCCGGGTCAACGAAGGTTTCGATCCACGGCTCATGCCGGGTCGTCAGTGTCAGGTGGCCCTGGATGTGGGGCGCGTGGTGGGTGGTCATGACCACCGCGTGTAGATCGGCATAGGCGGCGATGCGCAGCCACTCGGTGGCGCCGCCGTTGCGGGTGCCGTCGAAGTTGAGAAAGCGCACCGCGCCGGTGTCGACCAGGTCGCGGCAGGCCCAGGCGTGGGGTTCGCTCTCGCCGCTGGCCAGGGGAATGTGGCTGGCCTGGGCCAGCGGCGCCAGGCCTCGTACGGAGTCGTACCACTCCAGCGGTTCCTCGAACCAGGTGATGTCGAAGGGCTCGAAGGCCCGTGCGGCGGCCATGGCCTCGGGCAGGGCGTAGGAGCGGCTGGCGTCCAGCATCAGGGCCGCGCCGCCGATGGCCTCGCGCACCCGTTTCACCCGCTCCACGTCGATGGCCAGCGGTGCGCCGCCGACCTTCATCTTCACCGCCTTGAAGCCCGCCTGCACGTAGCCCGCCATTTCCTCGACCACCCCGAAAGGCCCGGTGCCGTCGCCATCCTTGGCGTAGTAGCCGCCGCTGGCGTAGACCCGCAGCTTGCGCTTGGTGGCGCCCAGCAGGCGGTACACCGGCTCACCCAGCAGCTTGCCCTTCAGGTCCCACAGGGCGAAGTCGATGCCGGCCATGGCGGCCAGCATGGGGGTGCGCTGGGTGGTGCGGAAACCCGCGCCGGCCACGTCCAGCACGGCCGACGAGGCGCCGCCCTGGCGCGTCGCGCCGAAGACTTTTTCCCAGACGGTGAGGTGCTCCAGCGCCGCCATGCCCTGCAGCACCGGGCCGACCTCGGCCAGCGCGGCCATGACCTGGGGCACGGCGCGCCCGTGGATCAGGCCGATGCCGGACACCCCGGCGTCGGTGCGCACCTCGACGACGATCAGCCCGGCGGTGCCGAAGGCCTCGGTGCCCATGACAAAGGCACGTGCCAGCTTGGCGTTGAGCGCGTGCGCGCGGATTTCCGTGATCTTGGCCGCCACCGTCATTCCCCCTTCAAGCCGCGCTCGCGGATCAACTGGCCGAGCTTTTCGGAATCGCTGCGGATCGCCTGGGTGAGTTCGCCCGGCGGCCCCCCGACGATGCTGCCACCCTGCTTGGCCAGTTGCGCCTTCACGTCGGTGGTCTGCAGCGCGGCGTTGACCAGCTTGTTGAGCCCGGCCACCACCGC
>JAZJYT010000011.1:159167-194055 GCA_040390235.1 Pseudomonadota bacterium | reverse complement strand
CGTCGGTGGTCTGCAGCGCGGCGTTGACCAGCTTGTTGAGCCCGGCCACCACCGCCGGGTCGGTGCCCTTGGCCACCAGCAGGCCCCACCAGGTGGAGAATTCGAAGCCGGGAATGACGGTTTCGGCCGCGGTGGGCACGTCGGGCAGCTCGGGGTTGCGCTGCAGCCCGGTGACCGCCAGGGCACGCAGCTTGCCGGCCTTGATGAAGGGGCCGACCACCAGCGAATTGCCGAAGCAGAACTGCACCTCGCCGGCCAGCAGCGCGGTGGCGACCTGCCCGCCGCTGCGGTAGGGCACGTGCACCGCGCTGATGCCGGCCTGCTTGCAGAACAGCTCGGCCGCCACGTGCAGGTTGGAACCGATGCCGGCGGAGGAGAAGTTGAGGCTGCCCGGCGCGGCCTTGGCCGCAGCCACGAAATCCTTGACCGTGTGCCAGGGCGCATCGCTGCGCACCACCAGCACCACCGGCGAGCGGGCGATGAGCACCACCGGCTCGAAGTCCTTGACCGCGTCGTAGCCGGCCTTTTCGTACAGGAAGGGGTTGATGATGTAGGGCAGCGAGGCCACCAGCACCATCTTGCCGTCGGCCGGGGCGTTCATCACCGCCTGGGTGGCGATGTTGCCGGCGGCGCCGGAACGGTTCTCGACGATGTAGGAGCGTTTGCCGAGGGTGGTGATCTTGTCGGCGACCAGGCGGCCGACCACGTCGATGCTGCCGCCGGGGGCAAAACCGATCTCGAACTTGACCGGCGAGGTGTCGTCGGCGGCGAAACCCGGTGTCTGCAGGCCCAGCAGGGAGGCCGCGCCGGCTACCGCGACCTGGCGCCGAGACAGATGAAAGGACACGGGACAGGGCGGGGGCAGGGAAGAGGAGGGCACGGCATGTCTCGCTTGTGGTGAAGGCAGGCACAAACTCTAGTTGACAGGCGCTCCGCCGACCATTGAAATCGGGTCGCCATCTGTGAAAAAAACTCCCACGTCATGCGTAAACTGCCGCCACTCAACAGCATCCGAATGTTCGAAAGCGCCGCGCGCCACCAGAGCGTTTCGCTGGCGGGGGACGAGTTGTGTGTCACCCACGGGGCGGTCAGCAAGCAGATCAAGCAGCTCGAAACCTGGCTCAACACGCGGCTGTTCGAGCAGGCGGGCCGGCGAATCAAGCTCACAGATGCCGGCCAGCGCCTGTACCGCCACAGCACCCTGGTGCTGGACAGCCTGGCCGACGCCTGCGCCCAGATCGCCGACAGCCGCGGGCGCACCTTCCGTATCCACGCCACACCGACGCTGGCCATGCGCTGGCTGCTGCCGCGGCTGACCAACTTCCAGGCGCGGCAGCCGGCCATCAAGCTCAGCCTGAGCACCGGCACCGACGGCAACCCGGAGCTGGCCGACGTCATCCTGGAGCGCGATGGCCGCACCACCGAGACCCACCTCGCCCACCCCTTCATGGCCGAGCGCGAAACCCCGATGTGCACCGCGGCCTACCGCGCCGAGCTCGGTATCCGCCGGCCCGAAGACCTGCAGCGGGCCTGCTGGCTGAACTCGGACCTGCGGGCGGAGTCCTGGGGGGAGTGGCTGCAACTGACCGATGCGCCCACCCTGCAGCCGGCCCGGTGGATCCGTTTCGGCCAGTACTACCTGGCGCTGCAGGCGGCGCTCGATGGCCTGGGTGTCTTCCTGGGCTCGCTCACCCTGGTTGCCGACGACCTGGCCAGCGGGCGGCTGGTGCCGCTTTTCCCGGGCGTGACGCTGGAGCGCCATGCCTACACGGTGCTGGTGCGCAAGGACCGGACCGGCGACCCGGTGGCCGACGACTTCGTGGCCTGGCTGGCGGAAGAGGCGCCGGTGCCGCGGGTGTGAACGCCGGCCCCCGGCGTCAGACGCTTTCGTCCAGGTACTGCTTCCACGAAAAACTGCTGCTCCGGTAACTGTCCACGCCCTCGTAGAACAGCCGGAACAGACGTCCGTTGGCGCCAGCGGGCGCGGAACTGCCCAGCAGCCGGGGCGTGAAGATGGCGAAGCCCTCCTGCTGCTGGGCATTGCGGTAGGGCAGCGCGACCTTCATCTCCAGGGGCTTCTTCCGGGCGAAGAATCCACCCGCATAACACCGGATGTCCAGGGTGAGTGCATCGGTCCGTCCCGTCGCCAGGTTGGCGTACCCGTCGGAGACCATGACCTGGTGGTCGGCCTTGTCCGGGTTGGTCCGGATGCGTTTGTCGGCGCGCTCCAGTGCGTCGTCGCCCAGGATTTGCTGGAAGGTGGTTTTTCCGCCGGGAACCGGTACCAGCACAATGGGCGCGAGGTCCGATCCACCCTCGACCAGGTGCATGCTGTGCGCGGCCAGGAAACCCGCGTGTTTGAGCGCCTGCTGCCAGACCTCCGGCACGTCGGCTTCGGTACCGACGGAAAAGCTCTCCCGCCGGACCAGGGGAAGGGGCGGCGGACAGGCGGCCAGGATGTTCTGGCCGTAGCCCGACAGGCTGCGCGGCGAGGAGGGGTCGAACAGGATTTCCGTCAGCACCCCCAGCGGAAAGTAGATAAGCCCGGCCAGCAGGCAGCTGGTGTGGGTCTCGAAGCGGAAGCCGATATCGCTGAACCGGGCCCTGGCTTCGGTGTAGTCGAGCCATTTCATCGACACCTGGCCCAGGCGCGCCAGGGTGGAGCCAAGGTAGTAATTCAGCAGCAGCAGGAAGTTGCGGGTATCGGCCTGGCTGATGAAGGTGTCGAAGGCCGGAAGACCGCGTCCGCGGAGGGTGGCCAGCGTGGCGTCGAGCCGGAGCAGGCTTGCGGCGGAATAGTCCAGGCCGGCCTTCTGGAGTTCTTCCCGGAAGGCCAGGCCGTGCGGCAGTGTGCCGGTGGAAAAAAACGCGTCGAGATATTCCTTGCAGCGCAGATTCTGGTCCACGGCGACCGGCGTATTGAGGCGCTCGGCCAGATTATCGATATAACTGCGGCAGGATATGTGCGGGCCGTCGGAAAACAGCCGGTCCTCGATCAGTCCGAGCGGCACGCATACGGTCTCGCCCAACAAGCCCACCACCCGCGACCAGCTCGTACGAGGCAGGGCAGGCTCGGGCGGCAGCACCGCGATGGCCTCTTCGTACCCATACCAGAGAATGCTGGCATTGCCCTCTTTCGCGATGGCGGCCCCCAGGTAGAAGGCCAGCAGCAGCGTGAAATTCTGCTGCTGGGTTTCGGCATGGAACTCAGCCTTGGCCGGACGCGCCGTTTCCCGTATCCGGTCGAGCAGCGCATCGACCCGGTCGAGGCTGGCCATCGAGTAATCGAGCTCCGCTTCGCGGATGTGGGCCTGGAAGGCCAGTCCGCCCTCGATGGCGCTACCGTTTTCCAGTGCCGCCAGAAAACCCGCCGCCTGTTGGTTGATGTTCATTTACCGAGAATAGTAACTGAGTGTGAGTTACTTGTCTTTTGCCAGTTAAGCACCAAAACGACAACGAATGTCCAAAAGGGCGCCTGCCTGTAACTGTTTCACCGGCCCGTGAATATCGACAAAGGGGCCAGGCGTATTCAGAACGGCTGCATGCCCAACTGCTCCTGCAGTTCACCCACCTGGCGGCGCAGGGCGATGTTCTCGGCCGTCAGTTCGGCCACCCGCTGGCGCAGTCCCTGCAGGCTGTCGCCATCGCTGGCGGTGCCGGCATCCGACGGCACCGCTTCACCGGCCTGCGGCACGGCGGTTTCTTCGCGGGTCCGGCGTTTGGCCTCACGCACCCGTTTGGCAGCCTGCTTGAGTCCGTCGCGGCCGGCGCCGGCTGCGGTGACCTGTTCTTCGGCCGGCAGGCTGGCCACGGCCGCCGCAGCGTTGAGCGAGATGGTGCCCGACTTCAGCGCCGCCACCAGTTCGGGGGCGGCTTGTTTCTGGATCTTCTCGATCATCACCACCTGGCTGCTGCTCAGGCGCGCTGCCCGGGCAATGGCCTCGCGGCTGTTCAGGGCCTCGGCCCCGGACGGGGCGGGCGTGGCATCCGCCGAAGGCACCGTCCCGCCTGCCGGCTCGTCCGCTGCGGCGTCGCCGCCGGAAGAAGCCGCCGCCGGCACATGGGCCTGCCGTGCCGCCACGATCTCGCGTTTGCGCAGCGCCAGCACACCCCGCTGGAAATCCGACACACTGCGCCGGCCCAGGTGCTGGTCGATCATCCACAGGTGCACGTCCTCGATCGACTGGAAGCGGGTGTTCTGCACCGTCTGGAAGGGCAGGCCGTGCTGCTGGCAGATGCCGTAGCGGTTGTGGCCGTCCACCAGCACGTCGCCCCACAGCACCAGCGCGTCGCGGCAGCCCTCGGCCAGGATGCTGCGTTCCAGTGCCGCATGCTCGTCGGCGGTCAGCGGGTCGATATAGGCTTTGAGTTCTTCGTTGATGGCGATGTTCATGGGGGCGCGGGGTCTCGGGACGGGCGGGCAAAGGGCGCGATTGTAGTGAGGGCCTTGGCGAAATCGATGAAGGCGCGCAGCGGTGCCGGCAGGTAGCGCCGGCTCGGGTAATAAAGAAAGGGCCCCGAAAAAGGACGCCACCAGGCTTGCAGCACGGGCTCCAGGGCACCACTGTCGAGGTGTGGGCGCAGCCAGTCCTCGAACAGGTGGATGACACCGCTGCCGGCGACGGCCGCGTCGACCGCCAGGTCGGTGGCGGCCCCGACACGGACGATGAGCGGCCCGCTCGGTTCCACCTTCACCACCTCCCCCGCATGTTCGAACTCCCAGGCCGGCATGGCGCCGCTGGTGAACTGGCCGCGCAGGCAGGCGTGGGCCAGCAGTTCGCGCGGATGGCCGGGGCGGCCGTGCCGGTCCAGGTAGGCGGGTGACGCGGCGGTCGCAAAACGCTGTTGGCGCGGGCCGATGGGGAGGGCGATCATGTCCTGTTCCAGCCGGTCGTCGTAACGGATGCCCGCGTCGCAGCCGGCCGCCAGCATGTCGACAAAACTGTCCTCGGCGATCACCTCCAGGCGGATGTCGGGGTAGGCGGCCAGAAAAGGCGGCACGATGCGCGGCAGCACCAGCCGCGCCGCGCTGACCGGCACGTTGAGCCGCAGTGTGCCGGCCGGCCGGTCGCGGAAGCCGTTGACCACGTCCAGCGCCGCCTCCACCTCGCCCAGCGCAGGGCCGAGCCGGTCCAGCAGTTGGGCGCCGGCTTCGGTAGGCACCACACTGCGGGTGTTGCGGTTGAGCAGCCGGACGCCCAGCCGGTTTTCGAGCCGGCGCACGGCTTCGCTGAGGCTGGAGGCGCTGCTGCCGCTGGCCTGCGCCGCACCGCGGAAACCCCCGGCGCGTGCTACCGCGACGAAGGCGGTGAGATCCTGGAGGTCTGCTGCCATTGTGCGACTTTCCGAACGACCTGTTCTGATTCAACCCCCTTATCGTACGGGTCCGCGCTGCCTACAGTCCCGGCATCCACCCGACAGAAAGGCACCTGACCATGACCTCCCTCCCATCCGCCGGAATCTTCACCCTGGGCAGCCGCAGCGTGAAGCGCCTGGGCTACGGCGCCATGCAACTGGCCGGGCCAGGTGTGTTCGGCCCCCCGAAGGACCGGGCGGGCGCGCTCGCCGTCCTGCGCGAAGCGGTGGCGAGCGGCGTGGACCACATCGACACCAGCGACTTCTATGGCCCCCACGTCACCAACCAGCTGATCCGCGAGGCCCTGGCCCCGTACCGCGACGACCTGGCCATCGTCACCAAGATCGGCGCGAAACGGGGCAATGACGGTTCCTGGAACCCGGCGTTCTCGGCCGAGGAGTTGGCCAGCGCCGTGCACGACAACCTGCGTAACCTGGGGCGGGAGGTGCTGGAAGTGGTCAATCTGCGCCTCATGTTCGGCATCCATGGGCCGGCGGAAGGCTCGCTGGAAGCACCGCTCACGGCCCTGGCGGAACTCCAGCGGCAAGGCCTGGTGCGCCACATCGGACTGAGCAACGTCACGCCGACGCAGCTCGCCGAAGGGCAGCGGATATGCACGATAGCCTGTGTGCAGAACCAGTACAACCTGGCGCACCGGGACGACGATGCCCTGGTGGACGCGCTGGCCCGTGAAGGCATCGCCTACGTACCGTTCTTTCCGCTGGGCGGCTTCACGCCCTTGCAGTCGACGGCGCTGTCCGAGGTGGCCCGGGGACTGGGCGCTACGCCGATGCAGGTGGCCCTGGCCTGGCTGCTGCAGCGCTCTCCCAATATCCTGCTGATTCCGGGCACCTCGTCGGTAAGCCACCTGCACGAGAACCTGGCGGCGGCCCGTCTGCAATTGCCGGCCGATGCCGTTGCGGTGCTGGACCGGATCGGCACGGGTACGGGGCAAGCCTGAACGGCGCGGCGCTGGCAGGGCGCACAAAGGGGGCGGGCGGGGCGGTCAGGCGCCCTGCTCAGGCGCCTATCTCAGGCAACCGCCTTGGCGAAGTCCTCGGCCGACACGGCCTCGGCCCAGTCGGCCACGCCGATGGAAATGGCCATGTGCATCAGCATGCTGTTGTCGGCCGCACCGTGCCAATGGCGTTCGCCGGGGCCGATCCACACCACGTCGCCCATGCGGATGGGCTGCGGCGGCTCGCCGTCCTTGCAGATCCAGCCCAGGCCGGCGGTGACGACCAGCACCTGGCCGTGCGCGTGTGTGTGCCAGTGCGTGCGGCCGCCGGGCGGAAAGAACACGTTGTTGATGCCCACGCCGTCGGTGGTGGGCATCACCGGGTCGGCCCAGACGGTGCCGGTGAAGGTGGGACCGCGCTGCTCGGAAGCGGCGCCGGCGATGCGGCCTTGGAAGACTTTCATGGGGGTCCTTGGAGGAGCGTTTACGGACGGGTTCAGGCGCCTTCAAGCATATTCCAGGGGCAGGGCGGTCGTGTACTTGATCTGCTCCATGGCAAAACTTGAGCTCACGTCCGATAGCGCGATTTCGCGGATCAAGCGCTTGTAGACCGCGTCGTAGCCCTTGATGTCGGGCACCACCACCCGCAGCAGGTAGTCCACGTCGCCGCTCATGCGGTAGAACTCGACGATCTGCGGTATGGCCGCGACCACACTGGTGAAGCGCTGGAACCACTTCTCGTTGTGCTCGCTGGTGCGGATGGACACGAACACCGTCACCCCCACGTTGAGCTTGCCGGCATCGAGAAGCGCCACACGCTCGCGGATGTAGCCGTCGCGCTCCAGCCGCTGGATGCGTCGCCAGCAGGGTGTGGTGGACAGGCTGACCTTGTCGCTGATCTCCTGCAAGGACGCGGTAGCGTTGACCTGCAGCAGTGCCAGGATGGCCTTGTCAATCTTGTCTAGCGCTTCCGGCGTGCCCATGGGTATTTAATTCTTCTGTCAATGGTTTTTGGTAGAAGGATTTTGCTCCAAAATAAGAATTCAGGGTAAATTCTAGAAAAATCCACACAGGTGCCGCTTCTAGACTGGAGGCCACACAGCGCCTACCGGACTTGCCGACCATGCTCCCCTCCCTTGAATGCGATACCCGCCTGGTTCACTCCGGGCGCGACCCCGCCAGCCATGCCGGCATGGTCAACATGCCGGTGTTCCGCGGCTCCACCATTCTCTCCAACTCGCTGGCCGAGTGGGAGTCGCGCAAGCTGCCCGGCAACCCCTACGCGTCCTATGGCCGATTCGGCACGCCCACCACCCGCGCACTGGAAACGGCCCTGGCCGAACTGGAGGGCGGCTACCGCTCCATCGTTTTCCCCTCCGGCCTGGCCGCCTGCACCCACAGCCTGCTGGCGATGGTGCGCCCGGGCGACCATGTGCTGATGACCGACAGCGTGTACGGCCCGACGCGTGCCTTTGCGCTGACGGTGCTCAAGCGCTTCGGCGTGGAGGTGGAGTTTTTCGACCCGCTCGCCGGCAGCGCCATCCGGTCGCAGATCAGGCCCAGTACCCGCGTGGTGTTCGTCGAGTCGCCCGGCTCCACCACCTTCGAGGTGCAGGACATTCCGGCCATCGCGCACGAGGCGCACAAGGTCGATGCCTTCGTGGTGATGGACAACACCTGGGCCAGCCCGTTGTTCTTCAAGCCCTTCGAGCATGGCGTGGACATTTCGATCCAGGCGGCGACAAAGTACATCGTGGGCCATTCCGACGCGCTGCTGGGTGCGGCCACCGCCAACGAGCGCGCCTGGGCCCTGCTGCAGCAGACGGCGCACGATTTCGGCCAGACGGCCGGCCCCGACGACCTGTACCTGGCCTTGCGCGGTTTGCGTACGCTGTCGGTACGGCTCAACCGCCACTGGGAAAACGGTGTGCTGCTGGCCGAGGCACTGGCGCGCCATCCCATGGTGGCCCAGGTACTGCACCCGGCCCTGCAGGGGGATGCGGGCAACACGCTGTGGCGCCGCGACTTCACCGGTGCCAGCGGTCTCTTCGCCATCGCGCTGCAGCCGGTGGACCGCAGCACCCTGGCGGTATTCTTCGACAGTCTGGAGTTGTTCGGCATTGGCCTGTCGTGGGGCGGCTATGAAAGCCTGGCGCTGCCGCTGGATGCGCCGGCCCGCTCGGTACGCCCGTGGCAGCAGCTCGGGCCGCTGGTACGCATCCATGCGGGCCTGGAGTCATGCAACGACTTGATCCACGACATGCGTTCCGCGCTCGACCGCATGCAACGGCATGTGTGAAGCCAGCGGGCCCGCTGAAAGCCGGAGAATTCAGCAGATTCCCCGAATTGAACCGATGAACCCACAGATGACACCAGACGCCACTCCCCACCACGCCGCCGACGCCGCGCCGCCCGAAGGGCTGGCGGCGCTCGAGCGCCGGCTGGCGCGGGACCTCGAATACCTGGGCCTGCCCGCACGGTCGTGGCTGCCGCAGCACCTGCACGGGGGCCAGCCGGTGCTGGCCGTGGTGGTCATCGGCGGCGGGCAGGCCGGCCTGGCCGCCGCTGTCGGCCTGCGCTGCCGGGGCATACCCGCCGTGGTACTCGACCGCTCGCCCGCCGGATTGGAAGGCCCCTGGGCCACCACCGCGCGCATGGAGACGCTGCGCTCGCCCAAGGAGCTGACGGGGCCCGCCATGGGCCTGCCCGCGCTGACCTTCCGCGCCTGGTTCGAGGCGCAGTTCGGCGCCGCCGCCTGGGACGCGCTCGACAAGATTCCCCGGCTGCAGTGGATGGACTACCTGCGCTGGTACCGCCGGGTGATGGCGGTCGACGTGCGCAACGACACGGCCGTGGAAGCCATCGTGCCGCGCCCCGATGCGCTGGTGAGGCTCGACCTGCGCACCCCCGCCGGCCGCTCCAGCGTGCTGGCGCGCCGGGTGGTGCTGGCCACCGGGCGCGATGGCCTGGGCGGCGCCGCCGTGCCGGCCTTTGTGCGCGGGCTGCCGCGCGAGTGCTGGGCCCATTCGTCGGACCCGATGGACTACGGTCGGCTGGCCGGCCTGCGGGTGGGTGTGGTGGGCGCCGGCTCGTCCGCCATGGACAGTGCCGCCACCGCGCTGGAGGCCGGCGCGCGCAGCGTGGACCTGCTGATTCGCCGCGACGACCTGCCCCGCGTCAACAAGGGCAAGGGCGCAGGCTCGCAAGGCCTGGTGCAGGGCCACCACGACCTGCCCGACGAACACAAATGGCGGCTGCGCCACTACATCAACGTGGCCAACGTGCCACCGCCGCGTGGCAGCACCCAGCGGGTGTCGCGCCATGCCAATGCACACTTCAACTTCGGCTGCGCGGTGCGTGGCATAGCCATGGTGGACGGCGCATTGCGGGTGTCCACGCCGCGCGGCGCCTTCGTGTTCGACTTCCTGGTGGTGGCCACGGGCTTCCGCATCGACTGGTTCAGCCGACCCGAGTTTGCCGCCATCGCACCCCATGTTCGCCCGTGGAAAGACCGCTTCGTGCCCGCAGCCGGCCAGGAGGATGCCGAGCTGGCCGACTCGCCCGATCTGGGCCGGGCCTTCGAGCTGCAGGAAAAGACCGCCAGCGCCTGCCCCGGCATCGACCGCATCCACTGCTTTTGTTATCCGGCGGCGATGTCGCACGGAACCGTCTCTGGCGACATTCCGGCCATCAGCGACGGCGCCTGGCGCCTGGCCGACGGCATCGCCAGCCTCTTCTACCGTGAAGACTTCGAAGCCCATTTCGCCGACCTGCAGACCTACGCCGAACCCGAGTTGCTGGGCGACGAGTGGGTGCCGGCCGGCCCGCGCGGAGTGCCCGAGCCCGAACCGGCACCGCTGCAGATGGCCGCACCCTGAGGCTGCCCGCACCAAGCCCGCACCTGGCCCGCACCTGGCCCGCACCTGCCCCCCGTTTTCGACCCCGCTCCTTCCCACCACTGCACCATGACCACTGACCCTTCCACAAGCCCGGACACCATTGACCAGGCCGTGCCCCTGGCTCCCGGCGACGCCGTGTATGCCGTGCGGCAGCAGCGCGCCAAGGTCGTCGCCTCCACCCAGGGCAGCTACGACAGCATGTTCGGCCCCGACGTGCCCGGCCTGTCGGCAGCCGAACGCCTGCTGGTCGCGCTGCACGCCTGCCGTCTGTCGCAGGCCGACAGCCTGGCGGCGCACTACCGCGGGCGACTGCTGGCCGAGGGTGCCGATGCGGCGCTGGTACAGGCGGTGGATGCCGGCGCGGCCACGCTGCCGGCACCCACACGCTTGCCGGCCATCCTGGCGTTCACCGCCACGCTGATCACCCGCCCGCTCGAAGGCGACCGTGCGGCCATCGCATCGCTTGCCGCAGCGGGGCTCACCACGCCGGCCATCGTCGCGCTGGGGCAGCTGATCGCCTTCCTGTCGTACCAGATACGGGTGGTGGCGGGGCTGCGGGCCATGGCCCTGCCGACTGCGGAGGTGGCGGCATGAGCGACATTCTCAGCATCAATGGCTTCACCAATGCCGTGCTGGGCTGGACGCCCTGGCTCGACACGGTCGATTACGCCACCGCCACGCCCGAGCAGGTCGCCGCGGTCGACGAGATGAGCGCCGTGGCCAAACATTCGCCGTACTTTCTGCTGCTGGCGCACCAGCCCGAAATGCTCAAGCAGCGCTCCATCGCCTTCAACGCCATCATGTTCGCGCCCGGCGGTCTGCCGCGTGCCGAACGCGAGCTGGGCGCCACGGTGGAGTCACGCGTCAACGGCTGCGTGTACTGCTGCTCGGTGCATGCCCAGCGCTTCGAGCAACTGGCCAAACGCAACGACGTGATCGCCCAGGTGTTCGAAGCCCCGGAGACGGCCGGCACCACCGAACGCGAAAGGGCCATCGTGGCCTTCTCCATCGTGCTGGGCCGCGATCCTGGCGCCGTCACGCCCGCACAGGTGCAGGCGCTGCGAGACGTTGGCCTGGACGAACTCGAGATCCACGATTTGATCCACTCCGTGGCGCTGTTTGCCTGGGCCAACCGCCTGATGCTCAACCTGGGAGAAGCGGTGCTGCCCGCTCCCGTCGAAGGGGCCGCAGCATGATCCGCTACACCCACGAGCACCTCTGGATCCGTCTGGACGACGGCGGTACGCAGGCTACTGCCGGCATCACGCCACATGCGCAGGATACGCTGGGCGATATCGTCTTCGTCGAGCTGCCGAAGCCGGGCCTGTATACGCAAGACGCCGTGGTGGGCCTGGTGGAGTCCACCAAGACCGCGTCGGATCTGCATATGCCGGTGGCCGGAACCATCGTGGTGGTGAACGAGGTGTTGCGTGCGCAACCCGAATTGCTCAACACCGACCCGCTGGGCGAGGGCTGGATCTTCCGCCTGGAATGCATGTCGCCGGATGCGTTCTCCACGCTGATGGATGCCGAGACCTACGCGGCCTTCACCGGCGCCTGAGTCTCCAGCCTGGTGTTGCCTGGGTTGAGGTGCTATTCGACCTTGATGCCACCCAGCTTCACCACACGGCCCCAGCGGGCCGTGTCTTCGGCGATCACACGGTCGAGTTCGGCCTTGTTGCCGCAGGTGTTCACGGCGCCGAGCTTGGCGAAGCTGTCGCGGGTCTCGGGCAATTGGCAGGCCTCGATCAGCGCGGCCGATATCTTGTCGAGCCGCTCCAGCGGCGTACGCGCAGGCGCCATCACACCGACCCAGATCGGCACGTCCATGCCGGCCACGCCGAGGGCTTCGCCTACCGTGGGCGGATTGCCCAATTTGGCCAGGTGCGCCTTGGAGAAGGTGCCCAGCACCCGCGCCTTGCCGCTCTCCACCATCGGGTCGATGGAGGCGGCGCTGGTGATGATCATGGACACCTGGCCACCCAGCAGGTCGGTCAGCGCCGGTGCCGCGCCGCGGTAGGGCACATGCAGCAGTTCGACCCCCGAGGCCTGCGCCAGCAGCGCGCCCGTGAGGTGCGACACCGAGCCGTTGCCGGTGGAGGCAAAGCTGACCTGGCCCGGCCGGGCGCGCGCGTCCTTCAGCACGTCAGCCAGTGTCTTGTAGGCGCTGTCGCTGCGCACCGCCACGGTCATGGGCGTGTCGGCCACCAAGGCCACCGGGGTGAGGTCGCGGCGCGGGTCATAGGGCAATTTGGCCTGCAGGTGCGGCGCAACCGAAATCGCGCCGCCCGTAGCCAGCAGCACCGTGGCGCCGTCGGTGGCCTTGGCCACCGCATCGGCCGCGACGATGCCTCCGGCACCGGCCTTGTTGTCCACGATCACCGGGAAACCCAGGCGGGCGGTGAGCTTGGCGCCCAGGTAGCGGGCGATCACGTCCTGGGAGCCGCCCGCGGCGAAAGGCACCACGATGCGCAAGGGTTTATCGGCCTGCGCGGTCGCCGCAGTCGACAGGACGAGGCAGCCTGCCAGGGCCAGGGTAATTCTTGACAGATGTAGGGGCATGGTGACTTCGGGTAAGAAAGGCGTGGCCTGTGCGGGGGATCTCAGTCGATGGTGATGTTCGCCGCTTTGGCGACCTCGGCCCACTTCAGCCGGTTGGCATGGACCGTGGCCCGGAACACCTCGGGGCTTTCGGTGCGCACCGTGTTGCCCTGGCTCTCGAACTTCTCGCGCAGCGCGGGGTCGCCCATCACCGTGCGGATGGCGGCGTTGAGCTTGGCGACGATGGCCGGGTCCGTGTCCCTGGGCGCAAAAATGGCGAACCAGATGGAACTGTCAAACCCCTTCGTCCCGGGCAGGCCGCTGGACGCGATGGTGGGCACGTCGCCGATCACCGGCACCGGCTTCACCGTGGTGACGGCCAGCAGACGCACCTTGCCGGCCTTGACCTGCGGCAGCGCCGTCTGCACCTGGTTCATGATGCAGCAGGTCTCGCCGCGCACCACCGACAGGATGGCTTCCGGACCGCCTTTGTAGGGCACATGGATCATGTCGAGCCCCAGGCGCGCATTGAACTCCGCGAACGCCATGTGGGTGCCGGCGCCGTTGCCGGTGGAGGCAAAGTTGTACTTGCCTGGATGCGCCTTGACCACCTCGACGAACTCCTTGAGCGTCTTCACGTCGATCACGCCAGGGTTGACCATGAGCACGTTCGACACGTCCAGCACCGGAGACACGGGAACAAAGTCGGTCTCCACGTCGAACGGCAGCTTCTTGTACAGCGCAGCGTTGCTGCCATGCGTGGCCGCGGTGCCGAAGCTCAAGGTGTAGCCATCGGCCTTGGCGTGCGCCACATACTCGCTGGCGATGTTGCCCGCGGCGCCTGCGCGGTAGTCGATGATGATGGGCTGGCCCAACTGCCTGCCCAGTGGTTCCTGGATGGCGCGCGCCACCACGTCTACGCCGGAGCCCGCAGGAAAGCCCATGACCATGGTGACGGGCTTGGACGGCCAGTCCGCGGCACCGCCGGGCTGGGCATGGAGGGCGAACGGTGCGGCGGCAAAGGCAAGGCCGAACAGGGCGCGTGTGAGGCGGTGGTGGAGGAGGGGCATGGGCTCGGAGGGAAAGAGTTGTGGGAGACGATTTTTACGCAACGTCTATGCCCAATAGCTTGGTGTATATACCAAGCTTTGAATTTTGGAATAATTTACCCCATACTGGCGATTTGTGGAAAATAAAACTACAAACCTACGTTCTAGGCCTCGGCTCTGGGACGTTATTCCCGTGCCCGGTGTGAAGGCGCGGGTGGGGCGTCCGCTGGCGCCGCACCAGGAAGCAGGGTGGTTGCGGCGAAGGCCTCTTCCAGAATCGACAGCATTCTTGCCGCGACCATATCCTGCTGAGAAGGCAGCCCACCTCGAATAGCCTCCTCCAGCACCGGAAGGACATCACCATCCCACCGCCTGCTGAAAACCAGCCTGGCGTTTTTTACGCCCGTTTCCGTCGAACCCACCGCCGTGCGGGCGCACTCGACCATGAGGTCCTCCGCGAGGCCTCGCAGCCGCGACTCCCCGGGCGGGGGAACGTCGGCCGGGGCCGCCGCAGTGGCCCGCGACCCCGCTGCCAGGTAACCCGCCGTCGCGCCAATCGCAGCGCCGACAAGGGCGCCGGCACCCAAGGTCAGCCCACCGGTAGCAATGTCTATGGTGGCGCCGACCTTGGCTCCTCCTACAGCGCCGGCTCCGGCGCCAACGGCGCCGCCCAGGGCCAGAACCGTGTTGCGCGACTGCCCACCGGCCGGTGCGGGGAGGGGAGTCGTGGAGGTCTTGGGCACATTCCTGGCGCGTGACGCCTCCTGCACCAGCATCGCGGCAATCTCGGCCGCGCGTACTTTGAAGGCGAGGTGTCGCTCCGCAAGCAGGAGCGGCTTGGCAAACAGATCTTTCGAGATCCTGATCCGGGTGGCGTCTTTCCGCGACAGCCATCCGTACCACGTCGCCAAGAGGGCGCGCGGGATCACGACGATAAGTCCGACCAGCGCCATGAACATCCAGATCCACCGGCGGGAATCCTCAACATTCGACGCGCCATGGCCGAATGCCATCGCCTGAACGTCCTGCACGCTGAAATCCCTGAACGGCAGGATCCAGCGAACGGGGGCGAAGAGGACCTCCAGAATCGCCCGCACACCGTTCGCATCGAGAAACGTGCTTTCCCAGCCCACCTCATACCTATGCACGACGCCGCCCAGGAACAGTGCCAGCAGGATTCCCACACCCCAGCCGGCCGCGCCGGCGTGCAGTATTTGGCTGAACCTCTTGCCCTGAAGATCCCATGTGGCGGGAATCCACTGCGACAGAAATCGCGTGCGAACCTTCAGGTCCAGATCGTCCGTTGCCTCCGAAAAAGACCTGAGAAACCGACGCCGAAAGAAAGCGATCACGCCGGTCTGGCCGGGCGCCTCCCTGCGGAACATGGAAATCACGACGGCGGCGTACATGCAGATGTTCCACGCCAGCACAAAAATCAGCGGCGGCGACAGCAGGTTGATCCGATGCGGGTCGCTGACGTTCTCGATCAACAGTCCCAGGATGCAAGCGACGATGGGGATGCCAAACCTGGCCGCCGAAAACCATTGCCCATGGCTCGCCTCGCTGGACCATCTGGAATAGGGCTCGCCGAGGCCTTGGATGAGTTCCGTGGCGCGCGTACCCAGATAGCGAGCGCCGCGTTCGGCGGGTGCCGCCGGGCTATCGGCCTCGAGATGTTGAAGTGCCGCGGAATTCACCGCCGAAAACCGCTCGCTGTGCCGGATCCTGTCCCCGTCCGCGGCGCACTCTTCCAAGGCATGGACGAGTAGGACGTTGCGCGCGTCGTACTCGGAAAACGTGAGGGTCGCTGTGGATGCGGCAGGTTCGGCCGGGAGTTTGAACGGTGGCTTTGGCCATCTCCAGGAACGGGCCTTGGCAACGTGGTTCTTGACGCCGTCCTCCGTTCGTCGATAGATCCACGCCTTGACTGGGTTTTTCAAGAGATTTCCTCACCTCCGATGGACGCATTTGGAATCGTGTCGCCGCTCACCTCTGGATTATTGCCTGGGAAGTTCGTGGCGCAGGACCTGGAGGCACAGCGTGAGTTGCTGAGGCTGGGCAACATCCAGCCGCAGTAAGAGTCCACGGGATGATGCGGTTATATCGGAGTTGGTCGGAAATTATTCCGGCGCACAGGCGCACGCAAAAGTCAATGCATGCCGCAGTAAGCTTCTGTAGTAATTGGCCGTATTAAGTAAACCTGCTTATTTGTTGGCGAAAATAGGATTTTTCTCACAGTCCGGCCGGGTGACACCGGTACTTTTTCGCCCATGGCCACCCCTCTTGAACTGCAGCAGCTCTACCTCGCCTACTTCGGCCGCCCGCCCGAACCCGCGGCCCTGACCTACTACGCCAACATGACGGTGGCGCAGGTGGAGGCCGCCTTCGACGCCTCGGCCGAGGCGAAGCTGGTCTACAACCACAGCAACGGCCAGGCCGACGCGGCCATGGTCGCGACCGCCTACGTACACCTGTTCGGCCGCGTGCCCACCGATATCGAAACCCAGTACTGGGTGGACGCGGGCCGCAGCCTGGGCCTGTCGCAGTCGGCACTGTCCATTGCCATCACCGGTGCGGCACAGGGCAGCGATTCGACTGTCGCCACCAACCGCATGGCCTACGTCCAGCAGTGGGTGGACACCTTCAGCACCATGGCGAAGGACGTCAACTTCGACACCGCCGCCGCGACCGCCCTGGCGCAGCGGCAGCTGGCCAACATCAACACCACGCCGGCTTCGCTGGCCAATGCCACCAGCGTCACCGTCTTCACGCTGACGCCGCCCGTGGTGGACGACAGCGGCCCGCCCGCGCCGTCGAACATCTTCACCACCGGCACGGACCACCTCAGCACCACCGATGGCAGCATCGTCTACACCGCCACCCTGGGCGCCGGTGCCACGCTGACGGCCGGCGACAGCCTGCATGGCAATGGCAACAGGCTCAACATCACCGATACCGACGGCACCACCCCGGACGCCTGGCCCACGGGCCTGGACCTGAGCGGCCTGAACACCATCAGCCTGACCACCGCCGGCAACGCCGGCACCTCCGGCGTGCCGCTGGATATGCGCTTCGACGGCACCGTCCAGAACCTGGTGCTGACTGCCTCCGGCACCGGCAGCGACTACCTGCGTGGCGGCACCGCGGCCCTGAAGGTCGACACCCAGGCCGGCTCGGTCAACGTGGTGAGCGGCTTCGGCAGCCTGGACCTCACGGCCAACCATCTCACCGGCGCGACCGCGCTTTCGTTGGCGGGCACAGGCGGCGCCGTCACCCTGCACGACTCCACGGGCGCCACTGCGCTGACCGTGGCCCTCAACGCCGTGACCCTGACCGGCGGCATCACCGATGCCGACAACCACATCACCAGCCTGACCCTGGCCGGCACCAGCAACCTGAGCAAGATCGACGCCGTCACCGACACCGCCCTGACCAGCCTGACCGTCACCGGCAAGGTGGTGCTGGGTACCAGCATGAGTGCGCGCTTCGTGCTGGGGGCCAACGTGACCACCCTGGACCTTTCCGGCGACACGGCCCTGGGCACGGATGGCAAGACCTTCCTCCAGGCCACCGGCACCGGCAGCACGGCGAACTACAACCTGGGTGGCCGCACCGTCAACTTCGACATGAACAATACCCACAGCGGCGCGGTGATCACCGTCGGGTCCGCCGCGAGCTACGTCGATGCCAATGTCGCCAATGCCCCCGTCGTGCTGCTGAACGTACCCAACGGCGTGAAGTTCAGCGTGGCCGGCGTGGCGGGGCTGACCCACGACTCAACCGACACCACCTCCAACGCCGGGTTGGCCCTGGCTGCCGCCCACTCCGGCAACGCCTATTGGGGATACTCCGGCGCCAATACCTACCTGGTCGAAAGCGCCACCGGCACCCTGGGCTCGGGCGATACTACCTACGTCCTCCTCTCCGGGCACCACAGCTTCAGCCTGATCGGGGGTTTCGCGGTGCTGGGCGCGCCCCTGCCGTAAATACCCCTCGAATCGGCATGAACGGTTGTGGTGCGGGTGCTTAGGGACTGCTGCAGAGGTGGCCTGCCCCGAAAAGAAGGGGCGGCGAGGGCGCCAAACCTTCGTTTCCACGGCAGTTCTGCATAACTTTCGCGCCAGCCCGTTTTTTTGGCGCTCGCGGAATTTGCCGACGCGTCGAGGGCCGTCAAGGGCGTGCTCTTGGATCGGCATGCATGTGGGAGCCGGAAATGGCCCTTGGCCTTTTGACCTGCTTTGCGCCCGTCGGTAAGAGGCCCAGGCGCGGCAAGCTCTGCAACTTGGCAGTCGCACGCAACGCGGCGGCATCTGTCGACCCTGCTGGACACAAAAGTCGATCTTGGAGGAGATCGCCCGAAACTGAATTTCGTGTCGTACTTTCGCGGGATCGAGCGGAGCATTGTGTCGGCGACTCAAAACCCATCCAAGACCCATCGTACCGAGCAGTCTGGAATCCTGAGCGCGATCCCTCATACGTAACTATACATAATATACATCGTATCAAATACGATAGAGGTAGCGAGGTGGTTCCCCTCTGTAGACCCCCTGGGCTTCCGGCCCCCACCCAGCCTCGCCGCTGCGCGCCCCGGGCCCCGGATCCGTCAGTTCTTCTTGGCCGCGTTGGTCTGCGCACGCCGCTGCGCGGCGGCATCCAACTGGCCGGCCAGGTCGGCCCGGTTGGCCAGGCGCGCGAAGTCGCCGGCGCTCAGGCCTTGCTGGTTGCGCAGCGTCGGGTCGGCGCCTTCGTCGAACAGCAGCTTGACGGCGGCTTCGCTGCCGTAGCGCGCGGCCATCATCAGCGGCGTGGTCTTGTTGGGCGACTCGGCATCGATATAGGCGCTGTTGTCCAGCAACACCCGCACGATGTCGAGCTGCACCGGCGCACCGGTGCTCACCGCATAGTGCAGCGGCGCCCAGCCGGTCTTGTTGACGTCGGCGTCCTTGGCGATCAGGGCCTTGACCAGGTCCAGCTGGCCCTTGATCGCCGCCATCATCAGCGGGCTTTCGTCCTGCGGGTTGCGGACCTCGGCCTTGGTCGCCGGCCAGGCCAGCAGGGTTTCGATCACCCGCGGCGACGGTTCCTTGATGGCCAGGATCAGGCCCGGCTGGCCGTTGGCGTCCTTGGTGTTCGGGTCCAGGCCGCGTTTGAGCAGGCTGCCGACGGCGCTGGCATCGTCGCGCTTGATGGCGACGAAGAAGTCCTCCGTGGTGCCGGCATAGGCGCAGCCGGCCACCACGAAGGCGGCGGACAGCGCCGCGGCGACACAGGCCCGGCGACGGAGCCGGCTCAAGCCGGAAAAAGCCGGAAAACCCGAAAAAGGTCGGTTCATGCGTTCACGTCCTTGAAAAGGCGGTCGAAGTTGGCCGTGGTGGCCGCGGCGATGTCTTCCACCGGCAGGCCGCGCACCTGCGCCAGTTGCCGGGCGACAAAAGGCACGTAGGACGGGTTGTTGGTCTTGCCGCGGTACGGCACCGGGGCTAGGTAGGGGCTGTCGGTCTCGATCAGCATGCGGTCGAGCGGCACGAAGGCCGCCACGTCGCGCAGGTGCTGGGCGTTCTTGAAGGTCACGATGCCGGAAAACGAGATGTAGAAACCCAGGTCCAGCGCGGCCCGGGCCACCTCGGCGGTTTCGGTAAAACAGTGGAAAACGCCGCCGGCGGCACCGGGGGAGGCGTCTTCGCCCTCCTCCCGCAGGATGGCCACCGTGTCGTCCGAGGCGCTGCGGGTGTGGATGACCAGGGGTTTGCCCGTCGCCCGCGCCGCCCGGATGTGGGTGCGGAAACGCGCGCGCTGCCACTCCAGGTCGGCGATGCTGCGGCCACCCTTGCGGTCTTCCATGCCGTAGTAGTCGAGCCCGGTTTCGCCGATGGCGACGACCCGCGGCAGGGCCGCCCGCTGCAGCAGGTCGTCCAGCGAAGGCTCCTGCACCCCTTCGTTGTCGGGGTGCACACCCACCGTGGCCCAGAAGTTGTCGTAGCCGGTGGCCAGGGCGTGCACGTCGGCGAACTCCTCCAGCGTGGTGCAGATGCACAGCGCGCGGTCGACCTGTGCCGCGGCCATGTCGGAGCGGATGTCCGGCAGCCGGGCCATGAGTTCGGGCATGGCCAGGTGGCAGTGGGAGTCGGTGAACATATAAAAGAAGAAAAAGGGGAATTGGCGCCTGTGGGCACCAGTGTGCTGCCGTGCGCCGCGGGCGCCGGTATCAGATCGTCTGCGTGGCGCGGTCGGAGGCGAGGTGGCTGCCGAGCAGTTCCTCGATGCGCATCTTGAGCGCACGCGATTTTTCGTCAGCGGGGAACTGGATGCCGACGCCCTGGGTACGGTTGCCCGAGGCGCGGGCCGGCGTCACCCAGGCCACCTTGCCGGCGATCGGGTAACGCATCGGGTTTTCCGGCAGGGTGAGCAGCACGTACACGTCATCGCCCAGGCGGTAGTCGCGCGTGGTGGGGATGAACACCCCGCCTTCGCTGAACAGCGGGATATAGGCGGCGTACAGCGCCGCCTTTTCCTTGATGGCGAGCTGGACGACGCTGGGGCGGGCGGTGGGGGCGGGCGTGCTCATTGATCAGGTGCTCAGGCTTTCGAGTGTAGGGCGTTTTGCGCGCCGCTCACCAGAGCCTCCAGCATCAGGCCGGGGTTGAAAGGGTGGTCGGCGGTGCGGGCCGAGGCCGCCAGCCGCTTCGACCAGCGCGCCAGCACGAGCCAGGACGGCGGCGCCGGCAGGTCGGCCGGCAGGAAATAGCGCGGATCCGCCCCGGCCCGGGTGGCCAGCAGGTCGTGGCAGAGCTTTTGCAGCGCATCGATGATGTCGCCGGCGGCCCAGTCGGCGAACACCGTGCCGTCGCCGCGTGCCACGGCCTTGGGCAGCATCGCCCAGCGGCGCGGGTCGCGGCCGGACTGGGCGAAGGCCAGGGCATCGTCGGGCCGGCCGCCGGCGGCGCGCAGCAGGGCGTCGGCATCGGCCGCAGCCACGCCCTGCCCCGCCAGCCAGCCGAGCATTTCGTCGTGTGCCGGCCAGACCATGGTGTGGCCCTGGCAGCGGCTGCGGATGGTGGGCAGCAACTGGTGCGCCGCTTCGCTCGCCAATATGAAACGCACGTCGCCGGTGGGTTCTTCCAGGGTCTTCAACAAGGCGTTGGCCGTGATGGCGTTCATCTGCTCGGCCGGGTATACCAGCACCACCTTGCCGCGGCCCCGGGCGTTGGTGCGCTGGGCGAACTCGACCGCGTCGCGCATGGCGTCGACACGGATTTCCTTGCTGGGCTTGCGTTTCTTGTCGTCGATGTCGGCTTGCGCCTTCTCGGACAGGGGCCAGCCCAGGGTCTGCATCTGCACCTCGGGCATCAGCACCCGCAGGTCGGCATGGGTGCGCACCTCGATGGCGTGGCAGCTGCCGCACTGGCCGCAGGCCGTCCCGTCGGGGGCTGGTGTGTCGCACAGCCAGGCGCGCGCCAGGCCCAGCGCCAGCGGGTACTGGCCCAGGCCGGACGGGCCCTGCAGCAGGCGGGCATGGCCGCGCTGCGGGAGCAGGGTATGCAGCTGGCGCAGCAGCCAGGGTGCCAAAATTTCGCTCATCGGATGTCGCTCATGGCAGCCAGCCCCGTGCGCTGAACACCGCCGCCACCTGCTGCGCCACCGCCGCACGCTCGGCCGCGGCGTCGATCCGCGCAAAACGCGCCGGTGCCTCGGCCGCCCGGCGGGCATAACCGTCGGCCACCCGGCGGAAGAATTCCTCGGGCAGTGCCTCGAAACGGTCTGGCACCCGGGCCGACACCAGCCGCTGCGCGGCGATGGCCGGCGCCAGGTCGAACCACAGCGTCAGGTCCGGCTGGCGCAGGGTGGTGCTGCCGGGCACTTGCTGCACCCAGCTTTCCAGCGTAGCCAGCAGTTGCCAGTCAAAACCGCGGCCCGCCCCCTGGTAGGCAAAGGTGGCGTCGGTAAACCGGTCGCACAGCACCACCTCGCCGCGGCCCAGCGCTGGTTCGATGACCTGGCCCAGGTGGTCGCGCCGGGCGGCGAACACCAGCAACGCCTCGGTCAGCGGGTCCATGGCGTCCTGCAGCACCAAGGTGCGCAGTTTTTCCGCCAGGGGCGTGCCACCGGGCTCGCGGGTCAGGCAGACCGCCCTGCCCTGCGCCCGGAAAGCCGCCGCCAGGCCCTCGATGTGCGAACTTTTGCCCGCACCGTCGATGCCTTCGAAACTGATAAAAAGCCCCGTTTGGAGCCGGTCCTGCGTCATGACGGCGCCCCCTTGGGGGCCACTGGCACGGTGGCGCGCGCCGGGTTGCGCTGGTACTGGTCCACCGCGCGGTTGTGTTCGTCCAGCGTGGGGCTGAACTGGCTGCTGCCGTCGCCACGCGAAACGAAATACAGGGCCTTGGTCGCCTCCGGCCGGACGGCGGCCAGCAGGGCCGCCCGGCCCGGCATGGCGATGGGCGTCGGCGGCAGGCCGGCGCGGGTGTAGGTGTTCCAGGGCGTGTCGGCCAGCAGGTCCTTCTTGCGCAGGTTGCCGTCGAAGGCGGTGCCCATGCCGTAGATCACGCTCGGGTCGGTCTGCAGCGGCATGCCGATCCTCAGGCGGTTGGAGAACACGCCGGCGATCTTGGCACGGTCGTCCACCCGGCCGGTTTCCTTCTCGACGATGCTGGCCAGCACCAGGGCGTCGCCGGGCGAGCGCAGCGGGGTGTCGGGTGCACGTTCGGCCCATACGGTGTCGAGCCGTTTGTCCATGGCGCGCAGGGCGCGGCGCAGCACGGCCAGGTCGCTGCTGCCTTTGGAATAGGTATACGAGTCGGGAAAAAACCGCCCCTCAGGCGCCAGGCCGGAGCGGCCCAGGGCCTGCATCACCGCCTCGTCGCTCATGCCGGCGCTGTCGGGCTTGAGCTTTTCGGCCTTGGCCAGGGCGGCACGCACCTGGCGGAAGTTCCAGCCCTCCACCAGGGTGACGGAACCCAGGGCCTCGTCGCCGCGTACCAGCTTGGCCAGCAACTGGTAGGGGGTGGTGGTGCGGTCCAGCTCGTAGCTGCCGGCACGGATCAGCCGGTCCTGCCCGGACAGGCGGAACCACAGGTACAGCATCCGGGCATCGACCGCGACGCCGGCAGTGGCCACATCCTGCGCCACGCCGCGCGGCGTGCGGCCGGGCTCGATCGACAAGTCCACCGTGTCGGCCGGCATGGGCAGCGGGTGCTGCAGCCACCAGACGGCCGCGCCCCCCAGCACCAGGGCTAGCAGCAGGACCCACTTCAGCAAACGCGACAACGCTCTCACAGCCCTTGGACCCTTGTTGACATCAATGGACGATGATAATTCAGCGCATGACCACCCCTGCCACGCCGCCCTTGAATGGAATAGCCCCTCTGGACCACCTCGGTGTGATCCGCGTCGCCGGGGCCGACGCCGTGTCCTTTTTGCAGGGCCAGCTCACCAACGATTTTGCGCTGCTGCCGCCCGACGAGGCGCGGCTGGCCGGCTTCCTGTCGGCCAAGGGGCGTATGCAGGCGAGTTTCATCGGCTGGAGTCCCGCCCCGGGCGAAGTGCTGCTGGTGTGCCACCGCAGTGTGCTGGAGGCGGTGCGCAAGCGCCTGTCGATGTTTGTTTTGCGCGCCAAGGCGCAGTTGACCGACGCTACGAACGATGTTGTGCTGCGGGGTGTGGCCGGGCCGGCGCTGGAAGCGCTGGCAGGCACCGTGCTGCCGGCCTGGAAAAAAACCGCCATCGGCGGCGCCCAGCTGGTGTTCCTGCCATCCGCCGCCGGCCAGCCGCGGGCCCTCTGGCTGGCCCCGGCCGGCGAAGCGCCGCCGGTGGGCCCTGCCCTGTCGGCCGAAACCTGGCGCTGGGGCGAGGTGGCCAGCGGCGTCGCCACCCTGGAGGCCGGCGTGGTCGATGCCTTCGTGCCGCAGATGCTCAACTACGAGTCGGTCGGCGGGGTGAATTTCAAGAAAGGCTGTTACCCCGGCCAGGAGGTGGTGGCCCGCAGCCAGTTCCGCGGTACCCTGAAGCGGCGTGGCTACATCGTGCATGCCGATGCACCGCTGGCCGTGGGGCAGGAGGTTTTCCATTCCTCCGATGCGGAGCAACCTTGCGGCACGGTGGCCCAGGTGGCGGCCGCGCCGGCCGGCGGGTTCGAAGCCATCGTGTCCATGCAGACCAGCGTAGCCCAGGGGGGCGAACTGCACGCGGGCGCAGCGGATGGCCCTGTGCTGGCCCTGTTGCCCCTGCCGTATCCGCTGCTGGACGATATCTAGCCAAAAACCGCCATGCCCCACCAACGCCAGGCTTTTCGCGCCCTCATTGCAGCCCCTGAGCTGCTGCTGCTCCCTGGCGCCTACGATGCCCTGTCTGCCCGCATGATCGAGGCGGCCGGCTTTCCAGCCCTGGTGGCCGGCGGTTATGCGGCCATCGGCAGCCTGCTGGGCCAGGCGGACATGGGCCAGTCGAACATGCGCGAGCTGGCGGAGCACTACACCCGCATTTGCGATGCCGTCGACATTCCCGTCTACGTGGACCTGGACACGGGTTTCGGTGGTGTACACAACGTGCGCCAGGCGGTGCGGGCCTTCGAAAAAACCGGCTGTGCCGGCTTTTTTGTCACCGACCAGGTGTTTCCCAACCGCTGCGGTTACCTGCCCGGCAAGGCCGTGGTGCCCATCGACGAGATGCTGGGCCGCGTCTACGCGGCGCTGGATGCGCGCACCGACCCCGAACTGTTCATCTGCGCCCGCACCGATGTGTTTTCGGTGCAGGGCCTGGACGCCGCCATCGAGCGCTGCCAGCGTTTCATGGAAGCCGGTGTCGACATGGCCAAACCCCAGGGGGTGGACACCGTGGACGGCATCCGCCAGGTCTGCCGCCGTGTGCCGGGCCCGCACTTCGCCACCCTGTCCCAGGCGGCCGGCGCGGGTGGGCTGAGCTTCCAGGACCTCTCCGACGCGGGCGCGGCAGCGGCCACCCTGCCCTCGCTGGCGCTTTTTGCCGCCGCCCAGGGCGTCACCAGCATCCTGCGCACGCTGAAGACCGCCACCAGCGTGGCCCAGCTGCAGGACGGACTGCTGCCGCTGCCGGACTACTACCGGCTGACCGGCCTGGACACCCTGACGCAGCGCGAAGCCGCCTACGCCGACCGGGCCCAGCGACAGACCGGCAAGAACTGACGCCGCGCCCACCCTCCTCCGCAGGCACCCCGCCATGAGAACAACCGCAACACCGCCACCATCCCGCGCCGCCAGCCTGCAAGCCGCGCACCGGCGCAAGCTGGCGGCCACACTGGCCCTGCTGGCCAGCCCCTGGGCGCTGCCCGGGGCGGCACGGGCCCAGGCGGGCGGCGCGGCGGCCGCCTTTCCGACCCGCGCGGTGCGCTGGATCTGCCCCAGCTCGCCCGGCGCAGGCACCGACGCCACCACCCGCGCCTTCGCCCAGATCGCCAACGAAACCTGGAAACAGCCCTGTGTGGTGGACAACCGGGCCGGCGCGTCCGGCATGATCGGCCTGGAACTGCTGGCCGCTGCGCCGCCCGATGGCTACACACTCGGCATGATCACCGCCTCGCAGCTGATCGACGCGGTGCTGACCCAGAAATACCCGTTCGACGAAAAGAAGCCCGACTTCACTCCCCTGACCCAGCTGGCAGCCGTACCCATGCTGCTGGTGGCACACCCCAGCACCCACATCACCACGCTGGACGAGATGGTGGCGCAGGCCAAGGCGCACCCGAACGAACTCAACTACTCCTCGGGCGGCGCCGGCGGCATCACCCACCTGGCGATGGAGGTGTTCCTGAAAAAAGCCGGCATCCGCCTCACCCACGTGCCCTACAAGGGCAGCGGACCGGCCGTGGCCGACCTGCTGGCCGGACATGTGCAGTTTTCCTTCGCCACGCCCGCCGCCGTCATGGGCCAGGTCAAGGCCGGCAAGCTGAACGCCATCGGCATCTCGTCCGAACAACCCTCGCCCCTGGCCCCCGGGGTGCTAACCTTCCAGCAGCTC
This sequence comes from Pseudomonadota bacterium, assembly GCA_040390235.1. Classification (GTDB taxonomy): domain Bacteria; phylum Pseudomonadota; class Gammaproteobacteria; order Burkholderiales; family Burkholderiaceae_C; genus Xylophilus. The sequence goes on along the minus strand of JAZJYT010000011.1, from coordinate 168,264 downwards.
GGCCTGCCCGGCATCTACCTCAGCGCCTGGTACGGCCTGTTCGGCCCGGCCAAAATGCCGCAGGAACTGGTCGACCGGATCTCCAGCAGCATCGTCACCGCCTCACAACCGGCCGCGGTACACGACCGGCTGCTCGTCGCCGGTATCGACCCGGTGCTGGACACCCCCGCCGAATTCACCCGCTTCCTGTCCCGCGAGCGCGACCAGTGGCTGGCCGTGGCGCGCGATATCGGGTTCAAGCACGAGGGCTAGAGGCGGCGCCGGCTGCCGGAAGAAATGCGGTCGTTTGCGGGAACATCTGCTGCGCCATCAGGCGCCCCAGGTTTCCGTGCGGATTCCACAGGCCTTCGACCATTTCGAAGTGGTTGTACCCCGCCGCGACGTCCAGCGTGGCGGGCTTGCCGGCGGCCAGCACGGCCTGGTGGAACTCCTGCGACTGCCGGATGAATTCCGGCGACTCCTCGGTTCCATAGGCCATGACCAGGGGTGTATGGAGGCTGGCCAGGTGGCGCAGGGGGCTCAGCCGCTCGATGGTCTGTGCATCGAAGTTCACATAGGAGGCACGCTTCGACAAACTGACCGGCAGCAGTTCGTACATGCCGCTGATGAGCATGGCCCCCTTGAACAGGTCCTGCGGCACCTCTTCCCTGCGCAGGCTGTTGCAGAGGGCGCATGCGGCCAGGTGGGCGCCGGAGGACTGTCCCGTCAGGTAGAAGCTGTCCGCGTCCAGGCCGAGTTCCGCGGCATGGCGCCACAGCCAGGCGATCGCACGTTCGATCTGTTCGTGCATGACCAGCAGGCTACCGCCGGTTTCGACCACGTTGTCGAAGTCGATAAAGGCACAGTTGGCGCCCAGCCCCAGGTACAGGTCGGACAGGAAGGCATAGTCGGCGGCCGTGTTGTTGCGCCATGCGCCGCCATGGACATAAAGGTTCGTGGGGGCGGCGCCACGGCCACACAGGTAGAGGTCGATGGTCTCCATACCGGTGGGGCCGTACCGGAGCCGCCGGGGGCTGCCATGGGACTGGCGCGAGCGCGCGTTGGCCTCGCGGCGGCGTGCCTGCACCTGGGGGATGTTGGAGGCATGTTTCTGCTGGTCGTAGGCGTCGTCCAGTTCTTGCTGGCTGTAGTTCAGCCACACGCGCGGTTCGGGGGCATCCATGGCATGTCCTTTGGTTTGTTTTCAAAAACAAAACGTATATGATTCGTATACGTTTCGTATGGAGGCTGCTAGTGGGTATTGTAAAAATTTCGGACCTGATGCACGAGAACCTGCGTGTGGCAGGCAATGCCCTCAGCAGGTCCATCAATGCGCAGGCAGAACACTGGATGCGGGTCGGCATGCTGACCGAGATGCACCCGGAGCTGGACCACCGGGACATCTGCCAGCTGTTGATACGGGCTGAACTCGCGGGGGGGCTGGACATCGTCGCGGCGGTCACGGCCGAACCCGGCAAGCCCCGCGTTTCCTCGACGGGAAAACACTGATGGCTCGTGGCGCTCCCATCCGGTCCGCCGAGGACATCGCGATGGCGCGGCGGGCCGGCAGGCTGGCCGCGGAGGTTCTCGGCGTGGTCGAGCCCTATGTCGTGCCGGGGGTGAGCACGGAGACGCTCGACCGCATCTGCCACGACCACATCGTGAATGTCCAGGGCGCCATTCCCGCCAATGTGGGGTACCAGGGGTACCCGAAGACGATTCTCACCTCCGTCAACCAGGTGGTGTGCCACGGCATCCCCTCTCCGACCAAGATTCTGAAGAAGGGCGACATCATCAACATCGATGTCGCCGTCATCCAGGATGGCTGGTTCGGCGACACCAGCCGCATGTTTTTCGTCGGAGCCCCCAGTAGCCTGGCCCGGCGCCTGGTGGAGACGACGTACGAAGCCCTGCGGGCCGGAATCCAGCAGGTCAAGCCTGGCGCGGCCCTGGGCGATATTGGCCATGCCATCCAGTCGGTCGCCCAGCGGGAGCATTTCAGCGTGGTGCGTGAATACTGCGGGCACGGCATCGGCCAGATCTACCACGACGAACCGCAGGTGCTGCACTACGGGCGGCGCGGGGAAGGGCTCAGGCTGGAGGCGGGAATGGTCTTCACCATTGAACCGATGCTCAACGCTGGCCAACGCGACACCCGGCAGTTGCCTGACGGGTGGACCGTCGTGACAAAGGACAGGTCCCTGTCCGCCCAGTGGGAACACATGGTGGCTGTAACGCCCGAGGGCTATGAGGTGCTGACGCCCTGGCCAGGAGGCACCGGCGCCTACGCGCCGGTTTGACAGCCAAAAACCAGCACCATCTCGACATGCGCAATCCCGGCCTCGTCAAACGGCAGCCCCCGGGTCACAAACCCCCGCCCCGCATAGAAGCCCTGGGCATAACACTGCGCATGCAGCACCACCCCCCGGTCTCCCCTGCCCCGCGCCTGGGCCACCAAGGCATCCAGCACCCGCCCGCCGAGCCCGGTCCCGCGCGCAGACCGCGCCACCGCCATCCGGCCGACATACGCCATGCCCGCGTCCGCACCCGCACCCGCAACCAGGGTAGGCAGCAGCCGTCCGGTCGCCAGCGCCGCTCCGGCACCATCCAGGACCACCGCGTGCAGGGACACGGCATCGTCCGCGTCCCACTCCATGTCTTCCGGCACCGATTGTTCGTGCACGAACACTGCCAGCCGCAGCGGCGCGGCGGCGGCCTGCAAATTCGTCCAGGAGCCCAGGCGCAGTTCCGGGGCGGCTGGGGTGGCCGGCGCGGTCATTTATTTCGTGCCTTTCGCGTCGAAAGCCTGTAGCAGCGCCGCCGCGGCCAGCGCATGGGCCTGCCGCGCCTCGGGCACGGCACGGCCCATCTTGACGAATTCGTGGGTCACACCGCGCCACAGCTCCAGGTCCACCGGCACACCAGCCGCCCGCAGCCGGTCGGCGTAGGCCAGGCCTTCGTCCACCACCGGATCACACTCGGCCAGGCCGAACCAGGCGGGCGCCACACCATCGACGTCCGGTGCCAGCAGGGGCGCAAAGCGCCAGTCGTCGCGGTCGGCGTCGCTGCGCAGGAACAGCCCGAAAAACCACTGGATCAGGGTTGCCGGGATGATCGGGCCGTGGGCGTAGCGCCGGTGCGAATCGGTGTCCTGCCGGGCCCCGCAGCCGGGGTAGAACAGCAGTTGCAGCGACAGCCGCAGCCCCGTGTCGCGGGCCATCAGCGCCGCCGTTGCCGCCAGCGTGCCGCCGGCGCTGTCGCCCCCTACGGCCAGGCGGGTGGTGTCGATGCCTTTGCCGGCGCCATGGGCCGCCAGCCACTGCAGGGCATCCCAGGTGTCGTCGAAGGCGGTGGGGAATGGATGTTCCGGCGCCAGCCGGTAGTCCAGCGACACCACGGCGCAGCCGGCCAGCCGGGCCAGCTCGCGGCACAGGATGTCGTGGGTGCCGATGCCGCCGACGGTAAAACCGCCGCCGTGCAGGTACAGCAGGGCCGGCAGCGCTGGCGCGCCGGCGGGCGATGGGGCGTACAGGCGGGCCGGCAGTGCCGCGCCGTCACGGGCGGGGATGGTGAAGTCCTCCACCCGCGGCAGTGCGGCACGGGGCACTTCCAGCACCTCGGCGCCGGCGGCATAGGCCTGGCGGGCCTCGGTGGGGGTCTGCTCTTCCATCGGCGGCCGCGCGATGCGGGCCATGCCGGCCACGATGCCGCGCATCGCCGGGGTGAGCTGCGCCAGCACGGCGGGGTCGGTCTGCGTCGTCAAGCTGCGAAAAATCTCAGGCGGCAAAATGCGCCGCGTCGGCGTTGCTGCTCCAGTCGATCGGATCCTGCTGCAGCACCCCGTCGATGTCCAGGCCCAGGGCCAGGCCCACCACGTCGGGGAAACTCACCGCCAGTTCCTTCTCGTCCAGCCCGGCCTCGCGGCCGCGGGCACGCCAGGCCGACAGGTGCACCACCCCCGCCAGGGGTTCGTAGGCATCGTTGTCGAAGGGCGCATGCTGGTACAGCAGGGCATGCACGATCTGCTGGGGAAACTGCCAGGTGCGGGCCAGTCCGGCGCCGACCTCGCCATAGGCGAAGGTGAAGATGCGCTGTTCGGCCTTGGCGCGGCGCAGGTCGAGCAGGCTGAAGGCGCGGTCGAGGTCGCGCATGTCGGCCGGCATGCCGGTGTGCATGACCAGTTCACCCACGGCGTGGATCAGGCCGGCGGTGAAGGCCATGCCCTGGTTTTCGTGCACCACGCCGGCCAGCGAGCGGGAAATCTTCGCCACGTCCAGGCTGTAGCGCCAGAACTGCTGCATGTCGATGCCCGGCACCACCTTGAAGGCGCCGCTGAGCGCCGCGGCGCTGACCAGCGAGCGCACATGGCTCAGGCCCAGCACCGCCAGCGCTTCCGACACCGCGCCGATACGCCGCGACAGCTGGAAAAACGCCGAATTGGCCAGTTGCAGCACGCGTGTGGTCAGGCCCGGATCGGTGTTGATCAGCTGGTTGACCTTGCGCAGGTCGGGCTCCTCGCGGTTGAGTTCGCTCATCAGCAGCGCCACGACCTTGGGGATGCTGGGCAGCGCGGCCGGGGAGGCCAACAATTCATCGAGCTGCATGGAAGGGAAATCCTCGGTCAGTCTTGCTGAGAGTGATAACAAAGAGAGCAAATGGACCCGCCATTATGGTTCGGTCCACGCCGGGCGCCTAGGGCCATGCCCCGGGCACCCGCGCGGCCTCTCCCGTGCAGCCTGCATCAGGAGCGGCCCTGCAGCTTGGCGAATGCCGACGCCATGGCCGTGTTGCCCTCGGCGGCGGGCGCCGGTGCCGGGCCGCCACGGCGCGCGGCGCCCCGCCCTGCCGCCTCGAAACGGTTGTCGCGTGGGCCATCGCGGCGCGCGGGTGCGGCGTCGAGTTTCATCGACAGGCCGATGCGTTTGCGGGCCACGTCGACCTCCATCACCTTGACCCGCACGATGTCGCCGGTCTTGACCACCTCGCGTGCATCGGTGACGAACTTGTGGCTCAGCTGGCTGACGTGCACCAGGCCGTCCTGGTGCACCCCCAGGTCGATGAAGGCGCCGAACTGGGCGACGTTGCTCACCGTGCCCTCCAGCACCATGCCCTCCCTCAGGTCGGAAATGTCTTCCACGTCGTCGTTGAAACGCGCCACCTTGAAGTCCGGGCGCGGGTCGCGGCCGGGTTTTTCCAGCTCGGCCAGGATGTCCTTGACCGTCACCGCGCCGAATTTCTCGCTGGTGAACTGTTCGGGCTTCAGCGGCTTGAGCAGTTCCGGCCGGCCCATGACCGAGGTGATGGGCTGCTGCACCCTGAGCATGATCTGCTCGACCAGGGGGTAGGTCTCGGGGTGCACGCCGGTCATATCCAGCGGGTTGTCGCCGCCGCGGATGCGCAAAAAGCCGGCGCTCTGCTCGAAGGTCTTGGCGCCCAGGCCGGTCACGGCCAGCAGCTGCTGCCGGTTGCGGAAGGCGCCCTGCGCCTCGCGCCAGCGCACCACCGCCTTGGCCACGCTGCCCGACAGGCCCGACACCCGGGCCAGCAGCGGCGCGCTGGCGGTGTTCAGGTCCACACCGACGGCGTTCACGCAGTCTTCCACCACCGCGTCGAGCGTGCGGGCGAGTTCACTCTGGTTCACATCGTGCTGGTACTGGCCTACACCGATGCTCTTGGGATCGATCTTCACCAGCTCGGCCAGCGGGTCCTGCAGGCGGCGGGCGATGCTGGCAGCGCCGCGCAGGCTCACGTCCACGTCGGGCATTTCCTGGCTGGCGAATTCGCTGGCGGAGTAGACCGAGGCACCGGCCTCGCTCACCACCACCTTCTCGATCTTGCGGTCCGACGCACCCTCCGGAGCCTTTTTCGCCAGCAGCTTGATCAGGTCGGCCGCCAGCTTGTCGGTTTCGCGGCTGGCGGTGCCGTTGCCGATGGCGATCAGGTCCACGCCGTGTTTTTCGGCCAGGCGGCCCAGCGTGTGCAGGGAGCCCTCCCAGTCGCGCCGAGGTTCGTGCGGGTAGACGGTGGAGGTCTCCACCAGCTTGCCGGTGGCATCGACCACCGCCACCTTGACGCCGGTGCGGATGCCCGGGTCCAGCCCCATCACGGTGCGCGGCCCGGCGGGCGCGGCCAGCAGCAGGTCGCGCAGGTTGTCGGCGAAGACCTTGATGGCGACCTTTTCGGCGTCTTCGCGCAGGCGGGTGAACAGGTCGCGTTCGGTGGACATGCTGAGCTTCACCCGCCAGGTCCAGGCCACGCATTTGCGGATCAGGTCGTCGGCCGGCCGGGCGGCATGGCTCCAGCCCAGGTGGCGGGCGATGCGGCCTTCGGCCAGCGTGGGCACGGCGCTGGCACGGCCGGCCGGCGCGGCGGCGGCTACGGCCACCGGCGCCTCGGGCTGGACCAGCTTGGCTTCCAGGATTTCCAGCGCCCGGCCGCGGAACACCGCCAGCGCCCGGTGCGAGGGCACCCGGCCGATGGGTTCGTCGTAGTCGAAATAGTCGCGGAACTTGGCCACGTCGGGGTGGTTCTCGTCCTTGCCCTCGATCTTCTTGCTTTGCAGCAGGCCGTCCTGCCACAGCCATTCGCGCAGGCCCTGCAGCAGGGGCGCGTCCTCGGCCCAGCGCTCGGACAGGATGTCGCGCACGCCGTCGAGCACCGCCAGGGTGCTGGTGAAGTCCGAGCCGTCCTCGCCCTTCTCGGCCTTGACGTAGGCCAGGGCTTCGTCGGCCGGCACCCGGGTGGGGTCGCCGAACAGCAGGTCGGCCAGCGGCTCGATGCCGGCCTCGCGGGCGATCTGGCCCTTGGTCCGGCGTTTCTGCTTGTAGGGCAGGTACAGGTCTTCGAGTTCCTGCTTGGTGGGGGCGGCTTCGATGGCGGCACGCAGGGTGTCGGTGAGCTTGCCCTGCTCTTCGATGCTTTTCAGCACGGTTTCGCGCCGGTCTTCGAGCTCACGCAGGTAGCCCAGGCGGAATTCGAGCTCGCGCAGCTGGATGTCGTCGAGGCCGTTGGTGGCCTCCTTGCGGTAGCGGGCGATGAAGGGTACGGTGGCACCGCCGTCGAGCAGGTCGACAGCGGTGCGCACCTGCTGTTCGGTCACACGAATCTCGGAAGCGATCTGGCGGATGATTTTCTGCATCGGAACGTAAGCGGCTGGTCGGCGGGAAGCGGTGGAGGAAAGCCGCCTGGAAAAGCGCGCGAGTGTGCCATAGCCCCGACCTGTAACCGGGCGCAAAGCAGGCCACAATGGCATACGCCGCCGAGACGGACGCACGAGAAGGAAAAACATGGTCGAACACGGCAGTGAACTGGTCAAGGCAGTGGTGGTGCTGGCCGCCGGGGTTTTCGCCGTGCCGCTTTTCAAACGTCTGGGCCTGGGCTCGGTGCTGGGTTACCTGGCGGCGGGACTGGCCATCGGCCCCTTCGGGCTGGGGGTGTTCAGCGAGGCGCAGTCCATCCTCGACATCGCCGAGTTCGGTGTGGTGATGTTCCTGTTCGTCATCGGGCTGGAAATGCAGCCCACCCGGCTGTGGAACCTGCGCCAGGAGATTTTCGGCCTGGGCCTGTTGCAGGTGGTGACCTGCGGCGCGGTGCTGACCGCTGCGGGGGTGCTGGCCGGGCTCTCCCCGGCCGTGTCCTTCATCGGCGCCATGGGTTTTGTGCTGTCGTCCACCGCCATCGTCATGCAGATGCTCGACGAACGCGGAGAAACCTCGACCAAACGCGGCCAGCGCATCGTGTCGGTGCTGCTGCTGGAGGACCTGACCATCGTGCCTTTGCTGGCCATCGTGGCGGCCCTTTCGCCGACGGTGGAAGACGCCGAATCGGTTTCGCGCTGGGCGCAGGTCGCTTTTGCCGTGGCCGCGTTGATCGGGCTGGTGGCGGTGAGCCGGTTCCTGCTCAATCCCCTGTTCCGCCTGCTCTCCAAGGCCCGGGCGCGCGAGGTGATGACCGCCGCCGCCCTGCTGGTGGTGCTGGGCGCGGCGCTGGCCATGCAGTGGGGCGGGCTGTCGATGGCGCTGGGCGCCTTCGCCGCCGGCGTGATGCTGTCGGAGTCGGCCTTCCGCCACCAGCTGGAGGCCGACATCGAACCTTTCCGCGGCATCCTGCTGGGGCTGTTCTTCATCGGTGTGGGCATGTCGCTGGACCTGCCCCTGGTGCTGAAAGACTGGCCGTGGCTGTTGGGCGGCGTGCTGGCCACCATGGCGCTGAAGGCCGGTGGTGTCTACACGATCGCCCGGGTGGCCCGGGCCCGCCACCCCGAGGCGCTGGAGCGCGCCCTGCTGATGGCCCAGGGGGGCGAATTCGCCTTCGTGCTGTACGCCGCTGCGGCCGCCAGCGGCATCATCGCGGCGCAGGTCAACGCGCTGCTGACGGCGGCCGTCATTCTGTCGATGGCCCTCACCCCGCTGGCCATGCTGTCGCTGCGCTGGCTGCTGCCGGCCAGGCCGCCGCAGGACATGCGCGGCATCCAGAGCATCATCGCCGCAGCCGCGGCCGGGGAAGAGGTCACCGGCAGCGTGCTGGTGATCGGTTTCGGCCGTTTCGGCCAGATCGCCTGCCAGTCGCTGCTGGCGCGCGGGGTGGACGTGACCATCATCGAGAACGAGACCGACATGATCCGCACCGCGGCGCGGTTCGGTTTTCACGCCTACTACGGCGACGGCACCCGTATGGATGTGCTGCGCGCCAGCGGCGCCGCCCAGGCGCGCGCCCTGCTGATCTGCGTCAACGACAAGGACGCCACCAGCCGCATCGTGGAACACGCCAAACGTGCATTCCCCCTGCTCCCGGTACTGGCCCGGGCCTACGACCGGCAGCACGCCATCACCCTGATCCGCAGCGGGGTGGACTACCAGATCCGCGAAACCTTCGAGTCCGCCATGAGCTTCAGCGCCGAGGCGCTGCGCCGCCTGGGCGTGAGCGAGGACGACATCGCCGAGGTGGCCGAGGACGTACGCAAACGCGACGCCGAGCGCCTGCAGCTGCAGATGGCCGGCGGCATCACCCAGGGCCTGGACCTGGTGCGCGGCAACCGCTGGACCGCCGCGCCGCTGACCCGGCCCAAACGCAGCGGCCAGCCGCTGAACGAAGAGGCGGCGGCGGCCATGCAGGCTAC
>JAZJYT010000011.1:63239-159067 GCA_040390235.1 Pseudomonadota bacterium | reverse complement strand
TCCACCGTGGCGCCCGATGCCTTGACCACTTCCGCCATACGTTTGTAGTCGACGGCCAGCAGCCTGCCGAAGTCGGCGCTGCCCATGGCCAGCGGTGTGATGCCCTGCTTGTCGAGCCGCTCCAGGATGACCGGGTTCTGCAGCAGGCCCGCCACCGCGGTGTTGACACGCGCCACCTGGGCCGGCGGCGTACCAGTCGGGCCGAGCAGGCCGAACCAGGAGTCGAACCGGTAACCGGGCAGGCCGCTCTCGGCAATGGTCGGCACGGCGGGCAGGTACTTGGAGCGCTTCGTGGAGGTCACGCCGATCAGGCGCACACGGCTGTCGTTGGTGAAGGCCAGCGCGCCGATGCTGGCGGCGATGACGGCCTGCGCGCGGCCCGAAATCACCTCGTTGATCGCCTCGCCGGTGGCCTTGAGCGGAATGTGCACCACGTCGATGCCGGCCAGGCCGTTGAAGTAGGCCATGGACAGGTGCGTGGCGCTGCCGATGCCGGCGGTGGCGTAGTTCAGCTTGCCCGGGTTGGCCTTGGCGTAGCGGATGTAGTCGGCCACCGTCTTGGCCGGCACGTCGGCGTGGACCATCAGCACGTAGTCGGCGGTACCGATGTGCGCGATGGGTACGAAGTCTTTCTGCGGGTCGTAGTTGAGTTTGGTGTAGAGCGTGCCGGCGATGTTGTGGCTGGCCGCGGCCATCACCATGGTGCTGCCGTCCGGAGGCGACTTGGCCACGTAGCTGGTGCCGACCGTGCCACCCGCGCCAGCCCGGTTGTCGACGATGACCGTCTGTCCCAGGGCCACACCGAGTTCGGTCGAGATGGAGCGCGCCAGGATATCCTGTACACCACCGGCCGCGAAGGGCACGACGATGTGCGAGACCCGCGTGCTGCCCGTACTGCCCGCAGCGCCCCCGGCGGCGGCCTGCGCGAGGGCGTGGCCCGCGGAGGTGGTCGCGCCGAGTGCGAGGGCGGCTCCGAAAAAGGTGCGGCGGTCCACGGTCATGTCAACATTCCTGGTGCGGGGTGAAGGAAAAGGCGGGTGTAAGAAGGGCCGGCGTCAGTTCACGCAGATTTCGTCGGCCAGGCGCCGCATGAAACGTTCGCACCAGGCCAGTTGTTCGAGCGTGACCCACTCGTTGGGCTGGTGCGCCTGCGCGATGTGGCCGGGGCCGCACACGATGGTCGGCACACCGACCTGGTGGAACAAAGCAGCTTCCGTGCCGAAGGACACCTTGACCGCGGCGCTGGCCCCATCGACCTCGGCGCAGCGGAAACACATCTGCGCCAGTGCGCTGTCGGCGTCGGTGGCGAAGCCGGGCAGCACCGAGTTGAGTTTGTGGGTGATGCCGGTGTCGGGCGCGACCGCGTGCATGGCCGGCAGCAGGCCGTCGGCGAACTCCTTGACCTCGTTGAAGAGCAGCACCGGCGAGTCCAGGTGGTGGTGGCGGATTTCCCAGCTGACTTCGCAGTGGCGCGGGATGATGTTGAGCGCCGTGCCGCCGGCGATCACACCGGTGTGGATGGTGGTGAAGGGCACGTCGAACAGGGGATCGAACGGGCCCTCGGCCGCCAGCCGGCGCGCCATGGTCTTGAGCTGGGCGACGAACTCGCAGGCGATCTCGACCGCGTTGACGCCTATCGGGGTCAGCGAGGAATGCGCCTCGTGGCCGCGCACCGTGGTCTTGTAGCCGTGTTTGCCCTTGTGGGCGATCACCACCTGCATGCCGGTCGGCTCGCCGACGATGCAGCCGGCCGGGCGGTAGCCCTGGTCGACCATCCAGGCGATCATGCGGCGCACGCCGACGCAGCCGATTTCCTCGTCATAGCTGAAGGCCAGGTGCACCGGGTGCTTGAGTTTGCGTTTGAGCAGTTCGGGCACCATCATCAACGCGGTGGCGCCGTAGCCCTTCATGTCGGTCACGCCGCGGCCGTGGAGCCTGTCGCCGACCAGGGTGGCGGTGAAGGGGTCGGTGTCCCAGGGCTGGCCATCGACCGGCACCACGTCGGTGTGGCCCGACAGCACCAGGCCGCCGGCCTTGGTCTCGCCGTTTTCGGCCGGCAGCGTGGCCCAGAGGTTGGCTTTCTGGCCGGTATCGTCATGGGTCAGGTGGCATTCCACGCCGTAGGACACCAGCAGGTCGCGTGTCCATTCGATGAGCGACAGGTTGCTGTCGCGCGAGACCGAGGCGAACGAGATCCACTTTTCGAGCAGCGGCAGCGCGGCCAGGTCCTGCGGGGTGGCGGTTCGGGCTGCGGGCGGTGTGAAGGGGGCGTTCATGGCAAATCCTTTTTGCGAAGCGTCAAATGTGCCCGCCGGCTGGTTTCCTGTCCATGTGCCAGCATACGTTCAGCCGGCATCCACCGCGCGCAGTACATACCCGATCCGCGGAAAGTGCACATGCACCGCCCCCGCCCGCGCATCTTCCCGCCGCAGCGTCAGGTGCATGCGTGTGGCGGCCACCAGCTCCCCCTCGGTGGGCTCGGTGCCGAAACTCTCGGCGGTGACCGTGACCCGTGTCCCCAGCTTGATGCCGTGGTCGTCCTGGAACACCTCGGAAGACAAGGGCAGCGGCTGCGAGCCCGCGGCCACATCGATCGCCACATCGGCATCGATCTTGACCATCTCCCCATGCCCGATGGCCGCCATGCGGTCCATCCAGTCCACCACGGCCGGCGTCAGCTGCAGGATGTCGGCCACCACCGGCACCCGCGTGCGGGTGAACCACAGCGGGTGGTAGGCGGCGAAGTCGGCGATGCAGGCGGCCTCGCCCAACAGGAAGGGCCGGTCGTCCAGCATGTCGGACAGGCGCCGCAGGTAGGACTTGTAGGCGGCCGCGGCGTCCTCGGGCCGCAGCCGCGTCATGCCAGTGCCCGACATGGCCTTGCGGTCGCGGGCGAAGGCCAGGGCTTCTTCCGGCGTGGCCCGGGCGAACATGTACTGCGCCCCCTTCGGCTGCAGGTTGAAGGCCATGGCGGCCCAGAACAGGGTGGAATCGGCCCACTGGGCCAGCACCCGGGCCATGCCCTTCTCAGGCTCGGGGTACAGCGTGGGTGCGGGCTGCAGGTGTTCCAGCACGTCGCAGATCAGCGCGGTGTCGCAGTAGATGTCGGCCCCCACCTGCAGCACCGGCGTACGCCGGTAGCCGCCGGTCAGCGGCAGCAACTCCGGTTTGGGCGCGATGCGTGGGATGGACACCCCTCGCCAGGGCAGTTGTTTGGCGCCCAGCACCAGCCGCACCTTTTCCGAAAAAGGCGAGGTGGCGTAGTGGTGCAGGATGAGATCGGGCATGGCGGGGGTCCTCCCTGGGTGGAATGGTATGTGGTGTGCTTCGGCTGGGTTCAATACGGCATCGCCCTGGCGATGATGGCCCCGAAACCGGTGCCTGACGGTAACGTTCCGAAGCTGCGCCCGCCCGCCTGCGCCAGGCGCGAGGCACAGAAGGCGTCGGCCACCGCCGCCGGGGCGCTGCGCACCAGCAGTGCGGCCTGCACCACCAGCGCGATGGTCTCCGCAGCGCGGCGTGCGTCGGATTCGGCCGCGGCTTGCCGCAGCAGCTCCGGCAGGGCCTCGATATGCCGGTCGAGCACCGGGTGGCTGCCGCGCGCCGCCGCCAGCTCCTGTTGCAGGGCGTCCAGCGCGCCGGGGCTGCCGCCGTGGCCGGGGCCCTTGCCTAGCACCCGCAGCAGGTCCAGCGCCATGATGTTGCCGGCCCCTTCCCAGATGGAGTTGAGCGGCATCTCGCGGTAGATGCGTGCCATCACCCCCTCACCGCCCTCCTCCACGTAGCCGTTGCCGCCCAGGCATTCCATGGCCTCCTGGCCGAAGGCGGCGCCGCGTTTGCAGATCCAGAACTTGGCCACGGGGGTCAGCAGCCGGGCCATGGCCCGCTCGTGCGGGTCGCCCGGGTGGTCGAAGGCATGGGCCAGGCGCAGCGCCAGGGCGGTGGCGGCCTCGCTTTCCAGCGCCAGGTCGGCCAGCACGTTGCGCATCAGCGGCTGGTCCACCAGCGGGCGGCCGAAGGCGCTGCGCCCGGCGCAGTGGTGCAGCGCCAGGGCCAGTGCCTGGCGCATCAGGCCGGCGCTGCCCAGGGCGCAGTCCAGCCGGGTCATGCTGCCCATTTCCAGGATCTGCGGGATGCCGCGGCCCTCCTCTCCGACCAGCCAGGCGGCCGCGGCCTCGAATTCGACCTCGGCGCTGGCGTTGGCGCGGTTGCCCAGCTTGTCCTTCAGGCGCTGCAGGCGCAGGCCATTGCGGCTGCCGTCGGGCAGCACCCGCGGCAGGAAAAAACAGCTGAGGCCACCCGACGCTTGCGCCAGCACCAGGAAGGCGTCGGACATCGGCGCCGAGAAAAACCATTTGTGGCCGGTGAGCCGGTAGCGCTCACCCCAGGCGTCGCTGCCCTCGTGCAGCGCCCGGCTGGTGTTGGCCCGCACGTCGGAGCCGCCCTGTTTTTCGGTCATGCCCATGCCCATGGTCACGCCGGCCTTGCCGGCCACCGGCACCAGGCGCGGGTCGTAGGCGCGGCTGGCCAGCCTCGGCCCCCATTCGGCCTGTACGGCCGGGTTGCCGCGCAGCGCGGGCGCCACGGCGTAGCTCATGGACACGGGGCACAGCACCGCCGGCTCCAGCCCGGTGAACAGCACAAAACCCGCGGCCCGCGCCAGGTGGGCATGGGAGCCGCCGGCCCAGGGTGTGCCGTGCAGGCCGGCGCCGACGGCGGCCTGCATCAGCAGGTGGTAGCTGGGGTGGAACTCGACCTCGTCGATACGCCGGCCCTGGCGGTCGTGGGTGTGCAGCACCGGGCCGTGCACCTGGGCCAGCCGGGCATGGGCCTGCATGGCGGCCGAGCCGGCCAGCCGCCCCAGCGTGTGCAGCGGGGCGGTGTCGAGTGCCGGCGCCCACAGCGCCAGCGCGGCCCGCAGGCCCTGGTCGCCCGCAAAACTGTCGGTGTCAGCCAGCGCCGCGGGCTGGTTGAACACGGCGCGCACGTCGGGCAGGCCATCCCGGGAATCTGCTGTCTCGTTTTCCGCACGTCCGGCTGCCATGGCACCTCCGCAAGACGGTGCCGCCGGTCGGCCCGGCGGCTGGCCCTATTCTGTCAGTCCGTGGACACCGCCGGGCGGGTGCCGTCCGGCACGGCCGGTCGGGGTACGTACTTGAAGGTGCCGGTGGCGTGGGTGCAGAGCCGGCCGCGGCTGTCGAACACCGACGCCTCCAGGAAGGCCATGCTGATGGTGCGGTGCACCAGCTTGCCGCGCGCCACCAGCGCGCCGCGGGCGGCCTGCATGAAGGTGGTTTTCATCTCGATGGTGATGACCCCCAGGTCGGGCGCCACGCTGCGTGCGGCCGCGGCCATGGCGACGTCGAGCAGGGTCATGGAGGCCCCGCCGTGGGTCACGCCGAAGGTGTTGAGATGTTCGGGCCGCGGGGTGTACTGGATTTCGGAGCTGCCGTCGACCATGCCGGTCAGCTGGAAACCGAGTTCGGTCGCGAAAGGGATATGGATGCTGTTCCAGAGCGCGATGTTGTCTGCTTCGGTGGTCATGGTCGACAAGAGAATGGAAAAAAGAAGGGGGGACGGGCGCGGCGAGGAGCCTGGTCTCAGGCGTCTTCCCGCAAGCGGGCCCGCACGAAGATCAGCACCACCCCCACCGCCGCGACGACGGCGCCGCCCACCACCAGGCTGTGGCCCAGCGCCGTGCTGGCGCCGCGGACCGCCAGGCCCAGCACCACGGCCAGCAGCCCGCCGTAGACCAGGGTCCAGATGAGGTTTTCGATGCGCTTGAGTGCTAAGCGTGTAGCCATGTAGGTGTGTGTCCTGGGTCGCCGTATAAGGCCGCCATGATAGGCGGGCGCACGCCAGGGGTTCTCTCAGTGCTCCCAGGGGTACGGCAGCGGTTTCCAGGGGCTGCCCGCCGCCTTGCGCAGTTGCCGCCACCATTTCGGCAGGCGGTTGAAGGCCAGCTTGGGCTGGATGCGCTGCAGCGGGTCCATGCCGGCGCTCAGCAGCACCCACTGCGCCGGGGTGCTGCCGGCATGGCGGCCGAAGAAGGCCGCCAGGTCGCGCCGGAACTCCTTGAACACGTGGTAGTGCAGCAGCCAGGGCGCGGCGGCGCGCACCGGCAGGCCGTGCCGCGCCAGCACGGCCGACAGCGCCACCTGCTCGGCGGTGGCCAGCGGCAGGGCGGCCACGATCTCGTCGGTGAGCGCCAGGGTTTCTTCCAGCAGGTGCAGCCGGTCGCCGCGCAGGCCGACCGCGCCCGAGTTCCAGAGAGGCATGTCGAGCGCCAGCAGTTGCCGCTGCCCGCCCTGCAGGAAGGCATGGCGCCGCGCCATGTCGTAGAGCCGCCCCTGCGAGCGTGAATGGCGCCGGTTGCCGGCGATGCTGCCTTCGCGCTCGTGCAGGAAGGTGTCGCCCTCCCGCACCGCGGCGAACAGCGGCTGCGGGTCGGCCAGGAAACTGGTGTCCGAATCGACGAACAGCACGGCGTCCCCCGGCCCGGCGCCCACCGTGCGGGCCGCGTACAGGATGGCCTGCGGCTTGATGCGGTGCACGTAGCCGCCCGGGCCGCCGCGCCAGGCGTCGAGCCGCGCCTGGTCCACCGGCAGGTAGCGGATGGCGGGTGTCAGGCCCAGGATGCGGGTAAAACTCTCCGGCGCGTCGGTGACGACCAGCGCGATGCAGTCACCCATGCCCGCGCCCGCGCCCGTATGGCCGCGGGCGCGCCACCAGCTGAGCAGGGAATACACGGCCTCCTGCCGGTAGTACTCGGCGCCGTGCGCCATGTAGACGAGGTAGTTCACGCCGGCATTGTCGGGCCAATGCGGGCCACCGCGGGCGGGTCTCCTACGTTGGCGGCAGCCGGTAGTCCGCCAACTGCTCGCGCAGGCGGGTCTTGAGCATCTTGCCGGTGGCGCCCAGCGGAATGGCGTCGACGAACACCACGTCGTCCGGCACCTGCCATTTCATGGCCTTGCCGGCGTAGTAGGCCAGCAGCTCCTCGCGGGTCAGCGCGGCGCCCGGGCGCCGCACCACGGCGACGATGGGCCGCTCGTCCCACCTGGGGTGCGGCACGCCGATGCAGGCCGCCATGGCCACCGCCGGGTGGCCCACGGCGATGTTCTCGATGTCGATGGAGCTGATCCACTCACCACCGGACTTGATCACGTCCTTGCTGCGGTCGGTGATCTGCATGTAGCCGTCGGCATCGATGGTGGCCACGTCGCCGGTGGGGAACCAGCCTTGGCCGCGGGCGTCCTCCAGCAGCGGATCGCCGCCGCGGTAGTAGCGGGCGATGACCCAGGGGCCCTTCACGTAGAGGTCGCCGAAGGTCTTGCCGTCCCAGGGCTGCTCGCGGCCGGCGCCGTCGAGGATCTTCATGTCCACCCCGAAGACCGCCCGGCCCTGCTTCATGCGCAGCTTCGTCTGCTCCTCGGGCGGCAGGGCCAGGTGTTTGTTCTTGAGGACGCACAGGGTGCCCAGCGGAGACATCTCGGTCATGCCCCAGGCATGGACCACGTCCACGCCGTAATCGTGCTGGAAGGCCTCGATCATGGCCGGCGGGCAGGCCGAGCCGCCGATGACGGTGCGCCGCAGCGAGGAGAAGCGCAGCCCGGCCGGCCGCATGTGGGCCAGCAGCATCTGCCACACGGTAGGCACGCCGGCGGCGAACGTGACCTGCTCGGCCTCCATCAGCTCGTACACCGACTTGCCGTCGAGCGCCGCGCCGGGAAACACCAGCTTGCAGCCGGTCAGCAGCGCCGCATAGGGCAGGCCCCAGGCGTTGACGTGGAACATGGGCACCACCGGCAGCACCGCATCGCGGGCCGAGACGTTCATCGCGTCCGGCAGCGCGGCGCCGTAGGCGTGCAGCACGCTGGAGCGGTGGCTGTAGAGGGCGGCCTTGGGGTGGCCGGTGGTGCCGCTGGTGTAGCAAAGGCTCGATGCGGTGTTTTCGTCCAGCCGCGGCCAGTCGTAGGCATCGGGCGCCTCGGCCGCTAT
Organism: Pseudomonadota bacterium; assembly: GCA_040390235.1. Lineage (GTDB taxonomy): Bacteria > Pseudomonadota > Gammaproteobacteria > Burkholderiales > Burkholderiaceae_C > Xylophilus. The sequence goes on along the minus strand of JAZJYT010000011.1, from coordinate 151,066 downwards.
CCATGCCTCGTAGCTGGCCAGGCCCGGAATGCCGCTGTCGGCCGGCAGGCGGTCGGCCTCGCACAGCGCCACCCAGCGGCGCACCGTGGGGCTGCGGCCGTGCAGGGCCTGCACGATGGGCAGGAAACACAGGTCGAAGCACAGCACCTGGTCTTCCGCATGGGCCATGATCCAGGCCACCTGGTCCGGGTGCAGGCGGGGGTTGATGGTGTGCACCACCCGGCCCGAGCCGCTGACGCCGTAGTACAGCTCCAGATGGCGGTAACCGTTCACGGCCAGGGTGGCCACCCGGTCCCCCTGCGCCAGGCCCAGCCCGTCCAGCGCGCGGGCCAGCCGGCGCGCGCGGGCCGCCAGGTCGCGGTAGGTGTAGCGGTGCAGGTCGCCTTCTACCCGGCGCGACACGACGGCACCGTCGCCATGGTGGCGTTCGGCGAACTCGAGCAGCGAGGAAATCAGCAGCGCTTGGTTTTGCATCAGGCCGAGCATGGGCGGTGTTCCTCTCAGGGGCGGGGGTGCCGCTGCCAGTATTGCCCCGGCCGGCGCCCCCGCCCCTGCGGGATTGCCCTCACTTGCGGCAGCCCGCCGCAGGCTGCGGGACAATCGGGCCATGACACTGACGGCCTCCCTTTCCTCCCCGGGCACCCTGCCGGAGTCCGCGCCGGTGGCGGCGGGTCCGGTCGACCTGGGCCTGCACTGGTTGCCCGGTTTTTCCGGACTGGGCCCGGCCTTCTTCACCCTGCTGCGCCCACGCCCCCTGCCCTCCCCCTACCTGGTGGGCAGCAGCGACACCGTGGCCCGCCTGCTGGGCCTGGAGCCTGGCGTGACCGGTTCGCCCGACGGGCTGGCCGCCTTCACCGGCAACCGGCCGCTGGCGGGCACCGAATCCCTTGCCAGCGTCTACAGCGGCCACCAGTTCGGTGTGTGGGCCGGCCAGTTGGGCGACGGCCGCGCCATCCTGCTCGGCGAGGTATCGACGCCCGCCGGCGGGCTTGAGATCCAGCTCAAGGGCGGCGGTCCGACGCCGTACTCTCGGGGGGCCGACGGCCGGGCCGTGCTGCGCTCGAGCATCCGCGAATTTTTGTGCAGCGAGGCCATGGCCGGGCTGGGCATTCCCACCACCCGCGCCCTGTGCGTGACCGGCTCCGACGCGCCGGTGCGGCGCGAGGAGGTCGAAACGGCGGCCGTGGTCACCCGCGTGGCCGAGAGTTTTGTGCGTTTCGGCCACTTCGAGCACTTCGCCTCGCGCAACCAGGTCGATGAACTCAGGGCCCTGGCCGACTACGTGATCGACCGCTACTACCCGGCGGCGCGCAGCAGCCCGGACTTCGGCGGCAACCCCTATGCCGCACTGCTGGCTGCGGTGGTGGCCCGTACCGCCGCCCTGGTGGCGCAGTGGCAGGCGGTGGGTTTTTGCCATGGGGTGATGAATACCGACAACATGAGTATCCTGGGCCTGACCATCGACTACGGGCCGTTCCAGTTCCTCGACGGTTTCGACCCCGGCCACATCTGCAACCACAGCGACGGCCAGGGCCGCTACGCCTACAACCAGCAGCCCAACGTGGCCTACTGGAACCTGTTCTGCCTGGGCCAGGCGCTGCTGCCACTGATCGGCGACACCGAACTCGCCATGACCGCCCTGGAGCCCTACCGCGAACTTTTTCCGGCCGAATACCTGGCCCGCATGCGGGCCAAGCTGGGCCTGGCCGACGCGCAGGAGGGCGACGCCCCCCTGCTCGATAGCCTGCTGCAGCTGCTGGCCCAGGGCCGCACCGACTGGACCATCTTCTGGCGCCGGCTCAGCCACCACGTGGCCGGCGGCAGCGCCGAACCGGTGCGCGACCTGGTGCTCGACCGGGCCGCTTTCGATGCCTGGCTGCTGCGTTATTCAGAGCGCTTACCAACGGCTGCACGGGCGCTGGCGGGTGCGCTTATGCTGCGCACCAACCCCAAATACGTGCTGCGCAACCACCTGGGCGAGCAGGCCATCCGGCAGGCGAAACACCAGGATTTCAGCGAGGTGCAAACCTTGACGACCCTGCTCGGCACCCCATGTGACGAGCATGCCGGCTTCGACGAGCGTGCCGGTTTTCCGCCCGACTGGGCTTCTTCCATCGAAATCAGCTGTTCCTCATGACCGACACCACCGCCCCCCTGAAGAAAACCGATGCCGAGTGGAAAGCCCTGCTGGCCGAAAAAGGCGCGGAAGGCCCGGCTTTCGAGGTGACCCGCCATGCGGCCACCGAGCGCCCGCATACCGGCAAGTACAACGCCGTGTGGGCCGATGGCAGCTACCACTGCATCTGCTGCGGCAACAAGCTGTTTGACTCCGGCACCAAGTTCGACGCTGGCTGCGGCTGGCCCAGCTTCTCGCTGGCGGTGCCGGGTGCCATCCGGGAAATCGTCGACCGCAGCCACGGCATGAGCCGCACCGAAACCGTGTGTGCCCAGTGCGGCGCCCACCTGGGCCATGTGTTCCCCGACGGCCCGACCGACACCGGCCTGCGTTACTGCATGAACTCGGCCTCGCTCGACTTTGCCCCGTCCAAGTAAAAACCCCGCCCCTCAGCCTGCCTTAAGGCGGACTGCGGCGGCTGACGCACAATCCCTGGTTTTGGCTTTCGGCCACCCGGCATGAAACTGCTCATCGATTTTTTCCCCATCATCCTGTTCTTCGCGGCCTTCAAGTTCGCGGGGATCTATGCCGCGACCGGCATCGCCATCGTGGCGACCGTGGTGCAGCTGGCCTACCTGCGCTGGCGCCACGGCCGCATCGAACCGATGCAGTGGATCAGCCTGGGGGTCATCGTGGTGTTCGGCGGCGCCACCCTGCTGCTGCACGACGAGTCCTTCATCAAGTGGAAACCCACGGTGCTGTACTGGCTGATGGGCGGCGCCCTGCTGGTGGGCCAGGTGTTTTTCCGCAAGAACCTGCTCAAGTCGGTCATGGGCGCGCAGATGCAGCTCACCGAGCCGGCCTGGCGGGTCGCCAACTGGAGCTGGGTGGGGTTTTTCGCGGTGATGGGCTGCCTCAACCTGTGGGTGGCCTTCCACTACGACACCGACACCTGGGTCAACTTCAAGCTGTTCGGCGGCCTGGGCCTGATGGCGCTGTTCGTGGTCGGCCAGGCGCTGTACCTGGGCCGCCACATGCTGCCCGAAGAAGAAGCCGCCAAATGAATACCGCCCCCCCGGTATCGACCGACGCCCTGCGCTCCCGGCTGCAGGAGGTGCTGGCGCCCAGCCAGCTGGAAGTGCTGGACGAAAGCGCCGCCCACGCCGGCCATGCCGGGGCCAACGGCACCGGCGCAGGCACCCATTTCCGGGTGCGTATCGCCTCGCCCCGGCTGGCCGGCCAGACCCGCGTGGCCCAGCACCGCCTTGTGTATGATGCGCTGCGCTCCTTCTTGGACCAGGGCCTGCATGCGTTGGCCATCGAAGTGCTGCCCGAACCTTCCGCGCCGATCCGACTCTGACCCTTTTCCTGTCCGCCGCATCGCCCCCTGGCGCCGCTGCCGGCCCCCTTCCCTCCCCATCCAAGCCCTTCGAGGACAACCATGCAAAAAATTCGTATGTCGGGCATCGCCGCTGCGGCCGCCCTCGCCACCCTGCTGGCGCTGCCGGCCCTGGCGCAGAACATCGCCATCGTCAACGGCAAGCCCATCCCCAAGTCGCGTGCCGACCTGCTGATCGCCCAGGTCGTCAAGTCGGGCCGTCCGTCCACGCCGGACCTGGAAAAGCAGGTCAAGGATGAACTCATCCGCCGCGAAATCCTGATGCAGGAAGCCCAGAAGCAAGGCCTGGACACCACGGACGACTACAAGGCGCAGATGGAAATCGCCCGCCAGACCATCATCATGCGGGCCCTGCTGGAAAAGGTCAGCACCGTGACCGACGCCGAAGCCAAGGCCGAGTACGACAAGGCCGTGGCCGCCAACAGCGGCAAGGAATACAAGGCCCACCACATCCTGGTGGACAAGGAAGCCGACGCCAAGGACATCATCGCCCGCCTGAAGAAGGGCGCCAAGTTCGAGGACATCGCCAAGAAGCAGTCCAAGGACACCGGCTCCGGCGCCAACGGCGGCGACCTCGATTGGGCCAACCCCAGCAGCTACGTGCCCGAGTTCACCGAAGGCCTGGTCAAGCTCAAGAAGGGCCAGGTCACCGACGTGCCGGTCAAGAGCCAGTTCGGCTACCACGTGATCCGCCTGGACGACGTGCGTGAAGCCAAGCTGCCCGCCTTCGAGCAGGTCAAGCCGCAGATCATGCAGCAGCTGCAACAGCAGAAGGCCGCCAAGTACGAAGAAGACCTGCAGGCCAAGGCCAAGATCGAATAAGGGCCCTGCCCTTGTTGTCCAAGCGGCCTGCGGGCCGCTTTTTCATGGGCTGGACAGCCCTGTAGCTCAGCCCTGCCGCAGCAGCAGGGCCACCAGCGCCAGCGCCCCCAGCAGCAGCGGCTGGTGCAGCATGTACCACGGCAGGCTGTGGCGGCCCAGCCAGGCCAGCGGCGCGCCCGCCCGGGGGACGGGAACGGACAGCCAGCGCGGCCGCAGGCGCAGCAGTTCCTGGCCGGCGGCCAGCCCCCACCACAGCACACCCAGCCAGGGGAAGACCGGTACGTAGTCCTCGGTGACCGGCTTGCGGGTCACCCAGCCCAGCACATTCAGCGGCCGGTCGTCGAACACCTGCGCCAGCAGCGGCAGACCGTCGAGCACGGCCTGCGCCACCCAGGGCGACACGATGGCCAGCGCGCCCAGCGGCCACAGCCAGCGGCCGGCACCGGCGGTGAGGCGCGCCACCACCAGCATCACCGCCAGCCCGTGCAGTACACCGAAGTAGATGAAACTCTGCGGGAACATCCACCACGAGCCGGCGCTGACCAGCAGCGCGCAGCCTGCCACCTGCACCCAGCGCCGCCAGAAGCGGCGCCAGCCCTGTCCGGCATCCAGCGCCAGGGCCTGGCCCAGGCCGGCGCAGAACAGGAACAGGCTGACGATGGCGCTGCGCTGCCAGGTCCAGAACGGGTCGCCCAGGAAGTTCTGGTGCAGCCAGCCGTGCAGGTGCAGGTCGAAGCAGAAATGGAAGGCCGTCATCCACACCACGGCCAGGCCGCGCAGGGTGTCGATTCGGTCCGAGCGGGAGGCAGGCGGCATGGCCCCGTATTGTGTGGCACGGGCATGACGGTTTGGCATCCGGTGTGTCACGGCTTCGTCACTGCGAAAAATTAGCATGATTTTTTATTTTCCACGGGAAATCCTGCTTATGCCGACGACTAAAACATCCAACAGGCCGCTGGTTATCTCCATGGCACTGGGCACGGTATTGCTGGCCACGGCCTGCGGCGGCGGTGGCGACTCCAGCCAGCCTTTCACGACGCTGGACGGCCAGCAGCCGCTGGTCATCGGCCACCGCGGCTTTCCGGGCCTGTTCCCGGAAGAAACCCAGGCTTCCTACGAAAATGCCGCCGCCGCCGGCGCCGATTCGCTGGAAACCGACCTGCACCTGACCAAGGACTGCGTGCTGGTGGCGCGCCACAACCCGTGGCTGAGCGACAACACCAATATCGCCGACGTCGCCAAGACCAATGCCGAGGTGGCCTCGCGCAAGCGCACCGTGCCGGGCGTGCTGGTCAACGTGACCTACCCCAAAACGGCCGACAGCGGCCCCACCCAGTACCTGAGCGACAACACCAACCCGGCAGACCCGAAATCGGTGCTCAAATCGCTGGTGGTCGATGGCGAGGACCACACCAACGACTGGTCCGTCACCGACTTCACCATGGCCGAACTCAAGCAGTGGCTGGGCGGCACCACCTACGACGACGCGGCCGAGCGGCCGTCGGGGCTCAACGGCAAATTGCCGATCCTGAGTTTCCAGGAAGTCATCAATATCACCAAGGCCATGAGCAAGGCCACCGGACGTAATCTCACGGTTTATCCGGAAAGCAAGAACCCAGTCTGGAATAATGCCCAGGCCATTGCCAACGGCTGCGGAAAACCGGGCGGCCATCCGCTGGAAGACGCGATTATCAAGGCCCTGAACGATAATAATCTGAATGCCAAGGATGCCGCGGTATTCGTGCAGAGCTTCGACCCGGCCAGCCTGAAATACATGCGTACGGCCGGCCTGAAGGCCCGCGCGGTGCAGCTGGTGGACGGCAACGACGTCGACTACCGCACCGGCGACATGGTCTACAACACCAACGACGCCTACACCTTCGTCGACGGCCGGCCCTACAGCTGGACACTGGCAGGCGACCCGCGTTACTTCGGTGTCATGCTGACGCCGGCCGGCCTGGCCGAGGTCAAGACCTATGCCGACGGCATCGGCCCGTGGAAGCCGCAGGTCATGGCCTGGAAGGTCGTGCCGTTCAAGGACAAGGCCGGCCAGGCCGACGTGAACAGCATCACGCCCAAGAGCCTGATCGCCGATGCCCACGCCGCCGGCCTGTTCGTGCACAGCTACACCTTCCGCAACGAAAGCAAGTACCTGCCGGGCATCTACAAGGGCAACCCGGTGCTGGAGTACCTGGACTACTTCCGCGCCGGTATCGATGGCGTCTTCACCGACTTCACCAGCACCGGCGTCGCCGCGCGCGCTGTGTACAAGCAGGAACTCGGCCGCCCGTAAGCGCCCCACGCGGGCACTGCGCCCGCCAACCTGAAAAGAGGCCGCCCGGCCTCTTTTTTTTTGGCTCGGGCTTTATGGCTCAGGCACGCCGCAGCAATCGCCGGCATGCGGCCACGCCCGCCAGCGCCACGGCACCGGCCACTACGCCCACCACGCCATTGAGCAGAGAGCCCGCCAGGACCCCGCCGCCCACACCTTCGATCGCGTGGTGCAGCGGCGGCACGCCATGGACCAGGATGCCGCCGCCGACCAGGAACATGGCTGCGGTGCCCAGCACCGACAGTGCCTTCATGAGCCAGGGCGCCAGCCACAGGATGGCCGAGCCCGCGGCGCGCGCCAGGGCACCGGCGCGTTCGCGCAGGTACAGGCCCAGGTCGTCCAGCTTGACGATGGCGGCCACCAGCCCGTACACGCCCACCGTCATCACCAGCGCAATGCCGGCCACGACGATGACACGCTGCACGAAGGGCGCACCGGCCACGGTGCCGAGTGTGATGGCGATGATTTCGGCCGACAGGATGAAGTCGGTGCGTATGGCACCCTTGATCTTGTCCTTTTCCAAATCGACCAGGCCGGTCGGATCGAGGGCCTCGACCGGCGGGGCCTCCGCATGGCCCGCGCCGTGGTGCTGCCAGCTGTGCACCAGCTTCTCGACGCCTTCGTAGCACAGGAAGGCGCCACCGAACATCAGCAGTGGTGTCACCGCCCAGGGCGCTACGGCGCTGATGGCCAGCGCCGCTGGCACCAGGATGGCCTTGTTCAGCAGCGAGCCGCGCGCCACGGCCCAGACCACCGGCAGTTCGCGGCTGGCCTGCAGGCCCGACACCTGCTGCGCATTGAGCGCCAGGTCGTCGCCCAGCACACCCGCCGTCTTCTTGGCGGCGACCTGCGCCATGGCAGAAACATCGTCGAGCAGGCTCGCGATGTCGTCCAGCAGGGTCAGCAGGCTTCCCGCGGCCATGGTGCCCTGCCGTCCGTCAGCCGACCCAGCGGCGGGCGTTGCGCCAGATCTGCATCCAGGGGCTGGGCTGGGACACGTCGCCGCCGGTCCAGCTCATCTGCACGTTGCGGAACACCCGCTCCGGGTGCGGCATCAGGGCGGTGAAACGCCCGTCGGGCGTGGTCACGCCGGTAAGGCCGCCGGCGCTGCCGTTGGGGTTGAGCGGGTACTGCTCGGTCGGCTGGCCCCGGTGGTCCACAAAACGCATCGCGGCCACCGCCGTGCCCGGGTCGCCCCGGTGGGCGAAATTGGCATAGCCCTCGCCATGCGCCACCGCAATCGGCAGACGCCAGCCGGCCATGCCGGCCAGGAAGATGCTGGGCGATTCCAGCACCTCGACCTGGGACAGCCGGGCCTCGAAACGTTCGCTGCGGTTGGTGGTGAAACGCGGCCAGGCAGCGGCGCCGGGAATGATGTCGGCCAGCTCGGCGAACATCTGGCAGCCGTTGCAGATGCCCAGGCCGAAGGTGTCGCCGCGGCCGAAGAAGCCAGCGAACTGTTCGGCCAGGGCCGGGTTGAAGGTGATGCTGCGGGCCCAGCCGATGCCGGCGCCCAGCGTGTCGCCGTAGCTGAAGCCGCCGCAGGCCACGATGCCGCGGAAGTCGGCCAGGGCGGCACGGCCGGACTGCAGGTCGGTCATGTGCACGTCGACCGACTCGAAGCCGGCGGCATCGAAGGCATAGGCCATCTCGACGTGCGAGTTGACGCCCTGCTCGCGCAGGATGGCGACCTTGGGCCGGGCACCGCCGACCAGCGGGGCGGCCATCGGCGCAACTAGCGCGCCTTCGGGCAGGAACCAGTGCAGGCCGGTATCGTCCGGCGCACCGGCGGCCGCGTGCTCGGCATCGGCGCAGGCCGGGTTGTCGCGTTCGCGGTTGATCTTCCAGCTGACCGCGTCCCAGACCTGGTGCAGGTCTTCCAGGGTGGCGCTGAACACCGACTTGGCATCACGCCAGACCTCCAGCTTGCCCTTGCCGGCCTCGATGGCCGAGGTTGTTGGCCGGGTCTTGCCGACGAAATGGCTGTGTTTGGACAGGCCATGCTCGCGCAGCACCTGCATGACTTCGTTGCGCACGGCGGTGCGCACCTGCAGCAGCACGCCCAGCTCCTCGCTGAACAGCGACTTCAGGGTGAGCTCCTCGCGGCGCCCACTGACCTGCTGCGCCCAGTTCTTGGCGTCGCCGTATTCGGCGCGGCTGTCGGAGATGCCGTCGCCCTCGGTCACCAGCATGTCGACGTTGAGCGACACACCCACGTGGCCGGCAAAGGCCATTTCGCAGGCGGCCGCGAACAGGCCGCCATCGCTGCGGTCGTGGTAGGCCAGGATGCGGCCCTGGGCCCGCAGCGCGTTCACCGCGGTCACCAGGTTCACCAGGTCCTGCGGGTCGTCCAGGTCGGGCACGCCGTCTTTGTCGGGGCAGCCGGACTGGTTGAGCGTCTGCGCCAGGATGGAGCCGGCCATGCGGTGTTGGCCATGGCCCAGGTCGACCAGGACCAGGGTAGTGTCTTCCTCGGTGGCATCCAGCTGCGGCGTGAGGGTGCCGCGCACGTCGGCCAGGGTGGCGAAGGCGGTGACGATCAGGCTCACCGGCGAGGTGACCTTTTTCTGCGCGCCGTCTTCCTTCCACTGCGTACGCATGGACAGCGAATCCTTGCCCACGGGGATGGAAATGCCCAAGGCCGGGCACAGCTCCATGCCCACCGCCTTGACGGTGGCGTACAGGGCCGCGTCTTCGCCCGGCTCGCCGCAGGCGGCCATCCAGTTGGCCGAGAGCTTCACCCTCGGCAGCTCGATCGGTGCGGCCAGCAGGTTGGTGATGGCCTCGGCCACCGCCATGCGGCCGGAGGCCGGGGCGTCCAGCGAGGCCAGGGGGGTACGTTCGCCCAGGCTCATGGCCTCGCCGCCGAAACCGGCGTAATCGGCCAGCGTGACGGCACAGTCGGCCACCGGCACCTGCCAGGGGCCGACCATCTGGTCGCGGTGGGTCAGGCCGCCCACGGTGCGGTCGCCGATGGTGATCAAGAAGCGCTTGGACGCCACCGTGGGGTGCGACAGCACCGCGATGGCGGCCTTCTGCAGCTCCACGCCGGTCAGGTCCAGGGGCTGGAAGGTGCGCACCACGGTCTGCACGTCGCGGTGCATCTTGGGCGGCTTGCCCAGCAGCACGTCCATCGGCATGTCGACCGGGGTGGCGGCGCCCGCGTCGGCCAGCACCAGCTCACGCGCTTCGGTGGCCACGCCGACCACCGAGAATGGGCAGCGCTCGCGTTCGCAGAAGGCGCGGAACTGCGCCAGCGACTCCGGTGCGATGGCCAGCACGTAGCGCTCCTGGCTCTCGTTGCACCAGATTTCCTTGGGTGCCAGGCCGGACTCCTCCAGCGGCACGGCGCGCAGGTCGAAGTGTGCGCCGCGGCCGGCGTCGTTGGTCAGTTCCGGGAAGGCGTTGGACAGCCCGCCCGCGCCCACGTCGTGGATCGCCAGGATGGGGTTGGCCGTGCCCTGCTGCCAGCAGTGGTTGATGACCTCCTGCGCCCGGCGTTCGATCTCGGGGTTGCCGCGCTGCACCGAGTCGAAGTCGAGTTCGGCTGCATTGGCACCGGTGGCCATGGAACTGGCGGCGCTGCCGCCCATGCCGATACGCATGCCCGGCCCGCCCAGTTGCACCAGCAGCGAGCCGGCGGGGAACAGGATCTTCTTGGTCTGCCCAGCATCGATGCTGCCCAGGCCGCCGGCGATCATGATGGGCTTGTGGTAGCCCCGGCGCACCGTGTCGGTGCCGCTGGTGATGGTCTGCTCGTATTCGCGGAAATAGCCCAGCAGGTTGGGCCGGCCGAATTCGTTGTTGAAGGCGGCGCCACCCAGCGGGCCTTCGGTCATGATCTGCAGCGGGCTGGCGATGTGCGCCGGCCGGCCGAAATCGTCGGCCGCCTCGGGCCACAGCTTCGACACGGTGAAACCGGTCAGCCCGGCCTTGGGTTTGGAGCCGCGGCCGGTGGCGCCCTCGTCGCGGATTTCGCCGCCGGCGCCGGTCGAGGCGCCCGGGAAGGGGGAGATGGCCGTCGGGTGGTTGTGGGTTTCCACCTTCATCAGCACATGGTGCAGGGCGACCTGCTTGCGGTAGCGGGGCGCGGCGCCCTCGCCGACCGACGTGGCGATGAAGGTTTCGCGCTCGCCGCCCTCCATCACCGAGGCATTGTCCGAATAGGCGATGACGGTGTGCTGCGGCGCCAGCTGGTGCGTGTTGCGGATCATGCCGAACAGGCTCTTGTCCTGCGGCGCGCCGTCGATGGTGAACTGGGCGTTGAAGATCTTGTGGCGGCAGTGTTCGCTGTTGGCCTGGGCGAACATCATCAGCTCGACGTCGGTCGGGTTGCGCTTGAGGCCGGTGAAGGCATCGACCAGGTAGTCGATCTCGTCCTCGGCCAGCGCCAGGCCGAACCGGGTGTTGGCCGCCACCAGGGCGGCGCGGCCGCCGGCCAGCACGTCGACCTGCGCCATGGGCGCGGCCGGCAGCTCGGTGAACAGCGCGGCGGCGGCGGTGCGGTCGAACACCACCGATTCGGTCATGCGGTCGTGCAGCAGCCCGGCTATTGCCCCGCGCTGCGCATCGTCGAGCACCGCCTTCTTGCCGAGCAGCGGCGCCTGGAGGGTGACGCGGTACTCGACGATACGTTCCACCCGGCGCAGGGGCAGGCCGCAGTTGTGGGCGATGTCGGTGGCCTTGGAGGCCCAGGGCGACACGGTGCCGAAACGCGGGGCCACCACGATGGCGTCGCCGGCCGTGGTGCCGGTGTAGGGCTCGCCGTAGGTCAGCAGCGCGGCCAGGCGCTCGCGGCCGGCAGCATCCGGCGCGCTGTCGGACACCACCAGGTGTACAAAACGCGCGGCGACGGCCGACACCCGGGGGTGTACCGCCTGCAGCTGGGGCAGCAGTTGGCGTGCGCGGAAGTCGCTCAGGGCGTTGCCGCCGTCGAAAAAGCCGATGTCGGGGGCGTGGGCGTGGGTAGGGGAAGAAGGCACGGGCGTCGTGGAACTCGTGGTGGGCCGGTCACGGCGCTACCGTCCTGGCGGCCGCTGAATGGGGCCGGTGCGGGTACGCTCCGTGGAAACCCGCGATTCTAGCGGGGGGATGGGATAATCATGCCCATGACCATCTCCATCAAGACCGCCGAGGACGTCGAAGGCCTGCGCATCGCCTGCCGCCTGGCGGCCGAAGTGCTCGACCACCTCACGCCGCATATCCGGGCCGGCATCACCACCAAGCAGATCGACCTGTTGGCCGCCGCCTACATGAAGGACGTGCAGGGCACGACTTCGGCCACCATCGGCTACCAGCCGCCGGGCTATCCGCCCTACCCGGCCTCGCTGTGTACCTCGCTCAACAACGTGGTGTGCCACGGCATCCCGAACGACAAGCCCCTGAAGAAGGGCGACATCATGAATGTCGATGTCACCGTCATCAAGGACGGCTGGTTCGGCGACACCAGCCGCATGTTTGTCATCGGCGAGGCCTCCATCGCCGCCAAGCGCCTGGTGTCCATCACTTACGACGCCATGTGGCACGGCATCCTGCAGGTCAGGCCCGGCGCCCGGTTGGGCGACATCGGCTCGGCCATCCAGAAGTTCGGCGAAGGCCATGGGTTTTCCATCGTGCGCGAGTTCTGCGGCCACGGCATCGGCCGGGTCTTCCACGAAGAACCCCAGGTGCTGCACTACGGCCGCCCGGGCACGCTCGACGAGCTCAAGCCCGGCATGACCTTCACCATCGAGCCCATGATCAACGCCGGCCGGCGCGAGATCAAGGAATTCGGCAACGACGGCTGGACCATCGTCACCAAGGACCGCAGCCTGTCGGCCCAGTGGGAACACACGGTGCTGGTCACCGACACCGGCTACGAGGTGCTGACCCTGTCTGCCGGCAGTCCCCCGGTGCCCGCGTTCGTCACCCAGGCCCGCGAGTCCGCGACGGCCTGATTCAACTGCCTGCCAGCCTCCCCCCATGACCGACCTGTCCGCCCCCTTCGACCTGCCGGCCCTGCGGGAGGGCTACCGGCAGAAAAAGGCGGCCCTGCTCGAAGCGGCGGGCACCGGCAGCACGGCACGCGGCACCCAGGCGCTGCTGCGGCAGTTCAGCAAGCTGGCCGACGAGTTGCTGGTCACCCTGTGGCAGCGTGCGGGCTTCCCGGAAGATTTCGCGCTGCTGGCGGTGGGCGGCTACGGCCGGGGTGAGCTGTTTCCCCATTCCGACCTCGATGTGCTGGTGCTGCTGCCCGACGGTACCGCGCCCCACGAGGACGAAGGGTTGCGCCTGCAGATCGAAGGTTTTATCGGCAACTGCTGGGACGCCGGCATGGAGATCGGCTCCAGCGTGCGTACCGCCAGCGAGTGCGTGGAAGAGGCCGCCAAGGACGTGACGGTGCAGACCTCGCTGCTGGAGGCGCGCCGCATCACCGGCGACGCCACGCTGTTCCACCGCTTCCGCCGCGCCTTCCGCGAGGCGCTCGACCCGCAGGCCTTTTTCACCGCCAAGATGCTGGAGCTGCACCAGCGGCATTCCAAGTTCGAGGACACGCCCTACGCGCTCGAACCCAACTGCAAGGAATCGCCCGGTGGCCTGCGTGACCTGCAGACCATCCTGTGGGTGGCACGTGCCGCCGGCTATGGCGAGAACTGGGACGCCCTGGCCCACAACGGCCTGGCCACCGCCTTCGAGGTGGCCCAGATCAAACGCAACGAGGCCCTGCTCAACCTCATCCGCAGCCGGCTGCACCTGATCGCCGGGCGGCGCGAGGACCGGCTGGTGTTCGACCTGCAGACGGCGGTGGCCGAATCCTTCGGTTACCGCTCGCTGGCCCCGGACGGTTCGCGGCTGGCCATGCGCGCCAGCGAGGCGCTGATGCGGCGCTACTACTGGGCGGCCAAGGCGGTCACGCAGCTGCGGCAGATCCTGCTGCTGAACATCGGCGAGCGACTCAACCCGACCACCCACGCGCTGATCCCGATCAACGAACGGTTCTACGAGAAGGCCGGCATGGTCGAGGTGGCCAGCGACGACCTGTACCGCCGCGAACCGCAGGCCATCCTGGAAACCTTCCTGGTCTACCAGCAGCGTATCGGCCTGCGCGGGCTGTCGGCCCGCACGCTGCGGGCGCTGTACAACGCCCGCGATGTGATGGACGCCGCCTTCCGCCGCGACCCGGCCAACCGCGAGACCTTCCTGCGCATCCTGCAGCAGCCGCAGGGCATCACCCATGCCATCCGGCTGATGAACCAGACCTCGGTGCTGGGCCGCTACCTGCGCCTGTTCCGCAACATCGTCGGGCAGATGCAGCACGACCTGTTCCACGTCTACACGGTGGACCAGCACATCCTGATGGTGCTGCGCAACGTGCGGCGTTTTTTCATCGCCGAGCATGCGCACGAATACCCCTTCTGCTCGCAGCTGGCGGCCGGCTGGGACAAGCCCTGGGTGCTGTACGTGGCTGCCCTGTTCCACGACATCGCCAAGGGCCGCGGCGGCGACCATTCCGAGCTCGGTGCACGCGACGTGAAGAGGTTCTGCCGCGACCACGGCGTTGGCGCCGAAGACACCAAGCTCATCGCCTTCCTGGTGAGCGAGCACCTGAGCATGAGCCACATCGCCCAGAAGACCGACCTGAGCGACCCGGACGTGATCGCGGCCTTCGCCAAGCGGGTCGGCAACGAACGTTACCTGACCGCCCTCTACCTGCTGACGGTGGCCGACATCCGCGGCACCAGCCCCAAGGTGTGGAACGCCTGGAAGGGCAAGCTGCTGGAGGACCTGTACCGCTACACACTGCGCACCCTGGGCGGCCGCGCACCCGACCCGGGCGCCGAGATCGAGGCCCGCAAACGCGAGGCCCTGGTCATGCTGGCCCTGCACGCCGAGCCCTTCGAAGGCCAGAAACGCCTCTGGGACACCCTCGACGTGAGTTATTTCATGCGCCACGATGCCGCCGACATCGCCTGGCACGCCCGCCAACTGTCGCGCCACGTGGACCGGCGCCGCATCGACGGCGACCGGCCGGTGGAAGCCCGCTACGTGGTGCGCGCCCGGCTTTCGCCGGTCGGCGAAGGCCTGCAGGTGCTGGTCTACACCCCCGACGCGCCCGAGCTGTTCGCGCGTATCTGCGGCTACTTCGACCAGGCGGGTTTCAGCATCCTCGACGCCAAGGTGCACACCGCCACCAACGGCTACGCACTCGACACCTTCCAGGTCGTCACCGCGGTGCTGCCCGAGCACTACCGCGAGCTGATGAGCATGGTCGAGACCGAGCTCGCCCTCACGCTGAAGGAAGCCGGCCCCCTGCCCCCGCCCGGCCGCGCCCGGCTGTCGCGCCGGGTCCGCAGCTTTCCGGTGGCGCCCCGGGTCGACCTGCGGCCCGACGAACGCGCCCAGCGCTGGCTGCTCAGCATCTCGGCCAGCGACCGCGTCGGCCTGCTCTACAGCATCGCCCGGGTACTGGGCCGCCACAAGCTCAACCTGCAGCTGGCCAAGGTCAGCACCCTGGGCGAGCGGGTGGAAGACACCTTCCTGATCGACGGGCCGGCACTGCAGCAGAACCGCAGCCAGCTGCAGATCGAGAAGGAACTGCTGGAAGCCCTGGAGGCCTGAGGCCGTCAGTCCTGCCCACGCGCCAGCCGCCGCTCCAGCCATACGCTGTAGCGCGACAGGCTGAAGCACAGCACCCAGTACACGGCAGCCAGGAACAGGTAGCCCTCCAGGTAGAACGGCCGCCATACCGGGTCGCCGCCCAGGGCCAGGCCCAGCGCGCCGGTCAGCTCGAACAGGCCGACGATGGTCACCAGCGAGGTGTCCTTCAGGGTGCCGATGACGGTGTTGACCAAAGCCGGCACCACCAGCCGCAGGGCCTGCGGAAGCACGATGTGGCGCTGCACCGCCCAGCGGCCGAAACCCAGGGCCACGGCGGCGTCCACCTGCCCGGCCGGCACGGCCTGCAGGCCGCCGCGGATGATTTCGGCCAGGTAGGCCGCCACGAACAGCCACAGGCCGGCCAGCACCCGCAGCAGCACGTCGGGCTGCCAGCCGGCGGGCCACAGCAGCGGCAGCAGGAAGGACACCATGAACAGTACCGAGATCAGCGGCACGCCCCGCACCAGCTCCACGTAGGTGCCGGCCAGCGCCCGCGCCGCCGGCCAGCGCGAGCGGCGCGCCAGGGCCAGCAGCAGCGCCAGCGGAAAGGCCAGGGCCAGGCTGGCCACCGCCAGGCCGATGGTGAGCGGCAGCCCGCCCCAGCGGCTGGTGGGCACCGGCGCCAGGCCGAAGACGCCGCCGAGCATCAGCATCCCGCAGGCCACCAGCACCACGGCCCACAGCGGCGCCAGCCAGGCGCGCCAGGCCCGCGGCCAGGCGCTCAGCACGGTGGCGGCCGACAGCAGCGTGACCGCGATGGCCGGGCGCCACTGCTCCTCGTAGGGGTAGCGGCCGAACAGGATGGGCCGCCACTTCTCGGCCACCACACCCCAGCAGGCGCCGTGCGGCGCGGCGCGGCAGGCCGCGACGTCCGGCCGGAACACGGCATGCACCAGTGCCCAGTCGATGGCGTGCAGGCCGGCCCACAGGGCCAGCAGCAGCACGGCGGCCGTCGCGGCGCAGCGCGCCGGGCTGCCGAACAGGTCGCGCAGCCAGGTGCCGCGGGGAACAGGCGGGGCGTTCATGACGGCCAGCCCCGCAGCGCCACCCGGGCGTTGTAGCGGTGCATGCCGGCCGAGATCAGCAGCGACAGCAGCAGGTAGACCGCCATCACCACCGCGATGCATTCAAAAGCCCGGCCGGTGGAGTTGAGCGAGGTGTTGGCCACTGACACCAGTTCCGGGTAACCCACGGCCACCGCCAGCGAGGAATTTTTGGTCAGGCTCAGCAACTGGTTGGTGAGCGCCGGCACGATGACCCGCAGCGCCTGCGGCAGCACCACGATGCGCAGCTCCTGCGCAGGCGCCAGCCCCAGCGCCTGCGCGGCCAGCCGCTGGCCGCGGCCGACCGAGTTGATGCCGGCGCGCACGATTTCCGCCACATAGGAGGCCGTGTACAGGCCCAGCGCCAGGGTGATGGCCAGGTATTCCGGGCTCAGCGCGGCGCCGCCCAGCATGCCGAAGACGGTGCGCTCGGGCCATTCCAGCCCGCTCGGCCAGAAGTGGCCGGGTGCTGCCACCGGCCAGGGCATGGCCAAGCCGTACTTGCCGATCCACACGCCGGGCAGCAGCTCGATCGGGCTTTCGGGTTCCGGCAGCAACTGGGTCAGCGCGAAGTAGGCCATCAGCACCTGCACCAGCAGGGGCACGTTGCGTACCGTTTCCACGTACAGGGTGCACAGGCCGCGCACCAGCGTATGCGGTGCCAGCCGGCCTATTCCCAGCAGCGTGCCCAGACCCACCGCCAGCACGGCGGCCGGCACTGCGGCGCGAATGGTGTTGGCCAGCCCGGTGCCGAAGGCACGCCAGTAGGGCTGCCCGGCGTCGAAATGCGGCCAGCCCTCGGAAATCTCGAAACCGGCCGCGTCCAGCAAAAAGCCGAAACCCGAACGTACCCCACGCGCATGCAGCACATCCAGCGCGTGCAGCACCAGCCACACAACGCCGCCTACGACCGCGGCGACCAGCGCGATCTGCAACAGCCAGCCGCTCCAGGCCGGCTTCTGCGCGAAGGGTGCGCTGCTCTCCTTCATCGCACGGGAAGTGCGTACATGAGGCCGCCCTGGGTCCACAATTTATTGACCCCACGCGGCAATTTGAGCGCCGACTTCTCGCCCACGTTGCGTTCGAACATCTCGCCGTAGTTGCCCACGGTCTTGATGGCGCGGTACGACCAGTCCTTGTCCAGCCCCAGCAGCTTGCCCATGTCGTCGCCCGTGCCCAGCAGGCGCTGCTGCGCCGGGTTCTTGCTGGAGGCCCGCAGCGCGTCCGCGCCGGCCTGGGTGATGCCCAGTTCCTCGGCCTCGATCAAGGCGTTGGGCACCCACTTGGCGATGGCGAACCATTCGTCGTCGCCGCGCCGCACCAGGGGCGCCAGCGGCTCCTTGGAGATCAGCTCGGGCAGGATGACGTAGTCCTCCGGGTGGGGCGCCTCCTTGTTGCGCAGGCCGGCCAGCGCCGAGGCGTCGGTGGTGAACACCTGGCAGCGGCCGGCGAAAAAGGCCTTGTAGGAGGCCTCGAAACTCTCGAACACCAGGGTCTTGACGAGAATGCCCTGCCCGCGTGACCAGTCGGCCACGTTCTTTTCGTTGGTGGTGCCGGCCTGGGTGCAGATGGTGGCGCCGCGCAATTCCTTCGCGCTGCTGACCTTGAACTTCTTCGGCACCAGGAAACCCTGGCCGTCGTAGTAGTTGACGGTGGTGAAGTGGAAACCCAGCGAGGCGTCGCGGGTGAGGTTCCAGGTGGTGTTGCGCGCCAGGATATCGACCTCGCCGGCCTGCAGGGCGGAAAAGCGCTGCTGGGCATTGAGCGGCACGAATTCCACCTTGTTGCCGTCGCCCAGCACCGCCGCGGCGATGGCGCGGCAGGAATCCACGTCCAGGCCCGACCAGCGGCCCTGGGTGTCCGGCGCGGAAAAGCCCGGCACGCCGCTGGTGACGCCGCATTTCACCGCGCCGCGCTGGCGCACCGTATCCAATACCTTGCCCGCGTGCGCGGGGGCGGCGCCCAGCAGGCAGGCCCCCGCGATGGCCGCGCCGCCGGCCAGCAGACGTACAAGCCCCCTGCCCCCTCGCCGTTCAGTCATCTTCGGCGGCATCCAGGCCGGGGAACAGCACCTCGGTGAAACCGAAGCGGGTGAAGTCCCGCACCCGCATCGGGTAGAGCTTGCCGACCAGGTGGTCGCACTCGTGCTGCACCACCCGCGCGTGGAAACCTTCCACCGTGCGGTCGATGGCATTGCCCTCGGGGTCCATGCCGGTGTAGCGGATACGCTGGAAACGCGGCACCACACCCCGCAGGCCGGGCACCGACAGGCAGCCTTCCCAGCCCTCTTCCTCCTCCGGGCCCAGCGGCTCGATGGTGGGGTTGAGCAGCACGGTGCGCGGGACCACCGGTGCTTCCGGGTAACGGGGGTTGAATTCGCCGGAGCCGAAGATGACCAGTTGCAGGTCCACCCCGATCTGCGGGGCGGCCAGGCCGGCGCCGTTGACCGCCTCCATGGTGTCGAACATGTCGTCCACCAGGCGGTAGAGAGCCGGGCTTCCGAAATCGGCCGGGGCCACGGGCGGGGCGATGCGCAGCAAGCGCGGATCGCCCATCTTCAGAATTTCTCGAACGGCCATGGGGCGTGTAGCGGGGGCGTAAAGCCGCAAGCATAGCCCGTCCGCTCAGGGGGCGTCGCCCGGTGTGGCCGGGCGCGCCTTGCCTTTAGCGCCAGTAACGCCCGCGCCCGCCGTAGTAGCCGCGTCCATAACCCCCATAGATGCCGATGGAGGGCGATACGACCACGGGGGACTGGTAGTACCCGCCGCCGTAACCGTAGCCATAAGGGGCCGGTGCCACCACACAACCCGACAACAGCAAGGCGCCGATACCGGCCACGGCCACCGCTGCAATACGAATGAATTTCATGGTAAATCTCCTTGGATCCATGCTCATTCAACGCAGGCGCGACAGTGCCAGCCGACAACGACGCCGCGCGTAGGCGGTAACCGTGGGTAAAGGCCTGTGTAGGCCCCATGAAGCCCCGGTAAACCGGCTGCACCGGGGCCGGGGCTTTCAGCCGCCCAGCAGTGCGCGCAGGCCGGCCTCGTCCAGCACCGCGATGCCCAGCGTGCGGGCCTTTTCCAGCTTGCTGCCGGCCTCTTCACCGGCCACCACATAGTCGGTCTTCTTGCTGACCGAGCCGGCCACCTTGGCGCCCTGCGCTTCGAGCAGTTCCTTGGCCTCGTCGCGGCCCAGGGTCGGCAGCGTGCCGGTGAGCACGATGGTCTTGCCGGCCAGGGGCAGCGTGGTGCGTTCGGCGGGCGGCCCCTCCTCCCAGGTGATGCCGGCGGCGCGCAGCTGCTCCACCACCTCGCGGTTGTGCGGCTGCTCGAAGAAGGTGTGCAGCGCCTGGGCCACGATGGGGCCGACGTCGTGGACTTCCAGCAACTGCTCCACCGTGGCGTCCATGATGGCGTCCAGGCCGCCGAAATGGCGCGCCAAGTCCTTGGCGGTGGCCTCGCCGATGTGGCGGATGCCCAGGCCGAACAAAAAGCGCGGCAGCGTGGTCTTCTTGGAGGCCTCCAGGGCTACCACCAGGTTCTGCGCCGACTTGTCGGCCATGCGTTCCAGCGCGGCCAGCTTGGCTACACCCAGCTTGTACAGCTCCGGCAGGGTGCGGATGATGCCGGCCTCGACCAGCTGGTCCACCAGCTTGTCGCCCAGGCCCTCGATGTCCATGGCGCGGCGCTGGGCGAAGTGCAGCAGGGCTTCCTTGCGCTGGGCGGCGCAGAACAGGCCCCCGGTGCAGCGGTGGTTGACCTCGCCGGGCTCGCGCACCACGGCGCTGCCGCACACCGGGCACTGGGCCGGCATGCGGAAATTGGGCACGTAGGGCTGGCGCGGGCGCTCGGTGGCCACGGTGCCGGCCACCTCGGGAATCACGTCGCCGGCACGGCGCACGATGGCCATGTCGCCCACCCGCACATCCTTGCGGCGCAGTTCGAACAGGTTGTGCAGCGTGGCGTTGGTCACGGTGACGCCGCCCACGAATACCGGCGCCAGGCGCGCTACCGGCGTCAGTTTGCCGGTGCGGCCGACCTGCACGTCGATGCCGGTGACCCGTGTCATCTGCTCCTGCGCCGGGTACTTGTGCGCCACTGCCCAGCGCGGCTCGCGGCTGACGTAGCCCAGCTGCTTCTGCAAGGCCAGGCTGTTGACCTTGTAGACCACACCGTCGATGTCGAAGGGCAGTTTGTCGCGCAGCACGCCGACCTTCTGGTGGAAGGCGGCCAGGCCCTCGGCCCCCTCCACCACCGTACGGTGTTTGTCCACCGGGAAACCGAAAGATGCGAAGGCGGCGAGCACGCCGTCCTGCGTCGGCGGTTCGTCGGGCCAGCCGGCCACCTCGCCCCAGCCGTAGGCGAAAAAGGACAGCGGCCGTTGGGCGGTGATGGTGGAATCCAGCTGCCGCACCGCGCCGGCGGCGGCATTGCGCGGGTTGACGAAGGTCTTGTCACCGGCTTCGCGCTGGCGCTCGTTCATCTTCTCGAAGTCGGGGCGGCGCATGTAGACCTCGCCGCGCACTTCCAGCACGTCGGGCGCGCCGGCCGGCAGCCTGAGAGGAATCTGCCGCATGGTGCGGATGTTCTGCGTCACGTCCTCGCCGGATTCACCGTCGCCCCGGGTGGCGGCACGGACCAGCCGGCGGCTCTCGTAGCGCAGGTTCATGGCCAGGCCGTCGAACTTGAGTTCGGCCATGTAGGCCACCGGCGGGTCGCCCTCCTTCAGGCCCAGCTCCTTGCGGACCCGCGTGTCGAAATTGACGGCGCCGCTGGCCTCGGTATCGGTCTCGGTGCGGATGCTGAGCATGGGCACGGCGTGGCGCACCGCGTCGAACTGCGCCAGGGGTGTGCCACCCACCCGTTGCGTGGGCGAGTCGGTCGTCAGCAGGTCGGGGTGTTCGGTCTCCAGCGCCTCCAGGCGGCGGAACACACGGTCGTATTCGGCATCCGGCACCGCCGGGTCGTCGAGCACGTAGTAGCGGTGCGCCCAGTCATCCAACTGGGCGCGCAGGGCATCGACCTCCGCCGCAGGCGAGGCCGGGGAACGCGCAACCATCGGCGGCCTCAGGAAAACAGGCGGCGCGCCTGGACCGAGCCGGCGGAAATGTCGCGCGCGTCCAGCGTGTCGTACAGCTTTTCCAGGTCGGTGCCGATGCCGTCCATGGCCTCGTCGCGCAGCGGCTGGCCGTTCTGGTCGGTGACTACGCCGTCCATCGAGGCCGCGAGCGCCACGGCCATCTCGCGCAGGCGCACGAAGGGCCGCTCGGTGCGCTGCACCTGCGGCACGTCGAGGCTCAGGGCCACCTGGTGGATGGCGGACTGCGCCGGGTCTTCGGCCAGCGCCGCCTGGGTGTCGAAGGACAGGCTGAGCACCGGCGGCAGGCCGGCCACGGCGGCCGGCAGCGCCATACGCCCGGGGATGGCTCCGGGCACAAAACCCAGGCGCGAGGCGTTCTGCTGTACGTAGCCGGGGCTCCAGGCCGCGCCGCGCGCGCGCAGCACGAAGGTCAGCTGGGCGTCGTGGTCGTTGGCGAACTGGTCGAGCTCGCGTGCCCGGGCCACGGCGTGGCGCATGTCGGGGAAATCGGGCGCCGCGTTGACCGCGTCGGCAAAGGCCTGGGCCTTCACCACGAACTCGGAATATTCGATGTCGTTGAGCGCCCCCATGCGGTTGGCCAATTGCACCCCGGCCTGGAAGGCGCGGTAGCGCTGGCCGGGCAGCGGGGTTTCCCACAGGCCGGTGGCATCGTTTTGGCCCTCGACGGCGAAGGGCTTGCTGCCGGCGCGGCGGGTGGGCGGCAGCGCGGCCAGTGCCGCATCGCCCGAGGCCACGCTTTCGAGCGCCAGCGACGCGATGACGTCGATCAGGGTGTCGAGGCCGGGTTTCTTTTCCACCTGCGGCAGCGGCATGGCGGACAAGGAAGGGTCGGCGCCGGCGGGCGGCAGTTCGCCGCTGCCGTCGAAGGCCGGCTCCTGCCGCTCGGTGGCCTCGCGGGCCGCGGCCTCCTCGGGGGTGACCGGTTCGGCCTGCTTGGGCGAATTGCGGCGTGTGGTCCACGCGCTGTGCGCGACGATGACGGCCAGCACGACGCCGCCGGCCATCGCAAGGCTGATCTGCAAGGTACTCATGGTCGGATTGTGCTTATCGTCATGGCGATTCTTGTGGGCAAGGTGGGCGAAGACACGCAGTGCGGAGCCTGGGGGTTTATATAGCCTCGGCCATGGACATCGCCGACTCCATGTCCACCGCCACGATACGCGAGACACCCTGCTCCTGCATGGTCACGCCGATCAGCTGTTCGGCCATTTCCATGGCGATCTTGTTGTGGCTGATGAACAGGAACTGGGTTTGCTTGCTCATGCTCTGCACCAGCTTGGCATAACGTTCGGTGTTGGCATCGTCCAGCGGCGCATCGACTTCGTCGAGCAGGCAGAACGGCGCGGGGTTGAGCTGGAAGATGGCGAACACCAGGGCGATGGCCGTCAGCGCCTTCTCGCCGCCCGACAGCAGGTGGATGGTCTGGTTCTTCTTGCCGGGCGGCTGGGCCAGCACCTGCACACCGGCGTCGAGCACTTCTTCGCCGGTCATCATCAGCTTGGCATTGCCGCCGCCGAACAGCTCGGGGAACATGCGCCCGAAGTGTTCGTTGACGACGTTGAAGGTGCCGACCAGCAGTTCGCGGGTTTCGCCGTCGATCTTGCGGATCGCGTCTTCCAGCGTGGTCATGGCTTCGGTTAGGTCGGCGGTCTGGGCGTCGAGGAAGGTCTTGCGTTCGCGCGCCGTGCCCAGTTCCTCCAGCGCGGCCAGGTTCACCGCGCCCAGGGCGGTGATCTCGCGGTTGCCGCGGTCGATCTCGCCCTGCAGGCCATTGACCCGCACGTTGCCGTCGGCGATGGATTTCGCCACCGCCTCCAGGTCGGCCTGGGCATCGGCCAACAGCGAAGCGTACTGCTCCAGGCCCAGGCGGGCGGCCTGTTCCTTGAGCTGGAATTCGGTGATGCGCTGGCGCAGCGGGTCGAGCGCGCGCTCCAGCTGAAGGCGGCGTTCGTCGCTGGCGCGCAGCTTGGCGGTCAGGTCGTCGTACTCGCTGCGCTGGGCACCCAGGGCGGCCTCGCGCTCGGCCTTCAGTTCCAGGGCGGTCTGCAGGCCGCCCTGGGCCGCGGCATCCGACAGGCGGGCCAGTTCGTCCTGGGCGCGCTGGTTTTCATCGGCCAGCGAGGCGGCCTGCTGCGCGGCGGTGTCGATGGCGCGGCCCAGTTCGGCGCGGCGCGATTCCAGGCTGCGGCGGGAAAAAGTGGCTTCCTGTGCCTGGCGCTCCAGCGTGCGCTGCTGCTCGCGCGACTCGTTCAGGCGGCGTTCGGCCTCGATCACCCGTTCGTCGAGCTGCGCGTGCCGCTCCTGGGTATCGGCCAGCTGCATGTCGAGCTCTTCGAAGCGGCCTTCGGCAGTCACCCGCCGCTCCTGCAGGTCGCCGAGCTGGGCATCGACTTCGACCAGGTCGCCGGCGATCTGCTCGCTGCGGGCGCGGGTCTGCTCGGCCAGCTGGGTCAGGCGCAGGGTTTCGACCTGCAGGCCGTGGGTCCGGGTCTGGGTCTCGGAGGCATCACGCCGTGCCGTCACCAGGCGCTGCGAGGCGTCGGTATAGGTGGATTCGGCCCGCACCAGGGCGGAACGCGCCTCGTCGGCGATCATGGCCTGGGCACGCAGCTGCTTTTCGAGGTTCTCGATTTCCTGGGCGCGCGCCAGCAGGCCCGACTGCTCGGAATCCTGGGCGTAGAAACTCACGCCATGGGCGGTGACCGCATGGCCGCCCTGCACGTAGATGGCCTCGCCGGGCTGCAGCCGGTCGCGTTGCGACAGGGCTGCCTCGAAGCTCTCGGCGGTGTAGCAGCCGTGCAGCCAGTCGGCGAACAGGGCACGCTGGCCGGCGTCGTTCAGGCGCAGCAGGTCGGCCAGGCGCGGCAGCGCGGCAGCGCCTTCGGGCACGCCGGCCAGCGGCGGGCTGTAGAAGGCCAGGCGGGCCGGCGGGGCGTCGTTGCCGAAGGCGCGCACGGTTTCGAGCCGCGACACCTCCAGCGCGCCCATACGTTCGCGCAGCGCCGCCTCCAGGGCGTTTTCCCAGCCCTGCTGCACGTGGATCCTGGTCCACAGCGCCTGCATGCCTTCCAGGCCGTGCTTGGCCAGCCAGGGCTGCAGCTTGCCGTCGGTCTTGACCTTCTCCTGCAGGGCCTTGAGCGCCTCCATGCGCGCCGACAGGTCGGCCTGGGTGCCGGACTCGCGGTTGACGTCCTGCTGGCGGGTTCGCCGGTCCTCGTCGAGCTGGGGCACCGATTCCTGCAGCTCGTGCAGGCGCGCCTCGGCCTCGGCCGAGGCCTCTTGGGCCGCCTGCAACTGCTCCTGCAGGTTGCGCAGGCGCGCCTCGTCGGGGGCCGCCAGGGCGTTGCGGTCGGCCGCCAGGCGCTCGCGCCGCTGGTCGAGCTGGCGCGACTGTTCGTCGATGCTGCGCTGGTCGGCGGCCAGCACCTGGATCTGCTGCTGCACCTGGGCGACCGAACCGCGTTGCTCGCTGGCCTTCTGCTGGGCCTGGCGCAGGGCATCTTCCAGCTCGGGCAGGCGCTGGGCCTGTTCTTCCACCTGGGCGGCCAGCAGTTCGGCCTTTTCCTCGGCATCCTCGCCCTGGGCCGACAGGGTCTCGATCTCGGCCTCGGCGTCGTCCTTGCGGGTGGCCCACTGGGCAACCTGTTCTTTCAGGGTGACCAGCCGGGCTTCGACGCGCTGGCGGCCTTCCACCACGAAACGGATCTCGGCCTCCAGCCGGCCGACCTCGGCGCTGGCCTCGTACAGGGCGCCCTGGGCCCGGTTCACATGGTCGCCGGCGGCATAGTGCGCCTGGCGGATGGTTTCCAGGTCGGCCTCGACGTGGCGCAGGTCGGCAATACGCGACTCCAGGTCGTTCAGCGCCTGGTCGGCCTCGGCCTTGATGCGGGCCTGGTCGGCCTCGCTCTCGCTGCGCTTCAAAAACCACAGCTGGTGCTGCTTGAGGGTGACGTCACCCTGCAGCGTGTTGTAGCGCTGGGCCACCTCGGCCTGCTTTTCGAGTTTTTCGAGGTTGGCATTGAGTTCGCGCAGGATGTCTTCGACCCGGGTCAGGTTTTCCCGGGTGTCGGACAGGCGGTTCTCGGTCTCGCGGCGGCGTTCCTTGTACTTGGAGACTCCGGCGGCTTCCTCGAGGAACAGGCGCAGTTCCTCGGGCTTGGATTCGATGATGCGGCTGATCGTGCCCTGGCCGATGATGGCGTAGGCGCGCGGCCCCAGGCCGGTGCCCAGGAACACGTCCTGCACGTCGCGCCGGCGTACCGGCTGGTTGTTGATGAAGTAGCTGCTGGTGCCGTCGCGTGTCAGCACCCGCTTGACGGCGATTTCGGTGAACCGGCTCCAGGCGCCGCCGGCGCGGTGGTCGCTGTTGTCGAACACCAGCTCCACGCTGGAGCGGCTGGCCGGCTTGCGGGTGTTGGTGCCGTTGAAGATCACGTCCTGCATCGACTCGCCGCGCAGCTCGCTGGCCTTCGACTCGCCCAGTACCCAGCGTACGGCGTCCATGATGTTGGACTTGCCGCAGCCGTTCGGGCCCACCACGCCCACCAACTGGCCCGGCAGCATGAAATTGGTAGGTTCGGCGAACGACTTGAAGCCGGAAAGCTTGATTGAATTGAGGCGCACTGTGCAGGAAAAACCGGTAGGACGGAGCCGCTGCGGGGCCTTGAGATGCCACCGCTGCCAGGCGGACGATGATAAACGGTGAAAAACCGCGCCGCGGACTCCGGCAGCACCCGATTGCTACCGTTGGTCGCAGGAATGCGGCAGTTTTCCGCAGCCCGCCCGGCAATCTCAGGGGCGCTGCGGCGCCCGCTGGACCTTGGAGACGTCGTAGCCCAGCGCCGCCACCCGCTGCAGCAGCGCCTGGTAGTCGGCCTCGGCCAGGGCCGGCCGGCGCGCCATGATCCACACGTAGTCGCGCTTTTCGCGGGCAATGATGGTCTGGCTGCCATCGGCCGACAGGTAGGCGATGCGGTAGTCGGCCTTGATGGGCCAGACGAACTGCACGCCCCAGACGGCATTGCTGGCGTCCTGCACGAAACCGCGCGAATCCATGTGCTTCGCCTCGCCCTCGAAGCCGTCCTGGTTGTAGGTGAAACGGATGTCGATGCTGCCGTCGGGCGCCAGCCGGTAGTGGTCGGTGGCGTTGTAGGCGCCTTTTTCGAACCAGGTCGGGATACTGCCGATCACGTGCCAGTCGCCCATGAAGGCTTTCAGGTCGACCTGGGGCACCGTGGCGAGTGGCCGCACCGGCGCGGTACTACAGGCGGCGAGCCCTGCGACGGCCAGGGCCAGGGTGGTGGCGAGGAGGAGGATACGGGTGTGTTTCATGGCAACAATCTCAGGGCAACAATCGATAACGCAGGCGCCGTCCGCCCGACATGGTGGATTCCAGGCCCAGCCATTCGCCTTCCGGCGAATACCACAGGTCGAGCGGGTTCTCCGGCCCGGTCAGGTGGTAGCGCCGCGCCGGCTGGCGGACGCCCCGGGCCAGCACTTCGTCGGTGGCGGGCGCCCCCACCACGACGGCCTGGTATTCCCCCGTCTGGCTGTTGAGTAGCTGCTTTTCCTTGAGCATGGCAGGGTTCCAGTAGGCAAAACCCATGGTGCAGCCGGCAACCGTGATGAGAACGGGGCTGGCGCCGTCGCCGGTCTTCACCCTCAGCCCGTCGGCATCGGCGGTGGCATTCACGGTGAAGGTCTTGCCGTTGTCGTCGGTGCGGCTGTCCATCTTGCGCAGGCAACCGCCCTGCCACGCCTCCTGGTCCTGGTGGTCGTAGCGGTAAATGGTCAGGCCCAGCAGCTTCACCGCGAAATGCGCCTCGCTTTTCACCGTGGTCCGTTCGCCCGCGGTGGTCACGTCGAAACGATGGCTGCCGATGGGCTTGCCGTCGAGCAGCACCTGGAAGTCCCAGGTCCGGGTGCCATCCGGCGCCTCGGTGGCGGCGTGCACCGCCTGCAGCACCCCGGCGGCCAGGCACAGGGCGGCCAGGGCGCGGCGCAACAGCGCCAGGCGGCTCACCGGGGCGCTCCCGGCCGCCTCGGCCCTGGTACGAAGGCGTTGGTGCGGGCCACGTAGTCCCGGTATTTCGGCCGCCGCTCGCCGATGTCCTTTTCCAGCAGGGTTACCCCCGACACCTTCAGCAGCAGCAGTGTCATGACCACCGGCGACAGGATGCCCCACAGCCCCACCGTACCGGCCCCGCCGATGCCCAGCAGGAACATGCCCCACCAGGTGCAGCATTCGCCGAAGTAGTTGGGGTGGCGCGAATAACGCCACAGGCCGGTGTCCAGCACCCGGCCCTGGTTGGCCCGGTCGGCGCTGAAGCGGCTCAACTGGGCATCCGCCACCGCCTCGAACACGATGCCGAAGCCGGCCAGGGCGATGCCCAGCCCGTCGAACACACCGAAGGGCCGCCCGCCCGCCAGGGCGGCGAACAGCGGCGCGGACACGATCCAGGCCAGCAACGCCTGCAGCGCAAACACCAGGTACAGGCTCTTGGCGGCGAAATGCGGCTGGTTGCGTGCCCGGATGGCCTGGTAACGCCGGTCTTCGCCATGGCCCCAGTTGCGGCGCGTGACATGCCAGGCCAGCCGCAGCGCCCAGGCCAGCAGCAGGGGCAGCGTCCACCACACGCGTGGCGCGGCCGAGGCCAGCAGCAGGCCATACACCACACCGGGGCCGGCGATCATCAGACCCCAGCTGCGGTCGACCAGGCTCACATCGCTGCGTTGCAGGCTGGCGACCCAGGTCAGCAAGGCCAGGGCCGCGGAAACGGCCAGGCCCCACAGGGCGACGGCAAGAAGTGGCAGGGCATCAGCCATGGTTCAACACACCGGAAGAAGGGGAAGACGGTTCCGGCACCGGGGCATCGAAACCCTGGGCCAGGCGCACCAGCAGCGGCATCAGCACCGCCCAGCCCGCGGCCAGCGCGAGCAAGGCCACCGGGGTGTCGGAAAAACGCACGGCCCCGAGCCGCGCCCCTGCGGCGAAGGACAGCGGGCCGCCGATGGCACCGAACAGGGCTGCCAGGACCCAGCGGCCACGCAGCCAGCGCATCGACACATTGAGGGTGGTGGCGAACAGCGCCCACAGCACCATGATCCAGGGCGGTGCCAGCCATGCCAGCCCCGGCCCCGGCCCCGGCGGGTACACCAGCAGACCGGTATTCACCAGCAGGCTGTCCCATGCGGTGCCGATGACCAGGGCGGCCAGCGCCAGCCCCGCCTCCGTCCGCCAGCGGCGGCCCGCCTGCGCCAGCAGCAGCACGGTGCAGGCGGCGCCCGCCGCCGTGGCCGCGCCGGGCCGGCCATGGGCCGCCAGCAGCACGGTGGCCCACCAGCCGGCCTGTGATCCGGCCAGGTTGACGGCGATCGCGGCCTGGTGGCGGTTCATGCGCCGCGTTTCTCGAACAGGTAGTGGCTCACCCACCATTCCTGGCCGCCGTTGTAGCCGAAGAGTTCGGCCACGGCCATGAAAAAGAGGCGCCAGCGCTGGCGCCACCGCTCGGCGTCGGCGGCGCCGTAGGCCTGTTCCAGCACCGGCTGCAGGGAAACACGCGCGCGGTCCATGTTCTCCAGCCAGGCGTTGGAGGTGCGTTCGTAGTGGGTGCCGTCCCAGCGCCAGTGCCGCAGCAGGCGCAGATCGTCCTGGAAGCGGGCGGCCATGTCGTCGCTGGGCATCATGCCGCCGGAGAAGAAGTGGCGGCTCATCCAGTCGCTGGCGTCGCGCTCGACGAAGGCGTAGGGCACCAGCCGGTGGACAAATACGTGCATGAAGAAGCGTCCGCCCGGCAGCAGCCAGCCGGCGACCCGGCCGAACAGCTGCGGCCAGTTGCGCATGTGTTCGAACATCTCCACCGACACCACACGGTCGAAACGCTCGGGGGTGTCGAAGGCGTTCATGTCGCGGGTGACGACGTGGATATTGGCCAGGCCCCGCCGTGCCGCTTCGCCCTCGATGAAGGCACGCTGCGAGGCCGAGTTGGACACCGCCATGATGCGGCTGCGGGGGAAGCGCCAGGCCATCCACAGGGTAAGGGAGCCCCAGCCGCAGCCGAGTTCGAGGATACGCTGGCCGTCGACCAGGCCGGCGCGCTCGCAGGTGGCGTCCAGCGCATGGCCCTCGGCCTCTTCCAGCGACCGGGTGCCCTCGGGCCACCAGCAACTGCTGTACTTGCGGTTCGGCCCCAGCACGGTGTGGAAAAAGGCGGCCGGCACCTCGTAGTGCTGCTCGTTGGCCTTCTCGGGCAGCAGCGCCACCGGCGCCTGGCGCAGTTCCTCGAAAAAGTCCGTCGCCAGGGCGGCGGCGGACTCGGTATCGGCGGCGTGGATGTCCGCAAGGCGTTCCTTCAGCAGGCGGCGGATGCCCGCCCGCACCACCCGGTCGGGTACCCTGCCCTGCTCTACCCAGGGGATGCCGAGGTTGGCAATCAGGCCCATGCGCTGCACTCCCGTCTTTGTTGATCTCCGGGAGGTACGCAGCGGCGGGCCGACTGGATGCGGCGCAGGGCGATCAAGGCCCCCGGCTACCCGCGGCTGCTGCTACGGTGCCGCGGCGCGCTCCAGCACCACCGGTTTGCTTTTCCAGATGTCGTTGGCATATTCGGCAATGGTGCGGTCCGACGAGAACGGCCCCATGCCCGCCACGTTGAGGATGGCCTTGCGGGTCCAGGCCTCGGGGTCGCGGTACAGGGCATCGACACGCTCCTGCGCATCCATGTAGCTGGCGAAATCGGCCAGCAGCAGGTACTTGTCGCCCCAGTCGACCAGGGTGTCGAAGATCTGCTGGTAGCGTGCCGGCTCGCCGGGCGAGAACACACCGCCGCGGATGGCGTCGAGCACCCGCTTCAGCACCGGGTTGGTGTTGTAGTAGGCGCGCGGCTGGTAGCCGCCGGCGCGGATGGCCTCCACCTCGGGCGCGGTGTTGCCGAAGATGAAGATGTTGTCCGGCCCCACGTTCTGCCGCATCTCGACGTTGGCGCCGTCGAGCGTGCCGATGGTCAGCGCACCGTTGAGTGCGAGTTTCATGTTGCCGGTGCCGGAGGCCTCGGTGCCGGCGGTGGATATCTGCTCCGACAGGTCGGCCGCCGGGATGATGGTCTCGGCCAGGCTCACGCTGTAGTTGGGCATGAAGACCACCTGCAGCCGGCCCTGCATGCGCTCGTCGGCGTTGATGACCGCCGCCACGTCGTTGATGAGGCGGATCACCAGCTTGGCCATGGCGTAGGCCGAAGCCGCCTTGCCGGCGAAGATGACGACCCGGGGCACGTGGTCACCGTCGGGGTGGTCGATGATGTCCTGGTAGCGCGCCACCACGTGCAGCACATTGAGCAGCTGGCGTTTGTATTCGTGGATACGCTTGACCTGCACGTCGAACAGCGCGTCGGGGTTCAGCGTCAGGTCCATGTGCTGCTGCACCCAGGCGGCCAGGCGCTCCTTGTTCTGGCGCTTGGCGCGGCGGAAGCTGGCGGCGAACGGCGCCTGCTGGGCCATGGGCCGCAGCGCTTCGAGCTGCGACAGGTCACGCCGCCAGCCCTTGCCCAGGCGCTGGTCGAGCAGGGCCGACAGCGCGGGGTTGGCCTGCGCCAGCCAGCGCCGCGGGGTGACGCCGTTGGTCTTGTTGTTGAAGCGCCCGGGGAACAGGTGGGCGAAGTCGGCGAAGATCGACTGCACCATCAGGTCCGAATGCAGGGCCGATACGCCGTTGACCGAATGGCTCACCAGCACCGCCAGGTAGGCCATACGCACGCGGCGGTCGCCGCCCTCGTCGACCAGCGAGACCCGGCGCATCAGGTCGGTATCGTGGCCGTGCTCCTGGGTGATGGAGGTGAGGAAACGCGCGTTGATGTCGAAGATCAGCTGCAGGTGGCGCGGCAGGACGCGGCCCATCATCTCCACCGGCCAGGTTTCCAGCGCCTCGTGCATCAGCGTGTGGTTGGTGTAGCTGAAGATGCGCTGGCAATGGCCCCAGGCGGTGTCCCAATCCAGCCCGTGCTCGTCGAGCAGCAGGCGCAGCATCTCGGGCACCGCCAGCACCGGGTGGGTGTCGTTGAGGTGGATGCTGATCTTGTCGGACAGCCGGTCGAAGGTCTGGTGGGTGCGCAGGTAGCGGTGCAGCAGGTCCTGCACGCTGGCCGAGCAGAAAAAATACTCCTGTTGCAGCCGCAGCTCGCGGCCCGACTGGGTGGAATCGTCCGGGTACAGCACCCGGGAGACGTTTTCCGACAGGTTCTTGCGGTCCACCGCCTCGCGGTAGCTGCCGCGGTTGAAGGCGGTGAGGTCGATTTCCTCGGTGGCGCGCGCCGACCACAGCCGCAGCGTGTTGGTGGCCTCGGTGCCGTAGCCCGGCACGATGGTGTCGTAGGCCATGGCCAGCACGTCATGGGTGTCGACCCAGTTCGCGGCACCGTACTCGGTGCGCTCTTCCACCCGGCCGCCGAAACGCACCCGGTAGCTCACCTCGGGCCGCTGGAATTCCCAGGGGTAGCCGTGGGTCAGCCAGTAGTCGGGCACCTCGACCTGCTGGCCGCCGACGATGGTCTGGCGGAACATTCCGTACTCGTAGCGGATGCCGTAGCCGAAACCCGGCACGCCCAGGGTGGCCATGGAGTCGAGGAAACAGGCGGCCAGCCGGCCCAGGCCGCCGTTGCCCAGGGCCGCATCGGGCTCCAGGTCGGAGATCTTCTCCAGGTCCACGCCGAAATCGGCCAGCGCCGTGCGCATGGTGTCCTGCAGGTCCACCGCCAGCAGGGCGTTGGTGAAGGTGCGGCCGATGAGGAATTCCATCGACAGGTAGTACACCCGCTTGACGTCCTGCGCGTACTGCGCCCGGGTGGTGGCCATCCAGCGCTCCACCAGCTGGTCGCGCACCGCCAGCTGGGCGGCATGCAGCCAGTCTTCGTCCTTGGCGGCGGCCGGATCCTTGCCGACGGCGTAGATGAGCTTGTTGGCGACCGCGCGCTTGAAGTCGGCGACGCCGCGGTCGGGATGGTCGTACTCGAAGTTCCGGGGGCTGTTGCTGAAGGGCATGGGTGGTTCGAGGATTTTCGGGAAACGGCTGCAATCTTGCTACAAGCCAGCGGACACGCCCATCCCCGGGCGTGCGTCAGGGCTGTTGCATCAATCGTGCCCGGCTGCGCCACCGCGGGGAGGCGTCACGGGCCATCACCGATAATCCAGCCCTATGAACCCCCTGCTTTCACGCCTGCAGCCCTACCCGTTCGAGCGGCTGCGGCAACTTTTTGCGGACGTCGTGCCGCCCGCCGGGCTGCGCCCGGTCAGCCTGGGCATCGGTGAGCCCAAGCATCCTACGCCCCCCTTCATCCAGCGTGCACTGGCCGATGCGGCGCATCAGGCCGAGGGCGGCCTGACCGGCTACCCCCCCACCGCCGGCACGCCGGCCCTGCGCCGCGCCTTCACCGACTGGCTGCAGACCCGCTACGGCCTCACGCTGGACCCGGCCACGCAGGTGCTGCCGGTCAACGGCACCCGCGAGGCCCTGTTCGCCCTGACGCAGACGGTGGTGGACCCGACCCGCGACCGGCCGGTGGTGGTGTGCCCCAATCCGTTCTACCAGATCTACGAGGGTTCGGCCCTGCTGGCGGGCGCTGAGCCCTTTTATGCCCCCAGCGACCCGGCGCGCAATTTCGCGGTGGACTGGGATGCCGTGCCCGAAGAGGTCTGGGCACGCACCCAGATGGTGTTCGTCTGCTCGCCGGGCAACCCCACCGGCGCGGTGATGCCGCTGGACGAATGGGCACGGCTGTTCGCCCTGAGCGACCGGCACGGCTTTGTCATCGCCTCGGACGAGTGTTACAGCGAAATCTACTTCCGCGACGAACCGCCCCTGGGTGGCCTGGAGGCCGCGGTGCGCCTGGGCCGGGGTTTCGAGCGGCTGATCGCCCTGACCAGCCTGTCCAAGCGCAGCAACGTGCCGGGCCTGCGCAGCGGCTTCGTCGCCGGCGACGCGGCACTGCTCAAGCAGTTCCTGCTCTACCGTACCTACCACGGCGGCGCCATGAGCCCGGTGGTGCAGACGGCCAGCATCGCCGCCTGGGGCGACGAAACCCACGTGGCCGACAACCGTGCGCAGTACCGCGCCAAGTTCGCCACCGTCACCCCCATCCTGCAGCAGGTGCTCGACGTGGCGCTGCCCGATGCCGCCTTCTACCTCTGGGCCGGCATTCCCGAACGTTTCGCCGGAGACGACGAACGTTTCACCCGGGAGCTGTTTGCGCAGCAGCATGTGACGGTGCTGCCCGGCAGCTACCTGGCGCGTGAACGCGGCGGCCACAACCCCGGCCGCGGGCGGGTGCGCATGGCGCTGGTGGCCGAAACGGCGGAATGTGTGGAAGCCGCGGAGCGGATCGTCCGCTTCGTGCGCGGCGGCAACTGAGCCCCAAGGAGAGTCCGGTATGGGAATGATGGAACGCATCCTGCAGCTGATGGCCGAAAAACGGGCCTCGGACCTGTACCTGTCGGCCAACGCGCCGGCCATGCTGCGGATCAACGGCGAGTGTGTTCCCATCAACGCCCAGCTGCTGCCTTTCGATGCGCCGCGCAACCTGCTGGCCGAGGTGCTGGCGCCCCAGCGCATCGAGGAGCTGGAGGAAAGCGGCGAACTCAACGTCGGTTTTGCCATGAAGGACGTGGGGCGGTTCCGGGTCAGCGCCATGCGCCAGCGCGGCTCCTACGCGGTGGTGATCCGTTACATCAACAGCGAGATCCCGAAACTCGCCAGCCTGAACGTGCCGCCCATCCTGGAGAG
Organism: Pseudomonadota bacterium; assembly: GCA_040390235.1. GTDB lineage: Bacteria > Pseudomonadota > Gammaproteobacteria > Burkholderiales > Burkholderiaceae_C > Xylophilus. Next base: position 116,845 of record JAZJYT010000011.1, on the reverse strand, counting down.
CCTGATCCTGGAAAAGCGCGGCCTGCTGCTGATGGTGGGGGCCACCGGCTCGGGCAAGAGCACCACCTTCTCGGCCATGATCGACCACCGCAACGAACACCGCGGCGGCCACATCCTGACCATCGAGGAGCCGATCGAGTTCCTCTTCCGCAACAAGAAGGCGGTGGTCAACCAGCGCGAGATCGGGGTGGACACCGCCTCGCTGCAGGTGGCGCTGAAAAACGCGTTGCGGCAGGCACCCGACGTGATCTTCATCGGTGAAATCCGCGACCGCGAAACCATGTCGGCGGCCATCGCCTATGCCCAGTCGGGCCACCTGTGCCTGGCCACCATGCACGCCAACAACAGCTACCAGGCAATGAACCGGGTGCTGAGTTTCTACCCGGCCGAGGTGCGCCCCACCCTGCTCGGCGACATGGCCGCCGCGCTCAAGGCCGTCATCTCGCAGCGGCTGCTGCGCACCGTCAAGGGCGGGCGCGTGCCGGCGGTGGAGGTGCTGCTCAACACCAAGGTGATCTCCGACCTGATCGAGCGCGGCGACTTCTCCGCGGTGCAGGAGGCCATGGAAAAATCCATGTCCGAGGGCTCGCAGACCTTCGAGCAGGACATCGCCCGGCTCATCAATGCGGGCATCATCGACCGCAAGGAAGGCATGGCCAACGCCGACTCGCCGACCAACCTGGTGTGGCGGCTGGAAAACGACTTCGCGGCGGCCCAGGCCGCGGCCGAGGCGCCCGAAGGCGCCGACTCGCCGGACGACGCGCCGTCGTTCACCGACATCGTGCTCGAAGTCAAACACTGAGCACTTGGGGCCCCGCGCCCTTTTTCCTTTTCTTTTTTCCCATCGATGTCCCGTACCCTACAACTGGCCGAAGAACTGATTTCCCGTCCCTCGGTCACCCCCGACGATGCCGGCTGCCTCGCCATCCTGGTGCGCCGGCTGGAACCGCTGGGTTTCGTGTGTGAACGCATGGACAGCGGCCCGGCCGATTTCCGGGTGAGCAACCTCTGGGCCAAACGCCCGGGCGCCGACCCGGCCGCCCCCACCCTGGTCTTCGCCGGCCATACCGACGTGGTGCCCACCGGCCCGCTCGACCAGTGGACGCAGCACCCCTTCTCGCCCACCCACCGCGACGGCAAGCTGTTCGGCCGTGGTTCGGCCGACATGAAGACCTCCATCGCCGCCTTCGTGGTGGCGGCCGAGGAATACCTGGCCGCCCAGCCGGCCGCGCCCCTGTCGCTGGCGCTGCTGCTGACCAGCGACGAGGAAGGCCCGGCCACCGATGGCACGGTGGCCGTCTGCCGGGCGCTGCAGGCGCGCGGCGAACGGCTGGACTGGTGCATCGTGGGCGAACCGACCTCGGTGGAGCGCACCGGCGATATGGTCAAGAACGGCCGGCGCGGCAGCATGAACGCCCGGCTGGTGGTCAAGGGCATCCAGGGCCATATCGCCTACCCGCAGCTGGCGCGCAACCCCGTCCACCAGGCGCTGCCGGCCCTGGCGGAGCTGGCGGCCATCGAATGGGACCGCGGCAACGACTTCTTTCCGCCCACCGCCTTCCAGGTCAGCAACCTGCACGCCGGCACCGGCGCCAGCAACATCATTCCGGGCGAGGCGGTCGTGGACTTCAACTTCCGCTTCTGCACCGAATCGACGTCCGACGCCCTGCAGCAGCGCGTGGCCGCCGTGCTGGACCGCCATGGGCTCGACTACACCCTAGCCTGGACCATCAGCGGCCAGCCCTTTTTGACCACGCCGGGCGAACTGGTCGCCGCCGTCACCGGCGCCATCCGCGCCGAGACCGGGCTGGACACCGAGCTCTCCACCAGCGGCGGCACCAGCGACGGGCGTTTCATCGCGCAGATCTGCCCGCAGGTGATCGAGTGCGGGCCGACCAACGCCATGATCCACAAGATCGACGAGTACCTGCCGGTGGCCGACATCGAGCCGCTGAAGAACATCTACCGCCGCACCCTCGAAAACCTCGGCACGCGCGCCGCCGCCCGATGACCATCCTCGAACTCATCCAGGCCTGTGCGCAGCGCCTGACGGCCGCCGGCGTGGCCTTCGGCCACGGCACGGCCAACGCCTTCGACGAGGCCGCCTGGCTGGTGCTGTGGCGCCTGGGCCAGCCGCTGGACGAACTGGACGCGGTGGCCGACCGGCAGGCCACCACCGACGAGCAGGCCCAGGTGGCCGCGCTGGTGGACCAGCGTATCGCCACCCGCAAGCCGGCCGCCTACCTGACCCGCGAAGCCTGGCTGCAGGGGGTGTCCTTCTACATCGACGAACGTGCCATCGTGCCGCGCAGCTTCATCGCCGAACTGCTGGTGGAGGGTGACATCGACCACTGGCTGGGCGAAGATACCCGGCGGGTGCTGGACCTGTGCACCGGCAACGGCAGCCTGGCGGTGCTGGCGGCCATGGCCTACCCGGACGTGCAGGTCGATGGCGCGGACCTATCGGCCGATGCCCTGGCGGTGGCCAGGATCAACGTGGACAAACATGGCCTGCAGGACCGCATCACCTTGCTGGAGTCGGACGGCCTGGCGGCGGTGCGCGGGCCCTACGACCTGTTACTGTGCAATCCACCCTACGTGAACAGCGCCAGCATGGCCGCCCTGCCCGCCGAATACCGGGCCGAGCCCGCGCTGGCCCTGGCCGGCGGGGGGGACGGCATGGATTTCATCCGGACCCTGCTGCGCGATGCGCCGGCCCACATGAGCGAAAACGCCGTGCTGGTGCTGGAAATCGGCAATGAACGTGCATTTTTCGAGGCGGCGTTTCCGTCCCTGCCAGTCTATTGGCTGGCTACCAGTGCAGGCGAAGACCAGGTATTGCTGGTCGAGCGTGAAGCCCTGCTCCTTTCCCTTACATGATCAATCTCAAGAACGTTATCCTGCGCCGCAGCGCCAAAGTCCTGCTGGACAAAGCCTCGGTCACCATCAACCCCGGCGAAAAAGTGGGGCTGGTAGGCCGCAACGGCGCGGGCAAGTCGACCCTGTTCGCCCTCTTCAACGGCACACTGCACGAGGACGGCGGCGACTTCCAGCTTCCCTCCCAGTGGCGTATGGCCCAGGTGGCGCAGGACATGCCGGAAACCTCGGAGTCGGCCACCGACTTCGTGCTGGGTGGCGACACCCGCCTGGCCGAGCTGCGTGCGGCCCTGGCCGCCGCCGAGGCCGCCGATGACGGCATGGCCATCGCGCATGCCTATACCGACCTGGCCGATGCGGGTGAATACGACGCGGTGCCGCGGGCGCAGGCGCTGACCCTGGGCCTGGGTTTCAAGGTCTCCGAACTCGACAGCCCGGTGGACAGCTTCTCGGGCGGCTGGCGTATGCGGCTGCAGCTGGCGCGCGCGCTGATGTGCCCATCGGACCTGCTGCTGCTCGACGAACCCACCAACCACTTGGACCTGGACGCCCTGGTCTGGCTGGAATCGTGGCTCAAGCAGTACGCCGGCACCATGATCGTCATCAGCCATGACCGCGAATTCCTCGACGCGGTGACCGACGTCACCCTGCACATCGAAAAGGCGCAGCTCACCCGCTACGGCGGCAACTACAGCGCCTTCGAGACCCTGCGCGCGCAGCAGATGGAACTGCAGCAGTCGGCCTTCTCCAAGCAACAGGACAAGATCGCCCACCTGCAGAAGTTCATCGACCGCTTCAAGGCCAAGGCCAGCAAGGCCAAGCAGGCGCAGAGCCGGGTCAAGGCGCTGGAGCGTATGGAAAAGATTGCGCCGCTGCTGGCCGAGGCGGATTTCACCTTCGAGTTCAAGGACCCGGGCAACATCCCCAACCCGATGATGTCGATCGATGGTGCCTCCTTCGGCTACCAAGTGGAGGACGAGGCGCCCAAGGTCATCCTGACCGGCGTCAGCAAGTCGGTGCTGGCGGGCCAGCGCATCGGTATCCTGGGCGCCAACGGCCAGGGCAAGTCGACCCTGGTGAAGACCATCGCACACGACATGCTGCCCCTGTCGGGCACCGTCACCGAAGGCAAGGGCCTGCGTATCGGTTACTTCGCGCAGCAGGAACTCGACGTGCTGCGCCCGCAGGACACACCGCTCGAACACATGGTCCGCCTGGCGCGCGAGATGGGCGCCGACGCCAAGGGCCCCTCGCGCGAGCAGGACCTGCGCAGCTACCTGGGCACCTTCAACTTCAGCGGCGACATGGTCAAGCAGGCCGTGGGCACCATGAGCGGCGGCGAAAAGGCCCGGCTGGTGCTGGCCATGATGGTGTGGCAACGCCCCAACCTGCTGCTGCTCGACGAGCCCACCAACCACCTGGACCTCGCCACCCGCGAAGCCCTGGCCGTGGCCCTGAACGAGTTCGAAGGCACGCTGATGCTGGTGAGCCACGACCGGGCGCTGCTGCGTTCGGTGTGCGACGAGTTCTGGCTGGTCGGCCGGGGCGTGGTCGCGCCCTTCGACGGCGACCTCGACGACTACCAGCGCTACCTGCTCGACGAAGCCAAACGCATGCGCGAAGAGGCCAAGGTGGCCGACCGTGCCGCCGCTGCGGCAACCCCTGCGCCGGCTCCGGTGGCGGCGCCCGCACCGGTCGCGGCCCCGGCTGCGGCAGCGCCGGTCGATGGCAAGGAGCAGCGCCGGCTGGAGGCCCAGTCGCGCCAGAACCTGGCCGGCCAGCTGCGCCCGTTGAAACGCGAGATCGGCGAGATCGACCAGCGCCTGGCCATCCTCACCCAGGAAAAAGCGGGGCTGGAAGAACGCCTGCAGCAGCCCCTGCCGCCGGCGGACATCGCCGAATGCGGCAAACGCCTGAAGGCGGTGGGCGACGAGTCGGCCCGGCTGGAGGAACGCTGGCTCGAACTCTCGGCCGAACTGGAAGCCATAGGCGCCTGAAGCGCCACTGTCCGCCTGGTTTTTCACCCATGAAAAAGCCCGCCTCCGTCAGGAGCCGGGCTTTCTTTTTTCGGATTCTTCGGGACGCCGCGCGCCCCGTGCCCGTGCCTTTTACTTGGCGGTGGACGCCTTGACGTCGGCAGCGCCCTTGGCCTGCACTTCCTTGGTGTTGGCCTTGGCAGCAGCCTTGTCGGCGGTGGCTTCGGCACTCACCTTGGCGGTCTTTTCATCGGCCTTGGCCGTCTTCTTTTCGGCCGCGGCATGGGCCTTGGCTACCTTGGCGTCGGCCTTGGCATCGACCTTGGTTTCCTTGGCAACTGCCTTGTCGGTCTTGGTGTCGGCCTTCATTTCGGCCTTGGCCGTGGCGGAGGGCACCGCGGGGGCCGGGGTCTGCGCGAAGACGGCGGCGGAAGCGAAAGCGGCCAGCAAAAATGCGAGAGTCTTGTTCATGGTGCGAACCCCTTGGTGGGAAGGCTGCCCTGCGGAATGCAGCGCTGTGGCCTTGTGTAGACAACGCGGTGCATGCGGGGGCAGTTGACCCCTCGATTGCAACCAATTGCTCCAGCGCACACCCGCATCAGTCCTGCTGGATGCCGGCGGTCTTCACCACCTTGGTCCACTTGTCGATCTCGGTCTTGATGAAGGCAGCGAACTCCTCGGGTTTGTTGCCCACCGGGTCGGCGCCTTCGTTGGCCATGGCCGCCTGCACCTCGGGGGATTGGATCGCCTTGGCGACTTCGGCCTGCAGCTTGTTGACCAGGGCGGTGGGTGTGCCGGCCGGTGCCAGCAGGCCGTACCACTGGATCGACTCGTAGCCCGGCAGGCCGGCCTCGGCAATGGTCGGCACATCCGGCAGCGCGGCGGCGCGGCGCGGGCCGGTCACCCCCAGGGCGCGCAAAGTGCCGCCCTTGATATGCGGCATGGCCGTCAGGATGTTGGGCATGGACAGCTGTACCTGGCCGGCCACCACATCCACCGTCGCCGGGCCGGTTCCCTTGTAGGGGATGTGGGTCATGGTGATGCCGGCCATGGAGCGGAACAGCTCCATCGACAAATGCGGCGAGGTACCGGTGCCGGCCGAGCTGTAGTTGAGCTTGCCCGGGTTGGCCTTGGCGTAGGCTATCAACTCCTTCTCGGTCTTCACCGGCAGCGCGGGGTTGACCACCAGCACGTTGGAAACGGTGGAGACCAGCGACACCGGCGTGAAGTCGCGCACGGTGTCGTACGACACCTTCTTCGACAGCACCTGGTTGAGCACGATGGCCGAGGCCGCCATCAGCAGCGTGTAGCCATCGGCCGGCGCGTGCGACACCACATCGATGCCCAGCGCCTGGCCGGCACCGGCGCGGTTGTCCACCACGAAGGGCTGGCCCATGCTGTCGGCCAGCTTCTTGGCCAGCAGGCGGGCCAGGATGTCGGTGCCGCCGCCGGGTGACGAGGGCACGACGATACGCACCGCGCGGTTAGGGTAGTCGCTGGTGGGCGCCTGTTGCGCCAGCGCGGCGCCGCCGGTGAGCAGGCAGGCGCTGGCGGCTACGGCACGCAGCAGGAAGGTGGAACGTTGGATCTGTTGGATGGGCATGTCTTGTCTCCGTGGTTTTTGTGGGCGGGGTGTTGGCGCGGTGGCCTGCCTATTTCTTGCTGCCGGGGCTGCGTTGGGCGGCGGCACGCGGCGCGGCGGGTTGCAGCAGGCGGCGCAGCACCCGCACGTCCTTGACTTTTTCCAGATCCCATATGGTGTCGATCAGCCGCTGCGCCTTGGCCTTGCCGAGCGTGGGCGCCAGCAGGCCGAAGGCCTTGGCGGCGACTTCCTCGCGCACCATGGGGTTGGTGGCGCTGCCGCGCACGGCGCGGGTGTGGTGGCGCAGCACGCGGCCGTCGCGCGTGGTCACCTCTGCGATGGCCTGGGTAGTCCTGGTCTTCGACAGGGCCGCGCTGCCGCTCAGTTCGATGCGCTGGCGCAGCTTGCTGACGGCTGGGTCCTTGACGCGCCTGGGATCGTGCGAGGCCTCGAAGCTGATGTCGCCGTCGATCAGCATGACCGAGGCCAGGTACTGCAGGTTGATGTCGGCCATGGTGCGGCCATTGACGGTGCGTGCACCCTGCTCGTCCACCGTGATGTGCACCTTCTCCACGTCGGCCGCGGTGATCTTGTGTTTGGCCATGACGTGGGCCAGCGCGTCCAGAGGCGCCTGGATCGGGTAGCCCACCGGCCAGCGTTTGATGGCCGTCTGCAGGATGTCGAAACGGGTGCCCAGGCCGGCGATGAACTCTTTCGGTTTGGCATAGACCTCGAAGGCCTGGAAGAAGTTGCGGTCGCCCGAGAACACGTCTTCCACGCCGCTGAAGCCGGCCGACACCATGGCCGCCGCCGTCACGCCGTTGCGTGCCGGCATGCCGCCGAAATCGAAGGCCTTTTCGATGTGCTCCACATCGCGTGCCCAGCACGACAGGCCCGAGGCCTGCTGCGCCGCGTAGGACATCAGGTGGCGCACCTGCCGCGCATCGAGGCCGGCCAGCGCACCGGCCGCCGCCGCCGCGCCGAAGGTACCGCCGAAGCTGTGGGTGGAATGCCCGGCGCTGCGGAAATGCTCGATGCCCAGCGCCTTGGAGGTGCGGGCGCAGACGTCGTAGCCCAGCGTCACCGCGCGCAGCAGCTGTGTGCCGGGGCTGCGTTCGCGTTCGCCCATGGCCAGGGCGGCCGGCACCACCGCGCAGCCGGGGTGCACCAGCGCGAGGTAGTAGGCGTCATCGGTCTCGTCGGCATGGCCCAGCATGCCGTTGGCCAGCGCCGCGTTGATGGCCGAGGTGACGATGTTGGTGCCGACCACCCCCGCCTCGGGTGTGCCGCCCTGGCTGGCGGCGAAGGCGATGGCGCGCTGGCCCGGCAGCAGCGGCGCGCCGGACACCATGGCGGCCAGGGTGTCGAGCAGGTGGTGTTTGGCACGCTCCTGCACCGCCGCCGGCAAAGCACGCCGTGCGGCCCCCGCGATGTAGGTGGAAAGGGTCTGCATCAGCGGCGAAATCGCCGGTTGGGCCTGCTTCATGGAAGTCTCCTGGTCTTTGTTCGTCTGTGTGTCCCCCACCACGGCACACGGCCGCGGGAGGGTTCAAGCAGAGGTGTTATATCAGGAGTCGAGCCTTGCTTCCGAGCAAGCCGCATGAATTCCGATAAGACCCGGGTCTTGGGAGCGCCACGCACTCTTCTATTTTGGGGATGACAGCTTGCCGCCAGTTTGATAAGGTCGGGTATTATTTATTTCCCTTTTCCTATCTCTTGAAGCGAAAGCCATGCCGTGCTGGCATGTGATTCTCACGTTTGGCTGGCTGGAAAAAATAATCGATGCTGCTGCTGCGCTGTTTGGGCTGGGGGGGTTTAGGGTGTTTCTCCTCCATGGCGTTTGCCGCCAACGTGGAATGCGATACGGCGGCCGGCCTGCCTTATGGCGGTGACCACTTGCACACCGCTTTTTCGGCCGCCCTCCATCCCGTCAGCGCAGGCGCAATAAATCGCATCGTACCTGCGCTTGGTCTCGGCCGGCCTGGCTTGAAACCGGTCGAGTCCCCGCCGGATGCCGAAGGTATCGAATCGATTGAAATGGCGGTCCAGGTCAATCCGGTCACCAGCCAGGCATGGCTGACCCGGACGGGAGGCGCTACCTGTGTATTGCAGAGGATGCTCCGGTACCGGGTGTGGCATTCCGATGTGCCGATGTCCGTTCCGGAATTCATCCACGGGGTAGAACGGCCCGACTGCAGTGCACTCGACAACTGTGCCAGCCTGTCGATTCAGCTTCGCAATGCGGCGGCGGAGGGGGAGCGTGTATTCGGTGTAAGCCGGACGAATTTCTTCGGTGGCTGGAAATTCATGAAGGACGGCCCGCGAAATAACCATTCCCTGCTTTATTTCGGCACCGGGCGAAATAACCTGGCCGGGTGGGTTTTCACCAAGAGCGCCCAAGGCACGGGAAGGGCTGTGCTGTATGCGAATGACGGCACCGCGGTCGTGATGTACCGGATGAAAAATATCCACGGCCCTTCTCTCGATTGACCGAGGAAACATCGGACTTTCGCGTGACTAGCCCCGGGGTGCCTGGCCTCCGAAGGCGCCGTAGAGCCGGCGCGGGTTGTCCACCAGGATGCGGGTGCGGGTCGCAGCGTCCGGCACCCACTCGGCCAGCAGGTCGAACAGGTCGCCATCGTTGGGCATGGCGCGGCCGTTCATGTTCACGTGCGGCCAGTCGCTGCCCCACAGCAGGCGGTCGGGGTTGGCGGCCACCAGTGCGCGCGCCAGCGGCGTGACGGACGCATACGGGTAGTCGCCCCCGGTGCAGCGCATCGGCCCCGACAGCTTGACCCAGAAGCGCCCGGTATCCAGCAGCCGCAGCAGGCACTGCATGGCCGGCTGCTCCACGCCACCCGCGGCCGGCACGGCGGCAAAGTGGTCCAGCACCACGTCGTTGGGCAAGGCCTGCAAGGCATCGGCGAACTGCGGCAGGTCGTCGCCCGCCGGGTAGAACTGCACATGCCAGCCCAGCTCGGCCACCCGAGCCGGCATGGGCGATGGCAGCCGCGGCAGCGCCCCTTGGTGGCCCGGGCTGACGAAACGCGCGCCGCGCACGCCCAGCCGGTCGAGGCGCTTGAGTTCGGCGGGGCTGACGTCTTCCGGCAGCAGCGCCACACCGCGGAAGCGGCCGGGATACTGTTCCAGCACCTCGGCCAGGTGGGTGTAGCTGGTGCCGTAGCCGCCGCCGCTGACCACCACCGCACCCGCCAGGCCCAACGTGTCCTGCAGGGCGATGTTGGTTTGCGGCAGTGCGTCCTGCGCGGTGTAGCGGCTGCCGGGATGGAAGGGGTGCCGCGAGGCCGGCCCGAACAGGTGCACGTGGCAGTCGATGGCGCCCGGCGGGCAGGCGGTGCGCGGCACACGCGGATGCGGGTCCGGCGGCTGGGTCATCGGTGGTGGGGTCGTTTCTGCCATGTCGGTTCATTCCACCTTGATGCGGGACGTGTGGACGACCTCGGCCCACTGGCCGATCTCCGTATGGATCAGCCGGCCGAAGGCGGCGGAACCGCCGGCCACCGGATCGACACCGGCTGCCTGCAATTGCTTGAGGTAGGCAGCATCGCCCGCCATGCCGGTGATGGCCTGGTTCAGGCGCGCGACCACTGCCGCGTCGGTGCCCGCCGGCGCCAGGATGCCCATCCACAGGATGCCCTGGTAGCCCGGCACACCGGATTCGGCAATGGTCGGCACCTCGGGCATGAGCGGCGAGCGCTGTGCGCTGGCAATGGCCAGTGCCCGCAGCCGCCCGCTGCGGATGTGGGGTGCGGCGGTGGCGATGGTGTCCATCTTCACCGCCACCTGGCCGGCGATCAGGTCGTTGAGGGCCGGCGCCGCGCCCTTGTAGGGCACGTGGGTGACCTGGATGCCCAGGCGCTGCAGCAGCAGTTCCATGGTCACGTGCGGCAGCGTGCCGTTGCCGGCCGAGCCATAGTTGAGCACGCCGGGATGCGCCTTGGCGTAGGCGGTGAAACCCGCGAAGTCCTTGAACGGCTGGGCGCTGCTGGCCACCAGCAGCTCGGGTATCTGCGCCACCAGCGACACCGGCACCAGGTCCTTCTCGGTATCGAAGGGCAGCTGCGGGTACAGCGCCGGGTTGATGGTGTGGCTGGGCGTGGTGAACAGCAGTGTGTAGCCGTCGGCCGCCGACTTGGCGACACGGCCGGTGGCGATGGCGCCGCCGGCCCCCGGCAGGTTGTCCACGATGACCTGCCCGCCCAGGTTGCGGCCCAGCTGGGCGGCGGCCAGGCGTGCGGTGACGTCCACCGTGCCGCCGGCGGGGAACGGTACGATCAGGTGTATGACCCGCTCGGGGTAGGCGCCGGCGGCGACTGCCGGCAGCGCGGCGCAGGAGGCGGACACGGCCAGCAGCAGGATGTGCAGGGCGAGCAGAAGGGTGCGGCGTGGCGGGTAATGCATGGCGCCGCAGTACATCACCGGTGCCACCGGCACACAAATGATTTGTTTGCACCCGCGGATGAATCGGCTTCATTCTTTTCAGGCAGGCGACGACCATGCAGATCGACTTCCTCGGCATCCAGGCCTTCCTGGCGATTGTCGAAAGCGGCAGCTTCCAGCTCGCGGCGACCCAGCTCCACCTGTCGCAGACGGCGGTGAGCCACCGCATGCGCAAGCTGGAGGAAAGCCTGGGTGTGCGCCTCATCGCCCGCACCACCCGCGACGTGACCCTGACCGATGCCGGCCGGGCCCTGCTGCCCAACGCCCGCAGCGCGGTGCGCGAACTCGGCATGTCGTGCGAGGCGGTGCGCAAGCATGGCCAGAACGCCAACGACTGGCTGGCCTTCGCCTGCCTGCCGACCCTGAGCACCGGCATCCTCGCCCCCCTGCTGCACGCCGCGCGCGACGCCTGGCCCGACACGCCGGTGCGGGTGTTCGACACCTCGATCCGCGAAATCGCCGAGCTGGTGGAGTCGCACGTCGCCGCCTTCGGGCTCAGTGTGGTGCAGCCCGGGTATGGCGAATTGGCGGTACAGCCCCTCGGCGAAGAACCCTTCGTGCTGGTCTGCCCGCCGGGCCATGCGCTGTGCGGGACCGGGCAGGTGGACTGTGCCGACCTGGAGGGCGAGCCGATGATCCGCATCAGCCTGCCCAGCGGCAACAGCATGACCATCGACGATGCCCTGGGCCCCCTGCGCGAACGGCTGCGCTGGCGCTACGAGGCGCTGCACAACGCCATGGCGCTCGACATGGTGCGCGCCGGGCTAGGCCTGACCATCGTGCCCCGGCTGTCGGTGGCTCCGGACGCGGGGCTGCACACGCTGGAGATCGCATCGCCCCGCATGCGGCGCACGCTGTGCCTGCTCACCCGCCGCCACGAGGAGCCCGGCGCCCAGGACCTGCGCCTGCGCGAGATGGCGGTGGCCGTGGTGCGTGAATGCCTGGGGACCCGATGAAGATGAACCGGGCGAATGGATGGTGCAGAACTATTCATTTGCCGGCGCCCTGAGGGCTGCCTAGACTTTCTCCCGGACCACCACACCGTGCCGCGCCGCCCTGCAGCGACGGCCGCTCCAGGAGACAGTCGATGCATTCCATACCGGCCCCCGCTGTGCGGGGTTCCACCCGGCGAGCCTTGCTGCGCCAGCTGGGCGCTGCCGGCGCCGCAGCCCTGGCCGGGCACGGTGCTCGGGCGCAGGACGGCTACCCCAGCCGCCCGATCCGCGTGATCGTGCCCTTCGGCCCCGGCGGCCTGGCCGACATCACCATGCGCCTGGTCGCCCAGAAGCTCGGCGAGCGGCTCGGGCAGCCGGTGGTGGTCGACAACCGGCCCGGCGCCGGCGGCGTGGTAGCCGCCACCGCCACCCTGGCGGCGCCGCGCGACGGCTACACCCTCATCCTGTTCAGCAACGGCACCGCCATCGGCAAGTCGCTCTACAAGCTGGCCTACGACCCCGAGACGGACTTCGTACCGATCTCCACCCTCGCCTACTTCGACCTGGTCCTGCTGGTGAACAAGGACAGCCCCTTCCACGACCTGGCCTCCCTGCTGGCCGAGGGCAAAAAGCGCCGGCTCACCCTGGGCACCATCAACCCCGGCAGCACGCAGAACCTGTCGGCCGAGTTGTTCCGTTCGGTGTCCCAGGTGCAGGCCGACATCGTGCCGTACAAAAGCACACCCGAGGTGCTGACGGCGCTGATGCGCGGCGAGCTGGACGTGGGTTTCGAGTCCTACGCGGCGCTGCGCGGCGCGGTCGACAGCGGGCAGGTGCGGGTGCTGGCCGCCACCGGCCACGAACGGTCACCCTGGCTGCCCCGCGTGCCCACCGCCCGCGAGGCCGGCCTGGCCGGCTACGAGGTCGCGGGCTGGAACGCGCTGTACGCCCCCAAAGGCATACCCACCCAGGCGGTGGCCCTGCTGGAGCGGCACACGCGGGAGGTGATGCGCCTGCCCGAGGTGCGGGAACACCTCGTCGCCCTGGGCACCGACCCGCGCGCCAGCACACCGGCCGAACTCGCCGCCGTATTCCACCGCGATGCCGCATCCTGGGCCCGCGTGATCCGTGGCGCCGGCATCAAACCCCAATGAAGGCCGAAGGAAACCGCCCCTTGAACACCTCCACTGCCCGTACCGAGTCCACCGCCATTCCCCCCCCGACCCCCGTGCATCCCGAAGGCCCCCTGGTCGATGCCCATGTGCACATCTTCCGCCGCAACATGCCGCTGGTGCCCAACCCGCGCCACGCGCCGGACTACGAATTCACCGCCGAGCAGCTGGACAGCACCCTTGCCGCCCACGGTGTGCAGTTCTGTGTCATCGCCGCGGCCAGCCCCTGGGGCGACGTCAACGACTACGTCATCGCCTCGCTGCGCACGCGGCCGCGCTGGCGTGGCACCGCCATCCTGGAGCCGTCCACCGACCGCTACATCCTCGAACGGATGGCCGAAGACGGCATCGTCGGTGTGCGCCTGCCCTTCATCAGCATGCAGGAACTGCCCGACCTCGATAGCTGGGACTGGCGCAAATTCCTCTACCGCCTGGCCGACATGGACTGGCATGTGCACCTGCACCTCGATGGCCCGCGTATCCCCCAGGTGCTGCCCCAACTGGAACGCTCGGGCGTGAAGATCGTGCTCGACCACATCGGCCGGCCCGACCCGGTGCGGGGCATCGAAAGCGAGGGTTTCCAGGCCATGGCGCGCTCGGTGGAAAAAGGCCGCACATGGGTCAAGCTGTCGGGTGCCTACCGGCTGGGGCCGCAGGCCGCCGACCATGCCCGCGAACTGTGCCGCCGCGTCGGTTACGACCACATGGTGTGGGCCAGCGACTGCCCTTTCGTCGGCGGCGAAGACACGCTCTACCAGAGCACCATCGACTGGCTGTCAAGCGTGGTGCCGGACGCGGCGGATCGGCGGCGCATCAGCGGGGAGAATGCGCTGAAGCTTTATTTCTCCTGAGCCTGCCTGGAGCTCTGCCGGACCATGCGGGTGATCCGGTTGCCGAATTCGGACGCCACGGTTCTAGAAACTCCGTGGGCGTGCCGGTCGCCGCCTGGGGCGTGGGTACGAAGTCCAGGCCGTAGGGCGTGAGAGCAAATCCCGCGCCGAGCCACTGGGCGTTGTCTCGCCGGATGGCCGCCTAAGCTGAAGGCCTGGCCTGCTCCATGCACTTCGGCCCGTCGCATATCAAGCCGTTATGGCCGCAGACGAATTCAGCATTAGACGCAGTGCACCCTGGCTTCTAAGCTCGCCGCTCTGTTCCGGGTCACGCCATGACGCGGGCAAGCCATTACAACAGGAGACAACATGAAGCGCAGCAGCACCCTTGCACCTCAATCCACCTACAGGGTTAACCCAGCCTTCCTTGCGAAGGCGGCTCGACATTGTATTAGTGGAATTAAGGAGTGAATCAAGATGAAAACTGCAATTAAAGAACAAAGCACGGCTCGTCGAAAAATATTGCTGTCCATGTCCTCGGTGGCGATATTTGAGGCATTCAGTCCAAAAGCGTTGGCATCCGATTGGCCAACACGGGCAATTACGTTGATTGTCCCGTTTGCTGCGGGCGGAGGATCCGACATCATAGCGCGAATTATTGCTCCTCCCTTGGGTGAGGTTTTGAAGGTCCCCGTCATCGTTCAAAATCGTGCGGGAGCTGGTGGCAATATTGGTATCGCTGCAGCCGCACGTTCAGCACCCGATGGATATAGTTTTTTAGTAGCTTCCAGTGCGTTTTTGATCAATCCCAGCCTTTACGCGAAGGTCCCCTACGACCCTGTCAAGGATTTCTTGCCGCTGGTCAACGTCGGAATTGCGCCAGATGTGATGACGGTGCCGGAAAACTCCAGGTTCAAGAATTTCTCCGACGTGATTGAATATGCAAAAGAAAACCCAGGAAAGCTGAACTGGACTTCACCTGGTGCGGGAACGGCACCATTCTTGGTCACCGAGAACGTTAATACGCATTTAAAGTTGAAAATGGTTCATGTTCCATTTTCTGGCGCTGGTCCGGCAACCATGGCAGCCATTGCAGGCCAGGTTGACCTGTACACGGCGAACATAGGATCGGTACTCGGCCAAATCAAGGCCGGCAAGCTTCGGGCTCTCGCCCAAACCGGTGCGGTGCGCTACCCGGAACTGCCGAATGTCCCTCGACTCGAGGAGCTTGGGCTGCCAGGTGTTCTCTCGGAAAACAATCAATCACTTTACTCACCATCAGGTGTGCCTCAAGAAATAACAAAACGACTGGCGACCGAGACCCAGGCTATTCTGCGTCGCCCGGATGTTCGTAATCAAATAATTGAATCGGGCCTGTCTGTGGTAAATGAAGGGCCTTCCGAGTTCCAGGCGCGCGTGACCAGGGAACTTGCGGCGTATAAAGAAGTAATTGAAAAAATCGGGATCAAACTCTGAAACCACTATTGGAATAGCATGACTCAGCGGACGCAAATGCAAGGTGCTCTTCATGGCCTTAAAGTGGTTGAATGTGCGACAGTCGTAGCGGCACCGTTGTGTGGCCGGTTATTGGCAGATTTTGGCGCCGATGTTCTTCATGTGGAACATCCAAAAAAAGGCGATCCACTCAGGGATTTTGGCTTCACGAAGGACGGAATAAATCCATGGTGGAAATACTATGGACGAAACAAGAAATTCATTACACTGGATATCTCAAAACCGAAAGGCAAGGATATCCTGTATAAGCTGCTGGCCGAGGCTGATGTGTTTATCGAAAATTTTACGCCTGGCCGGCTTGAGAAATGGGGAATCACGTACGAAGAGCTTAATGCCATCAACCCTCGCCTGGTGATGGTTCGGGTTTCTGGTTATGGCCAAACAGGCCCTTACAGCCAGCAACCAGGTTTTGGAACCATTGCTGAAGTGATGAGTGGATTTGCGGAGATGACAGGGGAGCCCGATGGGAGTCCCACGCTTCCACAGTTTCCGCTGGCGGATACCTGCGCAGGTTTTTATGCCGCATTGGCAACCATGTTTGCCGTCTACAACCGGGACTCCGGAGGATCGGGGAAGGGGCAGATGGTAGATGTGAGCATTCTGGAAAGCCTGTTCTCGATTCTTGGCCCCAACGCCCTCGTCCATCATGTGACGGGCAAGTCACCGACGCGTATCGGGAACCGAGCCCCGACATCCTCTCCCAGGAATATCTACCGGACGAAAGATAACAGGTGGGTTGCCATTGCCAGCGCGACCCAGTCAACTGCTGTCCGGTTGTTTGAATTGATGGGCCAACCCGACCTCGTCAACGACCCACGGTTCAGCACCAACGGAAATCGGGTGAAAAATTCGGACGAAGTCGATCGCATTGTTTCCGGTTGGGTTGAAAAATTCACACGCCAGGAAATCACCACCCTTTTACGTGACAATGGTGTACCTGTTGGGCCGGTCAATAACGTCGAAGACATATTGCATGATCCCCATGCCATAGCGAGGGAAATGATCGTTGAAAAGGCGGACAAGGATGGCAGGACCTGGCGGATGGAGGGAATTTTCCCGAAGCTGAGCCGAACGCCAGGAGCCGTCGAGAATTTGGGTGGTGAACTGGGGTCCGACAATGAACTGGTATTCAATGCGCTTGGAATAAGTTCCGAGGATATGGCCGAATTGAAAAAAGAAAATATCATTTAATAAAAACATATGAAATATCCCCTGATTTCTCTCTATGTGCCTGGCAATCGTCTGGATCTCATTGAAAAAGCGCCAAGATTCAAACCGGATGCTGTTATCCTCGATCTGGAGGACGCTGTACCGGCGGCGCTGAAGGAGTCCGTACGCCTGCAACTTGCAAAGATCATTCCTTCTTATCCGCTTCCCGTTCTGGTTCGGGTAAATAGCGAAGAAGAACATCTTGCAAACGATATCAGGTGTGTTGCCGTCAAGGGTCTCCATGGGATCATCCTTCCGATGGTTGAAACAGCGGCGCAGGTACAGCACGCTGCGGAGTTGCTGGCCTCAGCAGAGGCTGAGTCGGGTTTGGCTATTGGCTCCATAAAAATCCTTCTTCTCATAGAAACGCCGCTTGGAGTCATCAACTGCTTTGCTGCCTGCACAGCAAGCGAACGGGTGGAAAGTGTTGTTTTCGGTAGTGCGGAAGACGGAGACATGCAGGCCGGGCTGAACTGTGCCTTTTCAAGCGAAGGCTATGAAATGATGTACGCCAGATCCAAATGCCTTCTTGATGCACGTGCAGCCAAGCTGCCTTATGTGCTTGATGGGGCATTCAGTGCCGTGAAGGATCTGGATGCGCTGAAGGTCGACTGCACGGTATCGCGACGACTGGGGTACGACGGGCGTACCCTTATTTATCCGGGGCATGTGACGGTTGCCCGCCATGTTTATGCGCCAAGTGCCGAGGACATAGCCTACTACAAGTCGCTTGTCCAGGTATTTGATCAGGCTCTTGCAAGTGGCCAGGCGGCAATAGTTTTCAACGACAAGCTGATTGACTACGCCATGTACAAGAAGGCTTGCAAATTTCTTGCCAATGCTGCGATGTATGTGGGTGAAAGCGCTTGAGCTTATGTCAAAACTCTCTTCCATCGACAGGCAAGTTGCAGTAATCACCGGAGGGACGCTCGGCATTGGACTGGCTTGCGCCGAAAGATTCCTCGCTGAAGGTGCCAGGGTCGCCATCATCGGCCGGAATAAGAGTCATGGCGACGATGCAGTCAACTCTTTAAAGAAAATATCGCCCGATGTGATATATATTCAGGCTGACTGTACCAAATCAGCCGACATCGATGATGCATTTCGTCGCATCGATGAGATGTGGGGCGATCTTCATATTCTTGTAAACTGTATTGGCGGCTTTCTCGTCTCGCCAAAAATAGACGGCCTTTCCGAGGAAGACTGGCGAAAGGGTATTGACTGGAATCTCACGTCCAAGTTTTTGACAGTCAAGGCGGCGTTGCCTTACATGAAAAAAAATTCCTACGGAAGGATCGTCAATATATCTTCCGTAGCCGGGCGAGGTGGTGTAGTGGCCGCACCCATTGATTACTCTGCGGCGAAAGCTGGCGTCGTGGTTCTGACGCAAAGACTCGCCGTTGAACTGGCTCGATTCGGAATCACCGCGAACGTTGTAGCCCCCGGGACCACAAGAACCCCAAGGGTTGCTGCGTTGACACATCGACGTATGGAGGACGTGATTGCCAGGATTCCGGTTGGACGTCTGGGAGAATCCGACGAGATAGCGCACGCCATTCTTTATTTCTGCACGCCAGGCGCAGGATTTACGACCGGCGCCGTGCTGGATGTCAATGGTGGCGTTTGGACCGGCGCTTGATAGTCGACCCGCGAGATCGTGTAGTTCGCTTGCTGTCGATCATTGCGGAATCTGGCAATGTTCTGGCAATGGCTCAACCAAGAAAAAAGCCCGCTACTGTTTAAGTAGCAGGCTTTCCAGCGCAGAAGCGCGTTTTGGTGGTGGGACGTGCGGGGGTCGAACCCACGACAAACGGATTAAAAGTCCGCTGCTCTACCAACTGAGCTAACGTCCCCTCTTGCGCACCCCACACATTTGTGCAGAGCAGCAAAGCCCTCGATTATAGCGTCTTCGGCGGGACTTCGGCCATGCGGGCGAGTCTTTCGAGCACAAAGCCGGCGGCCACCATGCCGAATGTGGCGGTCACGCCTACGGAGGAGCCGTAGCCGTGGCAGTTGAGGGTGCCGTCGCCACCCTCGCCTGCCCCGTCGCCACCACCGTCGATGGCGCAGGACGGGTCCGGCGGCGCCACGGCCTCGCGGCTGAAGACGCAGGTGATGCCCATGGTCTTGCCGTCGCGCGGTGCGCCGTGCTGCTTGCGCAGGCGGTAGCGCAGCTGCGCCAGCAGCGGGTCGTGGGTGGTTTTGGACAAATCGTCCACATCCACCTTGTGCGGCAGGCGTTTGCCGCCGGCGGCACCGACGGAGATGAAGAGCGTCTTGTCCTTGCCGCGCTGTTCCCGCGCCCATTGCGCCATGGCGGTCTTGGCCTTGACCTGGTCGCAGGCGTCGATGACCGCGCTGACGCCAGCCGGCAGCAGGGCGGGCCAGTTACCGGGCTCGACGAAGTCCTCGATGGTCTCGACCCGGCAGGCCGGGTTGATCAGCGCGATGCGTTCCTGCATGGCCAGCACCTTGGCCTGGCCGACCGTGGGAGTCAGCGCGTGCACCTGGCGGTTGATGTTGGATTCGGCGACGTGGTCGAGGTCGATCAGCACCAGCCGCTCCACCCCGCTGCGGGCCAGGGCCTCGGCGCTCCACGAACCGACGCCGCCGATGCCGACCACGGCCACGCAGGCGCGGCGGATACGCGCGGCGCCTTCCACGCCGTACAGGCGGTCGAGGCCGCCGAAGCGGCGCGCCAGGTCGGCGTCTTCAGCCGACCCGGCTATCGGCCCGCTCACCGCAGGCGCGCCAGCCGCTCTTTGGCGGCGGATGCGGCTTCGGACTGCGGGTAGGCCCGCACCAGGTCTTCCAGCGTCTTGCGGGCGGCCTTGGTGTCCTTCAGCTCGGTCTGGCAGTTGGCGATCGACAAGGCGGCTTCGGGGGCCCGCACATGGTTGGGCGCCTGCGCCAGCAGCGCACGGAAATTGGTGATCGCGTCCTTGTAGTTGCGATTGCCGTATTGCGCATTGCCCAGCCAGAACAGTGCCGAGGGGGTGTAGCCGCTGCGCGGGTAACGTTTGACGAAGTCGCCGAAACCCGACTCGGCGCCGCTGAAGTTGCCCTGGCGGAAGACCGCCAGCGCCGCTTCGTAGTCGCGCTTCTCGGTGGGGTCGGCGGCGAACTCCAGGCCGTCGACCGTCACCTTGGTGGGCTCGAACTGCTTCAGGCGGTCGTCCACGCCCTGGGCCATGTCCTTCTGGCGGCGCTGCAGGTCGGCCACGTCGCGCAGCAGCTGTTCGTTCTGCCCGCGCAGGGTGGCCTGGTCGCCGCGCAGGTTCTCGATCTGTTCCTGCAGGGTCAGCAGGCTGCGCCGCAATTGGGCGTTGTCCTCGCCCAGCTTGACCGAGCTGGCCGCGTTGGCGTCGATGCGCTGGCGGATTTCAAGAATGGCGCGCCGGGCCTCGTCGTCGTCGAAGAGGCCGGCATGCGCCACGCTGGCGCCCAGGAGCGCAAAAGCCGCCAGGCAGGCGGCTGTTGTGGTTCGCGCCAGTTTCATCAGCGGTAGGTGATTTCGACGCGGCGGTTCTTGGCGTAGGCCGCTTCGTCATGGCCCGGGTCGGCGGGCTTTTCCATACCGAAGCTGACCGCTTCCATCTGGCTGTCGGGCACGCCCAGCAGGCCGAGTGCGCGGCGCACGGCTTCGGAACGCTTCTGGCCCAGCGCCAGGTTGTATTCGTGGCCGCCGCGCTCGTCGGTGTGGCCTTCGAGGTTGACGCGGCGGTTCGGGTCGGACTTCAGGAAACGCGCATGTGCGTCGAGCAGCTGCTGGAACTCGGGCTTGATGGTGTAGCTGTCGTAGTCGAAGTACACCAGGCGTTCCACGCCGACCGGGCCCTGTTTGGAGGCCATCGGATCGACCGACACCTGGGGCACGTTGCTGGTGCCGATACCGTTGCTGCCGGCGCCGTTGTTGCCCAGGCCCGCGTCGGAGACCGGAGGCTTGTCCTCCAGCTTGACGGGCGAGCTGCAACCCGCGATGAAGGCCGTTACGGCGAGGGCAAGGGCGACTTGTTTGAACATGGGAAACCTCCTGAAGAATTAGAAAAATAAGCGGAGAGAAACGGAACGGTGAACCTTGGAAAACCTCGGGCCTTGTCTACTTGGTGAAGGGGCCCCAGTCGGGCTCGCGGATGTCGCCGCCCTGCCCGGCCAGCCGCGCCTTGATCTTGCCGTCGAGCGTGGAGGTCATCAGTGCGTCGCGCCCGCCCTGCTTGGTGGCGTACATGAGCAGCTTGCCGTTGGGCGCGAAGCTGGGGTTTTCGTCGGCCGAGGTGTCGGTGATGGAGGTGGCGGTGCCGCCGGCCAGGTCCATGACCTGCAGCTTGAAGGCGCCACCGATGCGCGACACGTAGGCCAGGTACTTGCCGTCCGGGCTGAGCGCCGGCGAGATGTTGTAGCTGCCGCCGAAGGTCACCCGCTCGGGGTTGCCGCCCGTGCTGGTCATGCGGTAGATCTGCGGTGCGCCGCCGCGGTCGCTCACGAAGTAGATGTAGCGGCCGTCGGCGGAGAACACCGGCTCGGTGTCGATGCCCGAACTCTGCATCAGCCGCCGCGGTTCGCCGCCGTTGGCGTCGATCAGGTAGAGCTGCGAGCCGCCGTCGCGGCTCAGCGTCACCGCCAGGGTGCGGCCGTCCGGCGACCAGGCCGGGGCGCTGTTGGAGCCGCGGAAGTTGGCCACCAGCCGGCGCTGCCCGGTGGCGATGGTGTGCACGTAGACCACCGGTTTGCGCGACTCGAAGGACACATAGGCCAGTTGCCCGCCCGAGGGCGACCACGAGGGGGAGATGATGGGCTCGGGGCTGGCCAGCGCCGACTGGGAGTTTTCGCCGTCGGAGTCGGCCACCCACAGGTTGTAGCGGCTGCCGGCCTTGGTGATGTAGGCGATGCGGGTGGCGAACACGCCTTTTTCGCCGGTCAGCTTTTCGTAGATGAAGTCGGCGATGCGGTGGGCCGCCAGCCGCAGGTCGGCCTGCGGCACGGCCAGGGTGAGGCCGCCGAAGTCTTCGCCGCGCACCACGTCCCACAGCCGGGCCACCACGTCGAAGCGGCCATCGGGCCTGCGGGTGATGCCGCCGACGGCCAGCGAATCGGCGCCCTTCTGGCGCCAGGGGCTGACGTCGGGGCGGCTGGTTTCGTCGAGTACCGCGCCGGCGGAGTCGACGATGCGGAAACGGCCGCTGCGCTCCAGGTCGGCCTGCACGATGGCGGAAATCTTCTGCGGGCTCTGGCCTTCGCCGCGGAAGGGCGCGATGGCGATCGGCAACTGGGTGAGCCCCACGCCCGACACCTCGACGCGGAACTGCGCCAGCGCTGGAAGCGCGGCGGCTCCGGCGAACGCGGCAACCACCGCGCGGCGGGACAGGGAGGGGGTATGGGTGGGCAAGTGGATGGCGTCGTAGCTGTTTTTCATGGCGGCGGGAAACTGGCCGAAAGCGCGTCCCCGGCAAATCGGGGCCACGTGCCAGCCGTGATGTTACACACTAGGGATGACCCCCTGTCACAAAAGGTGAGCCGTTGGTATCCATCGTGAAAAATTACCCCCGCGCGCCGTACAACTAAAATCCCGCCGACATGCACATCAACGCCCCGGCCCCCGCGCCCACGACCGCCGCCCTTACCCTGCTGGGCCGGCTGCGCAGGTTGGCCGCCTATTTCACCGGCCAGAAGGCCGCCTGGGGCCTGGCCGCGGTGGCCTCGGTGGTCGCCGGCTTCACCGAGCCGCTGATTCCCGCCCTCATGAAACCGCTGCTCGACCGGGGTTTCACCCAGGGCCACCTGCAGCTGTGGATCGTGCCGGTGGCGATCATGGGTATTTTTGCGGTGCGCGGGCTGGCGCAGTTCGCCTCGCAGTACGCGCTGGCCCAGATCGCCAACGAGGGCATGATCCTGCTGCGCAAGGCGCTGTTCCGCCGCCTGCTGTCGGCCGAGATGGCGCTGTTTTCGCGCCAGTCTGCCAGCGCCCTGTCCAACACCGTGGTGTACGAGGTGCAGACCGGCTCCACCCTGCTGGTCCAGGCGCTGCTGGGCCTGTCGCGCGATGGCGTCACCCTGGTCGCGCTGCTGTTCTACCTGCTGTACCTCAACTGGCAGCTGACGCTGATCGTCGGCATACTGATTCCGGGCGTGGCCTGGATCATGAAGACCCTGTCGAGCCGGCTCTACCAGGTCACCAAGGCCAGCCAGCAGGCCACCGACGACCTGGCCTACGTGGTGGAAGAAAACGTGCTGGCGCACCGCATGGTGCGGCTGCATGCGGCCCAGGCCGCGCAGGCCGGCCGCTTCGACGAACTCAGCCGCCGGCTGCGGCGCCTGGCCATCAAGTCGACCATCGCCTCGGCGTCGATGACACCGCTGACCCAGCTGCTGGCCGCCGCCGCCCTGTCGGCGGTGATCGTCGTGGCGCTCTGGCAGGACCGTGGCGGCGCCGGTGTCGGCCCCGGCGCGGTGACGGTCGGCGGTTTTGTCGCCTTCATCACCGCCATGCTGATGCTGATCGCGCCGATCCGCCGGCTGGCCGAGATCGCCAACCCGGTCACCCGTGGGGTGGCCGCGCTCGAACGCGGCCTGACACTGCTGGGCGAGGTCAATGCCGAGACCGGAGGCAACTGGGAGCCGTCCGCGGGCGAGGCGCCCGGCACCATGGCCATCGAGCTGCGCGACGTGACGGTGGACTACCGGGCCGACGGCGCCCCGGCGCTGGACCGGGTGAGCCTGCGGATCGCCCGCGGCGAGGTGGTCGCCTTCGTCGGGCCCTCGGGCTCGGGCAAGACCAGCCTGGTCAACCTGCTGCCGCGTTTTGTGCTGCCCAGCGCCGGCGCGGTGCTGCTCGACGGCCACGACGTGTCCACTTGGCGCCTCGACGCCCTGCGCGCCCGCTTCGCCATGGTCAGCCAGGACGTGGTGATGTTCAACGACACCATCGCCAACAACGTGGCCATGGGCCAGCCGGTGGACCGCGAACGCCTGCAGCGCTGCCTGGACGACGCCAACCTGGCCGAGCACGTGGCGGCCATGCCGCAGGGCATGGACACCTCCGTGGGCCACAACGCCACCGAGCTGTCGGGCGGCCAGCGGCAACGCCTGGCCATCGCCCGCGCGCTGTACAAGGATGCGCCGGTACTGATCCTCGACGAAGCCACCTCGGCGCTGGACACCGGCTCGGAGCGCCTGGTGCAGCAGGCCCTGCAGCGGGTCATGCGTGGACGCACCACCCTGGTGGTGGCGCACCGCCTGTCCACCATCGAGCATGCCGACCGTGTCGTCGTCATGCAGCAGGGCCGCATCGCCGAGCAGGGGTCCCACGCCGAACTGCTGGCCCGCGACGGCCTGTATGCACGGCTGCACACGCCCGCAGCCCCCGCTGTGCAAGCCGCCGACGCCTAGGGGACCCACCGCCATGGCGTCTTTTGCCCTCGGCCTGCGCGGCAAATCCCTGCTGGCGCTGGTTCTGGCCTGCCTGCTGGCGCTGGGGCCGGCGGTCTTCATCGGCTGGCGGGTGGTCGACACCATCCGCAACCACTTCGGCCAGGCCTTTGCCCGCAACACCACGCTGCTGAGTAGCGCAAAGATCGTCGCACCGGTGACACGCGAACTGGCGATGTCGCTGCGCCTGGCCGATTCGGAGGTCACACGCCAGTGGCTGCTGGACGAGGACAACCCCGCCAAGAAGGCCTTGTTTTTCCGGGAGGCCGAGGGCTACCGGCGCGATTTCCGCGACCATGCCTACTTCATCGGCAATGCGGCCAGCCGCCGGTACTACTTCAACGGCGGCGCCGGCCCGGTCAGCACCGAGTCGCGCTCCCTGCTCAACCCCGGCAACAAGGAAGACGCCTGGTTCTTCAGCACCCTGCGCGACGAGCCGGCCTACAACATCAACGTCGACTCCAACTACACGTTCACCACCACCAAGATCTGGTTCAACGTGGTGGTACACGACGGTGCGCGTCGCATCGGCGTGGCCGGCGCGGGTGTCGACCTGTCCGCCTTCCTGGACGATTTCCTCACCAGCGACGACGAGGGCGTGACGCCCATGATCCTGGATACCAACGGCGCGATCCAGGCGCACCCGGACCGCAGCCTGATCGCCATGAACTCGGGCGCGGTGGGCATCCGCGAGGCGCGCAACAGCGTCTTCGGATTGCTGCCCTACATCTACGAACGGGAGCAGGTGCGCGATGCCATGGCCGCCGCGGTGAAGAAGCCGGGCACGGTGGAAATGCGCTGGGTCACCCTCAACAGCGACCGGCAATTGCTGGCGCTGACTTACGTGCCGGAACTCAAGTGGTTCGTGGTGAACGCCATCGACCTGCGGAGCGCCCGGGTGATGGAAAAGGAAAGCGGCTGGCTGCCGAGGCTGCTGGTGGCGCTGGCCGCCCTGGTGGCGGCGCTGCTGGGCGGCTTTGCCTACACGGTGGAACGCCTGGTGCTGCGGCCGATCCGCCAGCTCCAGCATACGGCCCAGGTGATGGCCGGCGGCCAGTACGACGTGGCGCTGCCGCCGCCGCGCAAGGACGAGATCGGTGAGCTGAGTGCGGCCTTCGGGGTCATGGCCCAGAAGGTGCGCAGCCACACCGAGGAGCTGGAGGCACGGGTCCAGCAGCGCACCCATGCGCTGGAGCGTGCCAACAGCGACATGGCTGCCGCGCACAAGAAGATCGGCGACTCCATCGACTACGCCAGCCTGATCCAGCGCGCCATCCTGCCGCAGCGCGAAATGGTCAGCTCCATGGGCGACCGGCATGCCGTGCTGTGGCGCCCACGCGACGTGGTGGGCGGTGATTTCTACGTCTACCAGGCGGGTGCGCAGGGCTGCCTGATCGGCGTGGTGGACTGCGCCGGACACGGCGTGCCCGGCGCGCTGATGACTATGCTGGCGCATGCGGCGATCGACCAGGCCATGGCCGACGTGGGCATGCACGACCCGGCCGCGGTGCTGGGGCGCGCCGACCAGATCATCCGCGCCATGCTGCACGACGACATCGAACGCCAGGCGGTCGCCACCAACATGGACGTGGGCTTGGCCTATGTGGACCTGGAGCGGCGCGACGTGAACTTCGCCGGCGCCAAGATCGCGCTCTACTACAGCGACGGCAGCACGGTGGACGAAGTCGCCGGCGCGCGCCGTGCCATCGGCGAAAAACGCGTCGGCAGCTATGCCAATACGCGGGTGCCGCTGCAGGGCGGGCGCACCTTCTACATGACGACCGACGGTTTCCTCGACCAGGCCGGCGGCGATCTCGGTTATGGTTTCGGCAGCCGGCGTTTTGCCGACATGGTCCTGCAGCACGCCAGCATGCCGCTGGCGGCGCAGGGCCAGGCCTTCAGCGATGCCCTGGCCGCCTACCAGGGCAGCCACGCCCAGCGCGACGACATTACGATGCTGTGTTTCCGGTTCGACTGACAAAAACCCTGGAGGACGCCCGATGGAGCCGATAGACCTCTTCGAGATGCGCGAGCGCTACAACCGCCAGCAGATCATGCTGTGTTTCAACGGCCCGATTTCGCGCAGCCTCATCGAGGAAATCGGCAACGCGCTGCGCAACTACCTGACGGCCGACCAGGCGCACCCCTCCTCCGCCCTGGACGTGTTCGCCATCTACATCGAGATGACGCAGAACATCCGCCACTACGCGCGCCAGAAGAACTGGGCCGACCAGGAGGCCGGTGCGACCGTGGTGGTGTCGCGCGACGAGGCCGGCCACTACGTGGTGTCGGCAGGCAACCTGGTGGACGAGGCCGACGGCGCACGCCTGGTGGCCCGGGTGGACGAGCTTTCGGGCCTGGACAAGGTGCAGCTCAAGGCGGCCTACAAGGAGCAGTTGCGCAAGCCGCGCGAGGACACCACCGCAGCCTCCGGCGCGGGACTGGGCCTGATCGACATGGCGCGCAAGACCAGCGCGCCCCTGCAGGCCACGCTGCGCAGGCTGGCCGACGGGCGTGCCTTCCTCAGCCTGTGCGCGGTCGTCTGACGCACGCCCTACAACAACGGACCCCCAGAGCCATGAACGACTTCTCCATCCCCGGCACGCAGTCCTCCCCCGAGATCCAGAGCGACTGGGACGCCGGACGGCTGCTCATGCGGGGCGACTCCTACCCGGAAAACGCCCACGAACTGTTCCGCCAGGTGTTCGGGTGGATCGACCGCTTCCTGGCCGAAGCCGGACGTCCGCTGCAGTTGGAGCTGCACCTGCTCTACCTCAACACCAGCAGCATCAAGGCGCTGATGGACGTGTTCGACCTGCTGGAGGAAGCGCACGGCGACGGCAAGCCGGTGTCGGTGGTGTGGCACTACGACCAGCGCAACGAACGGGTCTACGAGTTGGCCGGGGAGTTCAAGGAAGACTGCACCTTCCCCTTCGAGATCGTCAGCCATGGCTGACACCAGCCGCGAAAGCGACATCGAGACCCGCGTCCAGCAACTGCTGGCCGACCCGGCGCAGGCCGGCAACCCGCTGCACACGGCGCTGCTGGACCTGTGGGGGCTGCACCAGGAAACGCTGGCGCGCATCGAACGTGTCACCCGCATGCCGGACGCCTACCAGGGCGTGACCCGGCGGCGCGAGACCAGCGTCAGCGAACGTATGGAAAAGCAGCTGCGCCAGCTCAGCAAGGTGGCGCGTATTTCCGACCGCTACCAGGACATGATGCGCGAGCTCAACCAGGCGCTCAAGGAAGCCTCCACCCACGACCCCATGACCGGGCTGCCCAACCGCCGCCTGCTGCTCGACCGCCTCAAGGAAGAGCACGAACGCAGCCAGCGCCATGGCGGCGCGCTCACCGTGGCCATGGTCGACATCGACAAGTTCAAGCGCTTCAACGACGAGTTCGGCCACGACGTGGGCGACAAGGTCATCGTCGCGGTGTCGCACACCATGAAGGAAGTGATGCGCGGCTCCGACATGTGCGGGCGCTGGGGCGGCGAGGAGTTCCTGGTCGTGCTGCCCGAAACCACACTCGAGATGGGCGCGACCTTCATCGACCGGCTGTGCCAGGACATCCGCAAACTGCAGATCCCGTCCGAGGGGCAGATGCTGTCGGTGACCGTCAGCGTCGGCATCGCCACCCTCAAGCCCGGGGAAAGTTATTCCGACGCCGTCAACCGCGCCGACGCGGCGCTGTACGTGGCAAAACGCGGCGGCAGAGACCGTTACGAATTGGCAGCCTGACCGGCCCGCAGCGCCTCGGTGTGGTCCGCTGGCTGGTCCGCGTCGTGTATCGGCGCGAAGTTGTCGGGGTGGAAAGCCACGTCGCCCAGGCGCCAGCCGGCGGGCCGGCGGACCGTGGCCCAGAAACGTTTCAGGGTGAACCACTGCTGGGTGACCAGGCCCCGGCCGTTGTCGGCATCCACCACCGGGTCGCTCACGCCGGTGGCGCGCAGCGGCTCGCCGTAGAGCGCGGTACGAAACAGCATGTCCCACCATGGCAGCACCTGGCCGAAATTGCAGTTGTGCAGCGCCGGCCGGGCCGGGTCGCGCAGCATGTGGTGCAGGCGGTGGAAACGCGGGTCGACCAGCAGCCGTTCCCCCAGCCGGCCGAACCCCCAGCGCACGTTGGTGTGCGACAGGCTCTGCACCAGCTCGGTCACCATCACCAGCAGGGCGAATTGCGAGGCGTCCACCCCCATGGCCACACCCACCGCGGCCAGGATCACCGACTGCAGCATGCCGTCGAGGTAGTTGCCCCGGTCGTTGCACCAGCAGCCCATCTGGCGCTGGCTGTGGTGCATGCTGTGCAGCGCCCACCACCAGGGGATGGCGTGCTGGGCGCGGTGCATCCAGTAGTAGACGAAGTCGTAGACCACGTAGTACACCGCGAACAGTACGAACGGGTGCCCCTCGAACCAGGGCACCAGCCGCCGCAGGCCTTCGGGTGCGTCGCCTGCCGCAGTGGCCGCCGCGGCCGTGTTGTCGGCAAACAGGTGCACGAACGGGCTCAGCACCAGGAAACTGAACAGCGGGAACAGGCCCAGCAGCATCAGCAGGGTATAGGTCCGGTCGAGCGCGGCGAGCTTGCGGTGCTCCCAGCGCTCGGCCTCGGCCAGGCTTTCGAGCGGCCGCAGCACGAAGGCGATCACACTGATCTGCAGCAGGGCGATCAGCAGCGCCCCGCCGATCTCCCGCGGATCGCCTGCGGCCCGGCGCAGGCCGGGTGGGAAATGCTCCAGCACCGGCACCACCAGGGTGCCGGTCACCCAGTCCGTGGCGTGCGAGCCCAGGGATACCAGCGGCGACAATATCTCTACCAACACGGCAAAATCCTTTGTGGCATGGCGTCAGCCGTCCTGCCCGCGAGGGGCCTGCCAGAAGCCGTCGAAATCGAAAGACAGTTGCCGGTGGTGGCGGATGGCCAGCAGATAAATCGCCTCGCCGGCAATGCAATACAAAAGCAAATAGTCACCCGACAGGTATTCACGTACCTCGGCATCGCCGAAACGCTTGCGCAGCGCAAGGATGCGCGCCTGCGCCTCGACCGACTGCACCAAGCGCGCGAAGAACCTCCGTCCGATCCGTGGATGCTGCTCCAGGTTCCCGATAACGGTGTCGCCCAGTGCGTCCAGCAGGTTTGCATAGGCCTGGGGCGCGTCCTGCGTGGACCAGAAGGCGGCGATCTGTTCGAGGTTACGTTCGAAGTTCGCGGTGAAGTGGACCGCAGGTAGAGAGGCCGCCACGCCTCAGCGGCTCCCGGCAGCGCCCAGGGAACGCTTCAGATCGCCCAGCGCCTCACGCGCACCGCGCGTACGGCCGGCGGCCACGTCGGCCAGCCCGCTCTCGACCTCCTCCAGCAGCAGCAGGTGGACACGCTCGCGTTCCAGCCGGTGGTAGTAGTCGAGGCGGTCGGAGTCGATCAAGGCCACGTAGCTCTGGCCATTCTTGGTGATGATTTTTTCGGCGCCCCCCTTGACCTGGTCGGCCAGTTCGGACAGGTTCGCCCGGGCCTGGGTCAGGGGAATCACGTCCGCGGCGGCGAAAGTCATGGGGCTTCTATTCAGGCTTCAATTCTGTACATTTTAACCAGACCCTGTAGCCGGCACAAGCCGCTACAGCAGCACGATGTCGTACTGGTCCGGCCCCATGGCCACTTCGGACTGCAGCGAGATTGGCTTCTTGATGAAATCCGACAGGCTGGCCAGGTGCTGGCTTTCCTCGTCGAGGAACAGCTCGACCACCCGCGGCGAGGCCACCACGCGGAATTCGCGCGGGTTGAACTGGCGCGCCTCGCGCAGGATCTCGCGCAGGATGTCGTAGGTCACGCTGCGTGCGGTCTTGACGATGCCCTTGCCCTGGCAGGCCGGGCACGGTTCGCACAGCATGTGGGCCAGCGATTCGCGGGTGCGTTTGCGGGTCATCTCGACCAGCCCGAGCGGCGAGAAGCCGCCCGACGAGGTCTTGACCCGGTCGCGCGCCAGCTGCTTGCGGAACTCGGCCAGCACCGCGTGCTGGTGGTCTTCGCGCACCATGTCGATGAAGTCGACGATGACGATGCCGCCCAGGTTGCGCAGGCGCAGCTGCCGCGCGATGGCCTGGGTGGCTTCCAGGTTGGTCTTGAAGATGGTGTCGTCGAAATTGCGGGCGCCGACAAAACCGCCGGTGTTCACGTCCACCGTGGTCAGCGCCTCGGTCTGGTCGACGATGAGGTAGCCGCCGGACTTCAGGTCGACCCGGCGGCCGAGCGCGCGGGCGATTTCCTCGTCCACCGCGTACAGGTCGAAGATCGGCCGTTCGCCCTTGTAGTGCTGCAGCTTGGCCGCGCCGGTGGGCATGAACTCCCGGCCGAAGGCCAGCAGCCGCTCGGACTGCTCCTTGGAGTCGAGGCGGATGGTCTGCGTTTCCTCGCCCACCAGGTCGCGCAGCACCCGCTGCAGCAGATCCAGGTCCTGGTGCAGCAGCGACTTGGCCGGCAGCTGCAGCGAGGCGCTGCGGATACGGGTCCAGGTCTTGCGCAGGTAGGCGATGTCTTCGGCCAGCTCGGCATCACTCGCATCCTCGCCGTTGGTGCGCAGGATGAAGCCCCCTCCCCCGCCCGCGGCCCGGTCGCCGACCAGGGCCTGCAGCCGGGCGCGCAGGGCGTCGCGCTGGTCCACCGGAATCTTCTGCGACACCCCCACGTGGTCGTCCTGCGGCAGGAACACCAGCAGGCGCCCGGCAATGCTGATCTGGGTCGACAGGCGCGCGCCCTTGGTGCCTATCGAATCCTTGATGACCTGCACCATCAGCGACTGGCCTTCGAACACCTGTTTTTCGATCGGCACCGCCGGCTGGGTGGTGTGGCGGCCGAACATCGGCGGCTCGCCGTCGGGCTGGCGGTGCCAGACGTCGGCCACGTGCAGGAAGGCGGCGCGTTCCAGCCCGATGTCGATGAAGGCCGACTGCATGCCCGGCAGCACCCGCGACACCTTGCCCAGGTAGACGTTGCCGACCAGGCCGCGTTCCAGCGGGCGCTCGACGTGGATCTCCTGCACCGCGCCGTTTTCCACCACGGCGACCCGCGTTTCCTGGGGCGACCAGTTGATCAGGATGTCTTGTTGCATGGTGGCAGTACGTGGGTCAGGCGGGCGTGGATGCCGCCCAGTGCAGCCCGAACGAGCGCAGCAGTTCGGCCGTCTCGAAAACAGGCAGGCCCATGATGCCCGAATAGCTGCCTTCGATGTTCGGGATGAACCCGGCCGCCCGCCCCTGGATGCCATAAGCACCGGCCTTGCCGAAGGGCTCTCCCGAGGCCACGTAGTCGGCCACCTGCTCCGGCGTCAGGGCCGCCATCCGCACCAGCGATACCGACAGCGCGGCCCGGCGCTGGCCCGCATGCTCCAGTGCCACGGCCGTCAGTACCCGGTGCGTGCGGCCCGCCATGCGGCGCAGCATGCCGGCCGCTTCGGCCGCGTCGGCGGGTTTGCCCAGGATGTCGTTCTCCAGCGCCACGGTGGTGTCGGCGCACAGGATGGGCGCCGCGGGCAGGCCTCGGCGCTGCTGCCGGGCCACGGCGGCGTCGAGCTTGGCGGCGGTTACCCGCTGCACGTAGGTGTCGGGTGCTTCGCCGGCACGCACGTCCTCGATGGATTCGGCATCCTCGGCGATGTCGCCTTCGGCATTGGGCAGCAGCAGCTGGTGCGGCACCCCCATCTGGCCGAGCAGCTGGCTGCGGCGCGGGCTTTGCGAGGCGAGGTAGATGAAAGACGAAACGGAGGCGGACACGGCTCTATTCCCGGTGGTAGGGATGCGCGGCATTGACCGACCAGGCGCGGTAGAGCTGCTCGATCAGCAGCACCCGGGCCATGGCGTGCGGCAGCGTCAGGTCGGACAGGCGGATGGATTCGTGCGCCGCGGCGCGAAAGGCCGGGTCCAGCCCGTCGGGCCCACCGATCACCAGGGCCACGTCGTCACCGCCCAGCTGCCACTGCTTGAGCCGTTCGGCCAGGGCCAGGGTGGTGAGCGACTTGCCGCGTTCATCGAGCACCACGATGCGGGTGCCGCGCGGGATGGCGGCCTCGATGCGGGTGCGTTCGGCCGCGTACAGGGTATCGAGGGACTTGGAGCCGCGCGGCTCGGTCTTGACCGCCTTGAGCTCGACCTTCAGCTCGGGCGGAAAGCGCTTGGCATAGTCGTCGTAGGCCGTCTGCGCCCAGGCGGGCACCCGCTGGCCGACGGCCACGATCGACAGTTTCACCGCTTGCGCTCTGGGCTTTGGGGCTTATCAGGCCTTGCGGCCGGGCGGCCTGCGGGTCGGCACCTTCTTGGCAGGCGCCGGGGCCGGCTTGCTGCGGGCTGCCGCCTTGGACACGGCAGGCACCACCACGGTCTTGATCTTCGCCTTGACCGGTGCTTTCACGGGCGCCTTGGCCACCGTCTTGGCGACAGTCTTTGCCGGAGCCTTCACCGGGGCCTTGGCGGCGGTGCGGGGGGCGGCCGGTTTGGCCGCCGGCGTCTTGGCAGGCGCCTTGGCCGGTGCGCGGCTGCTGGACGGTTTGGGGACCGCGGCACCCCGGGCGGCAGTGGCTGCCGTGCCGGGCTTGCCCGGCTTGCGTGCCTTGCCGGTGACGGCCTTCTCCACCTCGGCCGGCTGCTTGGCGGGCTTGACCGGCTTGGCGGCGCCGAGCTTCAGGCGGATGGGCGTGTCGCCCCAGATTTCTTCCAGGTGGTAGTACTGGCGGATGGCGGGCTGCATGATGTGCGCCACGGCGGCGCCGCAGTCCACGATGATCCACTCGCCGTTGTCCTCACCCTCGGTGCGGGGCTTGGGGAAGCCGGCTTCGCGCACCGCATCGCGCACGCTGGAAGCGAGTGCCTTGGTCTGCCGGTTCGACGTTCCCGATGCCACGATTACACGCTCGAAAAGAGGGGACAGGTGCTCGGTGTTGAACACCTGGATGTCCTGCGCCTTCACATCCTCCAGGCCGTCGACGATGGCCCGCTGGAGCTTTTGCACATCCTTTTTTGCGGCGGTTTCCGTTTTGCTTGTGGTCATCAGGAGGTTTTGTAGAGATGATGGAGGTCAATATAGCGTGCAACGCCCGCAGGGACCAGATGGTCGATGCCCTGCCCTGCGGCAACCCGGGCCCGGATGTCGGTGGCGCTCACTGGAATATCGGGCAGGTGCAGCATCTGCACCCGTGCGCCAAACCGGGTCTGAAGCCTGAATGCGGCTTCGTCGCTTGCAGCGCCGGGACGACCAGCTATTGAAATTATAGCAAATCGCAAAACCTCTTCCCAGCGGTGCCAGCTGGTGAGTGCCTCCGCCTGGTCGGCGCCCAGCAGCAGGTACAGCTCGGCACCGGGGTACTGCCTGCGCAGTTCCTCCAGCGTGTCGGCGGTGT
The DNA here is from genome assembly GCA_040390235.1 of Pseudomonadota bacterium. Classification (GTDB taxonomy): domain Bacteria; phylum Pseudomonadota; class Gammaproteobacteria; order Burkholderiales; family Burkholderiaceae_C; genus Xylophilus. The sequence goes on along the minus strand of JAZJYT010000011.1, from coordinate 83,478 downwards.
AGGTGGGGCCGGGACGGTGCAGTTCACGCTCGTCCACGGTGGCGCCGGCGATGCCGTCGAAGGCGATGTGCACCATGGCCAGCCGGTCGGCGGCGGGCGTCAGGACATGCGCCTTGTGCCAGGCATGGCCGGTGGGCAGCACATGCAGGTGGTCGAGCCGCAGTTCCTCCACCGCGGCCCGCGCCAGCGCCACGTGGGCGCGGTGCGGCGGGTCGAAGGCGCCGCCGAAGATACCGATGCGCCCGGCCGGCGCGACGAGGTGCGTCAGGCCCATGGGCGCGGCACCAGGAAATGTTCGGCCAGGGCGGCTTCGGGTGAACCGGCCTCCGGCGTGTGGCGGTAGCTCCAGGCCGCCAGCGGCGGCATGGACAGCAGGATCGATTCGGTACGCCCGCCCGACTGCAGGCCGAAGTGGGTACCCCTGTCCCACACCAGGTTGAATTCCACATAGCGGCCGCGCCGGTAGAGCTGGAAATCGCGCTGGCGTTGGCCCCAGGGCAGGTCCTTGCGCCGGGCCACGATGGGCAGGTAGGCGCCCAGGAAAGCGTCGCCGACGGACTGCATCAGGGCCTGGCTGCGCTCGGGCCCCAGCTCGGCGAAGTCGTCGAAAAAGATACCGCCGATACCGCGCGCTTCCTGCCGGTGTTTCAGGAAGAAATAACGGTCGCACCACTCCTTGAAGCGCGGGTACTTGTCGTCGCCGAAAGGGACCAGCGCCTCGCGGCAGCACTGGTGGAAATGGACCGCGTCCTCTTCGAAACCATAGATCGGTGTCAGGTCCATGCCGCCGCCGAACCAGCACACCGGCTTTTCACCCGGATGCCCCGCGGCGATCATGCGCACGTTCATGTGCACCGTCGGCACGTAGGGGTTGCGGGGGTGGAACACCAGCGACACGCCCATGGCCTCGAAGGGTGCGCCCGCCAGCTGCGGCCGGTGTTCGGTGGCCGAGGGCGGCAGCTTGGGTCCGCGCACGTGCGAGAAACCGCAGCCCGCCCGCTCGAACACTGCCCCGCCCTCGATGATGCGGGTGATGCCGTCGCCCTGCAGCGGCTCACCCGGCTCCTTGCGCCAGGCGTCCGAAACGAAGGCAACAGCACCGCCCGCGTCGGCTTCGACAGCTTCCAGGGCTGAGACGATACGCTGCTGCAGACCCAGCAGATACTCCCGCACCTGCTGCGCGGGCTGTGGGCCTGCGGTCATCCTTTGACAGCTCGGAAACCGATGTCGCGGCGGTACTGGGCGCCGTCGAAATGGATACCGCGGGCCACGTCGTAGGCCTTCTGCTGCGCCTGCTTTACGCTGTCGGCCAGGGCCGTCACGCACAGCACACGGCCGCCGGAGGTCTTCACCTCGCCGTCCTGCAGCACCGTGCCGGCATGGAACACCATGGCGTCGTCGGCATCCGCCGGCAGGCCGGTGATGGTGTCGCCCTTGCGCGGGTCGAGCGGGTAGCCGTGCGCGGCCATCACCACGCCCAGCGCCACGCGCCGGTCCCACTGCAGGTCGACCTGGGCCAGCCGGCCTTCGGCACCGGCCAGCAGCACGTCGGACAGGTCGCTCTTGAGCCGCATCAGGATGGGCTGGGTCTCGGGGTCGCCCATGCGGCAGTTGAATTCGAGCGTTTTGGGTTTGCCCTGGGCATCGATCATCAGCCCGGCGTAGAGAAAGCCGGTGTAGGGAATGCCGTCCTTTTCCATGCCGCGGATGGTCGGCAGGATGATCTCGCGCATGGCGCGGGCATGCACGTCGGCGGTGACCACCGGCGCGGGCGAATAGGCCCCCATGCCGCCGGTGTTGGGGCCTTCGTCGCCGTCCTGCAGGCGCTTGTGGTCCTGGCTGGTGGCCAGGGCGACCACGTCGCGGCCGTCGCACAACACGATGAAGCTGGCCTCCTCGCCCTGCAGGAATTCCTCGATGACGACCCGTGCGCCGCCGGCGTTGTGCACCACACCGAACTTGTTGTCCTGCAGCATGAAGTCGATGGCTTCGTGCGCCTCGGCCAGCGTCGTGGCCACCACCACACCCTTGCCGGCGGCCAGGCCGTCGGCCTTGACCACGATGGGCGCGCCCATCCGGTCTACGTAGGCATGCGCCGCCGCGGCGTCGGTAAAGGTGTCGTACTCGGCCGTGGGGATGCCATGGCGCTGCATGAAGGCCTTGGAGAAGGCCTTGGAGCTTTCCAGCTGGGCCGCGGCCCGGGTCGGGCCGAACACCTTCAGACCATGGTTGCGGAACTCGTCCACCACCCCGGCGGCCAGGGGCGCCTCGGGGCCCACCACGGTCAGGCCGATCTTCTCGTGCTGGGCCCACTCGCGCAGGGCGACCACGTCTGTCAGCGGCACGTTTTCGAACTGCGCATCGCGCGCCGTGCCGCCGTTGCCCGGCGCCACATAGACCTTCTGCACCTTGGGCGAAGCCGCCAGCTTCCAGGCCAGGGCATGTTCACGGCCGCCGCCGCCGATGACAAGTACCTTCATAGGGCCAGCGCCGCGTTGTGGTAGACCGCCTGGACGTCGTCCAGGTCTTCCAGCACGTCGAGCAGCTTCTGCATCCTCTCGGCGTCCTCGCCGGCGATGTCGATGGTGTTTTCGGCGCGCATGGTCACTTCGGCGATCTCGGGCGTCAGGCCGGCGGCTTCGAGCGCGTTGCGCACCGCCTCGAAGTCGGGCGGCGATGTCAGCACCTCGACGGCGCCATCCTCGTCGGTTACCACATCCTCGGCACCCGCCTCGAGCGCGGCTTCCATCAGCTTATCCTCGCTGGTGCCGGGAGCGAAGACCAACTGGCCCACGTGCTTGAACTGGAAGGCCACCGAGCCGGTAGTGCCCATGTTGCCACCGTACTTGCTGAAGGCGTGGCGCACCTCCGCCACGGTACGCACATGGTTGTCGGTCATGGTGTCGACGATGACCGCCGCGCCGCCGATACCGTAGCCCTCGTAGCGGATTTCCTCGTAGCTCACGCCTTCGAGGTTGCCCGTGGCCTTGTCGATGTTGCGTTTGATGGTGTCGGCCGGCATATTGGCCGCCTTGGCCTTGTCGACCGCCAGCCGCAGGCGGGGGTTGGCCGACAGGTCGCCGCCACCGGCGCCGCGGGCGGCGACCATGATTTCACGGATGACGCGCGTCCACACCTTGCCCCGCTTTTCGTCCTGCCGCCCCTTGCGGTGTTGGATGTTGGCCCATTTGCTGTGTCCAGCCATGTCTTTTTCTCTGTAGTTTTCTCGTACCCGAGCAGGTCGCGATTTTACCTTTCGGCCCGCGTGGCGTGCCGACCACGCAAGACCCACCGTGTTACCAGTCGCCGCGGGGGATTTGCGCATAATCGGCCGACCTGTCCGGTTCGCCGGGCCGGCGCCCTCCCGTAGCCCAGGAAAATCACATGAAAACAACTGAGGCCTCTGCGGCATCCCTGGCGGAATCCTGCGATGTACTGGTCATCGGTGGCGGCCCGGCGGGCGCCACCATCGCGGCCCTGCTGGCGCAGCAGGGCCGCGACGTGGTCATGGCCGAAAAAGCCCACCACCCGCGGTTCCACATCGGCGAATCGCTGCTGCCGGCCAACGTGGAGCTGTTCGAGAAGCTGGGGGTGCTGCCCCAGGTGGAAGCCATCGGCCTGCCCAAGTGGGGCGTGGAGTTCGTGGCCGAGGACCATGAGCAGCCCAGCCGCATCGAATTCGCCGAGTCCTGGGATGCGTCCCTCACCCACGCCTGGCAGGTGCGGCGTTCCGACCTGGACGAGGTGCTGTTCCGCAACGCGGCGCAGCGCGGCGCCCGCACGCTGGAAGGCTGCCGGGTGCAGGATGTGCAGTTCGACGACGAAGGCGCCACCGTGCAGGCGGTGCTCGACGACGGCGCAAAAAAACAATGGCGCGCCCGTTTTGTCATCGATGCCTCGGGCCGCGACACCCTGCTGTCGAACAAGCTCGACGCCAAACGCAAGAGCCCCAAACACAACAGTGCGGCCCTGTTCGGCCATTTCACCCAGGCCGAACGCCTGCCGGGCCGCATGGAAGGCCACATCACCATCTTCTGGTTCGCCCACGGCTGGTTCTGGTTCATTCCGCTGGCCGACGGCACCACCAGCGTGGGTGCGGTGTGCTGGCCCTATTACCTGAAGTCGCGCACCAAACCGCTGCGCGAATTCTTTGCCGACACCATCGCCATGGCGCCCAAGCTCGCCAAGCGGCTGGAGGGTGCCACCCTGGTGGACGACATGGTGCACGCCACCGGCAACTACTCCTACACCAGCACACGCTGCAGCGGTGAACGCTTTTTAATGCTGGGCGACGCCTTCGCCTTCATCGACCCGGTGTTTTCCTCCGGGGTCTACCTGGCCATGCACAGCGCCTTCACCGGTGCCGAGGTGGTGGCCGCAACGCTCGACCGGCCGCGCGAAGCCGCGGCGGCACGCCGCCGTTTCGAGAAATACATGCGGGTCGGGCCCAAGGAGTTCTCCTGGTTCATCTTCCGTGTCAGCAACCCGACCATGCGCGGATTCTTCATGAACCCGCAGAACCCGTTCCGGGTGAAGGAAGCCATGATGTCCATGCTGGCCGGCGACATCCACGGCAGCACGCCCATCTGGAAGTCGCTGCGCATCCTCAAAAGCATCTACTACGCGATCTGCATCGCCAACTTGCGGCGCAGCCTGGCCCACTGGCGGCAGCGCCGGCGCAACATACGTGACCTGGGTGCGCTCCCGGGCGAAACCGTGCTGGCACCGAAGTGAAGCCCCTGCACCACGATGCCGCAGGAACGCAGCCGCAGGCCGCCCGCGCGGCGGCGGCCGGCCGGCCGGTCGGCGGCGCCGCTCCCGCGCGGCTGGCACAGGCCGTCCTGCACCTGTTCCGCGCCGGCATGCTCTACCTGCTGCTGCTGCTGCTCGGCCTGTCCTCGCTGGCATGGAACTGCGTAGCCGCCCTGCTCTACCCCGTGCTGCCGCGTGCCCGGGGCCTGGCGCTGGGACGCGCCTTCATCGCCCACGGCTACGGCACTTTCTGGCGGGCCGCCGGTGTGCTGGGCATCATGCGTATCGATGGCGAGTGCCTGGAGCCGCTGCGCGGCGAGCGCGGCCTGATCGTCGTGGCCAACCATCCCAGCATGCTCGACGCCCTGCTGGTGGTGGCGCACCTGCCCCGCAGCGCCTGCATCATGAAGGCCAACCTCATGGGCAACATCTTCCTGGGTGCGGGTGCGCGGCTGGCGCGCTACATCCGCAACGACTCGGCGCACACGCTGGTGCGCGGCGCGGTCGACGACCTGCGCCACGGCGGGCAGCTGGTGGTGTTTCCCGAAGGCACCCGCAGCATCGGCAACCGGGTGAACCCGTTTCGTCCCGGCGTGACACTGATCGCCAAGAAGGCCGAGTCGCCTATCCAGACCGTCTTCATAGACACCGACTCGCCCTACCTGCGCAAGGGCTGGCCGATCTGGCGGCTGCCGCCGCTGCCCATGGTGTACACCCTGCGGCTGGGCCAGCGCTTCGCGCCGACCGACGACGCCCCCGGACTGCTGCAACAACTCGAAGACTATTTCACCGCGGAGCTTTCCTCCGCGACCCACGGCACTCCCCACGCATGCCCGCATTCCCCTCCTCCACCCACCTCGTCCTGATCCCCAGCTACAACACCGGCGAGCAGGTGTTGACCACCGTCGCCGCTGCACGGCAGGCCTGGAACCCGGTCTGGGTGGTGGTGGACGGCAGCACCGACGGTACCGCCGACAAGCTGCTGGCCCTGGCCAAGACCGACCCCGGCCTGCGGGTCTTCGTGCTGCCGCGCAACCAGGGCAAGGGCGCGGCCGTACTGCACGGGCTAGTGCGTGCGCGCCAGGCCGGCTACACCCACACCCTGACGATGGACGCCGACGGCCAGCACCCGGCGGCCTTGATCGGCGATTTCATGAAGGTGTCGATGGAGCGCCCGGCCACCATGGTGCTGGGCCGCCCGGTGTTCGACGCCAGCGCCCCCCTGCTGCGGGTGCGCGGCCGGCGTATCTCCAACGGCTGGACCCAGCTCGAGACCCTGTTCGCGGGCATCGGCGACTCGCTCTACGGCTTCCGTGTCTACCCCGTGGCGGCGCTGATCGACGTGATGGAAGACCAGCTCTGGATGCGGCGCTTCGATTTCGACACCGAGGCCGTGGTGCGGCTGGCCTGGCACGGCGTCAAGCCACTCAACATCGACGCGCCGGTGCGCTATCTCACGGCCGAGGAAGGTGGTGTGTCCCACTTCCGCTACGGCCGCGACAACCTGCTGCTGACCTGGATGCACATCCGGCTGATGCTCGGGTTCCTGGTGCGGCTGCCGGATCTGCTGGTCCGCCGCTGGCAGAAACTGCCGCCGTTCCAGCCCTAGATCCAGGCTATCCGGGCTAACCCAGGCATCAGGCGGTGGCCAGCCCGGCTTCCATGGCCATGGCGCAGATACGCGCGCGGCCGGTCTTCTTGGCGCGGTACAGCTGCTCGTCGGCCACCCGGATGAGGTCCACGGGTGCCGTCGGCGCTGCGCAATGGAAATACGCCGCACCGATGCTCAGCGACACGGTACTGCCGGCGCTGGACGCTGCGTGGGGAATGGCCAGGCCGGTCACGGCGTCGAGGATGCGCTGCGCCACCTTGAGCGTACCCTCCAGGCTGGTGCACGGCAGGATGCAGCCGAACTCCTCGCCGCCGTAGCGGGCGACCAGGTCGAACGGCCGCTCGACGCAGCCCGCGATGGCCTGCGCTACCCGGCGCAGGCAGTCGTCGCCCTGGAGATGGCCGTAGGTGTCGTTGAAGGCCTTGAAATGGTCCACGTCGAGCATCAGCAGGCCGATGTCTTCCTGCATGCGTGCCACGCGCCGCAGCTCGCCGTCCAGCGCGGCGTCGAAGCGGCGGCGGTTGGGGATGCCGGTCAGCCCGTCGATCATGGCAATGGCGGCCAGGCGGTCGCGGGAACGTTTTAGCTCCACGTGGTTGCGCACCCGCCCCAGCACCAGGGCGGGCGTGAAGGGTTTGGTCAGGTAGTCGACCGCGCCCAGCTCCAGGCCCCGCGCTTCGGACGCCATGTCGGAGGCGCCGGTCAGGAAGATCACCGGGATGTGGCGGGTGTTCTCGTCGCGACGCAGCGCCGTGCACACTTGGTAGCCGTCCATACCGGGCATGAACACGTCGAGCATCACCAGGTCGGGCTGGCTGGCCGCGATGGCCGCCAGGGCGCCCCGGCCATCGGTCGCGGTGACGATGTGGAAATGGTCCTGCAGACAGCGCACCATCACCTGCAGGCAGATGGCGTCGTCGTCGACGATCAGGACGGTACCGAGTTTGCCGTCGCGTTGGGGCAGCAGTTCGGAAGTGGACAGGTAATTCATGGAAGCTATGGCCGGTAGAAGTCAATAGCTTCGGTGAGGAGCCGCCTGTCGGCTGTGGTTCTGAAGGTACGGCGGGAAAAACGGCGCCGAACCGCGAAAAACTTCTCGTTTTCCGCCGCCGGCGGTGCCTCCCCGGCGCGTACCCCGCAGCCTTAGGCCATGCCGCCGTTGATGGAGATGACCTGCCCGGTGATGTAGGCGGCGTCCGGGCCGGCCAGGAAAGCGGCCAGCGCGGCCACCTCCTCCGGCGTGCCGGCCCGCTTGGCCGGCACCAGGCGGGCGATGGTCTCGGCGTCGAAGCTGCTGTCGGCCATGGGCGAGACGATGACCCCTGGCGCGATAGCGTTGACCGTCACCCCGCGCGCGGCGACTTCCATCGACAGTGCCTTGGTGGCGCTGTTGAGGGCCCCCTTGGCCGCCGCGTAGTTGACCTGGCCGCGGTTGCCGACCAGGGCCGATACCGAGGAGATGTTGATGATGCGGCCCCAGCGGGTGCGCAGCATCGGCAGCAGCAGCGGCTGGGTGACACGGAAAAAGCCGTTGAGCGACACGTCGATCACCTGGTGCCACTGCGCGGCGCGCATGCCGGGCAGCACGGCGTCGTCGTGCACCCCGGCGTTGTTGACGATGACCTGCACCGGACCCTCGGCCAGCATACGGTCGCAGGCGGCGGCGCAGGCAGCGTCGTCGCGGATGTCGAAAACGTGGCACTCGGCCGAGCCGCCGGCCGCACGGATGTCGGCGGCCAGCGCCTCCAGTGCGGCCGGCCGGGCATGGCCGTGCAGCAGCAGGTGGGCGCCGTCCAGCGCCAGCCGGCGTGCCATGGCCGCGCCGAGGGCGCCGCTGGCACCGGTCACCAGGGCGCGTTTGCCGGACAGGGGCACGCCGCTCATGGTGCCATTTCTCCTGCGCCGGCTGCCGCCGGCCAGGCCGCCAGCGGCGTATTCAGCACCACCACCGCCCGGCCCCCGGCCAGCAGCCGGTCGGCCGCATCGGTCAGCCGGAAGGCGTAGAGCACCTGCCGGTCGTCGCCCGAGAGGCGCTCGGCGAACACCTGCAGCGCACCCTCGACGGCATCCAGGCGCTCCACCTCGAAACGGACACCCCGCACGCTGGCGATGAAGCCCGGCGTGGGTGTGGCCGGCCCACCGCCGGGCAGGCTTTCGGCCACCAGGGCACCGTGCAGCGCCATGGCCTGCGCCGCGTACTCGATGGCGCAGGGCGCCAGCAGGCCGCCCCGGGTGCGCATCGGGTGGCTGGGGTCGCGGTGGCCGGTGGCGCTGCAGTGCACCGCGTCGGCGGTCCAGCTTTCCAGCCGGTCCAGCAGGCACATGCGGCCCTGGTGCGGGATACGCCGGGCGATGCCGGTCTGGTCGAGGGTGGCGGTCATGCGGTGGCGGTCAGGGGGCGGCAAGCTGCAGTTGCAGCACGAGGCCATCGGCCAGGCCGATGGCGGTGGACGCCGGGCCGGCTCCGGCCAGGGCTTCGAGCAGCGGCAGGCAACGCGCGGCGGGTATGCCGCCGCGCAGTGTTTCCAGGCCGGCGTGGCCGCAGCCGTCGGCATCACCCTGCCCCACGGCCAGTTGCAGCGCCCGGCCCCCGGGGCCCGGCGCCAGCAGCAGGGCCACGCCGAAGCTGCCGGCCAGCGGCCGCTTGGACAGCAGGGGTTCCGGGTAGGGCACGTCCACGCTGACCAGCAGCAGCGGGCGCTGCCAGGCCAGGCACTGCGCCGCCGCTTCGAGCAGGGCGGCGCCGAAGTGCGTGTCGTAGGCGCACAGGCTGGTCGAGGGCGCCCGGCTGGCGCAGGCGATGTGCCAATAGCCCGCCGAGGTGTTGTGGACCGAATTGGTGAAGCGGGTCGGCGACAGGGCCCGCTCCGGCTGGGCCAGCGCCGCGCACAGGGCATCGCAGTTGGCGCCGTCGCCACTGGACGAGCTGAACACGGTGGCCAGCCCGGACGGGTCCGCGCCGGCCATGGCGATGGCCTGCTCGGCCACCGCCAGCGAGAGTTTGACGATGCCGCCGCTGCGGCGCCGCTCGGCGGCCGGCAGGCGCGCCGGCGGCGGCAGCTCCACCGGCAGCGGCGCCCAGTCCTGGGGTGAGGCCAGCAATGCGCGGGCGGTAGCCCAGTCGGGCAGCCCCGAACCCAGGACGCCGATGCCCCGGATGAAGACCTGCAGGGGTGCGCTGGTACTCATGCCGCCGCCCCGAACACCAGGCAGGCGTTGGAGCCGCCGAAACCGAAGGAATTGCTGGCCACGGTCTTCAGCGTGCCGTCGGGCATGGCGGGCCCGGCCTGGTAGCGGCTGGCCAGTTGCGGGTCCTGTTCCTGCAGGTTGGCGCCGCCGGGCACAAGACCCTGCTCCAGCGCCAGCAGGCAGACCACCGCTTCCACGCCGCCGGCCGCACCCAGGGTGTGGCCGGTGGCGCCCTTGGTGGAACTGCAGCGCACGCCGGCCGGGCCGAACACGCGGGCCACCGCGCGGTCTTCGGCGGCATCGTTGCTGGGCGTGGCCGTGCCGTGGAGGTTGAGGTAGCCGAGCTGCGGCGGTGCGATGCCGGCCTGGGCCAGCGCCTGCTGCATGGCGGCGGCGGCACCGGCGCCCTCGGGGTGCGGGCTGCTCATGTGGTAGCCGTCGCTGGTCTCACCCACACCGCGCAGCCAGGCGCGGGGCGCTTCGGCGCCGCGTTCCAGCAGGGCGAAGGCCGCAGCCTCGCCCAGCGACAGGCCATGGCGGTGGGCATCCCACGGCCGGCAGATGTCGGGCGACAGCAGTTCCAGCGACTGGAAGCCGTACAGGGTGGTGAGGCACATGCTGTCCACCCCGCCGACCACCGCGGCATCGACCAGGCCGAGCGCCAGCATACGTGCCGCGCTGCCGAACACCTTGGCGCTGGACGAGCAGGCGGTGGACACCACGAAGGACGGCCCGACCAGCCCCAGCGCGGCCCGTACGAAGGCAGCCACCGAGCCGGTGTTGTGGGTCTCGGCGTAGTGGAAATCGGCGGGCAATGCACCGGTGGCCGGGTCGCGCCCGCGGTAGGCCTGTTCGGTCTGCAGGATGCCCGAGGTGCTGGTGCCCAGGAACACGCCGACCCGGCCGGCGCCATGCCGCTCCCGCGCCTCGGCCACCCGTCCGGCAAAACCGTCGGCCTGCAGGCCCATCCAGGCCAGGCGGTTGTTGCGGCAGTCGTAGGCGGCCAGGTGCGGCGGCAGCTGCACCGCATCCACCCCGTCGACCAGGCCCAGCCAGGCATCGAAGCCGGCGGTTTCGAAGCGCTGCAGCGCCAGGGCGGTACGCCCTGCGCGCAGGCCGGCCAGCAGCGGTCCGTTGCCCGGGCCGAAGGCGGTCGTGGCGGTGAAAGCGGTAATGGCGACGGGCGCCGCGGGGACTGCGGGCAAGGCTGCGGGTGGAGAAGTCATGCGTCGATTGGTACTGACATTGCCTGCGGCAGCGTAACGCTGCGCAACTGCCGCGCCTCCAGCGCCGACAGCAGGCGGGGCAGAACGTCGAGCACCAGGGGCGTGCCCTGCGGTGTGCGGCCAGCATGGCCGTCGTGGAGCAGCAGGATGTCGCCGCCGGCAAGCCGGTTGCCGGCCAGGCGCGCCAGCACGGCGTCGGCCGGCTGGCTGCGGGTATCGAAACCGCGGCGTGTCCAGCTCACCAGCGCCAGCCCCATGCGGTGCAGCACCGGGGCCAGGAAGGGGTTGCGCAGCCCGGCCGGGGCGCGGAAACAGGTGGGTGTGGTGCCGGTGACGTCCTGCACGATGGCCTGGGCGCGGGCGATCTCGGCCGCGTAGGCGCGCGGGCCTAGGAAAGCGAAGTCGTGCCGGTGGCGTGCCGTGTGGTTCTGGATGCTGTGGCCGCGGGCCACGATCTCGCGGGCCAGCAGCGGATACGCACGCACCCGGTCGGCGATGCAGAAAAAGCTGGCGCGCTGGCCGGCGGCGTCGAGCAGGTCGAGCACCCGCGGGGTCACTGCCGGGTCGGGGCCGTCGTCGAAGGTCAGCGCCACCCAGCCGCAGGCGGCGGCCTCGGCCGGCAGGCGGGTGAGATTGGTACCCAGCCAATGGCAGCGGGGCAGCAGGCCGGCCGCGGCGATGGCGCCGTGGTTGAGCGCGATACCGCCCAGCGCCCACAGCGCCGTATCCGGCACCAGCACCGCCGTGCCCAGCACCGCCACGTGCCAGCCGAGGCTGGCGCGCAGCAGGCGCGGCAGCGGCCAGGCGGTGGATGCGGAAACGGCGGCGGGCGTCAAGGGGCGGTTGGCTCCTGCTGGGGTGGTCCGGCCGGTCCGGCGGCCGGCGTGTGGGGGCGGCCATTGTCCCACGGCCACAGCGGCTTCTTCGCCCCCAGGAAGGCCGCCGACAGCAGCATGGCCAGCAGCGCGCCGGGGGCCACCACCTGGCCGATGGCCGAGAGCGCCGGGATGTGCGACAAGGCGATCAGCCCGAAGGACAGCACGGTGGTGATGTTGGCCAGCAGCAACGAGGCCAGGGTGTCGTCGTCGAGCTGGCCCTGCTGGCGCAGCTGGTCGAAGAACAGCGCGTAGTTCGAACCCACCGCCACCACCAGCAGCAGCCCCACCAGGTGCAGGATGCCCAGCGCCGGCCAGCCCGCCACCGCGTGGCCCAGCGCCAGGCCGCCCAGCACCAGCAGCACCGCCAGGCCCAGGGGCTGGCAGACCGCCACCAGCCGGCGCCAGGAGCGCAGGTAGCAACCCAGCAGCGCCGCCACCGCCAGCGCACCCAGCAGCACCTGCACCATGGCCTCGTGCATGTAGCGCTGGTAGAGGCTGCCCAGCTCCTCGCCGATGCCCACCACCTGCACGTCGGGCAGGCCGGCGAAGGCCGCCTGCAGCTTCGCCGCATCGAAGCGGGCACCGGGGTGCAGCGCGGTGACGGTGGCCCAGCCGCCGCCGGCGCGCTGCATCAGCAAGGCGCCGGCCATGGAGGCCAGCGGGCCGGCCTGCACGTCCTTCAGCTCCAGCGGCGCCTGGCTGCGTGCGGCCGTGGCCTCGTCGACGAAGGGCCCGAGCCGGTCGGCGCGCAGCGGCTGGCCTTCGAGCGCGGCCGCCAGGCGGGCGCGCAGTTCGGCAGCGTCCGGCACGCTGGCCAGCCGGGCCCGCTGCGTGGCCACGCTGGGCAGTACCGCGGTGACGCTGTCGTAGCCCGCCAGCACCCCTTCGTCGACCAGCCGCTCCAGCCGGGGTGCGGCGCTCTCGGTGGCCTGCAACACCGCCTGGAGGTCCTTGCCCTGGGCGAATACCAGGGTACCGGCATCGCTGGCGCCCAGGTCGGCGCGCAGCGAGGCGTCGAGCGCCTGGGCCGCGCGCGGCACCGGGCTCATGGAACCGAGGTCGCTTTTCCACAGGGGGTCGCCCTGCCAGACCAGCAGGCCTACCGCCACCAGCCCGGCCGCCAGGCAGAGCCAGCGCAGGCGCGGCAGGGCCAGCACCAGGCCGCCCGCGGCATGCGCCAGGTGGCCGCGCAGGCCGCGGCCCGGCGCGCCATCGGGCGCCAGCACCGGCAGCACATAACGCGTGGCCAGTGCCGCGGCCACCAATCCGGCCAGGGAAAACACCCCGAGCTGCGCCAGCCCCGGAAAACCCGAGAACACCAGCGCCGCGAAACCGGCGACCGAGGTCATCACCCCCAGCCGCACGGTGGGCCAGTGGCGTTGTTTCCATTCGCGCCAGCCCTGCCCCGGCGCGGCCACGCCGCGGGCCTGGATCAGGTAGTAGATGGCGTAGTCCACGGTTTCGCCGATCAGGGTGCTGCCGAAACCCAGCGTCAGCCCGTGCACCGTGCCGAACACCAGCGCCACCGTGGCCGTGCCCGCCACCACACCGCTGGCCACCGGCAGGGCCGCCAGCAGCAGGGCCCGCGGCGACGCGAAGGCCAGCAGCAGCACCAGCCCCATCACCACCGAACCGACCATGGCCAGGTGGATGGCCTCGCCCTTGATGCGGTCGCGGCTTTCGACCGAGAACACCGGCGCGCCGCTGAGCTGCAGGCGCAGGTCCCTGGCGCCCAGCGCGGCAAAGGCCGCCCGGATATGGCCGATGGCCTGGGCTTGGGCGTCGAGGTCCGAGCCCGGCGCCTTGGTGCCGGCCAGCAGCAGTGCGCGGCCCACCGTGCGGGAGGCCCACACCCCCTGCTCGCTGCGCGGGCCGCCGGCGGGCAGCAGGTTTTCGGCGATACGCGCGGTTTCGCCGGTCGGGTCGCGCTCCAGCAGCGGCTTGAACAGGTTGCCCGCGGGGGTGCCCAGCAGCGACAGGCTGTCGCCGATGGCGTCGCGCAGGCCGTCCACGCTGAAATGCTGCGGCGACATCGCCGGGCTGAGCTGGTAGCGGTGCGCCACCAGCCAGGCACCGGCATCACCGAAACCGCCGGCCTCGCCGTTCTGCACCTGCTCGAACAGGCCGCTGGCCCGCATCTGCGCGGCCAGCGCCCGGGAGGCCTGGGCGCGTGCACCGGCGTCCCCGCCCTCGATGCCGATCAGCAGGGTGCGTGCCGCCGGGCCACTTTGCAGCTGGTCGATCAGCAGGCGCTGCCGTGCGTCCGGGCTTTGGGGCAGGAAGGCCGACAGGTCGGCGCTGATGGGGGTACGGGCGACCAGCGCCCCGCCGAGTGCCAGCAGGGCCAGCCAGGCCAGCAGTACCAGGACACGGCGCAGCCGTTCGCTCACGGCAGGGCCCTGGCCGGCACGATCGTGGTCACCGCCCGGTCCCCGTTACGGAAGTCGAGTTCCACCCCGCGCACCTGGCCCTGCTGGCCGGAGATACGGACGTTCTGCACCTGGGCTGCCAGGCGTTCGTCGCGCGGCAGCAACTCGATCGACCAGCTGGCGGGCGAGCCGGCCAGGCTGGTGCTGAAATGCTTCTGCAGCAGCGCCGCATCGCCGGCCAGGGTTCCGCGCATGGCCTCGACCAGGCCGGCCAGCTCGGGCGAACTGTCGAGCGCCACGGTGCGGCTGCGCCCGCCGCGGGTGAGCAGCAGGGTGTTGCCCTCGACCTGCATGCTTTCCTCGCGCGGCCGCAGGGTATGGCGCTCCAGCTTGTCGGGCGCGGTGAAACGCAGCGTGCCCGAGGCCAGCAAGGGCGCATCCAGGCCGCTGACGAAACGCTGCTCGGTGAACTGCGCCTCGCCCTGCTTCTGGCGCGCCAGCTGGGCCATGAGTTCGGCCAGGCCGAAGGCCCAGGCACCGCCGCAGGCCAGGGCCAGCAGCAGTCCCGACGCGACCGCCCGCAAGTACCTGGGCGAGGGACGCGGCAGCGGATCAGGGACCGTCTTCATGCCAGAAATCATGGAAATTGAACCAGTTGTAAGGGTGGGCCCGGCACAGTGCCTCAAGCCGGGCGACATAGTCGCACAGCGCGGCGCGGATACGGCGCTCCCGCTCGGCACCATCGGCCGAGGGCGTGCTGAAGTCTGCCAGCGGTTCGAACACCACGTCGTAACGGTTGTCGCCACGGTAGAGCCCCGCCATGAAAAAAACCGGCCGCCGCAGCAGCGCGGCCAGGCGGAAGGGGCCGTCGCCGAAAGGCGCCGGCTGGCCCAGGAAGGGCAGCATCACCATATCGTCGCGCCGCGCGGCTTCGGCCAGGGTCCGGTCGGCCAGCAGGCCCGCCACCCCCCCCTCATCGAGCCAGTCGCGCAACGCCAGCATGGCGCTGGAGCGGCCCAGCGCGATGATGGCGCAACGGTCGGCCCCGGGGGCGATGGCATCCAGCGCCGCATTCACCTGGCGCGCGTTGTCGGGGTACATGACCATGGCGACACGGATGCCGCCGCGCTGCCGCCCGGCAAAACCGATGGCCTCGAAACTGCCCATGTGCGCGCCCACCAGGAAGGCGCCCTGCCCGCTCTCCAGCGCCTGGGTCAGGGACTCGGCGCCCTGCACCCGCACGTCGAGCAGGCCGGCGGCACCCCGCAGGAAATACACCCGGTCGAGGATGGTGGCGGCGAAGGCGTGGAACAGGCGGTACAGGTCCCGCCAGCCCGCCGGCCGGCCCAGCACCCGGCCCAGGTAGGCGCGGGCGTGCCGGCGCGGCCCCGGTGCCGCCAGCACGAAATAGGCGCTGATCGGGTGCAGGATGCAGCGCGCAAAACGCCGCCCGAAGGTCACCGCCCCCCAGCACATGGCGCGCAGCGCATGCCGGTTGCTGCGTTCGGGCGCCCGGGACCAGTCCGCCTCCGGGGCGGCCGTGCGCTCGGGTGCGCTCATGGCGCCGCCGGGCCCGCTGCCGTATCTGCCGCAGCAGCGGTCCAGCGGCCGCGGGCCGCCAGCACCGAACCGGCGAACACGGAAAAATCCACCGCGCGGGCGGCACCGCCGTCCTGCCGCTGCAGTTCCACCGCCAGGGTGTCGCCGGGCCGCACCGGCGCCAGGAACTTGGCGGCCGACAGCGCCGGGTGGGGCCCGAGCCAGGCCGACCAGCCGGGCGCCGCGGCCAGCGCCTCCTGCACCTCGGCCAGCAACAGGGCACCGGGCAGCAGCGGCTGGCCGGGGAAGTGGCCCGCGAACACCGGATGCCCGGCCGGCACGGCCCACAGGGTGCGGAACGTGGTCTCAGGCGCCACGGGCTCCGCCGCGCCTTCCGGCGGCGGTACTTGCGGCAGCAGGGACAGGGCCAGGCCACGCAAAGCGCGTGCCGTGAGTTTGCCGGTTTCCACCCGCGGCAGGGCATCGACGAACACCACCCGGCGCGGCACGAAGGCCGGCTCCAGGCGTTCCCGCAGGCGCGCGACGATGTCCGCCGCGGCCAGGCCCGGGGCTACCACGAAGGCGACCGGCCGCACCACGCCGTCGGCCACTTCGTCGGGCAGCCAGAAGGCCCCATCCTCCACGCCCTCGATACTGTTGAGGTGAAAGTCCAGGTGGCCCAGCGAACTGCGTTTGCCGGCGACGTGGATCAGGTCGTTGGAACGCCCCAGCAGGCGGAAGCGCCGGCCGTCATCCAGCTCCAGCACGTCGGCCAGCGGTGTGGCTTCGGCCACGTGGCCGCCTTGCACCAGGAAACGTGTGTTGTCACCCTGCCCCTGCGTTTCTTCCGCATGGATACGCAGGGCGCCGAAGGTGGTCCAGGTCTCGCCTTCGGTGGTGCGCCGCGTGGCCACCTGCCCGGCCTCGGTGCAGCCATAGATCTCGACCAGGGCGCAGCCCAGGGCCTGTTCGGCGCGCGCCGCCAGTTGCGGCGACAGGGGCGCGGTGGCGCACAGCACCAGGTCGACCGGCGGCAGGTCCAGGCCCGCGGCCAGCAGGGTCTTCAAATGGAACGGGGTGGTGACGAGCGCCCGCGGCCGCGGCAGGTCGGCCAGCGTCGCGGCGATGTCCGCCGGGAAGAAAGGCCGGCTGCAGTGGAAGGCCGCGCCGCCCAGCAGGGCCAGCAGCACGGTCGATTCGAAGCCGTAGCTGTGCTGCGCCGGGATGGTGCCCACCAGCGTCAGCCCGGCCAGGTCGGGACGGCCGAGCAGTGCGGCCAGCCGTTCCGCGGCAGCCTGCACGTTCAGCCACAGCGTGCGCCAGTCCTTGGCGTGGGGCTGGGGCACACCGGTGGAGCCCGAGGTCAGCAGGCTGGCCGCGTGCTGGCCGCCGTCCAGCAACGGCACGGCCGCCCCAGGGTCGAGCAACAGCAAGGCCGCCCCGGGGTCGGCCGGGGCCTCGCCCCGGGCCGCGACGACGACCTGGGGCAGGCCCGGCAGGTCGGCCGCCGGTGCATCGACCAGGCCGAACACACCGGCGTGCGCCGCCTGCAGCAGGGCCAGCGTGTCGGGGCGCGCATCGGGCGGCAACAGGCTGGGCCGGCCGCGCAGCAGGGCGGCGGCCAGCCCCACCGTGAAATGGTAGCGGTCGCTGCACAGGTTGGCGGCGGCACCGCTGGCCGGCAACTGTACGGCCAGCACCTGCACGTCGGCCAGGAAAGCGCGGGCCGATACCGGCACACCATGGTGCCAGGCGAACGGCGCATCGAGGTCGCGGGGGGCCAGCAGCGGCAGCAGCACAGCGCTCATGGCCGTGCCCTGCCGCCGGACACGCCGCGAAAGGCCTGTACCGCGGCGGCCACGCTCACCCGCTCGAATTCGGGGTGCAGCCGGTAGCGCGCCACATGTTCACCGACGAACAGGCCGGCCATCAGCAGCGGCGTCAGCACGTTGTCGAAAAAGGCCCAGGCCGCGAAGGGCAGCAGTGCATAGACTGCGACCGACACGGCCGCCATGCCCAGGAAATACCCGGTCCAGACCTGGGTCACGCCCCGGGTGTACCGGGCCATGGCCGGTTCGAGCCCGCCGTGGATCCGGGCGGCCAGCTGGCTGATCAGCGGTGTGCGGCCGGAACGCAGGGTGCCGCCGAACCACGATGCCAGCAGCAGGTGGATACCGACGTGCTGCAGCAGGTAGAGCCGCTGCACGTCGAGTACGCCGCCTTCGAGCGCCAGCAGCACCAGGGCGCCGCACAGCAGCGCCAGCAACAGCCAGCCCCAGCGGCCCAGGCGCTCCAGCAGCATGCCTCCCACCGCCAGCAGCAGCGGCCCGAGCAGCAGCAGCACCGCCCAGGGGGCGACCGTGTGCTGCACCATCATCCAGTGGCACAGCAGGCTATAGGCCGCGGCACCCAGTACGATGCCCAGCAAACGCCGCGAAGGCATGGCGCGGGCCGGCTCAGGCGCTGCGGTGGGCCGCAACGTGCGCGGCCAGACTGCGCAGGGACTGGAAGATCTGCTGGTTGCGCTCGTCGTCGGAGCGCAGCTGGAAACCGTAGCGGCGCGACACTTCCAGCGCCACCTCCAGGATGTCGATCGAGTCCAGCCCCAGGCCGTCGCCGTACAGGGGCGCGTCGGGCACGATGTCCTGCGGCCGGGTTTCGAGGCTCAGTGCCTCCACCAGCAGCACGGCCAGCTCGTTTTCGAGCGGCGATTGCTCCGGAGAAGCGCCCGTGGGCGTCGAAGTGGGGGCGATCGAGGACACAAATACTCCCGAAAAGTTCCTGGCGGACGGCTGGGTGAAAGGAGCCGGGATTATAGGGAGGGCGCCGGACCTTCCCTGTAACCGGCAGGGCCGCCACCGCCCCTCTATACACTTGCCCGCATCTTCCCCGGACGCACGCCCCATGACCCCTGCCCTGCCCCTGGCCCGCAACGCCACCACCCTCCTCGAAATGCTGCCGGCCCTGGCCAACCGCCATGGCCTGGTGACCGGGGCCACCGGCACTGGCAAGACGGTGACCCTGCAGACCCTGGCCGAGGGTTTTTCGCGCATCGGCGTGCCGGTGTTCATGGCCGACGTGAAGGGCGACCTGACCGGCATCACCCAGCCCGGCCAGCCGAGCGACAAGCTGCGCGCCGTCCTGGCCGCCCGCGGCATCGACCTGCCCGCCCCCACCGCCTGCCCGGCCACCCTGTGGGACGTGTTCGGCGAAAAAGGCCACCCGGTGCGCGCCACCATCTCCGACATGGGCCCGCTGCTGCTGGGCCGCATGCTGGGCCTGAACGAAACCCAGGCCGGCGTGCTCAACATCGTCTTCCGGGTGGCCGACGAACAGGGCCTGCTGCTGCTCGACCTGAAGGACCTGCGGGCCATGCTGCAGCACGTGGGCGACAACGCCTCGGACTTCACCACCGCCTACGGCAACGTCAGCGCCGCCAGCATCGGCGCCATCCAGCGCGGGCTGCTGCAGATCGAGACCCAGGGCGGCGACCATTTCTTCGGCGAGCCGATGCTCAACATCGACGACCTGATCCAGACCGACAGCGCCGGCCGGGGCGTGGTCAACGTGCTGGCCGCCGACAGGCTGATGCAGTCGCCCCGGCTCTACGCCACCTTCCTGCTGTGGATGCTGTCGGAGCTGTTCGAGCACCTGCCCGAGATCGGCGACCCGGAAAAGCCCAAGCTGGTGTTCTTTTTCGACGAGGCCCACCTGCTGTTCGACGAGGCGCCCAAGATCCTGGTGGACCGCATCGAGCTGGTGGTGCGCCTGGTGCGCTCCAAGGGCGTGGGGGTGTATTTCGTCACGCAGAACCCGCTGGACATTCCCGACAGCGTGCTGGCCCAGCTCGGCAACCGCATCCAGCACGCACTGCGCGCCTTCACCCCGCGCGACCAGAAGGCGGTCAAGGCCATCGCCGAGACCATGCGGCAGAAACCCGGCCTGGACATCGGCACGGCCATCACCGAGCTGGCGGTGGGCGAGGCACTGGTGAGCCTGCTCGACGAGCATGGCACACCGACCCCGACCGAACGCGCCTTCGTGCTGCCGCCGGCCGGCCAGATCGGCCCCATCACCGACGCCCAGCGCGCCACCCTGGTCGCGCAGTCGCTGGTGGCGGGGGTGTATGAAAAGACCGTAGACCGCGAATCGGCCTACGAGGTGCTGCGCGGCCGGGTCGCCGCGTCGCCAGTGCCGGCGGGAACGGCCTCCGCCCCCGGCGCCCCGGCCAACCCGACCGCGGCCGGCGCACCGGCCACCGCACCGGCACCTGCCGGCGGCGGCCTGATGGGCACCCTCAACAACGTGCTGTTCGGCACGGTCGGCCCGCGCGGCGGTGTCCACGACGGCCTGGCGCAGAGCATGGCGCGGTCGGCGGTGCGCACCATCGGCACCCAGGTCGGGCGCGAGCTGATCCGCGGTGTGCTGGGCAGCCTGTTCAAGCGCTGAGGCCGCGCCACAGGGGGGCGCAACGAAGGTGTCCGCATAAGCAAGCGCGAAAACCTTCCGTGTCGCGCACGCTTGCGCGCTTAAGCTCAGCACCAAGAGTGTTATCACGCCGCCTGCCGCGGCCGGTGGTGCCTCTGTGAGCCCGTAACAACCCCAGGGTCCCTGGGGTCTTATGGCGCTAGAGTCGCGCACCAACTACCAGATCGGAAGCCTCCCCGGTCCCCC
>JAZJYT010000011.1:0-63229 GCA_040390235.1 Pseudomonadota bacterium | reverse complement strand
AGCGTGCCCATTGCCATGGGCCCGCTGGGGGACGCCGCGGGGCGGCGAACATAAGCCATGGGTTCCTTGCTTCGTCTAGAAGACATACGTGTCACCTTTCCCACGGCGCGGGGGCCGGTGACCGCGGTGGAGAACGTCGGGCTCGACATCCAGCAAGGCGAGTTCGTCAGCATCGTGGGCCCTTCGGGCTGCGGCAAGTCGACCCTGTTGCACCTGATCGCCGGCCTGCGGCCGCCGAGCGGCGGCACCATCACCTACGGCGGCCAGGCCGTCACCGACGTGAACACCCGTGTCGGCTACATCACCCAGCGCGACACCCTGCTGCCCTGGCGCACGGTGGAGCGGAACATCTCGCTGGCCTTCGACATCGCCGGCAAACCCGACCGGGAGCGGGTGGCGTCGCTGGTCCGTTTGGTCGGACTGACCGGCTTCGAGCAGCACTACCCCACCGAGATTTCCGGCGGCATGCGGCAGCGGGTGGCAATTGCCCGCACCCTGGCCCACGACCCCGAGACGCTGCTGATGGACGAGCCCTTCGGCGCGCTCGACGCCCAGCTGCGCCTGTCCCTGCAGCAGACGCTGCTGCGTATATGGGAAGGCAGCAGGAAGACGGTCATCTTCGTCACCCACGACATCGAGGAAGCCATTGCGCTGTCGGACCGCATCATCGTGCTCAGCGGGCGCCCGGCCCATGTCAAGGAAGACGTCGCGGTGAACCTGCCGCGCCCGCGCAACGTCATCGCCATCCGGCAGGATGCCGCGTTCCGCGAACTGTTCACCCGCCTCTGGTCGGCTCTCGAGATGCCGGCGGACGAGGTACAGGCATGACGACCCCGCGCGAGTGGACCGAAGGCCAGCTGTGGGTCGGCCGCGGGCTATTGATCGGCTCCTTTCTCCTGGTCTGGCAACTGGGCAGCGGACGCTTGCTGGACCCCTTCTGGTTTTCCGATCCCTGGGCCATCGGCCAGCGGCTGGTGCAGTGGATCGGCGATGGAACGCTGCTGTTCCACTTCTGGATCACGCTGCAGGAGATGATGACGGGCTTCGTCGGCGGTGTCGTGCTGGGCAGCGCCGCCGGTCTGTGGCTGGGCCGCGCCCGCACGCTGGCGCGGCTGCTGCATCCGCTGATCCTGGCGGTCTACAGCCTGCCGAAGATCGCGCTGGCGCCACTGTTCGTGCTGTGGTTCGGCGTGGGCATGCTGCCGAAGATCGTGCTCTCGGGTGCGGTGGTGTTCTTCCTGGTGTTCTTCAACGCCTATGCCGGCGTGCGTGAAGTGGATGACGACCTGATCGACACGGTACGGCTCATGGGCGGAGGCAAGTCCGCCGTCCGGCGTTTTGTGCTGATTCCGAGCGCGTTGGTCTGGGTGTTCACCGGCCTGAAGATTTCGGTGCCGTATGCGCTGGTGGGTGCGGTCGTGGGTGAGATGATGGCCTCGAACAAGGGCCTCGGATCGCTCATCCAGGAATCCGCCGCCCAGTTCGACACGGCCGGTATCTTTGCCGCCCTGGCGGCGCTGCTGGTGCTCTCGGTCGTTCTCAATGAACTGCTGTCCTGGCTGGAACGCCGGGTGCTGCGCTGGAAACGGAGATAAGACAATGACCCACACCCGAACCCTGGCCGACAAGATATGGTCGGACCACCTGGTCGCCACCCGGCCGGATGGCAAGGCCCTGCTCTACATCGACCGGCACGTCATCCACGACCTGCACGGCCCGCGGGCCTTCGAGCGCGCCAATGCCAGCGGCCGTCCGGTGCGCCGGCCGGACCTCACCTTCGGTGTGCTGGACCACTCGGTCGCCACCTTCGCCGGCCGCAAGGAAGACAGCGTTCCCCGGGGCGGCCCGCTGGCGCGTGGCATGCGCGCCGAAACCGAACGCCATGGCATCAAGCTTTTCGGCCTGGACGATCCCCGGCAGGGCATCAGCCACGTGGTGGCACCGGAACTGGCCCTGGTGCTGCCGGGCTCGACCTACTCCTGCCCGGACAGCCATGCCTGCACCGTGGGGGCGCTCGGCGTGCTGGCCTTCGCCACCGGTACCAGCGAGATCGTGCACATCCTGGCCACGCAGGCGATAGCCTTGCAAAAACCGCCGCAGATGCGCATCACGCTGGAAGGCGAACTGCCCTTCGGTGTCTCGGCCAAGGATGTGACGCTGCATGTCATCGCCCGGCTCGGGGTGGCGGGAGCGCAGGGCATGCTGGTCGAATACGCGGGGCCGGTCGTGTCCGCACTGTCGATCGAGGCACGCATGACCCTGTGCAATATGTCCATCGAGATGGGCGCACGGACCTCGATCATTGCGCCGGACGACAAGACCATCGCCTGGGTCAAGGGGCGGGAACTGGCGCCCGAGGGCGCCGAGTGGGATCTGGCCGCCGCGTCGTGGAAGGCGCTGTACACCGACGCGGACGCCGTCTTCGACCAGGACATCGTCATAGACATCAGCGCGGTCGAGCCCCAGATCACCTGGGGCACGGACCAGAGCCAGGTCGTCGGTATCGGCGGGGCGGTGCCGGCCCTGCAGGACATCGAGGCCGGCAAGCGCGATGCCTTCGAAGGCGCCCTCGCCTACATGGGCCTGGCGCCTGGCACGCCGCTGGAAGGCCTGGCGGTGGACCAGGTGTTCATCGGCTCCTGCACCAACGCCCGGATCGAGGACCTCGAAATCGCCGCTTCCATCGTGCGCGGCAGGCATGTCGCCAATGGCGTACGCGCCGTCGTGGTGCCCGGCTCCTCCACGGTGAAACGCGAGGCCGAGGCCCGGGGGCTGCACACGGTCTTCACCGACGCCGGCATGGAATGGCACGAATCGGGTTGCGCCATGTGCGGCAGCGGCAACGGCCCCAATGCCGCACCGGGCAAACGTATCGTATCGACCACCAACCGCAATTTCGAGAGCCGCCAGGGCCCCGGCGTGCGCACCCATCTGTCCAGCCCGGCCATGGCGGCCGCCGCGGCGGTGGCGGGGCGCATCGTGGATGTGCGCCGCGTGCTGGAGGCACACGCATGAAACCCTTCACCACCGCTTCGGGTGCGGCGATGCCGCTGCCTATCGACGACGTCAATACCGACCAGATGGCTCCGGCATCGGCCCACGAGGGTGCCGATTTCGGCAAGCTGCTCTTCTACCGCTGGCGCGAGGATCCGGACTTCGTCCTGAACCAGGACCGGTTCAAGGGGGCGACCATTTTGGTCACCGGCAGCAATTTCGGCTGCGGCAGTTCGCGTGAAACGGCGGTCTGGGCGCTGGCCGGGTTCGGCTTCAAATGCATCATCGCCCGCTCGTTCTCCGAGGTCTTCCGCGAGAACTGCCTGAAGAACGGCCTGCTGCCAGTGGTGCTGCCACCCGACGCTGCACAGGCACTGGAAGACGCCGTTGTCGCGGTGGATGGGGCCGAACCCTGCCAGGTCGACCTGGAGACCCAGCAGATCACCTGCCCGGGCCTGGGCACCCTGGCCTTCACCATCCCCGCGAACGACCGCGCGGCCCTGCTCAAGGGCACGGACGAGATCGCACTCAGCCTGGAACAGGCCGAGGCCATCGGCCGGTGGGAACAACGTAATGCTGCCGAGCGTCCCTGGCTGCAGCATATGAAGAAAAAACTCGCATGAACATCACCCGCCGGGCCCTGATCGCCGCCCTGGGCCCGCTGGCATCCACCGCCCTGGTGCCAGCCACCGCCGCCGAGGCCCTCAAGCCCGTGACCATCGCCATGGCCATCGACGGCTTCCAGTTCACCCCGCTGTACGTGGCCCGCGCCAACGGCTATTTCCAGGCCGAGGGCCTGGACGTGACGCTGTTGCCCAGCGGGGGTGGTGCCAAGGCCATGACGACGGTGCTGACGGGTGCGGCCCAGGTGCTGGCCGCGGTGGCGTCGGAGGTCATCAACGCCGACAACCACGGGCAGAAGGTGCTCATCTTCGCTGCGCTGCTGGAACGGCCGGTGTCCAGCATCGTGGTGCAGCAGGAGGTCGCCCTGAAGTACGGGGTGACACTGCAGTCGCCGCTGCCGCAGCGCCTGGCGGCACTGCGCGGACTGAAGATCGGCATCAGCTCGGTGCGCAGCGCGTCGGACGCCATCACCCGCGTGCTGCTGATGGGTGGTGGCATCGACCCCACCCGCGAGGTGGAACTCGTGCCCACCGGCGGCGGTGCCAACCAGGTCGCGGCCTTCATGGCACACAAGGTGGATGCGGTCTCGACCTCGTCTCCGTCGACCGAGGAACTGCTGCTGCGCGGGCGTGGTGTGGAACTGTTCGACATCAGCAAGGGCGACAACCCGATCTACCGGCGCTACCCGTGGACGGTGGTCTCGGCCAACCGCGCCTGGCTGGAGGGCAACCCGCAGACCGTGGCGGGCCTGGTCCGGGCTTTTGCCAAGGCGCAGCGTTTTGTCCACGACGACCCGGCGGGCACGGCGAAGATCCTGCGCGGGGTGTTCCCGCGCATCGACCCCGCCGCCTTCGATGCCGCCTGCCAGCGCACCTTCCAGGCCGTGGCGGCCAACCCGTCCGTCAGCGTCGATGCCATTGCCTCGTCGTTCGACGAATTCCGCAGGCTGAGCACGGAAAAACTGGTCGTGACGCCGGAGCAGATCACGACCAACGCCTACGTCGAAGCGGCCCTGGGCAAGCCTGCCCGCTAGGCCGTAGGGGCACGACCGCTTCCGCCTCTCCCCAGCACCCGCCCCAGGAAGGCGCGGGTGCGTTCGCTCTGCGGATTGCCGAAGATCAGCCCGGGCGGGCCGTGTTCGACGATGCGGCCCGCCTCGGTGAAATACACGGTGTCGCTCACCTCTTCGGCAAAACCCATCTCGTGGGTCACCAGCATGCAGGTCATGCCTTCGCGCACCAGGTCGTGGATCACGGTGAGCACTTCACCCACGGTCTCCGGGTCCAGCGCGGAGGTGACTTCGTCGAACAGGATGAGTTCGGGCCGCATGGCCAGGGCCCGCGCAATGGCCACGCGCTGCTGCTGGCCGCCGGAGAGTTCGCCGGGGTAGGCGCCCTCCTTGTGCAGCAGCCGGACCTTGTCGAGCAGCGCCCGGGCCTCGCGCTCGGCATCGGCACGTGTGCGGCCCACCACGCGGACCGGCGCGACCACCAGGTTCTCCAGCACCGTGAGGTGGGGAAACAGGTTGTACTGCTGGAACACGAAGCCGACCCGCTTGCGCAGCGCGATCAGTTCGGCCTCGGTACGCTGCTGCTCGACCAGCGTGCCGTCCACACGGATGCTGCCCCGCTGCGGCCGCAGCAGGCCGGTGATGCAGCGCAGGATGGTCGACTTGCCGGAGCCCGACGGACCGATGATGGAGACGGCCTGGCCGCGCCCCACGTCGAGGTCGATGCCCTTGAGCACCTCGTTGGCGCCGAAGGACAGGTGTACGTCGCGCATGTGCACCAGCGATGCGGCGGGGGCGGACATATTTTTTTCAGTGGCGCACATGGCGGCGTTCCAGGGCGCGGGTCGCGCGGGCGATCGGCCAGCAGTAGGCGAAGAACACCGCCAGCAGCGTGCAATAGACGAGGATGGTGAAGTCGGTGCGGGCCACCGTGTTGCTGGCGACCTGGGCCGTATCCACCACGTCGTGCACGCCCACCAGCGAGGCCAGCGAGGTGCTCATGGTGATGCTGGCATAGAGGTTCATCCAGGGCGGCAGCATGCGACGGATGCACTGCGGCAGGATGATGATGCGGAAGATCTGCCCGCGGCGGAAGGCCAGCGAATGCGCCGCCTCCCACTGGGCCGCCGGTATGGACTGGATGGCCCCGCGGAAGATCTCCGCCACATTGGCGCTGGCCGACAGCGCCAGGCCCAGCACCACCTTGATCCAGTCGGGGAAAGGAAAGGTCCACGACACCAGGTGCAGCTCGAACGGGAAGACGTAGGCGGTGAAATACACCAGCACCAGTACCGGTGCATTGCGGAAGGCCAGCACATACCACTGGACGGCCGTGCGCAGCCACGCCAGGGGCGACAGCGCCAGCGCGCCGGCCACCAGGCCTGCGGCCGTGCCCAGCGCGATCGCCAGCACACTGATCTGGATGTTGGCCAGCAGGCCATGCAGCAGCGCCGGCGCCCAGACCCAGAGGTCGTGCAGGGCCGCGGGCAGCAGTTCACTGGCCATAACCGGGCATACGCAGGCGCCGCTCCAGGCTGCGGCCGGCCAGGCCGACCAGCCAGGTCAGCAGGCCGAAATACAGCAGGATGAGCAGGATCAGTTCGAGCACGTTGTCGCGCTGGTTCCAGATCATGAGCGATTCGTAGGTCACGTCGCCCACGGCGATGGCCGAGGCCACGGCCGTCATCTTCACCAGGTCGACCAGGTTGTTGACCAGCGCGGGCAGGGAGAAACGCAGCGCCAGCGGCAGTTCCACCCGCCACAGCAACTGTTTGCGGGAGAAGCCGAGCGAACGCCCCGCCTCCAGCGTGACCTGCGGCACCGCCTCCAGCCCGGCGCGCAGCGCCTCGGCGTGGAAGGCGCCCTTGTGCAGCGTCAGCACCACCACCACCCAGATGAAGGGCGTCAGGGGGTTGCCGCCCCCCACCGCCTTCAACTGGTCGGTGATGAGGGTGTTGAGCACCAGAAAAGCGCAGTACAGCTGCACCAGCGTGGGGGTGTTGCGGGTGATCTCCACGAAGGCCCGTACCGGGCCGGCCAGCCACCGGCGGCCGGAGGTCAGGGCCGTGGCCATTGCCACGCCCGCCGCGAGGCTGAGCGGAAGCACCAGCAGGCACAGCTCCAGCGTGACCAGCAGCCCGTGCAGGAAGGCGTGGAAATCCACCGCATCGAGCACGAAGCTGTAGTTCAGGCCCACCGCCTTGAGCGCGGCCACCGCCTGCACGGCCAGGCCGTCGGTCATGGGGAAACGGGCACGAAGCTCAGGAGGCGGTCTTGATCTTGGCCTGCTGCTCGACCAGGAAGGGGTTCGGCGGGGTGATGCCCAGCCGCTTTTCGGTGTCGATCAGCCAGCCGCTGCGGTGCCAGTCGCGTACCACCTTGTCGATGGCCGCCTGGGTATCGGCTTCGCCCTTGCGGGTCCACACCACCGATGGTGCGGGCGCCAGCGGTGCCTCGATGGGGGCCGCGTAGGCCGCCCATTCCGGGTTGCTGCGCAGCATCGGGTAGAGCACGGTGGTGTCGTGCACCGCGGCCACGCAGTTGCTGCCGCGCAGGGCCAGCAGCGACTCGGCCGAGCTCTTGAAACCCCGGATCTCGGCGCCGTACTGCGCCTGCAGCACCTTGGCGTAGCTGCCGCCCTGCGAGGTGCACACCGCCTTGCCGCGCAGGTCTTCCCAGTGCTTGATGGTGGCCGTCTTCAGCATGATCGCCGTGCCTCCGACCAGGTAGAAAGGTGTCGGCACATGGCCCAGGATTTCACCGCGCTCGGTGTTGTAGTCCATCGAGGCGATCAGCAGGTCCACCCGGCCGGACTGGAGGAACTGGATGCGGTTGGTCGGCTGTACCTGGACCAGTTCGGCCTCGGCACCGAGCCTGCGGGCCAGGTCGCGCGCCAGCTCGGGGTTCCAGCCGATCAGCTGCTGGGTGGCGGGGTCGATCGAGCCGAAAGGGCCGCCCTGGGTCGTCACGCCGATGACCACCTTGTGGCGCTGGTGGATCTTGTCGAGGGTGGCGTCGGCATGCGCTCCGGTGCAGGCGGCGCAGAGCGCCACGGCCAGCGCCAGGGTCTGCCTGGTGGCGCGTGCGGACCACGACGGTTGGGGTTCGAGAGACATCATGGTGCACGGGAGTGGATACCGCTCGATGGTACGGCACCACATCCGTGCACGACAACGGGGTTTGTCAGGACTACCAGCGCAGCAGCCGCGGCCCCACGAGCGCCCCCACGGCCACCGGGATGGCCATGCCGATCACATACCAGATGGCCAGGAAGGGCGCGCCGAGTTCGGGGCAGTGCAGTGCGTACACCGTGGCCCCCGCCGCTCCCGCCAGGGCCCCGGCACCGGCCCCGGCCAGCCGGGGACGCACCGGCGCCATGCCGCGCAGCACCCAGAGCGCGGCGGCGAAGATGGGCGCCGACAGCATCACGATGCAGGCCGGGCAATACCGCCAGGTCTGGCCCATCACCAGTGCACGCCGCTGCTCCGGTGGCGCATCCAGCCACACCACCGCGCCCAGGGCCCACAGCAGCAGCACCGGCAGCAGCCAGGCCAGCCACCCGGCCCGGACCGGCGTGCCGGGCCGGCCGAGCCGGCCGAGCAGCACGGTGCCGGCGATAGCCATGCACAGCGGCGCGATGAACTTGACCCAGAACATCGGCAGGTGCAGGTACTCGCCCAGGGCGGGGTTGAGCCCCAGCACACCCAGCATCAGGGCCACCGCCACCGGCAGGCTCAGGGCCAGCGCCCGGGCGGCGCGGCGTGCACCGGCGTGCGGCGCCACCGGGGGCACGCCGGCCGCCAGCAGGCCGATCAGGTCGTCGGTTTTCATGTGTCTTTCCTGCCGTCTTGCCGGATACGCGCCGCCAGCAGCTTGAGCCCGCGGTGGATGCCGACCTTGACCGCCGATTCGGACATACCCGTCTCGGCCGCCACCTCGGCCACCGAGCGGCCGTGCAGCTTGACCTGCACGATGGGGATTCTTTGTTTGTCGGGCAGTGCTTCGAGCAGCACCGCCAGGTCGCGCCGGGCGTCGTGTGCCTCGGTATCGCTGTCGGCGAACAGCTCGGTGGCGTCGTCTATCGGGTCGTGCAGGGCCTCGCGCACCGAACGCGCGCGCAGCAGGTCCACCACCTTGTAGCGGGCGATCGCATGCACCCAGGCGGTGAGCGGCTGCTCCGGCTGGTAGGTGTGGCGCTGGTTGTGCACCGCAAGCAAGGTTTCCTGCACCAGATCCTCCACGTCGTTGGGCCAGCTGAACAGCCGGCGCCGGAAAAAGGCCCGTAAATGGGTCGAAAGCTTCTGTAGGAAGCCATGGTAGGCGGCGGCATCGCCTGCCAGCCCCGCCAGCAGCGCCAGCCGCAAAGCGCTTTCCAGCTGTGCGTGGGCGGCATCGTTACCGGAGGAACTTCGTTGCATGGGGTCGGAAGGTTACAGCGTTTGCCAAAAAGATTTCCCCTATTAAGCTTCGACCATGCCACGGCGGCTTTTCCCGGCCACGCCGCCCCTTCCTGGAGTCTTTTCATGCACCCGCGTTCCTTCGCCGTCTCCGCCATCGCCCTGGGCGCCCTGGCTTCCGGCGCCGCCCTGGCCCAGGCCGCCATGGCCAACCAGTCGGCCACCACGGAAAAATGCTACGGCGTGGCCCTGGCCGGCCAGAACGACTGCGCCGCCGGCCCGGGCACCAGCTGCGCCGGCACCGCCAAGACGGACTACCAGGGCGATGCCTGGAAAAGCGTGCCGGCCGGCACCTGCACCAGCATCAAGACACCCAGGGGCATGGGCTCGCTGACGCCCACCCCGTCCTGATCCACACGCACGTGGACCTGGCCGCCTGCGCCGGCATCGGCCTGAAACCGCAGCACGTCGACGAGGTGCTGGCCAGCCGCGCACCCGGCCTGTGGTGCGAGGTCCACCCCGAGAACTATTTCGTCGACGGCGGGCCGCGCCTGGCCGGACTGGAGGCGGTGCGGGCCCGGCACCCGCTGTCGCTGCACGGCGTGGGCATGTCGCTGGCCGGCGCCGAGCCGCCGGACGAACCGCACCTGCAGCGTTTTGCGCAGCTGGTGCGGCGTATACAGCCCGCGCTGGTGTCCGAACACCTGGCCTGGTCGTCCTGGCAAAGCCAGTATTTTCCGGACCTGCTGCCCTTTGCGCGCACCGGCGAGGCGCTGCGGCGCATCGCCGGCCACATCGGCCGGGTGCAGGACGTACTGGGCCAGCGTATCGCCCTCGAAAACCCGGCGCACTACCTGCAGTTGCCCGGCCACGAGTGGGACGAGATCGACTTCCTGGCCGAACTGGGCCACCGCAGCGGCTGCGGCCTGCTGCTGGACGTGAACAACGTATTCGTCTCGGCCCGCAACCTGGGCCAGTCCGCGCCGGACTACATCGACCGTTTTCCGGCCGATGCGGTGATGGAGATCCATATCGCCGGCCACACGCCAGACCCCAACCTGGGCGAGGCCCTGCTGATCGACTCCCACGACACCCCGGTGGCGCCCGGGGTCTGGGCGCTGTACCGGCGCCTGGTGGAACGTATCGGCCCACGCCCCACCCTGCTGGAGCGCGACGACAAGCTGCCGCCTTTCGGTGAACTGATGGCCGAGCGTGGCCTGGCGCAGGCCCTGCTGCAACAGCAGCAGCCGCCGCAGTCCACGACCGGGCGGCACACCACGACCGGCGAGCCGGCATGAACCAGCGCCTTTTCCAGCAGGATTTCGCGGCCGCCCTGGTGGCGACCGGGCCGGATGCCAGCCTGCCGGACTGGACCCGGCAGCCAGGTTTTGCGGTCTACCGCAACACGGTACTGAAGGGCTGTATCGACACCCTGCTGGCCCACTACCCCGCCGTGACCCGCCTGGTGGGCGAGGCATGGATGCGCGGCGCCTGCGCCGTGTATGCCGGCAGGTACCCGCCCACCGACGCCTGCCTGCTGGACTACGGCCGGGACTTCGCCTTGTTCCTGCAGAGCTTCGGCCCCGCGGCCGAACTGCCCTACCTGCCCGCGGTGGCCTGGCTGGACCGCTGCTGGACCGAAGTACATACCGCCGCCGACGCACCGGCCCGGGACCCGGGCGCCCTGGCGGCCTTGGCGCCCGAGACACTCGGCCAACAGCGTTTGCGGCCGCACCCCGCGGCCCGCTGGGCCTGGTGCGGTGAACACCCCGCCTTCAGCATCTGGTCGCGCAGCCGGGCGATGCGCGACGAGCAGGCCGAACCCGTGTGGACGGGCGAAGGCGCCCTGCTCACCCGGCCCGCCGGCGCTGTCGCCTGGCAAGCGTTGCCGCACGCCGGCTGCGCCTTCCTGGCCGCCTGCGCTACGGGCCTGCCGCTGGCGGCTGCGGCGCAGGCGGCGCTGGAAGCCGACGCGGAGGTGGACCTGGCGGCCCTGCTGGCCGGGCTGCTGCAGGCCGGGGCCTTTACGGCGCTTGCCGGGGTTCGCTGAGCTGCGCACCCCAGGACCCGATCAGCTCCTGGATGGCATCGGCCACCACGCGGCAGGCGGCCGAGAGCTTGCCCTGCCGGGGGAAGGCCAGTGTCACGTGGCGCGTCAGATCGGGATTCACCAGCTTGCTGGCCTGCAGGCGTCCGGTCGCCAGTTCGGCAGACATCGAGAACGGCCCCAGCACCGTAAACAGGCCGGCGTTGCTGGCCACGAGCTCTTTCTGCACGGTGAGCGAGTCGGCTTCCGCCAGGGGTGCAAGCGAAAAACCCTGGCTCCGCGCGGCCTCGTCCAGTGCGTTGCGCCAGTGGCTGGGCCTGCGGGGGAGCACCAGCCTGAGGCCGGCAAGGCGCGAGAAGCCCACCGTCGGTTTGGATGTTATTTCTTCACCGGGCGCCGATACCAGGTAGGTGTGGGCAATACACAGCACCCGCTCGTCACCGGCCCTCGGCCGCTGGTAGCGGAACAGGATTGCGAGATCGACGGCAGCACTGTCCAGCATGCTGTTGAGCTCGGTGCCCTGCGCTTCCGTGATGTTCAGGCGTATCCCCGGATGCTCCCGCTGGATGCGTTCGAACAAACGTGTCATCAGCGGATGGGCTGCGGAAGGAATGATGCCCAGGCGCACCTCCCCTGTCAGCAGGCCCGAAGCCGCCCGCAGTTCCTCCGCCAGGGCTTCGGTGTCCTGGAGCCACCGGCGCAGCAGCGGTGCCGACCGCAAGCCCAGCTCGGTCAGCGTGACGCCCCGGCCCGTCCGCCGGAACAGCGGCCCGCCCAGCGCCGCCTCGAATTCCGTGACCTGCCTGCTGATGTGCGACTGCACGGTCTGGCGGCGTGCCGCCACCTTGCTGAGGCTGCCGGCGTCCACCACCTCCAGAAACAGTCTGACGCTCGTAATGTTCATAGGGTTTACCTGTACAAGCCATCTCAATTCAGGCAAGTCTGAATCCTCGGAATTCTATCTAGGCGGGGAGCCGCACTTTTTCTACAGTGCCTTCACTGCCTCCGTGACCGCGCCATCGCGGACCGGTGGCCCCCTTACTCCCGAGGATTACAGAGGACTCACCTTGAAACTGGTCACCTTCCACCACAACGGCCGCGCCACCTACGGCGCCGTACAAGGCGAAAGCTACCTGGAGCCGCCCGCCAGCTTCAGCGACCGCTACCCCGACCTGGCCGCCGTCCTGCGTGCCGGCGCCCTGCGAGAACTGGAGCAGGTGCTCAAAACCGGGGGCACACCGGTCCGGCCGGCGGACACCACCCTCCTGGCCGTGCTGCCCCACCCCGGAAAATTCATCTGTGTCGGCCTCAACTACAAGACCCACGTCGCTGAAACCCGGCGCGACGACAGCGCCTACCCCGCACTGTTCACCCGTTTCGCCGACAGCCTCGCCGCCCACGGCGATACCGTGTTGCGGCCGGCGTTTTCGGAGCGCTTCGACTTCGAAGGCGAACTCGCGGTCGTGATCGGCCGCGGCGGCCGTGCGATCTCCCAGGCCGATGCCTTCGACTATGTCGCCGGTTATGCGTGCTTCAACGACATCAGCGTGCGTGACTGGCAGCGCCATACACACCAGTGGACGCCGGGCAAGAATTTTCCGGGCACCGGCCCCCTCGGCCCCTGGCTGGTCACGGCCGACGAGGTGCCGGATGTGGCGCGGCTCACCCTGGAAACCCGTCTCAACGGCGAGGTGGTGCAGAAGGCCTCGCTGGCCGACCTGATCTTCACCATCCCGGTGCTGATCGAATACATCTCCCGCTTCACACCGCTCTCGCCCGGCGACGTGATCGCCACCGGCACGCCCGGTGGCGTGGGGGACCGCCGCGACCCGCCTTTGTACATGAAGGACGGCGACGTGGTCGAAGTCGACATCACCGGCCTCGGTGTTCTCCGCAACCCCATCGGCACCGCGGCCTGACCGCTCAGCATCCTCCATGAACCAGACCATCCCCCAGGCCCCGGCCTCCAGCGCCCGGCTGCGCATCGCCGTCGACATCGGCGGCACCTTCACCGACATGGCCGCCTTCGACGAGGCCACCGGCGAGCTGCGGTTCGGCAAGGCACTTTCCACCCACGGACAACTGGTCGAAGGCATCCAGCGCACGCTGGACAGCGCGAGCATCGACGTCCGCGAGGGCAATCTGTTCCTGCACGGTTCGACCATCGCCATCAACACGCTGCTGGAGCGCACCGGAGCGAAGACCGCCCTGCTGATCACCGAAGGTTTCCGCGACATCTACGAAATCGGCCGGGTGAACCGGCCCGACGCCTACAACCTCTTCTTCAACAAGCACCAGCCGCTCGTCAAGCGCTCGCTGCGTTTCGAGGTGGCCGAGCGCCTGCGCGCCGACGGCAGCACCCACAAGGCGCTGGACGAAGGCGCCGTCCGCGAGCTGGCCCGGGACCTGCGCGGCCAGGGCATCGAGGCGGTGGCCGTCCTGCTGCTGCATTCGTACCGCAACCCCACGCATGAGCAGCGCGTCAAGCAGATCCTCCAGGAAGAACTGCCCGGAACGTTCGTCACCGCCTCGCACGAGCTGTCCCAGGAATACCGGGAGTTCGAGCGTGTCTCCACCGCGGTGGCCAATGCCTATGTGGGCCCGCGCGTTTCGGCCTACCTCGGCGAACTGGAAGCGCACCTCGGCAACAAGGGCTTCCAGGGCGACTTCTACATCGTGCAGTCCACCGGCGGCCTGTTCCCCGTGGCGCATGCACGCCGCGACTGTGTCCGCATGCTGGAGTCCGGCCCGGCGGCCGGTGTGATCGGCGCCCAGGCCATCTGCGCACAGCTCGGCCTGCCCGACGCCATCGCCTTCGACATGGGCGGTACCACCGCGAAGGCCGGTGTCATCAGCGAAGGCCGACCCCTGACGACCGGCAGCGCCCTGATCGGCGGCTACGAGCGGGCCCTGCCCATCCAGATCCCGATGATGGACATCTTCGAGGTCGGCACGGGCGGCGGCAGCATCGCCCGGGTGGAACTGGGCAACTCGCTGCGTGTCGGCCCCCAGAGCGCGGGGTCCATCCCCGGCCCCGTCTGCTACGGGCGCGGCGGCACCGAACCCACGGTGACCGACGCCAACCTGCTGCTCGGCCGGCTCGACGCCGAGCACTTCCTGGGCGGTGAACTCAAGCTCGACCTGGCCGCCGCCCAGCAGGCGATGAAGAGCCGGATCGCCGATCCGCTCGGCCTGGACGTGAACGCGGCCGCAGACGGCATCCTGCGTATTGCCGTCACCTCGATGTCGCACGCCGTCAAGGCCGTGACGACCGAACGCGGCCTGGATGCCGGCAGTTTCACCATGGTGGTCTACGGTGGCGCAGGACCGCTGCACGCCTCCGCGATCGCCCGGGAGATCGGTATCCGCAAGGTGCTGATTCCGTTTGCGCCGGGTTATTTCTCGGCCTACGGCATGCTGTTCAGCGACCTGCGCTACGACTATGTGCGCTCGGTGTTCCGCCGCCTCGACGATGTGTCGTTCGACGAGATCGAGTCCCTGTACAAGTCGATGGAGGACGAAGGCCGCGCCGCACTCGCGCAATCGGGGGTGACGCCCGAAGGCGTGGTGATCGAGCGGGCCGCGGACATGCGCTACGTCGGCCAGGAGCATGCGGTGACGGTGGACCTGCAGCATGCCTTCTTCGACGCCCGGGACCGTTCGGCCATCAAGGGGCACTTCGACGAGGTGCACCGCATCCGGTACGGCACGTCCGCGTCGGCCGAGCCGGCCGACCTGGTCAGCCTGCGTGTCACCGTGCTCGGCACGATGAAAAAGCCGCCCCGCTACAGCGTGGAATCCGGCGCGGAACAACCCGAGGCGGCAGCGCTGCGCGGCACCAAGCAGGTGTATTTCCGCCAAGGCGGCTTTGCCGCCACGCCGGTCTACCTGCGGGACGGGCTGCGCGCCGGCAACCTGATCACCGGCCCTGCGCTGATCGAGGAACACGCCTCGACCACCGTGGTGCAACCCGGCGATGCACTGCGCGTCGACGACCTCGGCAACCTTCAAATCCAAATCGGGAGCGACAGAGCATGAACACGCCTGAAACCCAAGCCACCCCGGTGGATCCGGTCACCGTCGAAATCATCCGCAACGGCCTGTTCGCCGTGACGGAGGAAATGAAGACGAACCTGATGCGCACCGCGTACAACCTCATCATCTACGAGGCGCTGGACTTCACGGTGGGCCTCTTCACGGCGGAAGGCGACACCGTCTCCATCGGCCTGGGCCTGCCGATGTTCATCCGCGGCATGGCTGAAACGGTCAAGTCGAAGATCCGGCACTTCGGCGTCGAGAACATCCTGCCGGGCGACATCCTCGTCACCAACGATGCCTACACCACCGGCAGCCACCTAAACCACTTCACGTTCACGATGCCGGTGTTCCATGAGGACAAGCTCGCAGGCTTCACCTGCTGCATGGCCCACTGGCTGGACGTCGGCGGCACACTCGGGCAGGTAACGACGGATATCTTCAGCGAAGGTCTGCAGATACCCATCATCAAGTACCAGCGCGAAGGCGTGGTCAACCAGGACCTGCTGGACATCATCGCCATGAACGTGCGCCTGCCGGAGCGCGCCCTGGGCGACCTCCGCGCCCAGATCACGGCCGTAACGACCGGCGAGCGGCGTTACCTGGAACTGCTGCAGCGCTATGGCGCCGGGGCGGTGCGTGGCTCCATTGCGCAGATCATGGACCAGTCGGAAACCGTGGCGCGCAAGAACACCCTGTCGATTCCGGATGGTGTCTACGAAGCCGAGTCCTTCATGGACGACGATGGCGTCGAGGTCGGCAAACGTATCCCGATCCGGGTCAAGGTGACGGTGCAGGGCGACGAAATGACGATCGACCTCTCCGACGTCAGCAAGCAGGTGCGCGGTTTCTACAACTCCGGCTTCACCACGGGCATCGCCTGCGCCCAGGTGGCCTACAAGTGCCTGACCACACCGACCGACTACCCGGTCAACGACGGCAGCTTCCGCCCGCTGAAGGTGATCATGCCCATGGGTACCGTCATCAGTGCCGAGCGGCCGTACCCGATGCGGGTGTGGATGACCTTCCCCATGACGGTCATCGACACGATCTTCAAGGCGCTGGCGCCGGCCATACCCCACCGGTCGATCGCGGGCCACCATGCGGACCTGGTCTTCCCGAACATCCACGGCATTTCTCCTGAAGACGGCCGCCTGTTCATCGTCGGTATCGGGCCCCTGGGCGGCGGCTGGGGTGCTAAGTCCAGCGAGGATGGGGTTTCGGTCACGGTCTGCATCAACGACGGCGACACCCACAACAGCCCGACCGAGCAGCTGGAAGCCAAGTACCCCGTGCTGGTGGAACGCTACGAAATCCGGTCGGACAGCGCCGGTGCCGGCAGGCACCGCGGCGGGCTCGGCGCGGAGATGGTCGTGCAGGCGCTGTCTCCCTTTTCGGTGACGACCCGCATCGACCGCATGCACTGCAAACCGTGGGGGCTGGAGGGCGGCGGCGACGCGGCCGGCAACGGCATCGCCATCCGCAAGAAGGGCCAGTGGCAAACGGATCTGCCGAACGCCAAGATCTTCAACGTGCGGCTTGAACGGGGCGACGCCTACAAGATGCTGTCGGGTGGCGGCGGTGGTTTCGGAAGTCCCTTGGACCGCGATGCCGACCTGGTGGCGGAAGACGTCCGGGAAGGCTACGTGAGTGCGGGGGTGGCACGCGAGGTGTACCGCGTGGCCCTGGATGCCGCCGGCGGGGTCGACCTGCCAGCGACCCAGGCCCTGCGGGGCGACAGCGAGCAGGCCACCACGGTGGCCTGGGAAGGCCAGTGAGCCTGGTGATGGCCGATCCCGTCGCGCAGCGGGCCGAGGTGCTGCTCGGCATGTGGGGCGACCTCGCCACCCGGCACGTCGCCCTGGGGGCCGCCTGTGCGTGCGGCATGGGCGGCATCAGCCTGCGGCTGGAGGACTTCGAGCTCGACATCGTCGACTACCTGGAAGACGCCGGTGTGCGGTCCGGCGTCCCCGCGGTGGTGGAGCTGTTCACGGCTTCGCAGACCGCGGGCTACCCGGACCAGCCCCTGCGCCAGCTGCTCGAAGACCTGAAGCGCGGCAAGCTCTCCCCGGCCGTTGCCGAATGGCTTCTGCCCAAGGTGGAACGCACCCTTCGGTCATTCGCCGAACTGCATGGGCCGAAGGCGCAGAAATGAGTACGGGCGGACACTTTTCCTCCCTGGTGGCTCCGGCGCGGGCGGAGGGCGAACGTGTTCCCGTGACCGTGCTCACCGGATTCCTGGGCAGTGGCAAGACCACCCTGCTCAACCGCTTGCTGCGGCAGCCCGACCTGGCCGGCACCGCCGTGATCGTCAACGAGTTCGGCAGCATCGGTATCGACCACGACCTGATCACCCATACCAGCGACGACACCGTTCTGCTGGCCAACGGATGCCTGTGCTGCTCCGTGCGGGGAGATCTGATCGAGGCGCTCGACGGACTAGCCAACCGGCAGGGGGCCCTGCTGCGCCAGGTCCTGATCGAGACGAGCGGCCTGGCGGATCCCGGACCGATCCTGCGGGTGCTGATGGGCGACTCCGGCCTCCGGCGGCGCTTCACCTTCGCCGGCGCAGCCTGCACGGTGGATGCGGTACTGGGCGAAGGCACCCTGGACCGGCATCCCGAAGCCGTCCGGCAGGTCGCGGTGGCCGACATGCTGCTGCTGACAAAAACCGATCTGCTGCCCGGGCACACCCCGCAGCAGTTGCTGGACCGGCTTCGCATCCTGAATCCGCAAGCCGATCTGGTGGCGGAGCCGGCGCAGCAGCCCGACCTTCTTCGCCAGCTCATGCGGTCGCCCGGCAAGAACGCGGGCACCGAGTCCAGTCAGAGCGTCTACAGGCCGGTGGAGCCCCGACCGGAGCCTGCGGCGCCCGTCCGGCACAGCGACGGTATTTCCTCTTTCGTGCTGGTGCGTGACCAGGCGCTGCCGCGGGAGGCTTTCAATACCTGGCTCGACATGGTGATCGCCGCCAGGGGCGAGGACATGCTGCGTGTGAAAGGCCTGGTCCAGCTGGCCGAACAGCCGGAACAGCCTCTGCTGGTGCACGGGGTCCAGCATCTTTTCCAGCCCCCCGAGTTCCTGCCGGCCTGGCCCAGCGGGGACAGGCGCACCCGCCTGGTGTTCATCACCCGGGGCATGGACGCGGAGTCGCTGGGAGACACCCTGGACGTACTCGTGCGCAGCCATTTTCAGAAAAATCGACTCAACCAGGAGGCAAAGTGAAACTATTCCGATACGCCGCGGCGCTGGCAGTGCTGGCCTGCACCCCCGCATGGTCCCAGACCGCAAAATTCCCCGACCATGACCGGACCATCCGGATGGTCGTGCCTTTCGCCGCCGGCGGTGGCGTCGACAGTGCGGCCCGCCTGGTGGCGGAACAGCTGAGAAAGCAGCTGGGACTGCC
Source organism: Pseudomonadota bacterium (assembly GCA_040390235.1). Classification (GTDB taxonomy): domain Bacteria; phylum Pseudomonadota; class Gammaproteobacteria; order Burkholderiales; family Burkholderiaceae_C; genus Xylophilus. Next base: position 44,717 of record JAZJYT010000011.1, on the reverse strand, counting down.
GGTCATCGTGGACAACCGCGCCGGTGCCAGCGGCACCCTGGGAGGCCGGTATGTGCAGACCGCGGCGCCCGACGGCTACACACTCCTGTTCTCGGCCGCCACGCAGGTTCTGGCAAAACAGATCATGAAAACGGCGCCCTACGATCCGCAGACGGATTTCGCGCCGGTGGCCCGCGTGGGCGAAGCACCCCTGATGCTCGTGATCGCCCCCCAGCAGCCCGAGACCAGGCTCACCGAGGTGCTGAACGCCGCGCGCAGGCAATCCGAAGGCTGGACCGCGGCCATCCCCGCCATCGGCGCGCCCAGCCACCTGGCAACCCTGCTGCTGGCCAAGGAGGCCGGCATCCAGTTCACCTACGTTCCCTACAAGGGCACGCAGCCGGCCCTGGTCGATGTGGCCGGGGGACAGGTCAATCTCCTGCTGGACTCGATGATCTCCATCCTGCCCATGGCCCGGTCGGGCAACGTCAAGCCGATTGCCATCACCTCGAACCGCCGCAGCCCGCTGCTTCCCAACGTCCCGACGGCGGCCGAAAGTGGCCTGCCCCACTTCACCTACGTGTCCTGGTACGGCATCTGGGCGCCGCGCAACACGCCGGCCGATCGTGTTGCCGCGCTCAACGCGGCGGTCAACGCCTCGGTGTCCGAGCTCGCGAAGTCGGGTGCATTCACCAACCTGGGCATCGACCCGGTGACCGAGACCCCGGAGCAGTTCAGGCGCTACATCGCGTCGGACGTCACACAAGGAGCGGGTCTCTTGAAGAGTGCGGGGTTCAAACCCGAGTAGACGAGCGGCCTGTCCAAGGCCCATTCATTCAATAAACGGAGGAGAAGTGATGAAGAGAGTTTTGTGGGGAGCCGGTCTTGCCGCCGTGGCCCTGTCTGCGCAGGCCCAATCGTCGGTCACGGTCTTCGGCGTGATCGATGCCACCTACCAGCACGCAAGCCAGGGTGGCGTGTCGATAGACCGCCTCAACGGCACGGGGGGCAACCAGATCAGCCGCCTCGGCTTCCGCGGCGTGGAGGACCTGGGTGGCGGCCTCTCGGCCGGCTTCGTGCTCGACATGGGGCTGAACATCGATACCGGCCTGGGCAGCCCGATCTCGGCCAACAACCAGACCGCCATCCCGGCCGGTGGGCTGGTGTTCAACCGCCGCTCCACCGTCAGCCTGTCCAGCAGTTCCCTGGGCGAACTCCGCCTGGGCCGGGATTTCACGCCGACCTACTGGAACCTGACCTTCTTCGATCCGTTCGGTACGGCCGGCGCCGGTTCGGCGGCCAACATCATCCAGAGCAACCTGTCGCAGGTGTCGACGCTGCAGACGGCGCTGCGTGCGTCCAATTCCATCGGCTATTTCCTGCCCCGGCTCGGCGGCTGGTACGGGCAGGCCATGTACGCCATGGGCGAGAACGGCTCCGCGGCGGCCAACGGCACCCGCCACGACGGCAATTTTGCGGGCGGGCGGCTCGGTTATGCGGCGGGCGGCTTCGATGCCGCAATCGCCCACGGCACCACCTCGCTGGCCAGTGGCGATGTCACCACGACGAACGCGGGGGTGTCCTACAACCTGGGTTTCATCAAGCCGATGGCCCAGTACTTCCAGGACCGCAAGGGCAAGATCGCGGGGCCCAACAAGTCCTCCGGCTACCTGGTGGGTGCCAACCTGGTGTGGGGCGCCGGCTACTTCCCCGTCTCGTACAGCCGTATACACAACAACGCGGCGGTGGAGCGCAGTGCCAACCAGCTGGCGGTCGGCTACGTCTACAACCTGTCGAAGCGCACGGCGCTCTACACCACGCTGTCACGCATCCACAACGGCGCGGGCGCGGCGGTCGGCGGTGGCGGGGTGGTCGGGGTTGCCAATGCCACCTGGAGTGCTATCGACGTGGGGATGCGGCATTCGTTCTAGGCGGGCGCCCTCATCCGGGCGGCCTTGGCGGCGCATGCAACAACCGGCGCCGGCTGGTGAAGCAGCGCTGCTGGCCACTGACCGGGTCGGTGAAGGCCAGTTCGCGGGCCAGCAGTTGCAGGGGTTCCGAATAGTCGGGCTCGATGCCGGGCGCGGGCTCGGGCAGCAGGCGGGGATAGATGCGGTCGCCGACGATGGGCAGGCCGAGCGCACTCATCTGGGCGCGCAGCTGGTGTTTGCGCCCGGTGTGCGGTAGCAGGCGGTAGTGCGCCAGCATTTCCTGGGGGCCGCCCCCCTCGACCCGCCCGATCAATTCGATGCGGGTCTCGCTGTTGGGCGCGCCGCTGACCACCTGCATCTGCATGAAGGCCGGGCCATCCTGCAGTTCCAGCCGGCTGCGGCAGACGAGCGGCAGGGCCAGGTCGGCACGCCACGGTGCGATGGCCTCGTACACCTTGTGGGCTCGGCGGTCGTGCAGCAGCGCATGGTAGGCATGGCGGGTGGCCGGCTGCACGATGAACACCAGCACGCCGGCGGTGTCGCGGTCGAGCCGGTGCATGGGCGCCAGGGTGTCGATGCCGAGCTGCCGCTTGAGCCGCACCAGCACGGTTTCGTGCAAGTGTCGCCCGCCAGGGGTCACCGGCAGGAAATGGGGTTTGTCCACCACCACCAGGTGCTCGTCCTGGTGCAGCAGTTCGATCTCGAACGGAACCCGCGGCTCCGGCGGCGGGTCGCGCCAGTACCAGTACACCGCCCCCGGCACACAGGCCGCGTCGGCGGCCAGCGGCCGGCCGCTGCTGTCCAGCACGTCGCCGCGCGCCAGGCGCGCCACCCAGTTGTCCACGGCCGGAAAGCGTGCCACCAGGAAGTCGAGCAGCGTGGGAAAGTGGCCGGGGCCCACCCCCACCCGGCTGGCACTCACACCATCGCGCAGCAGCGGCTTCCAGGCCGGTTCAGGCCGCGCCACGGTGTCTCCGGATGGGAACAGGCATCTCAGCCGGCCGGATGCCCGAGCCGGCGTGCACGCTGCAGGCGCCAGGCCTCATCGGGCTGCGCCGCATCGAACACCTGCTCGGCTGTGGTGGCGGTTTCGTGCAGGGCGGCGTCGAGCGCAATACGGTTGTCGAAGACGAAGCATTCGCCCTGCCAGTCGCGGCCGGCGTCGGGCAGGCTCTGGAAGTAGTTCAGGATGCCGCCGCCGAGTTGCCACACGTCCAGCCCCTGGCTGCGCAGCCAGGGCGCCGTTTTGTCGCAGCGGATGCCGCCGGTGCAGTACATGGCCACCGGCCGGCCGGCGGCCCGCCAGGCGGGTGCATGGGCCTGCACGTAGGCAACGAAGTCACGGAAATTGTGGACCTGCGGATCGACCGCGCCGCGGAAATGCCCCAGCCGGTATTCGAAGTGGTTGCGGTTGTCGAGCAGCACCACGTCGTCCCGCGCCAGCAGCGCACGCCAGGCCGGGGGCGCCAGGTGGCTGGCATCGTGCTCGTCGGGCGGCGGCAGGGGGGCGCCACCCGGGCTGCCCGGTGCGCCCGGCAGTCCCAGCGCTACGATCTCGGGTTTGACACCGACCTTCAGCCGGCCAAAGGGTTCGGTGGCGCAGGCACTGTGTTTGAAGGCCATGCCGCGCAACACGCCGTCCAGCAGGTCCGCCTGTTGCAGTGCGGCCTCGAAGGCCGCGACGGCATACGCCGGGCCGGCCACGGTGCCGTTGATGCCTTCGTGGGCCACCACGATGCTGCCCAGCAGCCCCTGCGCCCGCGCCCGCAGGGCCTCGGCCGCCGCCGGCGGATCGGCCAGCGGCACAAAGCGGTAGAAGGCGCTGTGCAGCAGCGAAGTCGGGGCCGGGTCGGTCATGGGGTGATTCTCGCAGCCCGTGGGGCCTTCAGAAAATCAGCTCGGCGTCGCCGGGCTGCCATGCCGCGTATGGGTGCATCACCGAGACGAACAGCTCGGAGCTGGTACCCCGCTGCAACCAGGCCCGCAGGTGCGGGAGCGGCGCGCTGTCGAACCAGGCGGCGTCGACGGAGGCGAACTGGCGCACGAAGGGCAGGAGGGCCATGTCGGCCAGCGAGGGCGTGTCGCGCAGCAGAAAGCGGCGCTCCGCGAGCCGTGTGTTCCAGGGCGCCAGCACCCCGGCCACGGCCTCGTCGCGCCAGGCCTGCGCTGGACGCTCGGGGTGGCGTGGTGCATATTTGTAGCGGTCCAGCGCCTGCTTGAAGGGGCCGTCGTTGAGGTCGACCAGGCCTTGCACCTCGTCCTGCTCCTCGGGGCGCAGCCAGCCCTGCGGGTCATGGGCCCCGAGCGCCCAGCGCATGATGTCCAGGCTTTGTTCCAGTACCGCCCCACCGGGCAGCTGCAGCACCGGCACGGTCGCCTTGGGTGAGGCGGCGATGAGCGCGGCGGGCTTGTTGCGCAGCACGACTTCACGCAGGGCCACGGCAACACCCGACACCCGGAGGGCCAGGCGGGCCCGCATGGCATAGGGGCAGCGGCGAAAGGAGTAGAGGACGGGCAGCAAGGCAGGAATCAGGTGGCGGTGGTCCGCAGCTTCTTGCCGATGAAGTCCGCCATCCCCTGGTCGCGCGCGCCGCCATCCCGCGCCCGCATCTCGTCCAGCCGGGCGCCCACATAGGCATGGATGCCTTCCATGCCCACGCCCCGCGCCTCGCGGTAGATGTGCTTGATGGTGTCCAGCGCCACCGGGCTCTTGCCGGCCAGCAGCTCGGCCAGGCGGTCGACCTCCAGCCCCAGGGTGTCCTGCGGCACGGTGCGTGTCACCAGCCCCTCGCGCTCCGCCGTGAAGGCGTCGAAGTTCTCGCCCGTCAGCGCCCAGTACAGCGCCTTGCGCGGACCCATGGCCTCGATGGTGACCAGGCTGGCAGCGCCGCCAGGGATGTGGCCCCAGTTGATTTCCGGCAGGCCGAACACCGCGCGGTCGCCGGCGATGGCGATGTCGCAGGCCAGTGCGGTCAGGATGCCGCCGCCGAAGCAGTGGCCGTTGACCATGGCGATAGTGGCCTTGGGGCTCTTGGCCAGGTGCTCCCACATCCAGCGCTGGGCCATCTCGACGTATTTCTTGCGCAGCACCGGTTTGTCTTCCAGGTCGCGGAAATACTCCTTGATGTCGGCGCCCGCGCAAAAGCTCTGGCCGGCACCGGTGATGACGATGACCCGCACCTCGGGGTCGGCATTCAGCCGGGGGATGAGTTCGTCCATCTCCTCGTGCATACGCGGGTTGAGCGCATTGCGTTTTTCGGGGCGCGACAGGGTGATACGCGCGATAGCGCCCTGGCGGTCCAGGCGGATGGTGCTGAAGTCTTGGGTGTCCACGGTGGGGCGTACCTGCGGTATGGAATAAGAATGCAACGGGTCAGAGTTTGGGTTTTCCAGCCAGGGCCTTGGCGCTTGAAGCGCCTTCCTGGAGGATGAACTTCGCGAACTGCTCGGGTGTGTTGCCGACGGTGTCGTAGCCGTTCTCGGCGGCACGCTGGGCCACGGCGGGCACCTTGAGGGTGTCGGCCACCAGGGCGGCGAACTTGTCGCGCAGGGCCTTCGGCGTGCCGGGCGGCGCGATCAGGCCGAACCAGATGCCGCCGACCGCCGGGTTGGGCATACCGGTCTCGGCCAGGGTGGGCACGCCGGGCAGCATGGGGGCGTGCTTGTCCCCGGTGACGAAGAGCACCCTACCGCCGCCGTTGGCAGTGACCGAGGCCACGTTGATCGAGGTGATGAAGGTGATCTGTACATCGTTGGCGCCGAAGGCCAGGGCCGCATCGCCTGCCCCCTTGTAGGGGATGGGCACCCACTGCACGCCGTGCTGCTTCATCAGCGTTTCCACACCGATGTCCACCGGGTTGGCCGGGCCCAGGGCCACGTAGTTGAGCAGGCCGGGGTGCGCCTTGGAATAGGCTATCAGTTCCTTGAAGGTCTTGGCCGGCACGTGTTTGTTGATGCCCAGCGCCAGCGAGGCGGTGATGATGTGCGTGACCGGCTCGAAGTCCTTCACCGGGTCGTAGGCCGGTTTGGTCTGCAGGTAGGGCAGCAGCACGTACTGGGTGTTGACCAGGCAGAAGGTGTAGCCGTCGGGCCGGGCCGTCTTGCAGGCGTTGGTGGCCAGCAGGCCGTTGGCGCCGGGCTTGGCGTCGATCACCACACTGGCGCCTTTGTCGCCCAGGGCCGAGCCGATGGCACGCAGCAGCGCATCGACCCCGCCGCCCACACCCTGCGAGGACACGATCTGGATCGGCTTGGACGGGTAGCCGGCATCCTGCGCCAGCACCGGCGCCGTATGCCAGGCCGCCGCGGCCAGGCCCGCTGCCACCATCGCCCTGGCCAGGCGGCGAGCCGTTTTTGTCTTGGAATGCTTCATGTCTTGTCTCCGATAAGTCTTCTTCGAGAACATCAACTGCTGCGCAGTACCAGCCTCCCCGCGTCGATGGCGGTCACACCCCGCGCCGGCACGGTGGTGCGGAACACCACACCCTCCCCTTCGTTCCAGGCCTCGGTGCGCAGGCAGTCGCCGGGGAACACCGGGCTGACCAGCCGGGCCTGGGCCGAGGCCAGCCGGTGTGCGTGGGCCCCCAGGCCGCCGGTGCTGCCGGTCATGCCTGCGACAGCCGCATGGATCGCCATCGAAAACGTCGCCAGGCCGTGCAGGATGGGTTGGTCGAAGCCTGCCCGCGCGGCATACACCGGGTCGGCATGCACCGCATTGTGGTCGCGCAGCATCAGGCGGTACAGCAGGGCCGCATTGCCGGCGGTGGGCTGCTCCACCACCGCATCGGCCAAGCGTACGGGAAGAACCACCGCCTGCGGCCCCCCCTCGGGTTTGCCGCCGAAACCGCCACCGCCGCGCACGAACAGCCAGGTGTCCACGGTGGCGATGCATTCACGCTGCGCGTCCAGCACCTCGCGCCGCACCAGCAGCAGGGCACCCCGGCCCGGGCCCTTGTCGACCAGGTCCACGAAGAAGGAACGGGTCGTGCCCTCGCCTTGCACCGGCACCGGCCGGTGCACGGTGAGCACCGCCTGGCCGACCACCACCTTGTGCGGGTCGATGCCCAGGGCCGCGTCCCAGGCGCGCGGGTCGCGCACCAGGTCCACCCAGCCGAGCACGATGGGCAGGGTGGGCAGCGACTGCAGGGGCTGGCCGGAGTCTTCGTAGGCGAAGGGCAGCCGGCTGGTATCCATGGCATCCATGCCGATGCCCGTGGTCAGGGCATGCAGCATGGTCTCGCGTGTGTCGTACCGGTACGGCACCTCCAGCCCGGGGTGGGCCAGCACACGCGCGGGGTCGATCAAGCCGCCTGCTCCTCGATGGCGTAGGGCACCGAGAAGGCCGAAAGAATCTCCTCGGCCTTGGCCCGTGCGCCCGGCGTGGCACCGCGCAGCGTGGCCGTCACCTTCAGGCCGCTGCCGCCGGTGTTGACCACGTCCACACTCCAGGCGCCCGGCACGGGCGTGAGGGCCGCGTTGAACACACGTTTGGCCGCATCCACCTGCAGGATGTGCTTCAGCGGCTTGCCCACCGCGGTCAGCGGAAGTTTGTCGAGGATGAAGATTTCCTTGGGCACGGCCGGCCGCTCGGGAATACGCTCGGCGGCATACCGCAGCAGTTCTTCCACCGTGACGGTGGCGCCCGGGTGCAGTTCCACATAAGCGATGGGCAGTTCACCCGCATGGGTGTCGGGTTTGCCGACGGCGGCGCACTGCGCCACCCAGGGCGACTGCAGCAGCGCGTCTTCGATCAGGCCGGGCTCGATGTTGTGGCCACTGCGGATGATGAGGTCCTTCTGCCGGCCCGAGATACGGATGTAGCCATCGGCATCCACGCTGCCCAGGTCGCCGGTGACGAAGAAGCCATCGGGCAGGAAAGCGCCCCGGTCCTGCTTCGGGTCCAGGTAGCCGCCGGCCACGCTGGGGCCCTTGACCAGCACCATGCCGTTTTCGCCCGGTGCGCATTCGCGCTCCACCGTGCCGCCCTCGCCCATCTGGGCGATGCGCACCGTGATATAGGGCACCCGCAGGCCGGAGTAGCCGCGCTTCATGTCGCCGTCGCGCGGGTCCACCGCCACGTGGCTGGTGTTCTCGGTCAGGCCGTAGCTTTGCAGGGCGCGGGCGCCGGTGATCTCGCCGATGCGGTCCTGCACGGCCGGGGCCATGGCGGTGGAGCCGGTGGCGAAGTAGGGCCGCAGGCTGGAGATGTTCTCGGTGGTCGGCGGGTTCTTGGCCAGCACCGACAGCGTGGTGGGCACACCCGAGATCTGGGTGATGCCGAAACGCTCCACATAACGCCAGTAGTTGGCGATGTAGGTCTTGTCGCGTGCGCCGTGCATGCTGGGGATGACGGTGGTCTCGCCGTCGGCGGTGGGCACCAGGCCGCGGATCAGCAGGCCGCCGATGTGGAACAGCGGCGTGTCCGACAGGATCACGTCGTCGGGCGTGAAGGCCAGCATGACGTTGGAGCACCACTGCCGGTAGACCATGCCGCCGTGGGTGATCTTGACGATCTTGGGGTTGCCGGTGGTGCCGCCCGAATGTACGTAGGCGGCCACGCTGCGCTGCTGGGCGGTTGCGCGGTTGAACGTGAGTTTGTCCTTGGGGTAGGCGGCCGCGGCGGTCAGCAGGTCCTGGGGGTGCGCCGGGGCGAAGGGGTCGTGCAGGGTGAACAGCGGCGGCGGGTTGTCCATGGCGGCCAGGGCGCCGCTGACGTTCTCCCAGATGGCGAAGCCCGGCGTCGGCCCGAGGGCGACCACGGCCTTGGCGCCGGAGCGCTGGATCAGGTCGCCCAGCGAATGCGCATCGAGCATCCAGTTGATGGGGAACGGCCGCGCGGCCAGGAAACCGCCGATCAGCGTGGCGTAGAGCGCGGGCACCGTGGGCGAGACGATGGCAAAGGCGTCGTCCGGGCCGATGCCGCTGGCGCGCAGCAGGTTGGCGACCTGGGTGGCGTACTGCTCCAGCTCGGCAAAACTCCAGGTGAGCAGCGGGCCATCGACCTGGCCGTTGTTGGTGGTCAGTAGCGCGGGTTTGTCCGGCTCGTTGCGGCAGCCGTCGAGCAGGTTCAGCGCGAAGTCCCAGCGCGTGATGCGCTGCTGCAGCGGCACCTTCTCGTAGGCCTCGATGTCGGCGATGGTGCGCAGGGGCGCGTATGCACGCGGCGGCACGCTGCCGTGGGGGCCCATGTCGGGCACGAAGGGGGTGGTGGTGGTGTCTTGCAAAACGGTGGACATGGTCACTGGGCTCCGGCGAGGGACAGGGTACGTTCGGCCAGGCGGACGTTGGCGTAGTCCACCATCATTCCCTGGAATTTCACGGCGCCGACGCCGCGCGCCTCGCCTTCGCGGAAGGCGGCCAGCAGGCCCTTGGCGTATTCGATTTCCGCCGCGCTGGGCGAAAACACCTCGTGCATGATGTCCACCTGGGTCGGGTGGATGGCCATCTTGCCGACGCAGCCCAGTTCGCGCGCCAGCAGGCACTCGGTACGCAGGGCGTCGAGGTTCTTCAGGTTCATGAACACGCCGTCCAGGATCCACTGGATGCCGGCGGCGCGTGCATCGACCACCATCTTGCTGCGCGGATAGGCCAGCGCCATGGCGCTGGGCGTCCAGCGGCCACCGAGGTCGACCATGAAGTCGCCCTCCTCCGCGCTGGCCAGGCAGATGCCGGTGACACGCGGCGAGGCCTTGCACAGCTCGTAGGTGTTGCGCAGGCCCAGGCATGTCTCGATCAGCGGGACGATGCTCAGGCTGCCATCGGGCACACCACCCTTGGCCTCGATCGCGCCCATGGCGGCGGCCACCATCAGCACGTCCTGCGCATCGTCGGCTTTGGGCAGCAGCACACCCATCACGTTGTGCAGGCTGGGCGCCTGCTGCAGCACCGCCAGGTCGCTGCGGAAATCACCGGCGCGCGGGTTGTTGATACGCAGGTACATCGGCTTCTTCAGGCCGGCGGCCAGGGCTTCGGCCACGTTCTTGCGGGCTTCGTCCTTGGCGTTGGCGGGCACCGAGTCTTCCAGGTCGAAGATCAGCGAATCGGCATTGCCGGTCTGCGCCTTGGCCAGCAGTTCGGGGCGGCTGCCCGGTGCGAACAGCAGGGTGCGGAACATCTGGAGCGGAGGAGTGGCCATGTCTCAGGTCTTTCTGGGTAAATCGAATGCGTAGAACAAAAACGTTGGTCGCTTGGCCTGCCAACCGGCTCAGCGGCCCTGCCACACGGGCGGGCGCTTCTCCAGGAAGGCGCGCGGGCCTTCCTTGGCGTCGTCGGTGGTGTAGAGGAAGGCGCACAGGTCCTGCTCCAGGCGGATGCCGTCTTCCAGCCCCATCTCGGCGCCGCGCTGGATGGCGGCCTTGGCGGTGCGCACGGCCACCGGGGCATTGGCCGCCATCAGTTCGGCCAGCGCCACGGCGCGCTCCAGCAGCTCGGCCTGGGGCACCACGTGCTCGGCCAGGCCGATGGCCAGGGCCTCCTGCGCATCGACGGTGCGGCCGGTCAGGATCATGTCCAGGGCGCGGGCCTTGCCGACGCGGCGCGACAGGCGCTGCGTGCCGCCGTTGCCCGGCATGATGCCGCGCTTGATCTCGGCGAAGGCAAAACTCGCGCCCTCGGCCACGAAGGTCATGTCGCACAGCAGGGTGAGCTCCACACCGCCGCCGATGGCCACGCCGTTGACCGCGGCGATGATGGGTTTGTCGAAGGCGGCGAGGCCCTCGCCGTGTTCCCAGCGGAAACGTTTCATCTCGGCCACCGGCACGTTGGCGTTGGCCTGGGCGAATTCACGCAGGTCCATGCCGGCGCAGAAGGCCTTCTCACCGCTGGCGGTCAGCACCGCGGCGCCCACCTCCGCATCGCGGCGCAGGGCCTCCAGCGCGGTGCGCAGCTCGGTGCGCATCTGCGTGTTGATGGCGTTCATCGCCGCGGGGCGGTTCAGGGTGACCACGGCGACGCGGCCCTGCCGCGTGACGGTGATGGTGTCGTAGGAGGTGGCGGTCGTATCGGTCATGGGGGTATCAGGTCTTGTGTCGGGCGGCTGCCGTGGAGGGAAGGTCCGCCTGGTGCGCCACGCCCTCGGCATGCAGCTGGGCGATGGCCGCGTCGTCCAGGCCGGCCCAGCCGCGCAGGATGGCGTCGGTGTGCTGGCCCAGCAGCGGTGCCGCGGATGGGGGCGAGGGATCGGCCCCTTCGAAGTGGAACGGCAGGCTGTGGTACCAGTGCCTGCCGGCCTCGGGGTGGTCCACCTGGTAGAGGAAACTGGTGGCGCGCAGCTGCGGGTCGTTGAAGATGTCCTGGCCTGAACTGACGGGCGCGGCGGCGATGCCCAGGCCCTGCAGCTCGGCGGCGATGGCGTGTTTATCGCGGCGGGCAGTCCAGGCCTCGACCAGCGGAAACAGGGCATCGGCGTTCTTCACCCGGTCGGCCGCATGGGCGAAACGCGGATCGGTAGCCAGGTCGGCACGCCCCATGGCGCGGCACAGGGCCTGCCATTGCACATCGCCGAACACGGCGATGGCGACCCAGTCGTCCTCGCCCAGCGAGCGGAAGGCATCGTGCGGCGCGGCATGCGCCGCGCGGTTGCCGTCGGCGGCGGCGGACTTCCCGTCCTCGGCCTGCAGCAGGATGTGTTCGCCATAGAGGTGCATCAGCGCCTCGCGCTGCGCCATCTCGATACGCTGGCCCTGGCCGGTCTTTTCGTGGTGGTACACCGCCAGCAGCACCGCCATGGCGCCGTTCATGGCACCGATCGGGTCCACGTAGGCCGGGCCGGTGCGCACCGGCACGCCGTCGCCGTAACCGGTGAGCGGGGTCATGCCGGCCAGCGCCTCCATGGTGGGGCCGACGCCGCGGGTGTCCCACAGCGGGCCGCCCTCGCCCGTCACGTTCAGCTCCAGCAGGATGGTGTCGGAGCGCAGTGCGCGCAGGTGTTCGTAGTCGAGCTTCAGCCGCGTCAGCGCGCCGGCCGCGAAGTTGCTGATGACGATGTCGCAGCCCTTGACGATGGCCTCGATGGCCGGCCGCGCAGCGGGCGACTTGGCATCGATGCCCAGCGACTGCTTGCCCAGGCTCTGGGTGTTGAACCAGGCGCTGCGGTTCCACGGGTGTTCGCCCTTGTCGCCATCCGGGTAGCGCGCCGGGTCGTCGCCGGTGACGGCGCCGCGCCAGTTGTCCACGTTGGACAGGGTTTCGAGCTTGACCACCTCGGCGCCGAAATTGCGCAGGATGCGGCCCAGCATCGGGCCGGCCCAGGCGGTGGTGATCTCCAGCACCTTCTTGCCGGCCAGCGGCAGCTTCGGGTCGCTTTTGTTCGTATGGACAGGGGTATCAGCCATGGGTGGTCTCCGGGCCGGACGCTTCGCCCACGGGGTGCAGCGCGGGCGCGCCGCTTCGTACCTGGCGCGGCGTGGCGCTCAGGCGGAACACCGGCCCGAGCAAGGCGCGCTCGCGGCCCTGCTCATCCGTCACCTTCTCCCAGAAACCGCGTGCCTGCTGGTGGCCGCAGGCGAGTACGTCGGCCATGGTATTGACCTTGGACGCCAGGCAGCGTGCGCCGGTCAGTTTGGCAATGAATGCGTCGGAGCTGAGCTGGCGCACCGTCGGCGCCAGGATGGCGTAGGCCGCGGCCCAGTTCTTCACCACCACGTTGATGGCGGTGAAACGCGGATCGGCCGTCATCTCGGCGTGGTCGAGCGCGGCACAGAAGGCCTTCCAGCGGTCGCCCTTGCAGAACATCGACACCCAGCCGTCGGTGCATTCGAACATGTCGCAGGCACCGGGGTACGGGCCGCGGGTCATGCCGGTGCCGTTGTACGAATACTGGGCCACCGGGTTCTGCGACATGCCGACGGCCACCTCGTGCACGCTGATGGGCAGCAGCTGGCCGCAGCCGGTGCGCAGGCGCAGCAGCAGCCCGCCAACGATGGCCGACACCGCCGCGGCACCGGTGGAATAGTAGGCGCGGTAACCGAAGCCGTAGAGCGGTTGTTTGTCGGCATGGCCGGTGGTGAACATCAGGCCGCTCAGGGCCTGGTGGATCATCTCGGAACCCTGCCAGTTTTCGTAGGGGCCGCCGGCGGTGAATTCGCGGATGGCGCAGGCCACCAGCGTCGGGTGTGTGGCGGCGTAGGGAGCGAAGTCCTCGCCGGTGTCGCCCAGCACCACGTCGGCGCGGGCCAGCAGTTTTTCGAACTGCGCCCGGCCCTGCGGTGTGCCGCGGTCCAGCGCCAGGGAGCGTTTGCCGGTGTTCAGGTGCCAGAACAGGTGCGTGTCGTCCAGCCGCAGCGGGCGGCGGGTGTCGGTGCCGGCGGGCGGCTCCAGCAGCAGCACGTCGGCGCCGTGTTCGGCCAGCAGCCGGCCGGCGAACTGGCCGGCCACGCCATTGGACAGGTCCAGCACCGAAATACCGGCCAGCACGGAGGGTGTGGCCGCGGCGGATGCGGGGGATTTCTTGTCTTCCACGGGTCGGGAGTTTCCTTGGTTTGTCTAGGTTCCTGCGCCTGCCCCACAGCCTGCAACTTCAGGCCTGCACGAGGAGGAAACGGATGATATAACGCACGCCCCGCCAGGGCCACCGGGTGGACACTCACAAGGTTTGTGATAAAAATGTCATGAATGAGCCTCGATTCCTTCCATCTGATGGGTGTCTTCGTCCGTGTCGCCGAAGCGCGCAGCTTTACCGTGGCCGCCGAACGCCTGGGCATCTCGCCCTCGGCCGCCAGCAAGGCGGTGGCACGGCTGGAGGAGAAGCTGGGCGTGCGCCTGGTGCAACGCACCACCCGCAGCGTGCGCCCCACCGAGGAAGGCGAGATCCTGCTGGCCAGCTGCCGCAACGTGCTGGCCGAGCTGGAGGACACCGAGGCCCGGCTGTCCACCCGCATCGAAGAGCCTTCCGGCCGGCTGCGCATCCACGCCACCCTGGGTTTCGGCCGTTATGTAGTGGCGCCGCTGATCTCGGAATTCACCACCCGCTGGCCGCGGCTGACGGTGGACATGGATCTGAGCGAACGCGAACCCCACCTGGACCAGGAGGCTTTCGACATGTCGGTGCGTTTCGGTGAACTGCCCGACAGCGCCCTGGTGGGCCGAGCACTGGGGCGCATGCAGTTCGCCGCCATCGCCTCGCCCGCCTACCTGGCGGCGCACGGCGTGCCGCGCACACCGGCCGACCTGGCGAGCCATGCCTGCCTGGGCTACTTTTTGCCGCGGGTGCTGCGCTACCGCGACTGGGAATTCATCGACGGGCAGACCCGCATCGCGCCTTCGGGCCGGCTCAACTTCAACAACACCCAGCCGCTGCTGGAGGCGGCCATCGACGGCCACGGCATCGCCCACATGCCGCGCATCGTGGCGCACCGGGCGCTGGCCGCCGGCCAGGTGCAGGCGGTGCTGGAGGACTTCGCCACGCCGGGCTGGCCGGTGTCGCTGGTCTACCTGGAGCGGCGTTACCAGTCGCGCCGGGTCAAGGCGCTGGTGGACTTCCTGGTGGAGCGGGTGCCGGCGGACCCGCGCTGGCAGCCGGCGGCCCACAGCGCATAGCGCAGCCGGCCGCTCAAAAGGATGCCTGCACCTGCGCCACCCGCTCCAGCGCTTTCGCCCCCAGGGGGCCCCGCTCGAAACTGCTGATACCGACCTGGAGATGCTCCAGGCTGGAAAGCCCCAATGCCGCGGTGCTGAGCAGGGGGTTGGACAGGGCATAACGCAGCGACAGGTCCACCAGGCTGGTGGCTTCGCCCGCCTCCACCAGTGCGCCGAAACGCCGGGCCGCTGCGACATCGGCCGCATAGTCCGCCCCCATGCCGATGCCCTGGCCGACTGGAATGGACGTCTTCGCCGCCACCGGATCGCGGTCGAGGCTGCCGCTCAGGGCCCCGCCCGCGAGGATGCGGATACCGATGGTGCCGGTGCCTTGGTGCGCCATGGCGCCCAGCATGCCGGCGTAGTCGTCGGCATCCCGCGCCGCGTGGGGACCCATGCCGCCGGCGGAGGCATTCAACAGGTTGAACGCCACCTGTGCCGTGTCGAAGGCGCCGCTGCCGATGACCCGCTGGATCTCGGTCGCATCGCCCAGGGCGGTGATGCCGATAAAACGGACCTTGCCCTGCGCCTGCAGGCGCTGCATGGCCGGCGCGACCGCGTTCAGCACGAAGTCGGCGGTCATGCCCGGCCTGCGGCCTTCGGCCGACAGCGGGTGGTGCAGTTGCAGCAGGTCGACGCTGTCGCGCCCGAGGCGGCGCAGGCTGCCTTCCAGCGAGGCTTCGATGGCCGCGGCCATGTCGGCCGCCGCATAGCTGCTGTCCGGCGGCAGGCGCATCTTGGTGCCCACCAGCGCGCTGCTGCCGTTGCCGAGGGTCTTCAACACCCGGCCCAGGTTGGTTTCGGACGCGCCGCTGCCATAGAAGGGAGCCGTGTCGAAATAGTTGATGCCCGCGCCGAGCGCCATGGCCACGGCCTCGCGCTGGTCCTGCGCGCTGCCGCCGACCATGAGGCCGCCGATGGCCCCGCATCCGAAGGTGAAGGCGCCGAGGCGCAGGCCGGTCCGGCCCAGAGTTCTGACTTCCATTGATCCAATACCCTGTCTGTCTGTGAGTCTGCTTGCCAGGAAGCGAAAGCCGATTATTCGATGACCGCGCCGGAGAGTTTGACCAGCCTGTCCCAATCGGCGATGTCGCCGGGCAGCAGGCTGGCGAATTCCCGGGGTGTGCTGCCGACCGCCTCGGTGCCCTCGGCCGCCAGTTGTCTGCGTGCCTCGGGCGACTGCAGTGCCTTCTGCGCAGCAGCCGCCAGTTGGGCGACGATGGCCGGATCGGTGCCCGCGGGCGCCATCAGCCCATGCCAGATCTGTACCTTGTACCCCGGCAGCGTGTCGGCGATGGGCGCGGCCTGCGGCAAACGTGGCGAGCGGGTCGGCCCGGTCACGCCCAGCACCTTCAGCTTGCCGCCTTCGATGTACGGCAGCACCTCGACCATCGGCGCGAACACCACGTCGATGCGTCCCGCCAGCAGCTCCAGGTTGGCCGGAGCGCCGCCCTTGAAGGGAATGTGCTGCAGGGACAAGGCGGCCATCTTGCCGAACAGCGCGGCGGCCATGTGCGAATTGGTGCCATTGCCCGCCGAGCCGTAGTTGGCCTTGCCCGAAGCCTTGGCCCAGGCGATGAACTCCGGCACGTTCGAGACCGGCAGGCTGCTGTTGACCACCATGACCAGGGGCGGCCGCGCCAGCACCGTGATGGGGGAATAGTCCTTGACCAGGTCGAACGGAGGCGGCTTGTACAGGCTCATGTTCGCCGAGTGCGAGCTGGTGGCGTACAGCATGGTGTAGCCATCGGGCCTGGCCTTGGCGACGTAGGTCGCGCCGATGCTGCCGCCGGCACCCGCCTTGTTGTCGACGATGACGGGCTGCCCCAGGCCGGGCGCCATGCCCTGGGCCACCAGCCGCGCGATGCCGTCGGCGCTGCCGCCGGGAGCCAGCGGCACCACCAGGGTGATGGGCTGCGTGGGATAGGCGGCCGCGGACGCGAAACGCGACACGCCGCCCAGCAGGGCCGCACCCGCGGCCATCTGCACCGCCTGCAAGAACGCTCTTTTCTGCATGTCTTCCTCCAACGACCAACGGGCTGGATTGCCCTTGTCTTTGTTGTCCGCTTTCAGTTTAGATTGTTATGACAGCTCGGAGAAGCGAATAAATGGGAACGCGTTGTTCCTTTACGGGAAGCGGGGGCAAAAAAAGAGGCCATCCGCAGCCGGACGGCCCCCAACCCTGGAGACAGGCAATCAGAAGATGTGGCGGATGCCGACTTCGAAGCCGCTGGACCTGCCGCCCGGGTTCACCCCCGTGGTGGCCAGGCCCTCGGCCGAGAGCGCCTTGGTGAACACACCCTTGTTGTCGATGCGTGCCACGGTGCCGTAGAGCTGGGTGCGCTTCGACAGGTTGTAGCCGTAGCCCAGGGCGAACTTGTTGAAACCGTTGGCGGAGTCGTTGAACTTGTTGCGTTCGACCGAGCCGCGCAACTCACCCGCGCCGATCGGCGCGCTGGCGCTGATTTCGATGGCGTTCATCTGGGCGGCACCCTTCACCCCGTTCTTGACCTTCTCCTGGCTGTAGATGACCATGGGCTTGACCACACCGAAGTCCCACCAGCCGGCCAGGTTGAAGTGCGTCAGGTCCTTGCCGATGGTGACCGGGGCCGTATCCGAGGCGCCGATGACCTGCTTGAACTTGCCGTACGAGGTGGCGACGTTCAGCGGGCCCGCGGCGTAGCCGATGCGGCCGCCCAGGTAGTTGGACTGCTTGTCGTTCGCGGTGTTCGACTGCTTTTCGCCGAAGGAATACTCGGCCTCGCCGTAGACCCCACCGAGCGTGGGCGGCAGGAAGTAGGTGATGCCGTTGCTGGCGCGCACGGTCGAATAACCCAGGTTGTCGTAGGTCGCCCCGGTGCCGATGCCGCGGTTGCCCCACACGTCGAAGGCCGCGTTGTTGCGGTAGGAGCTGGTGAAGTCGCGGCCCAGGCGCAGCTCGCCGAAGTTGCCCGACAGGCTCACCGTGGAGCGGCGCTGGAACAGCAGGCCCGCCGGGGTGCCTTCGTCGGCCTGCAGGGCGCCTTCGAGCCAGAAGCCGGCGGCCAAGCCGCCGCCAAGGTCTTCGGTGCCCCGGAAACCGAGCCGGCTGGTGGCGTTGCTGCCGGTGGCCAGTCCGATGCGGCTACCTTTTCCATCGCCCTGCACTTTGGCGAGGGAGGTGTCGACGATGCCGAAGACGGTGACGGACGACTGCGCCATCGCGGCACCGGAAGCCGCCAGGGCGGCAAGAATGACAAGAGGTTTTTTCATGTTGTGAATTAATTGAATAAAAGGAATAAAACGAACTGCTTTCGAAAGCGGCGCGATTGAAACATGCTGCAATAAAAACAAGGCCTAAGGTATTACCCGACTGTCATAAAAAATCCACAGCTGGATATTTAATAATCCGCCCGCACCGATCCCTTCCGCATTTTCAATCGCGGAAACCACATCCAAAAGGCGCAACCTCTCCTCTGGAGAGGCGCCAGAAGTTGGAAGCATGAGAATAATAAATCCGACACACCGGATCATTCCGAATGCCGCAAGGCCATTCGGAGTATTGATGGCGGCCGTTTATCCATGCCGCCTACATGAATAAGCGGGCGTATTACTCCATGGGTTCTCCTGCGCGCCGGTCATCCGTAATGGCTCGGGCGCTGGTGTAGACAAAACCATCGAACAACCGCCGGGCGGTACGTTGCACGGTGGCATATTCCGCATGCGGCTGGCCGTCGCGCTCGACCACCGTGGCATCGACCCCCACCACCCCCGAGGGCATGGCCAGCCGGCGGACGCCACCGCTGGCGAGGGGCGCCCGCGCCAGGCGGTGCGGCAGCGTGCCCGGCAGGTGCATCGCCACCACGGTGCACACGGCGCCCGTCATGGGCAGGGCCCGGTGCGGCTGCCCGTTGGACAGCATCCGTACGCACAGGTCCATGCCGGCGGCGGCAAGCCGTTCTCCCGACAGCGTCGGCGCCTCCTTCGGCGCGCTCACCACGGCCAGCAGCGGCAGCTTCTTGCGCGCCGCCGCGAAAACATGGCCCAAGCCCATCAGGCCCACGGCCTGCTGACCGATGGCGTGCAGGCGCGCCAGGGCGTCGGAGTCTTCCAGCACCTCGGGCAGTTCCGTGCCGGCCAGGCCCACGCTACGCGCCGCGACGAACACACAGGGGTTGGCTGCATCGACGATGGAGACTTCGACCTGGCCCAAGCCATCGACCTGCAGCAGGTCCAGCGGCCGGCCGGTAGGCAGCAGCCGCCCCGTGCCGGCACCGCCCGGGTCCAGGAAATCGAGCCGCACCGCGGCGCCGCTGCCGGCCACCCCGGGGATGCGGCAGTCGCCCGACGTCAGCGCCCTGCCCGCCTCGACCGCGAAGGTGGCCCGTACGATCTTGCCGGTATTGGTGTTGTGGATACGCACGGTCGCCAGCGGCCCCGCTGCGGTGACCAGGCCTTCGTCCACCGCGAACGGCCCCATCGCCGCCGACATGTTGCCGCAGTTGCCGAAGGCCGACACCCGGGCTTCCCGGACCAGCACCTGGAAGAAGCTGTAGTCGATATCGGCATCGCCGCGCGACGGTGGGCCGACCACACACACCTTGGACAGCGAGGTGACACCGCCGCCCATGCCGTCGAGCTGCCGGCCGTGCGGGTCGGGACTGCCCATGGTGGCCAGGAAAAAGCCGTCCCAGGCGGCGGGGTCGGCCGGCAGGTCCCGCCGGTGGAACACCAGCGCCTTGCTGGTGCCGCCGCGCATGAAGGCCGCCGGTGTGCGGAGCTGGGGCATGGCCGGCGCCTCAGTCGGCGGCGATGTTCAGCTCTTTGGCGATCCTGCCGAGGCGCACGCCCTCCGTCTCCATGAACCGGGCGAAGTCGGCGCGTGGTCCCACCATGGGCTCGGCATTCTTCAGCGCCAGGAAGGCGCGGAACTCCGGGGTCACGATGCCGGCCTGGATCACCGCGTTGATGCGGTCCAGGATGGCGTCGGGTGTACCGCGGTTGCCGAAGATGCCCAGCCAGTGGGTCATGCGGATTTCGGGGAAACCCGCTTCGGCCGTCGTCGGCACCTGCGGCAGGCGCGGCAGCCGCTGGGCACCGGCCACGGCAATGGCGCGCATCTTGCCCGCGGTGACGTGCGCAACCACATTGGGCGACGGCACCTCCGACAGCATCTGCACCTGGCCGCCGAGCAGCGCGGCCGCACTTTCGCCGCCGCTCTTGTACTGCACGAAGGTCAGCGGAATACCCAGCGTCGCCTTGATGATCTCGCCGGCGAAGTGGCTGGTGCTGCCGATGCCGGTGGTGGCGAAAAAGATGCCTTCGGGCCGCGAACGCGCATAGGCCTGCAGTTCCTTGAGGCTGCCGACCTTGAGCCGCGGGTCGACCAGGATGGTCGACGGTGTGCCCAGCACGCCCGACACCGGGACGATGTCGGCCGGCTTGTAGCTGAGCTTGGAGCGGATCAGCCCGTTGATGAGCACACCGTTGGCGCCCCCCATCAGGGTGTAGCCGTCCGGCGGCGACTGCGTGAGCACGGTGGCGGCGATGATGCCGCCGGCACCGGCCTTGTTGTCCACCACCGCCGGCTGGCCCAGCTGGCGGCCCAGCAGGTCGGCGATGGCGCGGCAGTCCTCGTCGCCAGGGCCACCCGGGGAAAACGGCGCCAGCAGGCGCAGTGGCTTGGCGGGCCAGGCGGGCTCGGCCCGGGCGGGCAGCACGGCGGCGGCCAGGGCCGCGGTGCCGGCGGCCTGCAACAGGGCACGCCGCTGGGGGTTCTGAGTGGAAAACAGGTGCATGGTCGTGTCTCTTTTTTGGGGACTCTGGCCGTCTCGCGGATCAGCTGAAGGCGGCCGCGGCGGGCGGTGCCAGCAGGGCGATGAGTTCACGCACGTCGCCGAGTTCTTCCAGCGAACGCACCAAAAGCTCGATACGCGCCTGGCGGCCGGCGTCGATCAGCCCGTCGGTCAGCGCGCGGTACTTGGCGGCCACACCGTCGTTGTCCTGCGGCGTCTCGATGGCACGCGAGGCATTACGTTCGGTGACGATGCACTGGCCGTCGGTGAAGGTCACCGCCATACGGCAGCGGCCGCGGCGCAGCGGGCCCAGGTTGTCGAACGAGGGTTCGTGGCGCACCGTGATGCGCGGCAGCAGCTGCCACACGTCGTCTGCATCGATACGCGCGGGGGCGAACTGCGGCACCAGCGCGGCGCCGTCGAGCACCGCCACCGCCAGCGCATAGCCGATGTTCATCTGCGCGCCGATGGGGGTCAGCGGCCGTTCGGGCACCCACCAGCCATGGTGGTAGACGGCATGCGTCACCTCCACCTCGATGCGGGCGATCTCGCCGGCCTTCAGGGCGCGCTGCTCGCCCACCATGAACAGCGCATCCAGCGGCGAGTGGATGCCACCCATGGCCGCATAGGGCTTGATGACCATACGCTCGACCTCCCAGCGGCGGCCCAGGTCCTGGCAGACCTGCGACGCGTCGGGCTCATGCCCTTCGCCGAAGGTGGACAGGAAGCCGCCGTATTCCCGCTCGAACACCCGCTTGATGCCGGTGTAGCCGCCTTCGGCCAATACCGCCGCGAACAGGCCGTTGCGCGCCGCAAAGCCGTGGTGCATACGTTTGGACATGGCTTCGTACTGTGCCGCCATCAGGCCGCAGGACTGGGTGCCGGCGAGGCCCAGCGCATCCTCGAAGCGTGCAGCGTCCAGGCCCATCAGCTTGCCGACGGCTGCAGCAGATGCGTGCGGGCCGAACACCGCGCCGGAATGCCAGCCGCGCGACAGCATCTGGCCGCCATGCAGCGCCAGGCCGACCCGCGGGCCGGTCTCGTAGCCCGCCATGGCGGCTTCGAGGAACTGCGCGCCGCTGACCTTCTGCATGCCTTCGGCCGCCGCCCACAGCGCCGGCAGCACGATGGAGGCGCTGTGCAGCGGCGCCAGCGGGTGGTAGTCGTCGAGTTCGAAGCCCTGGATGAAGGTGCCGTTGAGCAGGGCCGCGCCGCCCGGGCTGGTGCTTGCGCCCCAGCCGACGATGCTGCGGTCGCCCCGGCCCTCGAAGCGCTGCACGATGTTCGCGGCGACCTTCGACCACGGCAACTGCGCGCCCACGATGGCGCAGGCGATGCCGTCGAGCGTCAGGGCCTTGGCCCGCTCACGGGCGGACAACGGCGCCTGCTCCAGGCGGAAGTCCTGCAGCCAGGTGGCGAGCTGTCCGGTGGGGCCGCCGGGGTCGGTGGCAGCGTGCAGTTCGGGGATGTCGTCTCTTTGCATGATAGGGCCATGTGCTTCTGTAGAAGCCGCAAAGGTTATAGACTCATGACCATTTGGTCCAATATATGGTTTTTGCAATTTTGATAAGTTGTACTTATCAATTGAGTCCCGCCAGGAGACGAGCATGGAACTGAGGCACATGCGTTATTTCAAGGCCATCGCCAGCGAGCTGCATGTGACACGGGCCGCTGAAACCCTGGGCGTGGCCCAACCCGCGCTGACACAGCAGGTGCGCGCGCTGGAAGCCGAACTGGGCGTTGCCCTGCTGCGACGGGTGGGCCGCAACATCGCGCTGACCGAGGCGGGCCAGGTTTTCTTCGCCGAGGCCAGCGGCGTGCTGGAGCGGGTGGCCAGTATGGAGGCCGCCACCCGGAAGGCCGGGCGGGGAGAGACCGGGCGTGTGGTCCTCGGTTATATAGAGACGGCCTCGTACACCGCACTCATGGCAGGCGCCATCGCGGACTGCCGCCACCGGTGGCCGGACATCGAACTGGTACTGGTGCAGGACCGCACCCTGGGCCTGGTCGAGGCCCTGGTGGGCCATGCCGTGGATATCGCCATCGTGCGCCCGCCCCTGCCACCGCAAGACGGCATCAGGCTGGAGGTGCTGGCCTCGGAAGGCCTGCTGCTGGCGGTGCACCGCCGGCACTGGCTGGCCCAACGCCGCTCGGTCGATATCGGCGAACTGGCAGGCGAGGGTTTTATATCGCACGGCCGCCAGCGTGGGCGCGCCGGCCTGCACGACCTCATCGAACAGGCCTGCCAGCGCGCCGGTTTTGCGCGGACTATCGCGCAAACCGCTCCGCAATACGCATCGGGACTCAACCTGGTGGCCGCCGCGCTGGGCATCGCCATCGTGCCGGCCTGCATGCGGCACCTGCGCACCGATGCAGTGGCCTATGTGCCGCTGCAGTCCGACCCGCCGCTGGTGTCGGAAATCGCCCTGGCCTCACGGGCCCACGAACGGGCACCGTCCGTGCTGAACGTCATGCAGGTGGCGCGCGATCTGGCGGCGGGCAAAGGCGCCACCCACCCAGGGCCGTTGTAGCAATACGCTCAGTTCTCGGGCTGCATGTTCTCGCTGCGCACGACCTCGCTCCAGCGCTTCAGTTCCTCGCCGTAGAAGCGGTCGGCTTCCTGCGGCGTGCTGGCATCGGCTTCCAGGCCCAGGGTGTTGAGCTGCTTTTTCAGCTGCGCGTCGGCCAGCGCGGTGCGCAGCGCCTTTGACAGCGCGGCCACGACCTCGCGCGGCATGCCGGCCGGGCCCCCCATGCCGTACCAGCTCACCACCTCGTAGCCCTTGAGCGTGTCCGACACCGGCGGCACGCCGGGCGCCAGCGCCGTCTTCTGGCCCATGGTCTGGCCCAGCAGGTTGACTTTTTGCGCCACCGGGGCGATGGACGGCGGTGTGCCGAATTGCACGTCGAGCTGGCCGCCCATCAGCGCGGCGGCGGTTTCGCTGCCGCCCTTGTAGGGAATGTGGGTCATGGTGATGCCGGCCTCCCGCTGCAGCACCAGCCCGGCCAGGTGCGGTGTGGTGCCGATGCCGCCCGCGCCGTAGTTAAGCTTGCCCGGTTCCTTCTTCGCCAGCGCGATGAGTTGCCCCAGCGAGGTGATGCCGGACGACTTCGGCACGGCGACCAGCATGGGCCCGCGCGCCACCATACCCACCATGCTGAAGTCGCTGGCCGGCTTGTACGGCAAGGACTTGTACATGGCCGGCGAAATGGTGTTGGTGGAGGTGAGCAGCATCAGGGTGTAGCCGTCGGCCGGCGCCTTGGCCGTGACCGAGGCCGCCAGCGTGGTGCCCGCGCCCGGCCGGTTCTCGACCACCACCGGCTGGCCCAGGGCCCGGCCGAAAGACTCGGCCAGCACACGCGCCACACCATCGGCACCACCGCCGGCGGTAAAACCGACGATCAGCTTGACCGGCCGCTCGGGCCAGGCGGCATGGGCGCCACCGCACAGCACTGTGGCGAAGCCGGCCAGCAGCAACCGCTGCGCGGCTTTGCGGGAAGAACAGGAAAAACGCATCGGATAACTCCAGGGATCAGACAGAAAAAGCCAGCGACGCCAGCCAGGCGCGCGTGGAAAGGCCGGGCAGCGCCAGGCAACGCTGCAGCAGCGCCTGGCCATCGAAGGCCGGTGCCGCCTGCGCACTCCGGGTCCGCACACCCCAGTGCAGGCAGTCGTCCAGCTTCGTGGCGAGTTCGGTGTCGCTGACCGGCTTCTGCGCCGAACCGCGCAAGCCCTCCACCCGCTGGTGCAGGACCTGCCCGCTGCGCAGCCTCAGCGTGAGCTCGGTCCAGCGCGGCACGGCAGCGCCCTCGGCTTCGCGCCAGGACACCCGGTCGAAGAACTGCTGGATTTCGGGCCGCCGCACCGCCGCATCGGTAAAACTCGTGAGCCGCACAGCCCCGTCGGCGAGCGCCGCCCCCAGCGCATAGGCCAGGCTGAACTTGCCTTCCAGCCCGGTGGCCGGGCGGGGATGTACCAGGGGCTCCAGCGCACCCCGGCTGGTCAGCACCGCGGCGTGGACCACGTCCTCCAGCCGCAGGCCATGTGCCGCGCGCAGGTCCAGCACGGCGTCCAGCGCCCGGTGGGTGGCGTAGCACATGGGATATTGTTTTACGTCCAGTCCGCTGCGCTCGATCTCCAGTGGCGCCTGGCCCAGGCCGTCCAGCGCGGCATCGGCCGGCACGCCGTCCGCATACAGCTGCAGGTAGCCATGCGGGCCGTCGAGGGCGTGCTCGCCCGCCATGAAACCCGCGGCCGCCAGGCTGGCCGCGCGCACCGCGGCGCCGTTGGCATGGCCGGCCTGGAAACTCTTGGCCTCGGTGCCCACGTTCTCGCGGGTGCCGGCGGCCTGCGCCACGGCCAGGCCCAGCGCATGCGTGGTCTGCCGGGCATCCAGCTGCAGCAGGTAGGCACAGGCGGCGGTGGAGCCGACCACACCGATGCTGGCGGTCGAATGCCAGCCCCGGGCATAGTGCTCCAGCGCCATGGCGCGGGACAGCTTGCAGATGACCTCCATGCCCACCACGAAGGCCGCCACCACCCGCTCGCCCGGGAGGTCGCGCGCCTCACCCAGCGCCAGCAGCGCGGGCCACAGCACCACGCTGGGGTGGCCGCGCATGGGCACGGTCACGTCGTCGTAGTCGAGCACATGGCCGGCCACGCCGTTCCACCAGGCGGCGATCTCGGGCGCCGCGCGTTCATCCCGGCCCCACAGCGCGGCAGAACCGCCCTGCCCCGCATCGGCCAGCCGCAGCAGGCTGGCCTCGCGCAGGTAGCGCAGCGCGGCGGTGGGCGCCGGCTCGTCGCGGCCGGCAAAAGCCACGGCCCAGGTATCGGCCAGCGAACGGCCGCACAGCTGCCGTTGCGGGCCGGTAAGCGACGCGGGGTCGAAACCCGCGGCGAAACCGGCAATACGTTCGGCGGCCGACAGGCCGGCGGCCAGCGCGCTTGCGGCCTTCATTCGATCGGGTACTTGGCGGCGCGGGCCGACAGCAGGGCATCGTCGCGTGCGATCTGGGTCACGAACTCCGCCGGGGTGCTGAAACGCGGATCGGCCCCCGCCAGTTCGATGGCCTGCTGCACGTCGGTAAACCTGCCGCTCTCGCGCAGTGCCGCGGCCACCGCCCCGGTGATACGTGCGGGGGTGCCTTTGGGCGCGAACATGCCGTACCAGGTCACCGAATAGGAGTTGGGCCAGCCCGCCTCGGTGCTGGTGGGTACGTCGGGCACGGCGCTGGCGCGCTGGTCGCCGTTGGTGGACACGATACGCAGCTGGCCCGTCTTGTGCAGCGGCAGTGCCGCCGTCAGGCCGGTGAAGGCCATGGTGAGGTTGCCCGACACCAGGTCGCTGATGATGGGGCTGGTGCCGCGGTAGTTGACGATGGCCAGGTCGTGCAGGCCGTAGTGGTCGGCGAACAGCCTGGCGCGCAGCTTGGAGCTGTTCTCGCCCGAACCGGCCGAGCAGGCCACGCCGGGTTTGCGGCAGTAGGCCGCCAGCTCGGCCAGGTTCTTGATGGGCAGTTTGCCGGTGACCACCACCGCCGTCGGCGACATGGCCAGCGCCGATACCGGTTCGAGCTGTGCCACGGGGTTCACGCCCTTCAGGCTGCTCTGGTACTTCATCAGCAGGATCGACGGTACCTGCAGCAGCAGGGTCTGGCCATCGGGTCTGGCATCGATCACGCGGCGCGTGCCGATCAGCCCGTCGGCACCGCCGAGGTTCTCCACCAGCACCGGCTGGCCCCAGACCTCCGACAGGCGGCGCGCCACGGCACGTGCGGTGGCGTCGGTGCCGCCGCCGGGCGCATAGGGCACGACGATGGTGACGGGACGGCTCGGCTTCCAGCCGGCTTGCGGTGCCTGGGCGGCCACGGCCAGGGGAAACGCCAGCACGGCGGCCAGGGCCAGGCGGCGCGTGAGGGGGGATGTGGTCATGCGGGTCTTCTCCTGCGGTTCATTCGGGCTTCAGGCCGGCCGCCGCTGCGGCCCGGCCCCATTTGGCGATTTCCGTCTGCATGAACGTCCGGACCTCGGCCACGGCCAGACGCTGCGGCTCGCTGCCGCCGGCACGGATGGGCGCCATCAGCGCTTCCTGCCGGGTCGCGGCCTGCAGCGCTGCGTTGAGTTTTTCCACGATGGCGGGCGGCGTGCCGGCCGGCGCGAACAGCGCGGTCCAGGCGGCGACGTCGAAATCCGGGTAGCCCTGCTCGGCCACGGTGGGCACGTCCGGCATGGCGGCATACCGCTGCCGGCTCGACACCGCCAGCACCCGCACCTTGCCCGCCTTGATCATCGGCGTCAGCACGGCGCCGGCGTCGAACATGGCCTGCACGTCGCCGGCCAGCAGGCCGGTGACGGCGGCGGGCGAGCCCTTGTAGGGCACGTGCAGGGCGTCCATGCCGGTCTCGGACTTGAGCATCTCCATGGCCAGGTGGGCGGTGATGCCGGTGCCGCCGGAGCCATAACTCAGCTTGCCCGGGTGCGCCTTGCTGTAGGCGACGAGCTGCGCCAGGGTCTTCACCGGCAGGTCGTTGTTGACCACCAGGTAGGAACGGCCGGTGGCGCCGGCGCCTACCGCCACGAAGTCCTTCAGTGTGTCGTAGGGCAGTTTGGCGTACAGCGCCGGGTTGATCGCCATCTGGCCCGAGGTGCCGAACAGCAGGGTGTAGCCGTCCGGGTCGGCGGCCTTGACGATCTGGGCGCCCAGGATGCCGTTGGCCCCGGCCTTGTTGTCGATGAACACCGGGCTGTTGAAGGTGCGCTGCAGCGCCTCGCCGAAGGCACGCGCCGTCACGTCCACCGTCTGGCCGGGCGGGTAGCCCACGACGATGCGGATGGGGCGTTTCGGGTAGCCGGCGGCATCGGCCGGACCTTGTGCAAAGGCGCCTGCCGTGGGCAAGGCCAGGGAAGCTGCGGCGGCGCACAGCAGGGTGCGGCGGCGGGGATGGGTCGGTGTTTTCATTCTGTGTTGCTGGAGTGGTTCAGGCGGGCATCGCGGCACGGGGTACATAGGCCACGCCCTGCATCAGCCGGCGGGCGGTGCGGCCGAAACCCAGGCGCTCGAACACGGCGCCCTGCACACCCGCGCCGGGCCGCGCCTCGGCCACCACCTCCATCACGCCCAGCGGATGGCCGATGCGCAGGCGGTCGTTGCGGCCGCCGGGGGAGCCGCGGGCGGCCTCGTCGACCAGCGTGCCGGGGATACGCGACATGGCGGCGGTGCACATGGAGCCGGTGCCGGCCATGCTTTCGTGGCACTTGTTGTAGAAGATGAAACGCGCACGCAGGTCCATCGTGTCCGCAGCCTGCTCCCGGCCATTGCTGTCGGCGTAGGTGGCGGGCGGCGCCACCAGGATCACCAGGGGCAGCGCGGGCGACTTCGTTTCGGCCTCGTGCCAGTCCTCGCAGAAACCGAGGGCCTGCGCCGCCTTGCCGCGCAGTTCCAGCAGCGTGGCCAGCAGCGCCGCGTCGGCATTGACCGTGTCCGGCAGCTCGCTGCCGGTGGCGCCCACGTCGGCCGCCCGCACGAACACGCAGGGGTTGGCCACGTCGCCGAGGGTGGCCTCCACCACGCGGCCGTCTTCCAGTTCGATGGTGTCGACCAGCCGCCCGGTGGGCAGCGCCTTGCCGGTCTTGGCGCCGCTGGTGGCGCGGTAGTCCATGAAGATCTCGGCACCGGTGCCGGGCACGCCGGGAATGGCGAAGTCGCCTGCCACCTTCACGCGGCCGCCGGCAACCGGCACATGGGCGATGAGCAGCTTCTGCGTGTTGGTGTTGAAGATCCGCACCTGGGTGACCGGGCCCTGCGCCACGACCATGCCGGAGTCGATGGCGAAGGGCCCGACACCGGCGGAGATGTTGCCGCAGTTGCTGGTGTAGACCACGATGCCGCGGCCCGGCGGCACGATGCCGTAGGTGTAGTCCACGTCGGCATCGGGCCGCGACGACTTGCCGACGATGGCGAGCTTGGCGGTGACCAGGCGTGAACCGCCCAGGCCGTCGAGCTGCAGCAGGTCGTCGCTGCCGATGGCGGCCTTCAGCACCGCGTCGCGTTCGGCGCCCGCGGGCGGCAGGTCTTCGGTCCTGAAATACAGGCCCTTGCTGGTGCCGCCGCGCATCAGTGTGCAGGGGATGGCGATCTGGTCGCCGTCGAGGTTGTCGTCGGTCATGGTCATGGCTTGTCTCTGTTGCGCCCTGGGGGCGGCTTGTTCAAAAGGTATCAGGCGGCCGGCCGCGCCACCGGCTGCCAGACCCAGGGACGGGCGCTCCGGTCGCGGGCCTGCCAGGCGGCGATGGCCGCACGGCGCGCCAGGGTGCGTGTCACCTCGTCCAGGCCGTCGAGCAAACCCGCGCGTTTGATGGCGTCGATGGAAAACGGATGTTCGCGCCCATCCGGCGCCACGACCAGGCAACGCTCCAGGTCCACCGTGATGGGCTGCCCCCCGGCCGCCTGCGCGGCCAGCGTTTCCAGCACGGCCCGCGGCAGTACCACCGGCAGCATGCCGTTCTGGAAACAGTTGCCGAAAAAGATGTCGCCGAAGCTTTCGGCGACGACACAGCGCACACCGTAGCTGCCCAGCGCCCACACCGCGCCTTCGCGCGAGGAACCGCAGCCGAAATTCCGGCCAGCCAGCAGCAGGGGCGCGCCGCGGAAAGGCGGCTGGTTCAGTATGCAGGTGCTGTCTTCGTCGCCGTCGGGCGCAAAACGCAGTGCCTCCAGTGCATAGGGCCCGAGTTCGTCGCGCCGGAGCGCGGTCAGGCGGTTGATGCGGATGATGACGTCGGTGTCGACGTTGTCGAGCATCAGCGGCGCGGCGGGGCCGGTGACGGTGGTGAAGGGGGTCATGTCACAGCTCCCGGGGATCGGCGATGGCGCCGGCCAGCGCGCTGGCCACCGCGGTGGCGGGGCTGGCCAGGTGGGTGCGGGCACCCGGGCCCTGGCGGCCGACGAAGTTGCGGTTGGAGGTCGACACCACCCGTTCACCGGGCCCTGCCACCTCGCCGTTGGCGGCCACGCACATGCTGCAGCCGGGCTCGCGCCACTGGAAACCCGCGGCGCGGAACTGCTCGTGCAGGCCTTCGGCCTCGGCCGCGCGCCTGACGTCTTCCGAACCCGGCACCACCCAGGCGGCCACGTGTCCAGCGGCACGGCGGCCCTTGAGCAGCGCGGCGGCGGCACGCAGGTCCGACAGGCGCGAATTGGTACAGGAGCCGATGAACACCCGGTCCACCCGCTGGCCGGCCAGGACCGCGCCGGGGGCCAGGCCCATGTAGGCCCGGGCGTCGCGCCAGGCATCGCGGCGTGCGGCATCGGGCGCATCGCCGTCCGTGGGCACCCGGCCGCCGACCGCGGCCACCTGCTCGGGGCTGGTGCCCCAGGTGAGCATGGGAACCACGGTGCTGGCATCGATGGCCTCTTCGCGGTCGAAGAACGCGCCGGCATCGGAGTGCAGGCCGCGCCAGTGGGCCACCGCCTGCTCCATCAGCGCACCGGACGGTGCGAAGCGGCGGCCGGCCAGGTAGGCGAACACCTTGTCGTCGGGCGCCACCATGCCGACCTTGGCGCCCATCTCGATGGACAGGTTGCACACAGTCATGCGCTCCTCCACCGACAGCGCGTCGATGGCCGGCCCGCTGTATTCCACCGCATGGCCGGTACCGGCCGAGGCGCCGAGCCGGCCGATGGTGAACAGGATCAGGTCCTTGGCGGCAACCCCGGCGGCCAGCCGGCCGCCGAAACGGATACGCATGTTCTTGGGTTTGCGCTGCATCAGCGTCTGGGTGGCCAGTGCATGCACCAGTTCGGAAGAACCAACACCGAAGGCCATGGCGCCCAGCGCGCCGTTGGTGCAGGTGTGGCTGTCGCCGCAGATCACGGTGGTGCCGGGCAGCACGATGCCCAGTTCCGGCCCCATGACATGCACGATGCCCTGCCCGCTTTCGCCCAGGCCGAAAAAGCGGATACCCTGCTCCTGCGCGCCCTGCCGCAGCCCCGCCCACAGGGCGGCGCCGCCGGCAAAGGTGGTGCCGGTGCGGCCCGGGGCGGACGACACCGCATGGTCGGGTGTGGCAAAGGCCAGTTCGGGGCCGGCCACCGGCAGCGCACGCGCACGCAGCTCGGCGAAGGCGCGTGCGCCGGACAGGTCGTGCACCAGGTGGCGGTCGATGTGCAGCAGCGCCCAGCCATCGGCCAGGCTGTCGACGACGTGCGCCTGCCAGACCTTGTCGAACAGGGTCGCGGGGGCGGAAGGCGAGGAGGCACTCACGGTGCGGCCACCCCGTGCGGCACATCGCGAAAACGGGTGCGCAGCGCATTCCATTCGTCGGCGCCATAGCGGCGGAAACGCTCGGCCACCGGCAGCGCGTTGGAAGACACCGGTGGTTTCCCGTGTTCACGCAGCGCACGCAGCGCCTCGTCGCAGGCCTCGGTCACCGCGCCGATCAGCAGGCTGGGCAGGATGGCCAGCCGGTAGCCCATCTGCTGCGCGACGGCCAGGGGTACGTCGGGGGTCTTGCCGCCGCGCACGATGTTCAGCAGGCACGGGCCGTGCACCAGTTGGGGAATCAGGGCCAGTTCCTCCATGCTTTGCGCGGCTTCGACAAAGGCCATGTCGGCACCGGCGGCCAGCGCCGCGTTGGCACGGGCTACGGCGTCGTCCAGCCCCACGACGGCCCGCGCGTCGGTGCGGGCGATGAGCAGCAGGGCGGGATCGCTGCGCGCCGCCACCGCGGCGCGGATCTTGGCGACGAATTCGTCCAGCGGCACGATCTCCTTGCCGTCGAGGTGGCCGCAGCGTTTGGGCGATACCTGGTCCTCGATGTGCAGGCCTGCCACGCCGGCGCGTTCGTACTCGCGGAGGGTGCGGGTCACGTTGAGTTCGTTGCCGTAGCCGGTGTCGGCATCGGCGATGACCGGAATCTTCACCGCCGCCGCCATGGTGCCGGCGGCCTGGGCCATTTCGGTCAGCGTCAGCAGGCCGAAATCCGGGAAACCGCGCGAAGCCGAAACCCCCGCACCGGTCATGTAGGCCGCACCGAAACCCGCATGCTCGATGGCACGGGCGGTGATGCCGTCGTAGCCGCCGGGAGCCGCCACGATGGCGGGGCCGGCGAGCAGGGCACGGAGGGTTTGTCGGGGAGAAGACATGGTGGTCGGTTCCTGTGGTTGCCGCAATGGTACTAAATCTATAACGTCATGTCTATATGATGACATGACGAAGTTAGACTTACCGCACTATTTTTTCCGACAGGCCATGGACCCGACGCCCGACAACGCCCTCCCCCGCAAGAACGGTTTGCCGCTGCACCATCAGCTGTTCACGGTGCTGCGCGAGCAGATCATGCGGGGCCTGTACGCCCCGGGCGCGCTGATCCCCAACGAGGCGCGGCTGGGTGAGCTGTTCGGGGTGTCGCGCATCACGGTGCGGCGCGCGGTGGCCGACCTGCATGCACAGGGGCTGGTGGACAAGAAACAGGGGCTGGGCACCTTCGTGCGCCAGGAACTGCCGGCACAGCGGCCGGCCGCGACCATCGGCTTTATCGATTCACTGCGCAAGCAGGCGCAGAACACGCAGGTGACGGTGCTGGAGATCGGCATGCAGAAACCGCCCGCCGTGGTGGCCCTGCAATTGCAGCTGGAACACGGCGCGCTGGCCATGCACGCGGTGCGCCTGCGCTCGGCCGGCCCACAGCCGATGATGGTGACCGACGCCTGGGTGCCCGAACGGCTGGGCGCCGGGCTCACGGCCGCGAAACTGCGCAAGCAGGCGCTCTACGAAATCCTGCTGGCGCAGGGGGTGCGCTTCGGCCGCGTGGTGCAGGAGATCACGGCCGTGTCGGCCGATCCGCACTATGCGGCGCTGCTGGGGGTGGGCATCAGCTCCCCCCTGCTGCGCATGACCCGCCTGCTGTACGCGGCCGACCGCCAGCCGGTGCAGCACCTGACCATCCACGTGTCGCCGGAGCGCAGCCGCATCCTGATGGACGTGACGGTCGAGAGCGTGAACACGCTGGGCGCCGGGCAGATCACCCACGACGTGCCCGGCGAAGGCATGTAGCCCGGGCTCAGCCCTTCTTCGGCTTGCCGGCCTGCTTGGGGGTGGCGCTCCTGGTGACGCTTTTGGCAGCACTTTTGGCAGCGCTTTTGGGCGGAATGCCCGCCATCGAGGCATACACCTCGGCCACCGAGGCGGTGTCGTGCTGGTCCAGCCCCTGCGCCATGGCGGCGGTGTAGACCGATGCGCAGGCGTTGAACAGCGGCGTCGGGCAATCGACGGACTTGGCCATATCGCCGATGACCTGCATGTCCTTCTGCCAGACCTCGACCTTCATGGTCGCCGGGGTGTATTGGCGGTCGACCATGAAGGGCATACGCAGGCGCATGACACCGGTGCCCAGCACCGGGCTGTTGGCGAACAGGTCGACCACGTCCTGCGGGTCCAGCCCCATCTTGCGCGCCAGCGCCACCGACTCGCCGTAGGCCACGTTGTAGATGGCCACCAGGTGGTTGGCGGCGTATTTCATCTTGGTGCCGTTGCCGAAGGCGCCGACGTAGGGGATCTTGTCGGTGAAGACACGCAGCGTGGCCTCCACCCGCTTGTAGGCGGGCCGGGCGCCGCTGCAGAAGAAAGTCCAGGCGCGTTCCTTCATGCGTACGCCGGTGCCGCTGATGGGGCAGTCCAGCAGGCCGATGCCGGCCTTCTTCAGGGCGGCGAGGGCGGCGTTCTTGTCCTCCAGCGGCAGGGTGCTGGTCTCCAGCACCACCAGCGCGCGGGTGCCGGCGCGCGGTTTGCAGGTCGCCAGGCTCTCGACCGTGGCCGCCAGGGCCTGGCTGGTGGCGAGCGAGACGATGACGATGTCCGACGCGTCGCCCACCGCCGCGGCCGAGGCCAGCAGCCGGCCGCCGGCCGCCTTGAAGCGTTTCTTGGCCTCGGCCGACACGTCGTAGCCGGTGACGCGGTGGCCGCCGGCGAGCAGCGCCTGGGCCATCGCGTCGCCCATGATGCCGAGTCCGATGAGGCCGATGACGGGATTGCTCATTCCTGTGTCTCCTCAATCTGCCTTGATGTGGGCCGACCGCACGATGGCGCCCCACTTGGCGATCTCGTCCTTCATGTAGGCGCCGAAGTGTTCGGGGGTATCGCCCACGGGAATGGCGCCCTGCGCCAGCAGTTCCTCGGCGGAGTCCTTTTCCTTGAGGATGGCGACGATCTCGGTGTTGAGTTTGGTGATGATGGCCTTGGGTGTGTGGGCCGGCGCGACGATGCCGATCCACGAATAGGCCTCGTAGCCGGGCACACCGCTTTCGGCGATGGTGGGCACGTCGGGCAGCGAGGCCAGGCGTTTGGGGCTGCCGATGGCCAGCGCCCGCAGCCTGCCTTCCTTGACCAGCGGCAGTACCGACGGGATGCTGCTGTAGAGCATCTGCACCTGGCCGGCCAGCAGGTCGGCCACGGCAGGGCCCTGGCCCTTGTAGGGCACATGGGTGGTCTGGACCTTGGCCAGCGAGTTGAACAGCTCGCCGGCCAGGTGGCCGGAGTTGCCGCTGCCCGGCGAGGCGAAGAACAGGGTGCCCGGCTTGGCGCGCGCCAGCGCGATGAAGTCGCGCATGTTGGCCGCGGGCACCGAGGGGTGCACCACCAGCAGCAGCGGGTAATTGACCATGTTGGTGATGGGCGTGAAGTCCTTCAGCGGGTCGTAGCTGAGCTTGTCGTACAGGCTGGGGTTGACCGCCATCGGGCCGGCCGCGGCGATGCCCAGGGTGTAGCCGTCGGGCTGGGCCTGCTGCACCGCCGTCAGCCCGACGATGCCGTTGGCGCCGGCGCGGTTGTCCAGCACCACCGGCTGGCCCAGGCGCAGCGACAGCTTCTGGCCGACGTAGCGGGCGATGACGTCGTTGCCGCCACCGGGCGGGAACGGAATGATCAGGCGGATCGGCTTGTTGGGATAGCCCTGCGCCAGCGCGGCGGTGGCGGCCAGGCCGGCCGCGGCAGCGGCCAGCAGGCGGAAGAATCGGGTGAGGGTGAAAGGCATGGAGGTCTCCTGGGTCGTCTGGTGCGGCGGCAGTCTACATCAAGTCCTCTAGAGGACTAAAAGATCAAAGAACCGGCTCGCGGATAATGGGCGCCAGACATGCCACGCACCGCCCGCCCCTCCCCCTCCTCTTCGCCCCCGGCCCCGCTGCCCGCCACCGCCGCGCCGCAGCCCGACAGCCGGCTGCCGCGCTACGTGCAGATCCGCGACGAGCTGATGCGCCGCATCTGCGCGCGCGCCTGGGTCGCCGGCGACGCGCTGCCGGCCGAAGACCGGCTGGCGGCGGAATTCGCGGTGTCGCTGGGCACCCTGCGCAAGGCGCTGGAGGTGCTGGTGGCCGACGGCATCGTCGAGCGTATCCACGGCCGCGGCACCTACGTCACCCGGGCCTTCGAACGTATCTCGATGCTGCGTTTCATCGGCTACAGCCTGGCCGAGGACCAGGCCATGCCCGAGACCGCCACGGTGTCGATGGCCGTGCGCCAGGACCCGGCCATCGCCCGCGACCGGCTGGGCCTGGCGCCGGGCGAAAAGCTGCTGTACCTGCACCGCACGCGTTCGCATGGGGGCGAGGTGCTGCTGTCCGAACACATCTGGCTGCAGCACAGGCGCTTCGCCCGGCTCGAAGCGCTGCTGCAGCACGAATCCCCGCCCCTGCTCTACCCGCTGTACGACGCGCTGTGCGGCGCCCTGGTGTCGCGCGCGGCCGACCGGCTGTCGGTGCACCCGCTGCCCGATGCCGATGCCGCGCTGTTCAAGCTGCCGCGCAAGGCCCTGGGTGTGCGTATCGACCGCTCCATGCTCGACCATGCCGGCCAGCCCATCGAGTGGCGGGTGTCGTACGTGACCACGCAGCGCTTCAACTACGCGGTGGAGATGCGTTAGGGTGCGCCAGGGTGCGTTAGGGTGAGTCAGGGCCACCGGGCCCCAGTGTTTCTTCCAGGAACTGCACCAGCGCCTGCACCCGCGCCGTGCGCCCCTTGCGGGTAGGCACCAGCAGCATCACCGGCGCGCTGTCGAACTGCCAGTCGGCCAGCACCCGTACCAGGGTGCCGCGCGCCACCGCCTCGGCCGCGTCCCATTCCGAGCGCAGCACCAGGCCCAAGCCCTGCTCGGCCCACCCGCGTGCCACGCTGCCGTCGTTGGTGGTGAAGGCGGGGGCGATACGCAGGGTTTCGCCGCCGGCGCCGCGGCGCCCCCCGGCGGCGGCGGCCGGGCGTACGTGCCACAGCGTCACGTCCTCGTCGTTCTCGCGGATGCAGATGCAGGCGTGGTAGGACACGTCGTGCGGCGTGGCCGGCGTGCCGTGGGCCCGCAGGTAGGCCGGGCTGGCGCACAGCCAGCGTTCGTTGGGCGCCAGGGTGCGTGCCACCCAGGACGAGTCGCGCACCGCGCCGATGTGCACCACCGCATCCGCATCGTGGCGGTCGGGCCAGGGCGTCTCGCGCAGGTCGAGCTGCAGGCGCAGCTGCGGGTGCCGGCGGGCGAAGGGCACCAGCACCGGGGCCAGGCAGCGGCGGCCGTAGCCGAAGGGCGCCGCCAGGCGCAGGGTGCCGCTCAGTTGCCGGTCGTCGCGCAGCAGGGAGTCGCGCAGGCCGTCCACCTGGGCCAGCAGCTTCACCGCCTCGCGGCCGAAACGTTCGCCCTCGGGTGTCAGCGCCAGCCGGCGTGCGGTGCGGTTGGCCAGGGCCAGGCCCAGCGTGGCCTCCAGCTTGCGCAGGCGCATCGACAGCGCGGGCGGGGTGACGTCGAGCGCGCGGGCCGCGGCGCTCAGCGAAGGCTCCCGCAGCAGGGCCGCCGCCAGTTGCAGGTCCTCGATGGCGATCATTCAGTTCAGCTTAACGATTGATGATGCGGCATTGAACCACAAGCAGAGGTTTCGACCCTACAGTCCGGTCCATGCAAACACCTTCCCATGCCCCCACCGACAGCGGCAGCGTGCCGGCCTACCCGCGCGCCGTGCTGTTCGACCTGCTGACCGCCCTGCTCGACTCCTGGACGGTGTGGAACGCCGCCGCCGGCTCCGAGGTGCAGGGCCGCGCCTGGCGCGCCGAGTACCTGCGCCTGACCTACGGCTGCGGCGCCTACGTGGCCTACGAAGACCTGGTGCGGGCGGCGGCCGGCACGGTCGGGCTGCCGGCCACCGCGCCCGCCGCGCTGGAGGCGCACTGGGACGCACTGCCGCCCTGGGACGGCGCCCGCGAACTGCTGGACGCCCTGCGCCCGCACTGCCGCCTGGCGGTGGTGACCAACTGCTCGGTGCGCCTGGGCCAGCGCGCCGCCGCACGCCTGGGCATCGCCTGGGACGTGGTGGTCACCTCCGA
The DNA here is from genome assembly GCA_040390235.1 of Pseudomonadota bacterium. Taxonomy (GTDB): domain Bacteria; phylum Pseudomonadota; class Gammaproteobacteria; order Burkholderiales; family Burkholderiaceae_C; genus Xylophilus. Next base: position 8,104 of record JAZJYT010000011.1, on the reverse strand, counting down.
GGAGGCCGGCTTCTACAAACCCGACCCGCGCCCCTACCGGCTGGCGCTGGAACGGCTGGAGGTGCCGGCGCACGAGGCGGCCTTCGTCGCCGGCTCGGGCTACGACATGTTCGGCACCGCCAGTGTGGGCCTGCGCAGCTTCTGGCACAACCGCGTGGGCCTGGCCTTGCCGGCCGACGCACCCGCGCCGGACCTGCAGGCCCCCACCCTGGCCCCGGCCCTGCCCTGGCTGCAGGCTTTCGGGCGAACCGCGGCCTGACGACCTTCCCTGTTTCCTTCCGATGCCACCACCAAGGACCACCATGCCCCCACCCGTGCCCCGCCTTTTTCCCCTGCGCCGCGGCCTGCTGGCCCTGGCTGCGCTGCTGACCCTGCACGGCACCGCCGGTGCGCAGGCCACCGCTGCCGCCACGGCCTTTCCCAACCGCCCCCTCACCCTGGTCGTGCCCTTCCCGCCCGGCGGGCCCAGCGATGCACTGGCGCGCGGTTTTGCCTTGCAGATGGGCCGGCGCCTGGGGCAGACGGTGATCATCGACAACGTGGCCGGTGCCGGCGGCACCATCGGCCTGGCCAAGGTGGTGAAGGCCGCGCCGGACGGCTACACCCTGGGCTTCGGCACCATCGGCACCCACGTGGCCAATGTGGCGCTGTACAAGAAGCTGCCCTACGACCCGATCGCCGATTTCCAGCCGGTGGGCCTGGCCGGCTCGGCGCCCCTGCTGCTGCTGGCGCGCGCCGACCTGCCGGCGAAGAACCTGAAGGAGTTCACCGAATGGCTGGTCGCCCACAAGGACAAGGCCAGCTTCGCCAGCGCGGGCGTGGGCTCCATCTCGCACTACGGCTGTGTGCTGCTGCTGTCCGCGCTCCGGCAAAACGTGACCCACGTGCCCTACCGCGGCGTGGCACCGGCCATGAACGACCTGATGGGCGGGCAGACCGACTTCATGTGCGACCAGACCACCACCGCCCTGCCCCAGGTGGCAGGCGGCAAGATCAAGGCCATCGCCGTGCTGTCGGCCAGCCGCCTGCCGCAACTGCCCGGTGTAGGCACCGCCGCCGAGGCCGGCTTGCCGCTGGACGCCCGGGCCTGGAACGCCATCTTCGCGCCACGCGGCACCCCCGCGCCGGTGATGGAACGGCTCCAGGAGGCGCTGGCCGAGGCCGCGGCCGACCCCGGTTTCCGCCAGCAGATGCAGGCCGTCGGGGTAGAGTTGCCGGCGCCCGGCGCCGCGAAACCGGGTGTGGTCTCGGCTCTGATCGTGCGCGGCCTGCGCGATGATGTGCCCGCACTCAAGGCCAAAGGCGAATACCTGGACTGAACCGATGCAAAAACCTCTCGACACCCTCGACACACCGGCGGCGCTCATCGCGCTGCCGCGCATGCAGCACAACATCGAGCGTATGCAACAGCGCATGGACACGCTCGGTGTGTCCTTCCGCCCCCATGTCAAAACCAGCAAAAGCGCGCCGGTGGTGGCTGCACAGATAGCCGCGGGCGCCCGCGGCATCACCGTGTCCACCCTCAAGGAGGCCGAGCAGTTCTTCGCCGACGGCGTGACCGACATCCTGTATGCCGTGGGCATGGCGCCGCACCGGCTGCAGCATGCGATGGAACTGCGTCGCCGTGGCTGCGACCTGAAGATCATCACCGACGGTGTGGTCGCCGCCGAGGCCATCGCCACCTTCGGCCGGGAGCACGAGGAGCCGTTCGAGGTGTGGATCGAGATCGACACCGACGGCCACCGTTCCGGCATCAAACCCGATGAGACGGAACTGCTGCTGCAGGTGGGCCGTGCACTGCACGCTGGCGGCATGCGCCTGGGCGGCGTGATGACCCATGCCGGCTCCAGCTACGACCTCGACACCCCCGAGGCACTGGCCGCCCTGGCGGAGCAGGAACGCGCCGGCTGCGTGCGTGCCGCCGAGCAGTTGCGCGCGGCCGGCCTGCCCTGCCCGGTGGTCAGCGTGGGCTCCACCCCTACGGCGCTGTCCGCCAAACACCTCGAAGGGGTGACCGAGGTGCGCTCGGGTGTCTACGTCTTCTTCGACCTGGTCATGCGCAACGTGGGGGTGTGCAGCACCGGGGACATCGCGCTGAGTGTGCTCACCACCGTCATCGGCCACCAGGCCGACAAGGGCTGGGCCATCGTCGATGCCGGCTGGATGGCCATGAGCCGCGACCGCGGCACGGCCAAACAGCAACACGACTACGGCTATGGCCAGGTGTGCGGGGCCGACGGCGAGGTGCTGGCGGGCTATGTGCTGAGCGGCGCCAACCAGGAGCACGGCATCCTGTCGCGCGAAGGCACGCCGGATGCGGACATCACCGCCCGTTTTCCGGTGGGCACCCGCCTGCGTATCCTGCCCAACCATGCCTGCGCCACCGGCGCGCAGTTTCCCCACTACCATGCGCTGGCGGCCGACGGCACGCTGGCCACCTGGGAGCGCTCCTATGGCTGGTAACCCCATCCACTACCCGTCGGTGCCCGACCTGGCGCCGCCGGGCGGCCACTACAGCCACACCACGGTGGCCAACGGTTTTGTCTTCGTGTCGGGGCAATTGCCCATCACCCCCGAGGGCATGCGGCTGGCCGATGCGCCCTTCGAGCAGCAGGCGCGGCAGGTGCTGGCCAACGTGGAGGCCGCCCTGCGTGCCGCCGGCAGCGGCATCGGCCGGCTGGTGCAGGTACGGGTGTACATCGACACGGTGGAGAACTGGCCGGCTTTCAACACCATCTACGCGGCCTGGGCCGGCGACGCGCGGCCGGCCCGTGCGGTGGTGCCCACCGGCCCGCTGCATTTCGGCCTGCGGGTCGAGGTGGAGGCCGTGGCCCTGGCCTAGCTTTCCCGCGGCGGCCTGTGTTCACACCGCGGTTTGGCGCAGGCCGCATGCAGTGCCAGCACGTGTTTGCCGGCATGGAATCCGCGCTGTGTGGCCAGCGCCCGCAGACGGCCGTCGATCTCGGGGTCGGCGATGCGCTCGGCGCGGCCGCAGTCGCTGCAGATCAGCTGGTCGTGCGTGGCACCGCCGTCTTCCAGCAGGAACACCCCCCGCTGCTCGGCCAGTTCGCCGCGGCGCAGCAGGCCGGCTTTTTCCAGCAGGGGCAGCGTGCGGTAGATGCTGGGCAGCGGCAGCGGGTGCCCGGCCGCCAGCAGGGACCGGTACAGCTCTTCGGCCGAGAACCCGTGCTCCGGCCGTGTATGGAACAGCTCCAGCAGGCGCACCCGCGCCAGGGTGGTACGCAAACCCGCCTTCTGCAACTCCAGCCCCAGATCCAAACACCGCTCCCCACAGGCACCGGCCGACAGGGCGGGTACACGGGCGCCGATCTTGCGGCGCGAAGATGAACGGTTGCTGAACAAACCTCGCCAGCGCAGGCCTAAGGTGCGTGCAGCAGCTGCTGGAAGCGCTGCGCCGCGGCGCTGGGCGGCCGGTCGCGGCGCACGATGCTGCCGAAGGACGCCAACTGGTGGCGCAGCGAATAACGCAGCACCTTCAGCAAGCCGTGCTGTTCGTAGCGTCCCGCGATGGCGTGCGGCATCACCGCCACCATCTCGGAGCGTGCGATCAGGTTGGTGGTGGTCAGCACCGATGCGGTCTCGATCAGGCCACGCGGCAGCGGCGTGTGGCGGGTGCGGAATTCCTGCTCGATCACGTCGCGCATCGGGCTGCCGGGCGGCTGCAGTATCCAGGGGTAGGCCATCAATGCGTCGAACTCCAGCCTGCGTTTGCCGGCCAGCGGGTGGCTGGTCGAGGCGACGATGGACAGCGCCTCCTCCGATATCGCCCGAAAGAGGTAGTCGTCGCCCGCATGGGCCGGGATGCGGCCGATGACGAGGTCGAGTGTGCCTTCGTCGAGCTGCCCCATCAGCCGGTCGCTGGTGCCGACCTCGATCTTCACCGGCAGCAGCGGAAACTGCGCCTTGATGGCCACCAGGGCGCTGGTCAGGTGCTCGGGCGACGCCGCCATGATGCAGCCGACCCGCAGCTGGCCGGTGCCGCCGCGGCGCAGTTCGCGCAGTTCGCGGTTGAGCGACTCCATGGTGCCGCGCAGGCCACGGAAGTAGGCAATGGCCACCTCGCCCGCCGCATTCACCCGCAGGCCGCGGCCGACCCGGTCGAACAGGGGCTGGCCCAGCGCGTCTTCCAGCTCGTGCAGCATCTTGGTGGCCGCCGGCTGCGACAGGCCCAGCGTGGCCGACGCCGCGCGCAACGTGCCGCGCTCGTCGATGGCCAGCAGCAGGGCGATCTGCCGCATACGCAGCCGGTTGAGCAGTTGCGGGGTGGTGTCGGGTGCGTCCAATTGATAACCCCAGGCAATCAGCCTATCAAAACAATTGAGTTTACGGGAATCAATGGCCTTCCTAAGATGCGCCCACCCGAACCTATCCTCACGGAGACACACATGAGAAACATCCTGGGCACCGCCCTGCTGGCCGCACTGGCGCTCGCCGGCCCCGCCCTCCATGCGCAGACGGCCGCCGACTGGCCCAGCCGGCCGCTGCGCATCATGGTCGGCTCGGCCCCGGGCGGCGGCACCGACGCCATGGCGCGCGCCATCGGCGACCGCCTGGGCCCGCTGCTGAAGCAGGCGGTGGTGGTGGAAAACCGCCCCGGCGTGGCCAACACCCTGGCGGCCGACGTGACGGCCAAGGCCACCGACGGCCACACCATGGTGATGGGGGTGGTCACGGCGCATGCCATCGCCCCGCACCTGTACAAGCTGGGCTACGACAACAACCGCGACCTGGTGCCCATCGCCTTCGTCGGCGCGGTGCCCAATGTGCTGGTGGTGACCGATGGCCTGCCCGCCGACTCGGTGCAGGCCCTGGTCAAACTCGCCAAGGACAAGCCCGGCAGCATCAACTACGCCAGCAGCGGTGCCGGCAGCACCCAGCACATCGCCGCCGAGATGTTCCGCGACGCAGCCGGCATCGACATCGTGCACGTGCCCTACAAGGGCAGCGGCCCGGCCCTGATGGACCTGGTGGGCGGCCAGGTACAGATGAGTTTCGACACCATGCCCTCGGTCATCGGCCAGGTGAAGAACGGCAAGATGCGCGCGCTGGCCGTCACCGCGCCCAAACGCAACCCGCAGCTGCCCAACGTGCCGACCATGGCCGAGGCCGGTTATCCCGCGGTGGAAATCTCGGCCTGGTACGGCATCTACATGCCGGCGTCCACACCGAAGGCGGTGCAGGCCAGGCTGCACGACGCGGTCAACCAGGTGCTGGCGATGCCCGAGACGCGTACCCGCCTGGAGGCCATCGGCGCCGAGATCACCCCCATGACGCAGGCCCAGTTCGCCGACTTCCACCTGAAGGAATTCAAGCGCTACGGCGAGATCATCCGCAAGAACAACATCAAGGTGAACTGAGCATGACGAGCATCGCCTCCCTCCCCGTCGTGGCCCTGACGCTGGGCGATCCGGCCGGCATCGGCGCCGAACTCATCGCCCGCCTGCTGGCCCGGCCGGAGGCCACGCAGCACGCCAACATCGTGCTGCTGGGCGATCCCTGGCTGTGGGAAGAGGGCCAGCGTATCGCCGGTGTGCAGGTACCAACCGACGGTATCGGCTCGCTGGCCGCGGTGCGGGAGCGGCCCTCCACCGCCCGCCCCGCCGTCATCGCCATGGACACGGTGGCGCAGGCCGCCGTGCACCGGAGCCAGGCCGAGGCCGCGGGCGGACAGTCCGTGCTGAAGGTGCTGGACCGCTGCATGGATGCGGCCCTGGCCGGCGAGATCGACGCCATCTGCTTCGCACCGCTCAACAAGCAGGCCATGAAGATCGGCGGCATGCGGCACGAGGACGAGCTGCACCACTTCGCCCAGCACCTGGGCGTGACCGGCTACTTCTGCGAGTTCAACACCCTGGGCGGGCTGTGGACCTCGCGTATCTCCTCGCACATACCGCTGAAGGATGCGGCGGGCTACCTGAGCGTGGAGCGCATCCAGCAGGGGGCCGAACTGATCTACCGCTCGCTGCTGGCCACCGGCGTGGCCCGCCCCAAGGTCGCCATCGCCGCCTTCAACCCGCATGGCGGGGACGGCGGCACCTGCGGACGCGAGGAGGTCGACACCATCATCCCGGCGGTGTCGGCCCTGCAGGCGCGCCAGTGGCCGACCGAGACCCCCTTCCATGGCCCTTTCCCGGCCGACACCATCTTCCTCAAGGCGCAGGCCGGCGACTACCAGGCCATCGTGACCATGTACCACGACCAGGGGCAGATCGCCCTCAAGCTGCTGGGCTTCTCGCGCGGCGTAACCGTGCAGGGCGGCCTGCCGATTCCCATCACCACCCCGGCCCACGGCACGGCCTACGACATCGCCGGCCAGGGCAAGGCGAACGTCGATGCGACATGGGAAGCCTTCCTGATCGCCTGCCGCATGGGACTGGCGCACCGCGCCGGGCAGGCACAGCCCGTCTGACGCTTTTTTCGACCATCCGCACCGAAGAACCTATGAAGATCACATCCGTCCGCGCCCGCGTGTTCCAGTGGAAAGGCAAGACCGTTCCACCGCAGGGCAACTTCTGCTCCAACGCCATGGACCTGCTGTACTCGCCGGCCGAGAGCATGAGCACCTTCCGTTTCCATTCCTGGACGGTGGTCGAGATCGAGACCGACGAGGGCATCGTCGGCCTGGGCAACGTGGCGCTGGCACCGGCCATCGCCAAGGCCATCATCGACCAGTACCTGGCGCCCCTGGTCATCGGCCAGGACCCGTGGGACTACGAATACCTGTGGCAGCGCATGTACCGCTCCACCCACGCCTGGGGCCGCAAGGGCGTGACCATGGCCGCCATCTCGGCGGTGGACCTGGCCATCTGGGACATCCTGGGCAAGAGTGTGAACAAACCCGTGTTCAAGCTGCTGGGCGGCCGCACCAAGGAAAAGATTCCCTGCTACTACTCCAAGCTGTACCGCACCGACCTGAAGGAGATGCAGGCCGAGGCGCAGAAGTTCATGGACCAGGGTTTCACCGCCTTCAAGATGCGTTTTGGCTACGGCCCGGCGCACCTGCAGCACGGGGTGAAGGAAAACCTCAAATCGGTCGAGGCCATCCGCGAGGTCATCGGCTACGACAACGACCTGATGCTGGAGTGCTACATGGGCTGGAACCTGGAGTACGCCAAACGTATCCTGCCCAAGCTGGAAAAGTTCGAACCGCGCTGGCTGGAGGAACCGGTGATCGCCGACGACATCGACGGTTATGCCGAGCTGAACCAGCTCACCAGCATCCCCATCTCGGGCGGCGAGCACGAGTTCAGCCTGTACGGCTTCAAGCAACTGCTCGACAAGAAGGCCATCAGCGTGGTGCAGTACGACACCAACCGCGTGGGCGGCATCACCGCGGCGCACAAGATCAACGCGCTGTGCGAGGCCTATTCGGTGCCCGTCATTCCGCACGCCGGGCAGATGCACAACTACCACCTGACCATGAGCACACTCGCCTCGCCCATGAGCGAATACTTCCCCATGTTCGACGTGGAAGTGGGCAACGAGCTGTTCTATTACATCTTCGACGGCGAGCCGGTGGCCGAGAACGGCTTCGTGCAGCTGCGCGACGACGTGCCGGGCCTGGGCCTGACCCTCAAGACCGAGTTCCTCGACCAGTTCGACATCATCGAATGAGCGCCGCCATGCCCAGCACCCCCGGACTGTCCACCCCCCGCTACCGCGGCATCTTCCCCGTAGCCCCCACCACCTTCACCGAGGACGGTGCGCTCGACCTGCCGAGCCAGAAACGCTGCATCGACTTCATGCTCGATTCGGGTGTGGACGGCATCTGCATCCTGGCCAACTTCTCCGAGCAGTTCCTGGTCTCCGACGACGAACGCGAGGTGCTGACCCGCACCGTGCTCGAACACGTGGCCGGCCGGGTGCCGGTGATCGTCACCACGACCGCCTTCAGCACCCGGGTGTGTGCCGAGCGCAGCCGCCGCGCGCAGGACATGGGCGCGGCCATGCTGATGGTCATGCCGCCCTACCACGGTGCCACCTTCCGCGTGCCCGAGGGCCAGGTCTTCGACTTCTACGCCCGCCTGTCGGACGCGGTGGACATTCCCATCATGGTGCAGGACGCGCCGGCCAGCGGCACGGT
>JAZJYT010000010.1:80224-286314 GCA_040390235.1 Pseudomonadota bacterium | reverse complement strand
GACTGTCATTCCGAACCGCTTTGCGGTTCTCCCTTCTTGATGTCCTGTGCCCGGTGTGCCCCGCCGGCCTCTCCCCGAAGCGCCAACGGACCACTACCGAAGCGCTAACAGACCGCTACCGGACAAGCCCGGCCCATGCCAGCCCGCGCCTGGCTACTTGATGTCGGCGTCCTTCACCAGCTTGGCCCACTTGGCGCTTTCGCTGACGATGAACTTGTGCAGTTCCTCGCGCGAGCCGGGAGCCGGCTCGTAGCCCTGCAGGGCCATGGCCTTCTGCACTTCGGGCGACTTGATGGCCTTCACGAATTCGGCGTTGAGGTACTTGAGTATGGGCTCGGGCATGCCGGCGGGGGCCACCAGGCAGTACCAGTTGAGCACCTCGTAGCCGGGGTAGCCCTGCTCGGCGATGGTGGGGATATCGGGCACCATGGGCGAGCGTTTGCTGCCGGTCACGCCCAGGATGCGGATGCGCCCGGTGGGAATGAAATCGGCCAGCGCGGGCAGGGTGGAGAACAGCGCCGGGATCTGGTTGCCCAGCAGGTCGGTCATGGCCGGTGCGCCGCCACGGTAGGGCACATGCGACATCGGCAGCTTGGTGTAGCTGCGGAACAGCTCGCCCGAGAGGTGGCCGCCGCCGGCGATGCCGGAGGAGCCGTAGCTCGACTCCTTGGGGTGCTCCTTGACGTACTCGACGTACTCCTTGAGGTTCTTCACCGGCAGGCTGGCGTTGACCACCAGGGCATTGGGCTGCACCGCCATGAGGGTCAGGGGGGCGATGTCCTTCTCGACGTCATAGGGCATCTTGGTGCCCATGTGCGGCATGACGGCCAGCGGGCCGACCGAGTTGACCATGACGGTGTAGCCGTCGTTGAGCGACTTGAGCTGGCCGGTGACCACCGCGCCGCCGGCACCGGGCCGGTTGTCGATGATGATCGACTGGCCCAACTGCTCCTGCAGCGGGCGCACCAGCATGCGCGCCAGGATATCGGTGCCGCCACCGGGGGCGAAGCCCACGATGATGCGCAGCGGGCGCTGCGGGTAGCCGTCGGGGCCGTTGCCGGCGAAGGCCGGCAGCGCCGGCAGGGCGGCCGCCGCGGCCAGCACGGCCGCGCCGGCCACGCGGGCGAGCTTGAAGAGGTTTGCCATGTTGTCTTGTCTCCTGTTCTTGTCTTGTGCGTGGGGCGCGCCGCGCCCTACGCGGTGAAGAAACTGTGCAGCGCCTCGTAGGTCTCGGTGGGGCACTCTTCCTGCAGGTAGTGGCCCGAGGGCACGGTGCCGGCGCGCACGATGTGGGTGGCGTAGTCGGCCCACACCTTGGCGGCGTCGTGGTTGCGGCCCACGCCGCCGTTGGCGCCCCACAGGATCAGCGCGGGGTTGTGCACCTTGCGGCCGGCTTCGAAGTCGGCCGTGTCCATGTCGAGGTCGATGCCGAAGGTGGCGCGGTAGTCCTCGCACATGCCGTGGATGGTGTCGGGGTTCTTGATGCAGCGGATGTATTCCTGCAGCGCCTCGGGGCCGAAGAACACGGTGCCCTGGTCGGTCTTCGACAGCTTGCGGCGGATGAAGAACTCGGGGTCGGCACCCATCATCTTCTCGGGCGTGGGGAAGTCCTGCGCCATGAAGCTCCAGTGCCAGGAGAACTTGACCCAGCGGCGGGTGATGTGGTTGAGCAGGTGGTGCTGCGGCAGCATGTCGAGGAAGGCCGCCTTCTGCACCTTCTCGCCGTGGTCCAGGCACATGCGGTGCAGCACCCGCGCACCGCGGTCGTGGCCGGCGGCGTGGAAGGTGTCGAAGCCCAGCGACTGCATCACCTCGACCTGGTCGTTGGCCATGGCGCGGAACGAGTATTCCGCATGGTCGCCGCCACCGGCGGGCTTGGAGCTGTCGCCGTAGCCGCGCAGGTCGGGGCAGACCACGGTGAACTCCTTGGCCAGCAGCGGCGCGATCTTGTGCCACGACAGGTGGGTGAAGGGGTTGCCGTGCATCAGCAGCAGCGGCGGGCCGCTGCCGCCGACGGTGGTGACGATCTCGGCGCCGCTGGTCCTGGTGATGGACTTCTTGAAGGTCTTGGTGAATTCTTCGTACATGTTCATGGGGGAGGTCTCCTGTCGTGCCGGGTGTCTGGCGGTGTGTCGGGTGGTGTGTCTGGGGGCCGGAGGTATCAGGCGGTGGCCGCGGCCGCCTCGCGCTGCAGCCGGGCCTTGCGGGCCACGGCCTGGTCCACCGCCACCTTGAAGGCGGCGGCCATGGCACCCACGTCGGCGGTGCCGGTGCCGACGATGTCGTAGGCGATGCCGTGCGCCGGGGTGGCGTACACCGTCTTCAGGCCGCCGGTCAGCGTCACGCCCTGGCTGAAGCCGAGCAGCTTGGTGGCGATCTGGCCCTGGTCGTGGTACATGATCACGACCGCGTCGAAGTCGCCGCGGCGCGCCTTGATGAACACCGTGTCCGACGGGTAGGGGCCTTCGCTGTCCAGGCCCTGGGCGCGGAGCTTGTCCAGCGTCGGTTTGATGATGGTGATTTCCTCGTCGCCGAACAGGCCGTTCTCGCCGCCGTGCGGGTTGAGTGCGGCCACGCCGATGCGCGGCGCGGTCTTGCCGAAGGCACGCAGGGTCTCGTGCGCCAGGGTCAGCGCACCTTCGATGCGGTCAGGCTGCACCATGTCGACCGCCTTGCGCAGCGCCACGTGCGAGGTCACGCGGAAGGTGCAGAACTGCGGAATGATGTTGACTTCGCCGTAGAAGCCCTTGTGGCCGGTCCAGGCGGCGAACATCTGGTGCTCGTCGTGGAATTCGCTCCAGCCGCCGCGGTTCATGGCGGCCTTGTGCAGCGGCGCGAAGCAGATGCCGTCCAGCTCGCCGGCCAGGGCCATGTCGGTCATGGTCTTGAGTGTGTCGCCGGTCAGCTTGCCGGACTCGGGGCTCATCTTGCCGCGTTCGTACAGGGCCGGGTCGATGTTGCCCAGGTCGATGAAGGGCACGGCGTCGGCTTCGAGGTCGGCGTCGGCGATGCGGGCCACCTTGGTGTAGGCGATGCGCTGGCCGGCGTCTTTCATGCCCAGTTGCAGCACCCGTTCGTCGCCGATGATGACGACGTTGGCCTGCTGGCGCGTGGCCGGGGTGGACAGCAGTTTGACGATGAGTTCGGGGCCGATGCCGGTGACGTCACCCAGCATGAGGCCGATGAGGGGTTTGTGTGCCATGGTGGTACTTCGTGGAGGGGAGGTAAAGCGGAAGTATTGCCCCATAGCTCCTAACCGGCAATAATTTCTAACTCACCTTATTCCTTACCCAGATTCAGTAATCTGGACAGCCGAAAGCCTTCATGCTCGACCGTGGCGACCTCATCCTGGTACTGGCCGTGCGCAACCACGGGCGCATCGCGGCGGCGGCCGAGCAGCTGGGCGTGACGGCGGCGGCGGTGACCAAGCGGCTGGCCTCCATCGAACGCGGCCTGGGCGTGAAACTGTTCCAGCGCACCACCCGCCGCATGAGTGCCTCCGACGAGGGCGAGCTGTGCGCCACCCTGGCCACGCAGCTGCTCGACGGCTTCGACGACCTGGAGGCGCAGGTATCGGCCCAGAGCGAGCGGGTGACCGGCACCATCCGCCTGATGTCCAACGCCGGTTTCGGCCGGGTGCACCTGGCGCCGCAGGTCGCCGCCTTCCAGGCGCAGTACCCGCAGATCGCGGTGGAACTGCACCTGTCCAACCAGTTGCCCGACCTGCAGGCCGAGGGTTTCGACGCCGCGGTGTGGCTGTGGGGGCCGCCCACCACGCAGTGGGTGGTGAGCAAGCTGGCCTCCAACCACCGCATCGTGGTGGCGTCGCCCGACTACGTGCGCCGCCACGGGCGGCCGAAGGTGCCGGCCGACCTGGCGCAGCACCAGTGCCTGGTGATGGCGCAACGCGATGCCTTCGACCGCATGTGGCGGCTGCAGCGGGTGGCCGTGGCAGCACCGGTGGCGGGCAAGCCCGGCGGGCGGCGGCCGGCGGCGGTGGACGTGAAGATCAAGGGCGCGCTGCGCAGCAATTCCGGCGAGGTGGTGCGCGACTGGGCGCTGGGCGGTTACGGCATCTCGCTGCGCCCGCTGTGGGACGTGGCGGGGCAGGTGCGTTGCGGCGAACTGGTCGACATGCTGCCAGGCTGGGCGCAGCTGGAGTCCGACGTGCAGTGGCTGGCACCCTTTCGCGCCAACATCCCGCGCCGGGTGGTGCTGCTCAAGCAGTGGCTGCAGGAGGCCTTTGCCGACCCGCCGTGGGGGTGAGCGGGGGCACTCCCGTGGTGGTCCTATCGCCTATCATGGCGCGAGGAGAGAGAGTCATGAAAAAAATCGTATGGACCCTGCTGGCCTGCCTGGCCCTGTGCAGTTCGGCCTATGCCCGCGGGCAGGGCGGCGTGGGGCGCAGCAGCGTCGGCCACACATCCCACGGGGGCGGCAGCCACATGGTGCGCGGCCATACCCGCCGCGATGGCGTCCACGTGGCACCGCACCGCGCCAGGAACGCCAGCGGCGTCGCCAGGAAGCCGGTGCACCGGCACCGCGGGCCGGTGCTGCGCAAGCCCAGGCTCCGCTAGGCCCGGCTGCTTCGCACCGGTGCAGGGGTCGCCCTGCCGCGCCGCGTTATTTCCTGTTGAACGGCTTGGGCCCCTTGGGCGCGGGCGGCTCCACGCGTGGCCGGGTGGGCTTCTTGGCGGGCTGCTCCGTGGCGGGAAGGTCTTTTTTCGGCTGGTCTTTGGGGCTGGTCAAACGGAACTCCTAGTTGAGCGCTGAGTATGCGCGCCCCAATGCGCCTGCCGGCCCGTCAGGCATCCGGCCCATGGTCCAGCGTCTTTTGCGTGACTTCGGCCTCCAGGAAATCCAGCACCGCGCGCACCCGCGCCGGCAGGTGGCCGGGGCGGCCGACGTAGACCGCGTGGATGGGTTCGAGGTCGCCGGGGTTGAGGTCTTCCAGCACCGGCACCAGGGTGCCGGCGGCCAGGTCGGCGCGCAGGTGGTAGTGCGACAGCCGCGCCAGGCCGATGCCGGCCAGCGCCAGCTGGCGCAGGGTTTCGCCGTCGGCCGCGCGCACGCTGCCGGTGATGGGCACGTCGACCGCATGGCCGTCCACCCGCAGCGGCCAGTCGGGTGCGCGGCGCCGGTAGCTGGTACCCAGGCGGTTGTGGGTCGCCAGCTCCGCGGCGCTGCGTGGCGTGCCGTGGCGCGCCAGGTAGGCCGGCGAGCCGACGATGGACTGGCCGGTCTGCCCCAGGCGCCGCGCCACCAGGTCGGAGGCGGGCAGGGCGCCCCAGCGGATGGCGATGTCGGTGCGTTCGTCGATCAGGTCCACCACCTGGTCGGTGAAGGCGATGTCGAGGGTGATCTGCGGGTGCAGCGCCAGCAGGCGTGCCAGCAGCGGCACCAGCACCAGGTGACCGAAGGAGACACTGGCGTTGAGCGCCACCCGGCCGCGCGGCGTGGCGGCGGCGGCAACGCCGCGTTCGGCCTCGTCCATGTCGGCCAGCACCCGCACGCTGCGTTCGTGGAACTGCCGGCCCTCGGGCGTGAGCTGGAGCTTGCGGGTGGAACGGTGCACCAGCTGCACGCCCAGCCGCGCCTCCAGCCGGGCGATGAGTTTGCTGACGGCCGAAGGCGTGAGGCCCAGTGCGCGCGCCGCCGCGGCGAAACCGCCGCGTTCGACGACTTCGACGAAGGCGGCCATTTCACCGGAACGGTTGCTGTCGGGACGGGACATGGGGGCCATGGTAGTCCGGTGAACTGAATTCACCAATACATGTCCATGGCGCCGTCTTGTCATGCCTGGGGTAAACCCCGACGATACAGCCCATCATGCCTATCGCCCTCCTTGCCCTCACCGCCGGTGCCTTTGGCATCGGCACCACCGAATTCGTCATCATGGGCCTGCTGCAGCAGGTTGCGGCGGATTTCCACATCACCCTCGCCGTGGCCGGGCTGCTGATCTCGGGCTACGCGCTCGGGGTGGCGGTCGGCGCGCCGGTGCTCACCATCGCCACCCGGCGGCTGCCGCGCAAGACAGTGCTGCTGGCGCTGATGGCCATCTTCACCCTCGGCAACCTGGCCTGCGCGCTGGCGCCGGACTACGGCACGCTGATGGCCGCGCGGGTCGTCACCTCGCTGGCGCACGGCACCTTCTTCGGTGTCGGCTCGGTGGTGGCCACCGGGCTGGTGGCGCCGGAGCGCCGCGCCTCGGCCATCGCCACCATGTTCACCGGCCTGTCGGTGGCCACGCTGCTGGGCGTGCCGGCCGGCGCCTGGCTGGGCCTGGTGTGGGGCTGGCGCGCCGCCTTCTGGGCCGTCACCGCCGTGGGGGTGCTGGCTTTCGTGGTGCTGGCCGTGTGGGTGCCGCGCGACCGGCCCGATGCTGCGGCGGGCGCCCCGCTGCGCGAGGAACTGGCCGTGCTGGCCCGCCCGCAGGTGCTGCTGGGCCTGGCGATGACGGTGCTGGGTTTTGCCGGCGTGTTCGTGGCCTACACCTTCATCCAGGCGCTGCTGACGCAGGTGGCGGGTTTCTCCGAGGCGGCGGTGTCGCCCATCCTGCTGGTGTTCGGCGGCGGCATCTTCGTGGGCAACCTGCTGGGCGGGCGCTGGGCCGACCGCCAGCCGGTGGCGGCGCTGTTGGGCTCGCTGCTGCTGCTGGCGGCCGCGCTGGCCCTGCTGGGCCCGGCCCTGCACCACCAGGTGGCCGCCGTCGCTGCCGTGGGGCTGCTGGGCGCGGCTAGTTTCCTCACCGTGGCGCCGCTGCAGTTGCGGGTGCTGGAGCAGGCGCGCGGCGCCGGCCAGAACCTGGCGTCGAGCCTGAACATCGCCGCCTTCAACCTGGGCAACGCCCTTGGCGCGGGGTTGGGTGGCCTGGTGCTGGGCCACGGCCCGGGCCTGCCGGCGCTGGGCTGGGTGGCGGCGCTGGTGACGCTGGGGGGCTTCGCACTGGCCGCGCTGGCGATCGGCCTGGAACGGCGGCAGCGCCCGGCGGTGGTTGCGGCGCAGGCCGCAGGCTGCTGAAGCGCTTGAGCCGGCCGGGGCGGCCGTCGGTATCGCCCGGGGCTGCTGCCCCGGCGGATCGGTCGTCAGGCTGCCGCGACCAGCGGTGCCATCTGTGCGCCGGTGATCTTGACCAGGCGCCCCAGCACCTCGCGCACCGCGGGGATAGTGGTCAGCTTGGTCACACCGGCCATGCCGTGGATGTGGCCGGCACGGCGCCAGCCGGCCACGTCGTCGAACTGCACCGCCTGCAGGGCGAGCGGCGACAGGTGGGGGAAGGTGGCGCCGCTGTCCGGTGCGTTGAGCATGGTGGCACCGTGGTTCAGCGCGGCCTGCAGCATCTGGTCGATGCTGGTTTCGGTGCCGGGCTTTTCCGTGTCCATGCAGTGGGTCAGCAGGGCCGACGCTGTCTTCTTGGGGTAGCTGAACAGGTGCACTTCGGCGGCGAAGTTGCTGCCGTCGGTGGTGTGCGCGGCGGTGAGGACCAAGGTGGGCACGGCCCCCTGGGGGTAGACGAAATGGAACTGCGTCTTGGAGGCCTGGGTGGATGGCGGCTGCATGGATATTCCTCTGGGCTGGTGGGTCGGCGTGGAGGATATCTGAAGCCCGGGTCGGTCGCCCGGCTCACGCGCCGGCGGCCGTGGGCGTGCGGGTGGCCCATTCGGTCCAGGAGCCGTCGTAGACCGCCACGGCCGGGTTGTCCAGTTCGTCCAGCGCCAGTGCCAGCACGCAGGCGGTGACACCGGAACCACAGCTGCAGATGACCGGGCGGCGGGTATCGATGCCGCCGCGCGCGAAGGTGTCGGCCAGCGCCTGCCGCGGCAGGAAGGTGCCGCTGGCGGCGTCGACCAGGCTGGTACACGGTACGCTGCGGCTATTCGGAATGTGGCCGCGGCGCAGGTCGGGCCGGGGCTCTGCGGCGGCACCGCTGAAGCGCGCCGCCGGCCGCGCGTCGGCGATCTGCCGGCCCGCATGCGAAGCGTGGCCCACGGCCTCGAAATCGGCGAACCAGCGACGGTCGAAGTGGACGCCGTACGCCGTGGCGTGCCGGACCGGATCCGCGCCCGAGGCGAGTGCACGGCCCTCGCGGCGCCATTTGCCCAGGCCGCCGTCGAGCACATGCACCGCCTGGTGGCCAAAGACCTTGAACATCCACCAGGCGCGGGCCGCCGGGGCCAGCCCGGCGTCGTCGTAGACCACCAGCACATCGGCCTCGGCCAGCCCCAGGGCGCCGGCGTAGCGGGCGAAATGGTCCTGCGGTGGCAGGGTGTGCGGCCAGGGTGCGCCGGGCGCGGCGGCCGCGCTCGGGTCGAACCGGGCGGCGCCTGGAATGTGCGCCCCGGCGAATTCGGCGGCGGCATCGCGCCCCCCTGCGTCCAGGTACCAACTGGCGTCGAGCACCCGCAGGCCGGCGTGGCCCAGGTGTTCGGCCAGCCAGGCGGTGGACACGAGGTTGGAGCCCACGGCCTTCACTGCGATACCTGGATGCCGGTGCGCTGCACGAAGTCGGCCCACTTGTGCGCGTCGGCCTCGATCATCCGGGCGAACTCCGCGGGCGAGTTGCCACCGGGCTCCGCGCCGATCAGGTCCATGCGCTTTTTCATCTCGGGGTCCCGCAGCACCGGGCGCAGCACCTCGGCGATGCGGTTGACGACGGCCGGCGGCGTGCCGGCCGGTGCCAGCAGGCCGCTCCAGCCATTGACCTCGTAGCCCGGCAGCCCGGATTCGGCGATGGTGGGAATCTCGGGCGATTGGGCAAAACGCTTGGCGCTGGTCAGTGCGATGGGCCGCAGCTTGCCGGATTTCATCCAGACCAGGGCGTCCGAATAGTTGGCGAAGGTCAGTTGCACGTCGCCGGCCGCGGCGGCGGCCACCGCGGGCGCACCGCCGCGGTAGGGTACGTGGGTCATCTCGATGCCGGCCATGTACTTCATGATCTCGCCGCTGAACTGGGTGAAGCCGCCGGCCCCGGCAAAGTTCAGCCTGTTGGGGTGCGCCTTGGCGTAGGCGATCAGTTCCCGGACGGTATGCACCGGCAGCGATGGATTCACCATCAGCACCAGCGGGTTGGTGTTGACCAGGGTGATCGGCGCGAAATCGTGCACGCCGTCATAACCCACCTTGAAGATGAACTGGTTCAGCGTTTGCGGCGCGGCCAGCGCCAGGATCAGCGTGTAGCCGTCCGGCGGGCTCTTGGCCACATACTCGGTGCCCAGGCTGCCGCTGGCGCCCGGCTTGTAATCGACCAGGATCGGCTGCTTGAGGGCGTCCTGCAGGGCCGGCTGGATCAGGCGCGCCACGATGTCGGCGATGCCGCCGGGGGCATACGGCACGATGATGCGTACGGCTTTGGTGGGCCACGTCGCCTGGGCGAAGGAGGGGGACGCCGCCCCCCACAGGCTGGCGCCGGTCGCGGCCAGCGCGGCGCGGCGCGTGAAGGATGCAGGCATGTTGGTTTGTCTCCCTGGGGATGTGCGGATGCTTGTTGTCGTGTCAGAGCGGATAGACCAGCAGGGTGTCCACGCTCCGGGAGTCGAGTACGACGCGGCGCTCGGCAAACCGGAGGCCTTCCGGGCCGGCGGCCAGCACGTCCTGGTATTTTCCGCAGGCGAACAGTTCCGTCTTGCCGGTGTACATCGTGCGGTAGACAAGGAAGCTGGAGCACACCGTGTAGCGCCCCTCCCGTTCGGCTTCGACAAGCGGGCGGCCCACCATGTGGCGGTAGCTGTGGCTCTCGAAGATGTTGGCGATCTTCAGGGCCTTGATGCGGTCGTCCATCATGGCCCGGCCTTCGCACAGCACGATGCCGATGGGGCGCCCGGCCTCGACGTTCTCGCGGGTCGTGATCTGGTACACGGCGTCGGCTTCGAAGAAGCCGCTCCACTCGTCGACCCGGCCGTCGTCCAGCACATGGCAGTAGCGTTCCAGCAGGTCGGCGATGGCTTGCGCGGGAGTGGCATCGCCCGCGGGCGTCCGGTGCGGCAGACGTGCGTTCATTGGTCGAACCCCATGATGCTGCGGTAGCCGTGCCAGAAGCCACGCACGGCCGTCTCGGTGGCACGCGACGACTCGTTGGACTCGGCCGCGATGCCGCCCATCTCGATGAAGGCCGCGTCGTCCGGGCTGCTCCGGGTGCCCCGCTGCACGAAGGAGTTGATGCAGCCGTCCTCCAGCGCCACCAGGCCGGCGGCGCCGGTCAGGTTGGCCTGCATGACACGCATCTTCTCCTGTTCGGGGGTATCGGTCTCGTAGCCGAGGAAGACCCAGTACAACTCGGTCTTGTCCACGCCGCGCGGCACGAAGAAACGCACCGCCAGCGAATTGAGCGTCAACTGCACGACCAGCGTCGGAAAGATGGTCTGGATGCTGTGCGTGATCTGGTCGTCGAAACCTTCCCAGCTGTTCAGCAGCTCGGGAGCGGCGAGCTGCGAGTCGTACTGCGCGGAGTGCACCTTGGCGTCGGTGTATTCGGCCGCGGCCTGCAGGGTGGCCCGTTTCGAGTAGCTGATGTGGTGCCACTTGCGGTCCGACAGGATGATGCCGCCGTCCATGTCCAGCCGGTTCACCTTGAAGGTCGTGTAGAAGGTGTGCAGCAGCGTCGCGTGGTAGGAGTCGCGGACGTTCTCGGCGTACAGCTTCCAGTTGTTGTGGATCATCTGGCTGTGGGTGCCTAGCACCTTCAGCGGGTGGTCCATGTTGCGCCGCAGGAAGGCGGAGATGCGCTCGCCCAGGTAGTCTTCCAGCGGCGGTGTCTCGTCCGAGAAGGTGCCGAACACGATACCGCTGTAGCTTTCCGTGCGCACCGGCTGCAGCCGGTGCTTCGCCGGGTCGAAATCCTCCGGCATGCCGCCCTTGCCGCGCACGCCCTTCTGGAAGGCCACGCTTTTCAGCCGGCCGTCGAGCCCGTAGTTCCAGGCGTGGTACACGCAGGTCAGCGACTGGCGGTTGTCGTGGTCCTTCAGGCACACCAGCGCGCCCTTGTGGGCGCAGCGGTTGACCATGGCGTGGACCGCACCCTGCTGGTCGCGGGTGACGATGACGGGCGTCTCGCCGATCCAGGTGGTGCGGATGTCGCCCCCCTGGGCGATCTCGGTCTCCAGGCACAGGTAGTGCCAGACCGGCCCGCGGAAGATCTTCTGCTGTTCCTGCGCGTAGATGGCCGGGTCGGAGAAGACCTGGAACGGGACGCGGGTGACGCCGCCTTCCGGCCAATGAAATGCCTGCGCCGGGCTGGTGGCGCCTGCGGTGCCCGGGCAAGCGCTTTGCTGCGCCGCGCAGGCGGTGGATGCTTCCATGGAATGTGTCCTGTCGTGGGGGATGGGGTGCATCGTATGAAGAGGAAGTGCATTGGTCCATAGAATGGCAGAGATAATCAATATCTGTTTTCCAGATGAGGAATGGTGTGGCCTTGAACTTCGACCTGAACCTTCTGCGTGTCTTCATCGCCGTCTTCGAGCACCGCAGCGTGAGTGCCGCGGCGCAGGAACTGGGCATGAGCCAGCCGGGGCTGAGCACCGCGCTGGGACGGCTGCGCACGCAACTGCAGGACCCCCTGTTCACCAAGGGGGCCGCGGGCATGGAGCCCACGAGCCGCGCGCGCACACTGATCGACACGGCGCGTGGCATCGTGCGCACCGTCCATGCCGACATCCTGCAGCCGCCCACCTTCGACCCCGCGACGTCGCGGCGCGAATTCCGCATCGCGCTGACCGACATCGCCGAGGGCATCTACCTGCCCCTGGCGCTGCGTGCGTTCCAGGAGCGGGCTCCGGGCATGGCGCTGCGCTCGGTGTTCATGCCACCCCGGGAGCTGGAGGAGGCCATGGCCAGCGGGGCGGTGGACCTGGCCGCCGGCTACTACCCCGACATCACCACCGGCAGCTTCCTGCACCGCCGTGTCGGCCTGCATTCCTTCGCTTGCCTGGCACGCACCGGCCACCCCGTGGCCCGGGGGGCCTTGAGCCTGGAGCAGTTCTCCGCGCTTGGCCATGTCGTGGTGGAGCCGCTCGGGCGGCGCAGCCAGGAGGTGCTGGAGCAGTTCCTCCAGAAGAAGCGCATCCGCCTGCGGGTCGTGCTGCGCACACCGCATTTCATGAGTGTGCCGACGATCGTGTCGACGACCGATGCCATCGCCACCGTGCCGCAGGCGCTGGCGGATTTCGTGTCCTCCAACCCCGGCCTGCAGCAGGTGGCCTTGCCCTTCCGGCCGCCGACCTTCCAGGTCAACCTGTACTGGCACCGCAGCGCGCATTCCGATCCGGCCAACCGCTGGCTCCGGCAGGTGCTCATCGACCAGTTCCCGGAACTGCAGCGGCGGGCCTACGACCGCAACGGGCGGCCCGGCGCGGCCCCTTCGGCCCTCCCTTAAGCCTGCCGTCGCGGCGGCTCAGACCCGTGGCCGTGCTCCGGTGTCTTGCGCCGGGGTGCCGCGGCGAACATCCGCTGTCGATCGACCGTGTGGGGGCTTGCGGAATGCAAGTGCTTCAGGAGTTTTATACAATGAATATAAATTCATTGGATAAAACACCATGGCAGAAATTCCCGAAGCAGTGCTGGTTCGCCACCTCCTGTCGCAGCAGGCGCGGACCCTTCCGCAGGACACGCGGGCGCGCAGCGCCCAGGCCGCCCTCGACTGGTTCACGGCCGGCTGGTCCGGCATGCACATGCCCCTGGCATCGGCCATCCGAACCTTGGCCGAGGATGCCTTTCCGGGGGAGGGGACGGCCATGGTTCTGGGCGGACGCGGCCTCTCCGCGACCGGCGGCGCATTTGCCAACGCCGGCATCGTCCATCTGCGGGAAGTCGACGATGCGCACCGTGCTGCCATGCTGCATCCAGGCGTGGTGGCCGTGTCACCCGTGCTGGCCCTGGCCGGCACGCAGCGGCTGACACAACGGCGGGCCCTGGACGCCATCGTGGCGGGTTATGAAGTGTCGCTGCGTGTGGGTGAGGCGCTGGGGACCGGGCACGCCGCCCTGTTCCACGCGACCGCCACGGCCGGGACCGTCGGCGCCGCGGCGGCCGCGGGGGTCGCCCTCGGCCTGTCGGAGACCCAGTTGCACCATGCTCTGGGCATTGCGGCTACCCAGGCGGCCGGCCTGTGGCAACTGGTGGACGATGGGGCGCACGAATCGAAGTCGCTGCACCCGGCGTTCGCGGTGCGCAACGGGATGATGGCGGCCTACGCCGCGCGTGCCGGCCTTCCCGGAGCCCAGGCCTTCTTCACCGGCCAGCGTGGCATGTACGCGCTGTTGGCGGGTGATGGTCCCGGGGCCGCACTGGACGCAGACCTCGCCATGCCCGACCGCATCAACACGGCGACGATCAAGGCATGGCCGTGCTGTGCACAGCTGTTCACGCCGCTGGACGCCGTGCGTGCACTCATGGACGAGCACAGGCCCGACGTGCGGGACATCGCGTCGATCGACATCGTGATCTTCCCCCATGCACTCAAGATCGCCGGCGTCGCGTGGCCCGCAAAACCGGTGGAAACATGCTTCAGCCTGCGGTATGTCGTCGCCGCGCTGCTGCTCCACGGCCGGTTGGGTATCGCGGAGATGGAAACACCGTCGCTGGCCGACCCGGCATTGCTGGCCCTTGCCGCGCGTATATCGATCCGGACGGACGACGATTTCCAAAAACACTTTCCGCAGCGCCGCCCGGCACGTGTCACGGTGGTGATGCAGAGCGGCGCACAGCATTCCTGCTACCGCGACCTGCGCCGCGGCGACCCGGAAGATCCCTTCAGCTGGCAGCAGTTGCAGGATCGCATGCGTGCACTTGCGCCGCATATGGACGACCCGGCGGCGAGCCGGATTGCGGCATGGTGCGGGCGATTTGCCGACAGCGCTTATGACCAGGAGGCCTGCACGCCGCCCCTGGATCTGTTCAAGCCCTAGCCAGGCGCCGGCCGTACCCAGTCCTGGGGCGGCCGGCTCTGGAAACCCTGTTGCGCCAAAGCCTTGCGCACGATGCCGACCGCGCGCTGCTGTGCTTCCACGCTGTGGCGCGAAGCCAGTCCGATCACGACCACCGCACCCAGAAAGGCGCCGTCCATGTCGAACACCGGCAGGGCGACGGACGCCATTTCGGCGACGCGTTCAGCGCGGGTCATGACGAACCCGTGCTGCAGCACTTCCTCCTCGAACGGAGAGCTGCCGCCGGTGAAGACGTTCAACACATGTGCCGATGCACCCCCGTCCACGAGCCGTATGCGCGCGCCGACCTCCAGATGGTGCCGCACTTCCTTTGACGTGTTCTCCCGGTACAGGCAGACCCGGTACTCACCGTTGCGAACGTAGAAGGCAACGGTTTCTCCGGTCTGCGCCATGACCTCGTGCAGGACGGGCTGCATACGGGCGCCCAGGTCGAATGTGCGGCGGTAGAGCATCCCCATGTGCAGCAGGGCGGGCCCCGGGGCGTAGCTGCCGTTGTCGCAGCGCTGTATCAGCCGTGCCTTGGCGAGCACGGTCAGCAGGCGCAGCAGCGTCGCCTTGTCCAGGCCCGTGCATTCGGCGAGCTCACGCAGCGACATGCGCAAGCGGTCCTCGCGAAAGCTCTCGAGTATCGAAATACCACGCTCCAGCACGCCCGCCGGCGGTATGGGGGTAGTGGCCGGGACGGTGGAAGAGGCTGATTTCATGGGTAAGCCCGAGCTTATGCGAAATCGACTTGACTTCGGGGGAGGCAGCTTTTATAGTTTTGTTAAATAAAAGATATTTCATTCAATGAACCAAAAAAGAGACAAGGATGACCGCCCGGTGCTGGACCTTCTGCGGGCAGCCGTTGGCGACGCGCACCTGCTCACCCGCGAAGAAGAGGTCGGCCGGTATGTCACGGAATGGCGCCGGAACTATCCCGGCTCGGCGCTGGCGGTGGTTCGGCCGGCAACGGTGGTGCAGGTGGCCCGCGTGGTGGAGATCTGCGCCCTGCATGGCGTGGCCATCGTCCCGCAGGGCGGCAACACGGGTCTGGTCGGCGGCTCCACGCCCGACGCGACCGGCTCCGAGCTCGTGCTGAGCCTGGGCCGCATGGCAGCGGTACGCCGCGTGGATCCCCTGGACAACTCGATGACCCTGGAGGCGGGGTGCACGGTGCGGGCGGCACAGGAGGCCGCCGCTGCCCAGGGGCGGCTTTTCCCGTTGTCCCTGGCATCCGAGGGGAGCGCCACCATCGGCGGCGTGCTGGCAACCAACGCCGGCGGGGAGCAGGTCCTGCGTTATGGCAACACACGCGACCTGGCCCTCGGGTTGGAAGTGGTCATGGCGGACGGCCGGATACTCCACGGGTTGACGCCCTTGCGCAAGGACAATACGGGCTACGACCTGAAGCAGCTCTTCATCGGCAGCGAAGGCACGCTCGGCGTGGTGACGGCGGCTACCTTCAAGCTGTTTCCGCGGCCCCACAAGGTGGTGACGGTCTGGGCCTCGGTGCGCGACCCGCAGGCTGCGGTCGTATTGCTGGCGCAGCTGACGTCCGCGGTGGGGGAGCGTGTCACCGCTTTCGAGATCATCAGCCGCCAGGCGCTGACCCAGGTTTTGGCGCATGGCGTGTCCGGCATGCGCGACCCTCTCGCCGGAAACTACGCATGGGCGGTGCTGCTGGATGTGTCGGAAGTCTCGGTCTTGTTCGACCCAGGCGCGGCGGTCGAGAACGTGCTGGCCGCCGCCATGGAGGAGGGCGGGGTGCTCGACGCTGCGATCGCGGCCTCGGAAACCCAGGCGCACGCGTTCTGGGCACTCAGGGAGCACATACCCGAAGCGCAGCGGCTCGATGGCGTTTCCATCAAACACGACATTTCCGTGGCCGTTTCGCGTGCGCCGGACTTCATCGCGGAAGCGGGAGCCGCACTCGAGAAGCTGATGCCCGGAATCCGGCTCGTATGTTTTGGCCATGTCGGTGACGGCAATCTCCATTACAACCAGAGCAAGCCACCCGGCATGAGCGACGCCGACTTCCGGTCGCAGGAAGACGCCGTGCACGACGTCGTGCACGAAGTCACTGCGCGTATGCACGGCTCGATCTCCGCCGAGCACGGCATAGGCCGCCTCAAGCAGAGCGCTTTCCTCCGCTACAAGAGCCCGGTCGCGGTGGACGCCATGGCAAACATCAAGCGGGCGCTGGACCCTGCCAACATTTTTAATCCCGGCCGCGTGCTACCGCGCGAGCGCCTTCTTACTTCCCACTAGGACACCCATGCCCACTTCGGTATTCGACATGCAATCGCTTCAGCACCTCTGGAGCACCGACGAACTGCGCGCCATCTTCTCCGAAGAAAACCGGATCCAGAAATGGCTCGACTTCGAGGCTGCCCTCGCTTGCGCGCAAGCCGAGCTGGGCATCATCCCGGAGGCCGCAGCGAAGGAAATTGCGGCCAAGGCGAAGATCGAGAATATCGACATCGCCAAGATGTCGGCGGAAATCCGGCGGATCAAACATTCGCTGGTACCGGCGCTCAAGCAGTTGCAGGGCCACTGTTCGAAGGAAAACGGGGAATGGCTCCACTACGGCGCCACGACGCAGGATGTCGTCGACACCGGTGTCGCCCTCCAGCTGAAGGAGGCGCATGCGGTCATCCTGCGCGACCTCAAGGCCGTGGGGCGGGAACTGATGCGCCTGGCGACCACCCACCGGGACGTGCCCATGGCCGGCCGGACCCATGGTGTGCAGGCGCTGCCGATCACCTTCGGCCACAAGTGCGCCATCTGGCTGGACGAACTCAGCCGCCACCAGCAGCGTCTTGTCGAATGTGAACCCCGCGTGCTGGTCGGCATGGTCGTCGGTGCCGTCGGCAGCCAGGCGTCCCTCGGGCCGCAGGCCGCCGAAGTGGAGGCCCGCACCCTGGCCAGGCTCGGCCTGGGCACGCCCCTCATCAGCTGGGGGCCCGCGCGTGACCGTTTCACCGAATATGCCCTGCTGCTGGCCATGGTCGGCGCCACCTTGTCCAAGATCGGCAACGAACTCTTCAACATGCAGCGCAATGAGTTCGGCGAAGTCGAGGAAGCTTTTTCCGAAGGAAAACTCGGTTCTTCGACGATGCCGCACAAGCGCAATCCCACCTCCGCCGAAAACCTGGCGGGCCTGTCGCGGCCCTTGCGTTACAACGCGGCACTGATGCTCGAAGGCATGGTGCAGGAGGGCGAGCGCGACGGCATTGCCTGGAAGATGGAGTGGAAGGCGTTGCCCGAGTGCTGCCTCATCGCCGGCGCGATGCTGTTCCAGGCGAAGAATCTGCTGGCCGGCCTGCGGGTGGATGCCGCTGCCATGGCGACCAACCTGGACCGGATGCGTGGCTACCTGCTCAGCGAACGGGTGATGCTGGAGTTGAGCGAGCGTGTCGGCAAGCAGACCGCCCACGAGTGGATCTACGAAGCCTCGATGCATGGCATCACCCACAAGCTGGACTTCGCCGAAGCGATGCGGCAGCACGAAGGACTGGCGAAAGTCCTCAACCCCGAGGAAATTCGCACGATGACGGACCCTGCCGGCTACCTCGGCCAAAGCGGGGCAGCCGTCGACCGAGTCGTCGCCGTCCAGTGCGATGGCGGGTGGCTGGGCGCTTGACGCTTGACGCCTGAAGCGCGGGGCCTTAGACAGGCCGTATCCATAAAAAAGGAGACACGAATGATGAACTTTGACGCACGGCGCACCTTGCTGCCGCGATGGCGGAAGCGGGCCTTTACGGCCTTTACCGCATTCACCGCATTCACCGCGCTTGCCGGCGCCGCCGCCTGGGCGTTGGCTGTGCCCGCGTATGCGGGGTATCCCGAGCAACCGGTGAAGCTGGTGGTCGGATTCCCGCCCGGCGGTGGCGGCGATCTGTACGGCCGCCTGATCGCCAATGCGCTGGGCAAGACGCTCGGCCAGCCCGTGGTGGTCGACAACCGTGCGGGAGCCGGGGGAAACATCGCTGCCGAAATCGTCGCCAAGGCGCGGCCGGATGGCTACACCATCCTTCTGGCCATGAGCGGCAATTTCGCCGTTTCACCGGCCATCCGGCCCCAGTCCCTCCCGTACAAGGTGCCCGATGATTTCGCTCCCATCGGCCTGATTCTCGAAGCCCCGCACGGCATGTTCGTGGCGAACAACTCGCGTTTTCGCAGCGCTGCCGAGGTACTGGCCGCGGCCAAAACCCAGAAGCTGACCTTTGCTTCCACAGGGACCGGTGCGGCCGCGCATATCGGCATGGAGATGGTCAAGCAGGCCGCCGGCGTGGACATACTGCATATCCCCTACAAAGGGTCCGGTCCGGCGATCACCGACATGCTGGGCGGCCAGGTCGACATGTTCTTCGCCACCGCGTCGCCGCTGGTCGGGCAGGTGCGCCAGGGGCAACTTCGCCTGCTGGCGATCACGGGGGAAAAGCGCAGCCCTTCGTTGCCCGACGTGCCCACCTTCAAGGAGTTGGGGGTGAACGTGGCCGTGACCCAGTGGTACGGCCTGGCGGCGCCCCGGGGAACGCCGGAGGCGGTCGTCCAGTACCTCTCCGAGCATCTGAGCCGTGCGCTGGCGACGGCCGAGGTGCGGGATGCCATCCGGCGCGATGCAGCCGTGGAGCGCGACGTGCCGCAACAGGCATTCAGACGCTACATCGTCGACGACATCGCCCGCTACCGCAGTGCATTGACGCCCGCGCTGGCCAAGGAAATTTCACCCTGATCCCGCCGGTCCCGCACTGGCGGACGGTTTCAGTTCTCCCACCTGCTTCAAAGCCTGAGCACCATCCGAACCATGATCTTCGACACCCTGATCTCCTCGACTCAGCTGGCGTCCGCCTTGGCCACTGCCGAGGGGAAAAAGCCCGTCATTCTCGACTGCGGCTTCGATCTGTCCGACGCTGAAGCGGGCCGCCAGGCCTACATGGGAGCCCACCTCCCCGGTGCGCGGTATGTCCATCTCGAGTCCGACCTGAGCGCGGGCAAAACCGGCCGCAACGGGCGGCACCCGCTGCCCTCGCGGGAAGATTTTGCGGCGCGCATGGCTGCCCTGGGCGTCGGCGACGAGGACCAGGTGGTGGTGTACGACGACGCCGCCGGCATGTATGCCGCCCGTCTCTGGTGGATGCTGCGGTGGGCCGGCCACCGCGCCTGCGCGGTGCTCGACGGCGGCCTCTCGGCATGGAAAGCCGCCGGCTATACGACGGAGAGCGGGCCCGTGCCACCGGGTGCGGCGGGCCGCTTCAGCCTCCGGGAGCCGCTGGTCACCACCCTCGCGTATGCCGATGTGCAGGCCAACATCGGAAGCGGGGCCCGGGTCGTGGTGGATGCCCGCGCACCGGACCGTTTTCGGGGCGAGAACGAGACACTGGATCCGGTCGGGGGCCATATACCCGGCGCCCGCAACCGGTTTTTCCGTGCCAACCTGGAGATGGACGGCCGGTTCAAGCCGGCTTCCCGGCTGCGGCAGGAGTTCGAGGTGGTCGCGGCCGGGAGACCTGCGTCCGCGTTGGTGAGCCAATGCGGCTCGGGGGTCACCGCGTGCCACAACCTGCTCGCCATGGAGATCGCCGGACTGACGGGGGCCGCGCTGTACCCCGGTTCCTGGAGCGAATGGTCGGCCCAGCCAGGCGCACCGGTCGCGACGGGGCCTGCGAACCCCACCTGACGCCCGATCCTGTTCCTGAGGAGCCCTTCCAGATGCGAAACTTCATACGTATGTGCGGTGTTGCCGCCGCGGTTTTCGGCGGCACCCTGCTGGCGGGCCCGGCCTATGCCGCTTACCCGGAGCAAGCCATCAAACTGGTCATTGGATTTCCGCCCGGCGGCGGCGGCGACCTCTACGGCCGAACCATGGCGAACGAACTTGCCAAAGTGATCGGCCAGCCCGTGATCGTGGAGAACAAGGCGGGCGCCGGCGGCAACATCGCGGCCGAAGTGGTGGCGCGGTCCCGGCCCGATGGCTATACCCTGCTGCTGGCCATGAGCGGCAACATGGGGAGCGCCCCTGCGGTCCGCGACAAGCTGGCCTACAAGGTGCCGGACGATTTCACGGCCATCAGTCAATTGGTCGAAACGCCCTTCGGGCTCATGGTCAGCGCGAGCTCTCCCATCAAGACGATCCAGGACTACCTGCTGGCCGCCAGAAGGGGAGGCCTGACGTATGCATCGACCGGAACCGGCGG
This sequence comes from Pseudomonadota bacterium, assembly GCA_040390235.1. Taxonomy (GTDB): domain Bacteria; phylum Pseudomonadota; class Gammaproteobacteria; order Burkholderiales; family Burkholderiaceae_C; genus Xylophilus. The sequence continues at coordinate 266,195 of JAZJYT010000010.1, read as the reverse complement.
TGCATCCCAGATCGTGATGGAGATGGTGAAGCAGCAGGCGAAGCTGGACGTGCTGCACATTCCCTACAAGGGTTCCGGCCCGGTGCTGACGGATCTGATGGGCGGGCAGGTCGACAGCTTCTTTGCGCCCTACACACCATTGATGGGCCAGATCACCAGTGGAAAAATCCGGCTGCTGGCGGTTTCCAGCGAAAAACGCATTGCGGCGCCCAACCTGGCAGACATACCTACCTTGCGGGAAGCCGGCATAGACGTTGCCATGGCGCAGTGGTACGGCCTGGCAGGCCCTGCGGGCATGCCCCAGGAGGTGGTCGATGCCATCGCCCAGGCGGTCAAGAAAGCACTGCGCCAGCCCGCTGTCCTGGCCGTCTACCGTGCGGACGGTGCGCAGGAAGCCGATCTGTCTGGCACGGCCTTCCGCGATTTCATCGTGCGCGATGCCGCCAACTACAAACGTGCGGTGGAAGCCGGCAACCTCAAAGCCGAGTAGACAAGCAGATGTTGCCTCATAGCTCCCATTGGGGCGTTTTCTCCGCCGGATGGCGGGACGGGCGCTTGCTGGTGGCGCCGCACCCCGCGGACCCGGATCCCAATCCCCTGATCGACAATTTTCCCGCGGCGCTGCACCACCGGGCCCGGGTGACGACGCCCATGGTGCGCCGCGGCTGGCTCGAACGTGGCCCGGGGCCGGATACCCGCAGGGGCCGCGACGAATACGTCGCCCTGTCCTGGGACGGGGTGCTGGACGTTCTGGCCGCCGAACTTCGGCGGGTGAAGGCCGCGCATGGCGAGGGGGCGATCTTCGGTGGATCGTATGGATGGTCCAGTGCCGGACGCTTCCACCATGCGCAGAGCCAGGTGCACCGTTTCCTGAACACCGTTCTCGGCGGATACGTGCGCTCGGTGAACACCTACAGCGCAGGAGCCTCTGCCGTCATACTGCCGCATGTCATCGGCGGCATGGACGAGGTGGCGAGGCGCAACGTGACCTGGGAACAGATCGTCGAACACAGCGACGTCGTCCTCGCGTTCGGTGGCATGGCGCTCAGGAACAGCCGTGTGGCCAGCGGCGGCATCAGCCGCCACATCGAACGGGAGTCCATGCGCCTGGCGGCCCAGCGGGGCTGTCGCTTCGTGTCCATCAGCCCCCTGCGCAGCGACCTGCCGGACGAGGCCGATTTCACCTGGCTGGCTGTCGTTCCGAACACCGATACCGCCATGATGCTGGGCTTGGTGCATACGCTTGTCAGCGAAGGTTTGCACGACCGCGATTTCATCTCGCGCTTCTGCGACGGCTGGGCACCGTTCGAAGACTACCTCATGGGGCGGACCGACGGGTGCCCGAAAAGTGCCGCCTGGGCTTCGGGCCTGTGCGGGTTGCCGGAGGCCGAACTGCTGCGCCTGGCCCGCTCGCTTCCCGGCAAACGGGTGCTGGTGGTCGTCGCACATGCGCTGCAGCGTTCGGAACACGGGGAGCAGCCGGTGTGGATGGGGGCAGTCCTGGCCGCGGCGCTGGGCCAGATCGGCCTGCCTGGCGGGGGCTACAACTATGCGCTGGGTACGCTGGCCCACTATGGGAAACGTGCCAACGCGGTGCCGGCAGCGGCGCTGTCCCAGGGCAGCAACGGCGTGAAGGCGTTTATCCCGGTGGCCCGCATCGCCGACATGCTGCTGTCGCCCGGCGGGTCGTTCGACTACAACGGGAAGCGCCATACCTATCCCGATATTCGGCTCGCGTACTGGGCAGGCGGCAACCCGTTCCACCACCACCAGGATCTCCCCCGCCTGGCGGAGGCTTTCCGCCGGCTGGATACCCTGGTGGTGCACGAGATCGGCTGGACTGCCACGGCGCGCCACGCCGACATCGTGCTGCCCTGCACCATGACACTGGAGCGTGAAGACATCGGGGCAACACCCACCGATCCGATGATGGTCGCCATGCACCGTATCGCGCAACCCCATGGCATGGCCCGTGACGACTACGACATCTTTTGCGATCTCGCGGAACGTCTGGGCGGGCGCGAAGCCTTTTCCGAAGGCCGCGATTCCCGCCAGTGGCTCCGCCACCTCTTCGAGCGCACCCGGTCGGGCCTGGCGGCCCTGGGCCTGGAGGCCCCCAGCTTCGACGAGTTCTGGGAGCGCGGCGAGTTGATGCTGCCCCAGAAGCCGGACGACGGTGGAATCCTGCGTGCCTTCCGGCAGGACCCCGCAGCATTCCCGCTGCCGACGCCCAGCGGAAAGATCCAGGTCAGTTCGCCCACCATCGCGGGATTCGGTTATGGCGATTGCCCCGGACATCCGGCCTGGTTGCCGCCGACGGATGGGCCGAATCCAGCGCATCCGCTGTACCTGATCGCGAACCAGCCGGCCGCCCGCCTGCACAGCCAGCTGGATTTCGGCGGCCACAGCCAGGGTAGCAAACGACAGGGGCGCGAGGTGTGCACGATGCACCCGGAAGCGGCGGCAGCGCGGGGCATCCAGGAGGGGGATATCGTGCGTATATTCAACCACCGGGGGGCTTGCCTCGCCAGCGTGGCATGCAGCGCCGGCATATGGGCCGGTGCGGTGCAACTGCCCACCGGCGCCTGGTATGACCCCGTGCCGGATGGGGCCGGACGCATCCTGTGTGTGCACGGAAATCCCAATGTACTGACGCGGGACCACGGAACCTCGTCCCTGGCCCAGGGATGCGCCGGGCAGTTGACGGCAGTGCAGGTCGAGCGGTTCGACGGACCGCTTCCGCCTATTCGCGCTTATGAGCCGCCAGTGCCCTACCTCAGTCGACCCTGAAGTTACCCGCGGCGGCGAGCTTTTTCCAGCGTGCAATCTCGCGGGCGATGCGGTCGCCCAGTTGCGCCGGGGTGCCGCCCACGGCCGATACGCCATCGCGCTGCAGGTGTTCGTCCGCGTCGGGTTGCTTCAGGATGGTGTTCACCGCCTGGTTGACTTGTGCCACCACGGTGTCCGGTGTGCCCTTCGGCCCGATAAGCGCATGCCAGTGCGGCACCTCGTAGCCGGGCAGGCCGGATTCCGCGACCGTCGGAACATCCGGCAGTGCCTTCAGGCGTGTCGCGGTGGTGACGGCGATGGCTAGGAGTCTTCCGGACTTGAGCTGGGGCAGCGCGCTGGTGACGCTGCTGAAGTAGATGTCGGTGGTCCCCGCGATGGTGTCGTTGAGCGCAGGCGCGGTACCCTTGTACGGCACGTGGGTCATCCGGATGCCGGCCTGCTCCAGCAGCAACTCCGTGGCGGCATGGGCGATGCCGCCGGCGCCGGAGGTCGCGTAGTTCAGCTGCCCGGGCCGCTTGTGGGCGGCCTGGATGAGGTCCTGCACTGTCCTGATGCCCGTTTGCGGATTGGCCACGATGATCAGCGGCCCGCCCGAGATCTGCACGATTGGGGTGATGTCGCGGACCGGATCGAAACCGAGTTTGTACACCGCCGGGTTGACGCTGTAGCTGGAGGCGATGAGGGTCAGGGTATAGCCGTCCGCCGCAGCCTTGGCCCCCTGTTCCGATCCGAGGTTGCCGCCGGCGCCCGGCTTGTTGTCGACCACGAAGGGCTGGCCCAGCGCGGCACCGAGTTTGGTGGCGATGAAGCGCGCGATGATGTCGGAGCCCCCGCCGGCGGCGAACGGAACGATGATCTTCACCGCCCTGGCGGGCCACGGCGCCTGCGCAAAGGCCGTGGGCGGCACGGCGCCACCGGCGCAGGCGAGCGCCGACAGGAGCAGCCTGCGGCGGGACCGGGAGATGGAGCGGGAAGGGGCAATGGCTGCGGTCATGGATGTCGTCTCTTGTCTCTTTTGTGTTTCTTGTTATGGCTGGGTGAGGTGCGCGAGCACGTCGTCGCGGGCGCTGGCGATGTGGCGGCGCATCATCATTTCGGCGAGCTCGGTGTCGCGGTCGGCCAGGGCATCGACGATGCGGGTGTGCTCCAGCAAGGACCGCTGCACCCGTTCGGGGCGGCGGCGCTGGTGGTTGCGGCACAGCTCGATCAGCGGGTGGTAGTCCTCGCTGAGGAACTTGACCAGGAACTCGTTGCCGCTCGCCCGTACGATGGCGGCGTGGTAGTCGGTGTCGAAGCTGACGTAGGGCAGCGCCATCGGAACGGGGTCAGCCAGTTGCGCGTACTGGCGGGCCAGGCTGTCGCGCAGGTACTGGATTTCCTGCACATTGATGCGTTGGGCGGCCTCGCGTGCGGCCATGCCTTCGATGGCCTCGCGGATCACGAAGATCTGCCGGATGCGTTCGGGCGACAGGACGGTGACCCGGGCTCCCTGCCGCGGCACGTGGGTGACCAGCTTGCGTTCTTCCAGGCGGCGGATCGCCTCGCGCAGCGGTGCGCGGCTGATGCCGAAGCGCCGCGCCATTTCCGGCTCGCTGATCTTCGCGCCCGGCCGGAGTTCGCCGCTGAGGATGGCTTCCTTCAGCCGCTCCAGCACGCTGTCGGCGACGGAGGCCCAGGCCTCGGGTTCGTCGGCTGCCGCGGGCGCTGCGGGTAGGGCCGGTGCTGTCTCCACGGTCTTATCCATGGTCGTACGCGCTGGGCGCGGGCACCAGTACCTGGCCCTCCATGAGCCGCCGGGCGGTGCGGTAGACCACGGTTTCCTCGACAAAGACCTGCTGGGTCTGCGACACGCGGACCGTCGTCGCGACGGGCAGCGTGCCGGTGGGGTGGGCGATCACCAGGTCGGCAGCGGGATCGGCCGGCAGGGTCGCCAGCCGGGCCGCCACCGTGCCGGGGATACGCATGGCCGCGGCGAGGCACATGGCGCCGGTGAGGGGCGTGGCGCGGTGCGGCTGGCCGGTGGAAATCATGCGGGCGACGATGTTCGCGGCTTCGCCCGCGGCCGGCGCCGAGAGCAGCCCCACCTGCGGCAGGTTGAGCAGCTCGGTCCGGGCCTGCGCCTCGGTTTTCACCAGCCCCATACGCACGGCGGCCTGGACCCGCAGATCCTCGCAATCCCGCAGGGCGGTGGGATGCGCTTCGAGCTCCGCGGGCGACTCCACGCCGGTCAGCCCGAGCGCGCGGGCCTCCAGGAAGACGACCGGGTTGGCCGCATCGACCATCGAGCATTCGACGGGCCGGCCGGCCAGCACCAGCCGGTCGTTTGCCTGGCCGGTGGGCAGCAGCTGGCCGGTGGCCGCGCCGCCGGGCTCGCGAAAGGACAGGCGGATCGGCGCGCCGGTGCCGGCCACGCCCTGCAGCCTGAAGTCACCCGCCACCGCCGCCTTGCCGCCCTGCGTGCGGAAGCGCGACACGATGAGCTTGCCGGTGTTCGTGTTGTAGATGCGGACGACGGCCTCGGCGCCCACGGCCGCGACCAGCCCTTCGTCCAGCGCAAAGGGGCCGATGGCCGAGGAAATATTGCCGCAGTTGCCGCGGTACTGCACCGGTCCGCCGTCGATGGGTACCTGGGCGAAGGTGTAGTCCACGTCGGCATCGGGCCGCGAGGAGGGCGCCACGACAGCGACTTTCGACAGGGAGGAGATCCCCCCACCCAGGCCGTCGAGCTGGCGCCGCCCGGGGTCGGGGCTGCCCAGCGCGGCCAGGAAGATGGCGTCCCACTGCGAACGCTCCGCCGGCAGATCGCCGCCGTGGAATACCAGCGCCCGGCTGGTGCCGCCGCGCATGTAGACCGCACGCACCGCGACCTGCGGTGGCCCTTCGGGGTTCGCGTTCATGGCAGCACCTCCTGCGATTCCTTGCTGGCGACGGCGGCGAGCATGCGGTGCATCACAAAAGGCATCATGCCGCCGCTGCGCCAGACATTGCGCTCGTTGGCCGTGTCCAGCCTCGGATGCAGCGCGACCGTCTCGACCGCGCGGCCCGGGCGGTGGAGGCGCATCGTGACCGTCGGCGCTCCCAGGTCGACCAGGTCGATGGTCTCGGTGCCGTCGAGGCCCAGCGAAAGCCGGGACACGCCGGCGGGGAACTGGAGCGGCAGGACACCCATGTTGATCAGGTTGGAGCGGTGGATGCGCTCGAAGCTCTCCGCGATCACCGCGCGCACGCCGAGCAGCCGGGTGCCCTTGGCCGCCCAGTCGCGGGACGAGCCCGCGCCGTAGTCCTTGCCGGCGATGACGACCAGCGGCGTGCCCGTCTCTTCGTACCGCTGCGCCGCGTCGAAAATCGGCAGGATCTCGCCGGTGCCGAGGTGGTGGGTCACACCGCCCTCGCTGCCGGGCAGCATCTCGTTGCGCAGGCGGATGTTGGCGAAGGTGCCGCGCACCATCACCTCGTGGTTGGAGCGGCGCGAACCGTAGGCATTGAAGTCCAGCGGGCGGACGCCCCGTGCCTGCAGGTAACGGGCGGCGGGCGAGTCGGCGGCGATCGCCCCGACCGGCGAGATATGGTCGGTCGTGATGGCGTCGCCCAGCATGACCAGCACCCGCGCCTGGCGCACGTCGGGTGTCGCCAGCGGCGATGCCGCGTCGAAACCGTCCAGGTAGGGCGGACGCCGGATATAGGTGCTGTCGGCCTGCCACGGGAACCCGACGCCCTGGGGCGCTTCCAGGGCGGCCCACGGGGCATCGCCCTTGAAGAGGTCGGCATAGCCGTCGACGAACAGCTGGGGGGACAGCACACGCCCGGCAATACCTTCGATCTCGCGGGCAGAAGGCCAGATGTCGCGCAGGTACACCGGGGCCCCCTGGCGGTCGTGGCCGAGCGCATCCCTCTGGAGATCGAGGTCGATGCGGCCGGCCAGTGCAAAGGCCACCACCAGCGGCGGTGACATGAGGTAGTTGGCCTTGACCAGCGGATGGATACGCGCCTCGAAGTTCCGGTTGCCGGAGAGCACGGCGCAGACGGTCAGGTCCTGCGCCTGGATCGTCTGCTCGACGTCGGGGTCCAGGTTGCCGGAGTTGCCCCCGCAAGTGGCGCAACCGTAGCCGGCCACCTGGAACCCGAGGGCGTCGAGCGACTTTTGCAGCCCGGCCTCCTGCAGGTAGTCGCCGACGACACGGGAGCCGGGTGTCAGCGAAGTCTTGACCCATGCCGGCACCCGCAGTCCGCGGGCGACGGCTTTCTCGGCGACCAGCCCGGCCGCCAGCATCACCGACGGGTTGGACGTGTTGGTGCAGCTGGTGATGGCTGCCAGCACCACGCTGCCGTGCGACGGCGTTCCGTGCCCGCCCGCGGCAGGGGGCGGAAAAGCCGTCGCGAAACCGTGCGCCAGTTCGTTCAGCGCCACCCGGTCGTGCGGGCGCTTCGGTCCGGCCACGCTGGGCTCGACGCCGGCCAGGTCGAGGACCAGCTCCGCGGAGTAGGCCGGTGTTTCGCGGCCATCGCGCCACAGCCCCTGCGCCTTGCTGTACTCCTCGACCAGCGCCACCTGCCCGGCGCTGCGGCCGGTCATGGTGAGGTAGCGCAGCGTCTGTGCATCCACCGGGAAGAAGGCGCAGGTAGAGCCGAACTCGGGCGCCATGTTGGCCAGGGTCGCCCGGTCGGCCACCGACAGCTCGTCCAGCGCCGGCCCGTGGAATTCGACAAAGGCGTCGATCACACCGAAGACACGCAGCTTCTGCGTCAGGGTCAGGACGAGGTCGGTGGTGGTCACGCCCTCGCGCAGCGCGCCGTGCAGGCACACGCCGACCACCTTGCGCACCGGCACCAGCAGCGGCAGGCCGAGCAGTGCCGCTTCGGCTTCGATGCCGCCGACACCCCAGCCGAGCACACCCAGGCTGTTGACCATGGTGCTGTGGCTGTCGGTGCCGACCATCGTGTCCGGGAAGGCGAGGGTGGCGCCGCCCTCCAGCACCTGGGTACGCACGACCGGCGCGATGTGTTCGATGTTGATCTGGTGCAGGATGCCGCTGCCGGGAGGCACCACCCGCATGTTGCGCAAGCTGTTCTGCGCCCACTTGGCCAGGCTGAAGCGCTCGGCGTTGCGTTGGTACTCCCGTCCCAGGTTGAGGGCGACGGCATCGGGCCGGCCGGCGTAGTCGACGATCAGGGAATGGTCGATCACCAGGTCCAGCGGAATGTGCGGATTGACCGCCAGCGGATCGAGCCCCAGCAGGCTGGAGGCGTCGCGCAGCGCGGCCAGATCGACCAGCGACGGAATGCCGGTGTAGTCCTGCATCAGCACCCGTGCCGGGTGGAAGGGCACCTCGATCAGCGGGCCGTCCGCGGACCATCCCGCCAACCGATCCAGGTCGGCCTGGGCCACATCGTTGTGGCCGATGTGGCGCAGCACGTTCTCGGCCAGCACCCGCAGGCAGTAGGGCAGGCGCGACAGGCGGGCACTGTCGACAACCGACCGCAGGCTGTACAAGTGTGCGCCGCTGGTGGGTAGTTTTACGGTGGAGTTGTGGGGATTTTTATGCATTGTGTCGACAGTATATGGAGAAAGCCCCTGTAAATAAGGTATTTATCATATTTCTGTCGACAGTTATGGACGAAGCCACCATTCGCAGTGGCCGGCCGGCCCCTGGAGCCAGGCAAGCGGTTTTTAACTCGGCGCCAGTCTTTTCCTACGTCAAAACCCGCGTTTTCAGCGGAGCTGCGCCGTCTCGCAGGGGCGATCTTCCCCAGGTGCGCTTTTTTTGCTCAGCCCCTGGATACAGGCGCAATCGGGCGGGTCGTAGGAGACGGAACATGAACCAGACCACAGCAGCTTGCGGTACCCCTTCAGCCGCAGGGAGCGACGGAAGGGGGGCGCCCAGCGCGGGCCCGAACGCAGCGGGCACCAACAGCGCGCGGAGCAGCGCCAGCCACGCGCCGCCGAAAACATCCAGCGCCGACATCCGGGGCAAGGTGGTTCTGCAGGAGCGCTACGAGGTGCAGTACTGGACACTTCACCTCGGCACGGACGAGAGGACTCTCCGGCAGGCCATCACATCCGTGGGCAACAGCGTCGTCGACGTGCGTTCCTATCTGTCGGCACACAGGGAACCTTCCTCGCCGCACTGAGCTGTGCGCCGAATTTCATGACAATGACAAGCCGTATCCTCCGCCACGTCCTCCCCGCCTGTTGTTCCATCGTTTCCGGCCTCGGCCACGCCGCGGCTCCCTCGGATCCCGTGCCCGCTGCGTCGCCTTATTGGGAGGTGGTGGCGGCACCGTTTGCCTTGCACTGGAGCAACGAAACCGAACACCGCCACGTGGTCCTGTTGGGCCTGGAGCGCACCGACACCGACGGCAGCATGTGGGGCGCTGCCGCCTTCCGGAACTCCTTCGGACAGCCATCCGCCTACGGCTACTACGGACATGTGTGGGAGGGCGTGTTGAACCAGCCGAAGCTGTACACGAAGTTGTCCGGCGGTGTGTTGTATGGCTACAAGGGCCAGTACAAAAACAAGGTACCGTTCAACCGCCACGGTTTCGGCCTGGCCGTGATCCCGGCCGTGGGCTGGCGGCTCAGCCCGCGGGATGCCCTGCAAGTCAGCGTGCTGGGCACCGCGGCCTTGATCTTTTCCTACAACCGGCGTTTCTGAGATGGTTGACGGCGCAGGGGAGGCGATTCTGCCGAAATCTCAGCCAAGAAAAAAGCCCGCTACGATTTCCGTAGCGGGCTTTCTAGCGCCGGAGCGCTAAGTGGTGGTGGGTCCTGAGTGACTCGAACACTCGACCTACGGATTAAGAGTCCGAGGGATATGGATTTCCTCGGACCTTGCTGGACGCTTGTGTCTGTATAAGTCATTGAATTTAAATGAATTGTGGTACGCTGGCGTCCAATATCATCCAATGGCATCGTCAGTAATTCTGGCGAAATTCTGGCGAAACCATGCAAGAGATCGCACCTAAGCTGACTGCGGGCCAGCTCATCAATCAGCTCCCGGCCAACGTCTACAAGACGGTGCAGAAGATCAGTCCCTGTGGATCGCTGCAGGTGCTGAAGCAGCTTGCCGGCGTGCAGTTCTTCTGGCGGTACAGCATAGGCACGACGAGTGAGCGGGTCAGCCTTGGACTGTACGATTCGTCTGCCCCTCCCAAATCCACGGCGCCAACGGCGAAGGGTTTGTCGGTGGTCGCAGCGGTCCGCGCAGCCGAAGCACTGGCCATCGAGCATCGGGACAACCGCAAGGTCGGTGGACGGCCAGCGATCCTGGAGGCAAAGCGCTTGGCGGCCGAGCATGAGGCAGAGCTTGAACAGCGACGCCTGCAAGAACGGGCCGAACGTGACGCCGCTGTTGTGACGCAGACTTTGGAATGCCTGATGGAGGACTATGCCGACCATCTGGAAAAGCTCGGCCGGTCCTCGCACGCAGACGTTCGCTCGATCACCAAAAACCACATCGTGGAGCCTTGGCCCAAGATCGCATCCTCGGCGGCTCGTGAAATTTCAACCGAGCAGATTGCCGACATCATGCGGCGCGTTGCCAACTTGGGAAAGGGTCGAACTGCCAACAAGCTACGAAGCTACGTCCGCTCTGCCTACCAGGTTGCCCGGTCGGCAAAGTCGAAAGCCAACGTAGACGAAAAATTCAAACGCTTTGATATTCGCACGAACCCTGCCGCAGACACGGATCCTGACGAGAGCCAAAACCGAGCTGACAAGCGGCCGCTGACTTTAGAGGAACTTCGCATCTTCTGGCGCCGAATCGAGCTCATGCCAGATTTCAAGGGGGCTGCGCTACGGCTGTATATGCTCACGGGCGGTCAGCGGCTCGAGCAACTGGTCCGAACCGAGCGGGGCCGGTCCCCCGCAGGATCACTGCTGCTGCTTGATGGGAAGGGGCGACCTGGTAAAGAGCCCCGCCTGCACTATGTTCCTTTGATCCAGGCTGCAGAGAAGGCGCTGGAGGATACCGGAACCAAAGGAAAGTACATCTTCACGACAGACGGTGGCAAAACTCACCTTTCGGCTTCCACCCTAAGTGACTGGGCGAGAGAAGCAGCGGAAGGAATCGAAGGGTTTCAGACCAAGCGGATACGCTCGGGGATCGAGACGGAGCTCGCGCGTGCTAGGGTGGGAAAAGAAGACCGCGGAAGGCTTCAGTCGCATGGAATTTCAGGCGTGCAGGCGCGGCACTATGACGCCTATGACTACTTGGCAGAAAAGCGTGAAGCCCTCGAGCGGATGTATTCGTTGCTAACCGGGAGCTAGGGCCTGTTAACACAAACGCAGGCCGTCCGAGATGAGGGCGAAGCTGATGAAAGCGGTGAACATGAGGTCGAGCTTCTCGAAGCGAGAGAAGATTCGGCGGTAGCCCTTGAGGCGTCGGAACAGGCGCTCGACCTCGTTGCGGCGCTTGTACATGGCACGGTCGTACTCCCATGGTTCGACTCGGGTGCGCAGAAGTGGGACGACGGGAATAAAGCCCAGGTCGAGCGCGAGCTGTCGCGTCTCGTTGCCCTCGTAGGCGCGTCCATCAGTAGGTGCAGAGGGCGGCTTGGCCCGCCCAAGCGCTTCAACAACGCCCGGCCTTCGGGCGCATCGTGCGCCTGGCCTGGCGACAGCGAGAACGTTATGGCCGTGCGCGCGTCCGCGGCGACAAGGTGGATCTTGGTATTCCATCCGCCACGGGACTTGCCGATAGCTTGCGGACCGTTTTTTTTAGAGCCCCCGTGCCGTCAGGATGCACCTTGATGCTGGTGCTGTCCAACGACACCGCCTCTATCTTGATTCGCACCACCTGCGCCTGCTGCAACTGCTCGAAGGCCCGATCCAGGCCCCCCGATTTGGCCCAGCGGTTCATGCGCGTGTAGATCGTGTGCCAGTTGCCGAATCGCTTGGGAAGGCCGCGCCACTTGCAGCCATGTTCGGCGACGTAAAGAATGGCATTGAGAACCTGCAGGTTCGACAAGCTGACATTGCCTCGTTGCCTTGGCAAACAGCTCTCGATCTGCTCAAACTGCGCCCGAGTGATCTCCATGCCCGCAGTTTCGCTGACATGAGCATAATGGGCAATTAGTGTTAACAGGCCCTAGCCGTCCCCGGGCCACCCGGGCTGGCCCGCGCGGGCCCCCGATGCCCTGTTCTTGGGCGTCGGCGAGCCGACGCTGCCGACCGCCGCGTCCTGAGAGCCCGCCAGGGTCTTAACTATGTTTTTAATCTATAACAATCTTCTTAGAGGGGGTCTCTTCGCGCCGCTTCCCCCCCTAGGCTCGCGCTGCTTTCCCCCTGGGCAAAACGGCGTTCGCGCGGCATTCCCCCGGGTGCCCAAAAAGTCGCGCCGCTTGTCACGATAGATATGCCTCTGTGGCCACTCATGGTGATAAGGCTTATCGATCTGGACACGCTGACCATCGAAGCATGGGCGGCCGCTGAGGCGAAGACACGGCCTACCAGCACTCGTTTGGCATGGCGGCTACTGAAAGTTTTCTTAAACTGGTGTGCCGAGCAAGGAGACTATGCTTTATTGCTCCCCAGCAAGAATGTGGCTGCAACAAGGAAGGCGCGTGAAGCCCTCGGCAAACCCACGGTCAAAACGGATGCACTGTTGAAAGAGCAGCTACCGTATTGGTTTACTGCCGTCAAAAATATTCCCAACCCAGTGATCGCCGCCGCTCTGCAGGTGATGTTGTTGACTGGCGCTCGGCCCAACGAAATTTTGAACATGCGCTGGGATCATTTGGACCTCAAATGGCGCGGCCTCACTATCGCCGATAAGGTAGAAGGTATGCGGGTAATTCCACTGACGCCATACGTGCGGCAACTTATCTGTGCCCTGCCTCGTCGGAATGAGATGGTATTTTCGAGTGCGACGGCAGAAGCCGGTGCGTTGACCGCCCCCCGCAAGCACCACGTCCAAGCTTGCAAGGAGGCCGAAATCCCGCACCTTACGATGCATGGGCTGAGGAGATCCTTCAAGAGTCTTACGGAGTGGCTAGAAATTCCTGCTGGTGTCGTTGCTCAGCTCATGGGCCACAAACCGAGTGCAACCGCGGAAAAGCACTATACCGTTCGACCACTTGATCTGCTGCGGATCCACCATGAACGCATCGAAGCCTGGATTCTGGAACAGGCCCTTGTAACTGGCCCTCAGCAGCCTTTTGCTCATTCGTAATGAGAAGGTCGGGTGTTCGATTCATTTCTCCGGCACCAAGTCAGCAAAAGAAAGTCGGCTATCGTATTGATAGCGAACTTTTGCTTTTTAGGGTGGATGTAAGGGCAGATGTAAGAGGTTTTTGTCCACGAAGATCAATGGAAACCCTGCTTTTGCACGCAAGCTTCCCAGCAGCTGCGACAGGTCCTCCAGCCTCCGCGCAATGAGGTTCGCCGCTTCCCCTCCCGTTGCCATCGGCCATAGACGGCCAGTAGGCGCGCCGCCAGCGTCACGTCGCGCGGGGGTGCGGCGGAATTCTTGGACTACCTAGGCGCGGCCTGGGGCGAAGAATCGGCGGCTGGGGTGGCGGGGCACATCGGCACGGCTGCTAGTCGCTGCCCCACCTTCACTCGATGCCGGTAGGCACGGTGGCCGCCGGCAGGCGTGGAGCATGCGGTTCCGCCCACTCGACTAACTACCATCGATGCAGGCTGCTGCATGGCCGCCTCTGGCTGCGTGGCGGCATCGCCGTGGTCTCGTCGGACGGTTTTGCATACGAAGTGCGCAACCGGGTCACCTTATGCCGTTGCGGCGCGTCGGACAACAAGCCTTTTTGCGATGGCTCGCACGCAGCCATCAAGTTCCGCGATGTGGACGCGGACACGTGAAGGCATCCTGGGGGAATTTTTCTATTGTTCCCACGATGGGGCCATCGTTCCCGATCTTGTAGATGCTATGAAACGGTCAGCACGATCTTGCCGATGTTCTGACCACTCTCCAAGTAGCGGTGGGCGTCTGCCGCCTCGGCAAGCCGGAAGGACTTGTTGACTACCGGCCTGACCTTGCCCGCAGCGATGGCAGGCCACAGCGTGGCCTCCAGTTCGCGTGCGATCTGGTCCTTCTGCGCGATGCTGCGGTGGCGCAGGGTAGTGCCGGTGATGTGGGCGCGTTTAAGCATCACCAAGCCAATATCAACCGCCAGTTCGCGACCCAACGGATGGGCGATGTAAACCATCCGGCCATCGGTGGCCAGGCAGGCCAGGTTGCGGGCGAAGTAGGGGCCGCCCACCATATCAAGCACGACGTTGGCGCCGGCTCCGCCGGTCTTTTCCAGCACGGCTTTCTCGAAGACCTCATTGCGATAGTTGATGGCCACCTCGGCGCCCAGTGTCAGCGCGTAGCGGCATTTCTCGTCGTCACCAGCCGTGGTGATGACCCGCGCGCCCAGGTGCCGCGCCCACTGGATGGCCAGCGAGCCCACGCCGCTGGTGCCGCCATGCACCAGCAGCCACTCGCCGGCCCGCAGTTGCCCGCGCTCGACGAGCGCGCTCCATGCCGTGAAAGCAGCCTCGGGCAGGCAGGCCGCCTCCGCCGGGGTAAGTCCCTGCGGCATACGCATGCACTGCCCCTGGGGCACCACGCAGTACTCCGCATAGCCGCCACCGACGAGCAGGGCGCATACCGGTTCGTCCGTCTTCCAGGCGGTGACACCGGGGCCGGCTTTGGCCACCGTGCCAGCTACCTCTAACCCCGGCACGGTGGGTGCGCCGGGCGGCATGGGGTAGATGCCAGCACGCTGCATCAGGTCGGGCCGGTTCACGCCGGCCGCGGCGACGCGGATCAACACCTCCCCCGGACCGGGTGTGGGAATGGGGCGGTCCACCGCGGTCAATACCTCGGGGCCGCCGGTGTGCGGTACGTCAATGACAAGCATGTTGTTTCCTTGGGTTATTCGATCTTCAGACCGGCGGCCTGTACAGCTTTGGCATAGGTCACGTAGTCGGCGCGGACCACCGGGGAAAAGGCTTCCAGGGTCAGGCCTGTCACCTCGAAACCGGTGTCGAGCAGCTTCTGCCGCAGCGCGGGCTGGCGTGTCGCACTTACCAGTTCGTCTGACAGCCGCCGGGCAATGTCTGCCGGCAGGCCGACCGGCGCAAAAAATCCCACCCAGCCTTCGACCGCGAAACGGGGCACGCTGCTTTCGATGGTGGGCAACTGCGGCAACTGCGGCGGTGCATGGTGGCCCGCGGCAGCCAAGGCGCGCAGCCGGCCGGCGCGGATGTGTGGCAGCACATTGGCCACCACGTCGAATATGCAACTCACCCTGCCCGACAGCACGTCGGGCAGGGCCTGCATGGCGCCCTTGTAGGGCACGTGCGTCAGTTCGGCACCGGCCAGGCTTTTCAGCATCACGCCTGCCAGGTGCGGGGCGGACCCGTTGCCGTACGACGCATAGCTGAGCCGCCCCGGGCTGGCCCGCGCGGCGGTGAGCAGCTCGCCCAGGCTGTTGATGCCGGAGTCGGAAGCGGTCACCAGCACGAAATGCGCGGTGGCGACCTGTGCCAGCGGCAACAGGTCGCGCAGCGCGTCGTAGTTGAGCTTGTAGAGCTGCGGGTTGATGACGATGGTCGAGGGCACGCCCACCATCAGCGCGTAGCCGTCAGCGGTCGACTTGGCAAGCTGCTCGGTGGCGATCACGCCATTGGCGCCCGGCCGGTTGTCGACGATCACCGGCTGTTTCAGGCGCCTGGCCAGATGTTCGCACACCTGGCGCGTCAGTAGGTCAGTGCCGCCACCCGCGGTGTAGGGCACCAGCATGCGCAGCGGTTTGGCGGGCCATTCTTGCGCCGGTTGCGCGGAGACAGGCTGTTGCCAGGCGCCTGCCAGCGCGGTGCCTATGCCGGCCAGGCTGCGGCGCCGCCCGAGGCTAGGGGGAAGGGCGCTCACAGCTTCTGCGCCAGCCAATCGCAAATCATGCTCAGCGCCGGCTCCGGGCGGTCGAGCTGCACGTGCGCGGCGCCGCCCTCGGCGTGGGTGAAGATGCGCTTTTCCTTCTTTGGCGTGGAGATGGCGGCGAACAGGGTTTCCATATCTTCCACCGGTGTTTGCTTGTCGTCCTCGCCATGCACCAGCAGGATGTCGCAGGTGATGTGCTTCGCTGCTTCCTGCATGGTGAAGGGCTTGAGGTACTCCAGCACTGCGTCGAAGCTGTCCACGCCCAGGATGTGCAGGATGTGGTCACCCGTAGTGCCCAGCGCGGCCAGCGTATCGATGGCCAGCGGCTGGCCGTCCACCGCCTTGAAGCGCCGCGCCCATACGCCCCGGTAGTCGTACACCGCGCCCCAGGCTACGCAGGCCTTCAGGCGCTTTTCATAGGCGGCGGCGCGCGGTGCGTAGTAGCCGCCCATGCTGGCGGCGAAGATGCCGATGCGCTGCGGGTCGACGTCACCACGGGTCAGCAAATAGTCGATGGCGGCGCCGGCCGCCACCTCGGAATCGTGGCGCGCCTTGAGGCCCGACAGTCGCAGCGTTGCGCCCTGACCGGGATGGTCGATGGCCAGGCAGTTCATGCCGCGCTCGGCGACCGCCAGCGCCGCGTACACCATCTCTTCCTTGGTGCCGTCCAGCCCGTCGGACAGGAGCACCGTGGGCGGGCGGGCCGACGCGGGCGCCACGGCGGGCACGAAATAGGCGTACAGCGTCTGACCCTCGAAGGGAATGTCCACGATCTCAATGCCGGCGCGGTGCAGCGCGGCACCCTTGGCGAAGGTGGCCAGGTGGCTGGCGAAGGTTGGCCCGCAGCGCGCGTCGGCCGGCGGCAGGAAGGCCTCGGCCCATTGGTAGTACAGGGCTGCACGCAGGTAGTGGTTGATGGCGGTGACGCTGTTGCCGGCGCCGGCCGCTGCATCGGCAATACCCTCGACCTGGCGCGAGAGCTTCAGCCAGGCCTGGTGCCAGGCCTCGTTGTCGCCGCCGGGTACGGCGGTGGAAGCGGCCAGCAGGCCCTTGCAGGCCCAGTGGATGTCGCCCAGCAGGGCACCGCTGGCCATGGCCCGCATCACGGCGAGGGACCAGGTGTAGTTGGCGGGGAAGTACTTGAACATGGTGTGCTTGTCCTGGGTGGTGTTGACAGTCGTTCGCCCGCCGATGTGGGCGGAGCGGGGGCAGTGTCGGTGCGGTACGCCGCAAGGCGGTACCCCAAGCAGCCGGGCGCTTACCCGATCGTCCGGACTTGCGGAATAAAAATTTCCGGACGATTGGGTAGGTGGGCGCACGGGCTGGGTAGGGGTTTCGCCCCGTGCCGGCACAGACTCCAGGGCAACACACATACTGTTGGAGACTCCATGCGCCGCCCCCTTTTCCCCCGTGCCCTGCGGTTGTTTTCGCTGGCGGTCCTTGCCGTGCTGCTGCCGCTGCATGAGGCTGGTGCCCAGGTGTTTCCCGACCGCCCGCTGAAGATCATCGTGCCCTTCCCGGCCGGGGGTACACAGGATTCGCTGGCCCGTACGCTGGCCGATGCGCTGGCCCAGGGGCTGAAGCAGCCGGTGCTGGTGGACAACCGTACGGGTGCCTCGGGCAACATCGGCGCGGACGTGTTGGCCAAGGCCAAGCCCGATGGCTACACCCTGGGTGTGCTGAGCGGTGTGCAATCGGCCAACGCGGCCTTCTACCGGCGGTTGCCCTATGACCTGGACCGCGATTTCGTACCGGTACGCGCGCTGGGTGATTCCGACGTGGTCATCGTCGCCTCGCCGCGCGCGCCTTTTGCCACGATGTCGGAATTCCTGGCCTACGCCAAAGCGAACCCCTCCAGGCTGAATTTCGGCAGCACCACCAGCAGTACCATGGACCTGCTGCGCGTGCGTACCGGCGTGGCCGTCACCATGGTCACCTACAAGGGGCCCAGCGATGCCATGCAGGACCTCATCAGCGGCCGCATCGAACTGTCGGCCGGCCCACTGCCGCAGATGCTGCCGCTGATCCGCGACGGCAAGATACGCGCGCTGGCCCTGGCCAGCGCCCGCCGCACTGCCAGCCTGGAAGGCGTGCCTACCGTGGGCGAGACGGTGCCGGGCTACGACGCGGGCATGTGGTACGGGCTCTATGCTCCCACGGGTACACCGGTCGCGGTGGTGGAGCGGCTGGCGCGCGAGGTGGGGCGAGTCATGGACTCGGCTGAGACCCGGGCGAAGCTGCAGGCCCTGGGCATAGACCCCGGCATCGCAGGTGCGCCGGTGTCCGACATGCAGGCCCGCGCGCGGCGCGAAACGGCTCAGTGGCGCGCAGTAGTGGAGGCCACCGGCAACTACGCCAACTGAAGCGCCGCAGGCGCTACGGCGGCGTTCAGGCGTCGGGCGCTGGGGTAAGCATGCCGCGCTTGAAGTCGCTTGGCGGCAGGCCGATGTGCTGCGAGAAGAAACGCGTGAAATGGCTGGGAGCGGAAAAGCCCAAGTCGTCCGACACCTGGGCGATGCTGGAGCCCGGGTTGGCCAACTTGCGGGTGGCGATCGTCATGCGTTCCCAGTCGAGGTATTGCTGCGGCGACACGCCGATGCAACTCTTGAACTGCTCGAAGAAGCGCGAGCGCGACAGGCCCACGCGGGCCGCGATGTCGTCGAGGTGCGGGTTGTCGGCCGACAGTTCGTGCAGCAGCCGCACCGCCCGCATGATGCGGGCATCCACCGGCCGCTCGGGCAGCACCGACTGGCGCGAAAATTCCCCGGTGGCATAGGCCGTGACGATGCTGCGGACCAAGTCGCGCAGCAGGGCCTCCCGGTCGGCGTCGGTGGCGTCCATGCCGGCGCTGAGGCTGATGCCCATGCGCAGTACGTGGTCGCGCACCGTGTCGTCGAGTGCCACGCAAGGCTTGGGGAAAAGCCGCGAACGCAACGGGGCGTCCCGCCCGAGGGTGGCGCTCAGCCAGGCGGGCTCCACCTGCACGGTGAGTGCCAGCGTGGCCTTGCCCTGGCTGTCGAGCTTGCTGTGCGGCTCCCAGGGGTTGACCAGGATGGCTTTCGTATCGGTGAGTTCGAGGCGGCTGCCGTTGACCTTGAAGCCAGTGTCGCCACCGCCCGCCTTGAAGATGAACTGGTATGCGGCGTGCGCATGCTCGACCACGCTGCGCGCCGTCAGGTTCAGCGTCAGCCGGCCGAACTCACCTTGCAGGATGATGGATGGGTTGCTTGTCTCTTTCACGGTGGTGAGCCCGCCGTTCTGATGGGATGCGAAAAGACAAGTCTAGCGCAGCCCCCGTGCTCACCCTCACCTGCGGTCGTCCTTCTGCCGCAGGCTGTTCCATCTTTGCGCGCCTGTCGCGCAGCAGTTCGGTCATGGCCTAGTGCGGCGCGGGCTCAGGCGCAGGGCTAGCGCAGTCTGCGCTGGTGCGGGCGCAACAGGTTCGGTTGCAAACAGCACCGTCAAGCCCTCTGCGATCGTCGGGTGCGCCAGGATGCTGTCGCGCAGTGCCGTGTAGGGAAGCCCCGCCAGCATCGCGGTTTGCACCACGGCTATCAGCTCGCCCGCGCCAACGCCCAAGGCGGTAAAGCCGAGTATGCGATCGCTGTCGGTTGCGATGAGCGCCTTGAGGAAGCCGTACGTCTGCGAGAGCGTGCGTGTCCGCAACACCGCCGCCATTGGAACTTGGGCGACACGGTAGGGCACGCCGGTGCGTTGCGCCTCGGTTTCGTTCAGGCCAACCCGTCCAAGCTCGGGGTCGGTGAACATGCAGTAGGGCACCACGCGACCCTGCGTCGTGCGTTGGCCGCCGTTCAGGTTGTCTCTGGCGATGCGGAAGTCGTCGAAAGCGACGTGCGTGAATTGCGGGCTTCCTGCGCAGTCGCCCATTGCCCAGGCCCCTTCCGCCGTGGTCTCGAGGCGCTCGTTCACTTTGACGTAGCCCCGCGCATCGAACCCGATTCCCGCCGTGTCGAGTCCTATGCCCTGTGTCCACGGTAGGCGATTTGCTGGACAAACCCCGTGCGAGCGGGGGCTGGAACTGAGCCGTTACGTTGCCTCGGCCGTGTTGATGGTGTTCATCCTGGCGTCCATTGCGTTTCTGCCCCAACGGGCCGAAGTGGTACGGGCCTGAAGTTCGGCTCGAGTTCCATAGAAAGCATTCCAAATCGACAGGGCGCTGTAGAAAAGGGCAGTTTCATGCGAACTCCCGCTTTCTCATAGGAAGTTTTGCGACCCTCACGCGTTGTGGGCTGGCCCGGGCTGTTGAATCTGCTGAACATGGAAGCCCCGATCTGGCGCAGGCCGAGGCCGATATGCATTTCAACTTCTAGCAGAACTGAATCGCGGCGTCGCGTCACCCTTCGAGCGACCTGCTTGCCTGCCAAGCCAAGCCTGTCACTGGCGGTGGATCAAGCCAGATCATCGGTGAGCCCGCGCGCCTGAGTGCTGCGTCTTAGCCACGCCCGCGAGTCCTGGGCGGTACTTCTGCCCCACCGGATTGCCCGCCAACATACGTCGCAGAAAAGTACACGTATTTATGTTGTGCTGCGCGCCACGCTTACGACTTTACTCCTGTAGGACAAGACCTCAACTATTGCGAAAGCTGATCGCTTGTCTGTGCGAAAGCAACCGCAACGCTACAGTCCTTTTTCGATACGAAGATACATGTTACATGTGCACTTGCAGGCCTATTGCACGTCAGCTGCGCACACAAATATTAATGAATACTTAATGGATACAGGTGCCATGGAACAGGCGGTTCACCCATCGACAGACATTTCCTCTCGCCAGATCTTGTGGAGTGCAGACGGTGAGATTGCAGAGCTCAAGGCGCGGAGCGCGGCGGCCGACACCCGCTCGCGGCAGATGCTGGCCGCGATGATCGCCTACCGCAACGGCGACTTCTCCGCGCGCCTGCCGATCGACTGGCCGGATACCGATGGGCGCTTCGCCGAAGCCTTCAACGACACCATCGGCCAGACGGACCGCACCTCCGGGGAGGTCCACCGGCTGAGCGCCACGGTCGGCAAGGATGGGCGGCTGACGCAGCGCATGTCCTTGCCAGGCGCCGTGGGGGGCTGGGCGGCGACGGTCGACCTCCTGAACACGTTGATAGACGATCTAGTGCGACCGACCACCGAGATCTCGCGCACCATCGGCGCGGTCGCCAAGGGCGACCTCGGGCAGTCGATGGACCTGCAGGTAGACGGGCGGGCGCTCAAGGGTGAGTTCCTGCGCTCGGCCAAGCTGGTGAATTCGATGATCGAACAGCTCTCGGTGTTCACCTCCGAGGTGACCCGGGTGGCGCGCGAAGTGGGCACCGAAGGCAAGCTGGGGGGACAGGCCCAGGTCAAGGGGGTGTCGGGTGTCTGGAAGGACCTGACGGACTCGGTCAACCAGATGGCCGGCAACCTGACCGCGCAGGTGCGCAACATCGCCGACGTGACCATCGCGGTGGCCAACGGCGACTTGTCCAAGAAGATCACGGTCGACGTGCGCGGCGAGATCCTGCTGCTCAAGGAGGCCACCAACACCATGGTGGACCAACTGCGCTCGCTGGCGTCGGAGGTGACACGGGTGGCGCGCGAGGTCGGCACCGACGGCCGGCTTGGCGGCCAGGCAGTGGTGCCGGGCGTGGCCGGCACCTGGAAGGACCTGAGCGACTCGGTCAACGCCATGGCGACAAATCTGACATCGCAGGTGCGCAACATCGCCACGGTGACCACGGCCGTGGCGCGCGGCGACCTGTCGCGCAAGATCACGGTGGACGTGAAGGGCGAGATCCTGGAGCTGAAGGAAACCATCAACACCATGGTCGACCAGCTCAACGGCTTTTCCTCCGAGGTCACTCGGGTGGCCCGCGAGGTGGGCACCGAAGGGCGGCTCGGCGGCCAGGCCCAGGTGCCTGGCGTCGCCGGCACCTGGAAGGACCTCACCGACTCCGTCAACTCCATGGCCTCCAACCTGACCGGGCAGGTGCGCAACATCGCAGGCGTGGCCACCGCCATCGCCAAGGGCGACCTGTCCTCGAAAATCACGGTGGAGGTCAAGGGCGAGATCCTGGCCTTGAAGGAGACCATCAACACCATGGTGGACCAGTTGAACGGTTTCGCGTCGGAGGTCACGCGGGTGGCGCGCGAGGTCGGCACCGAAGGCAAGCTCGGGGGCCAGGCGGCGGTGCCCGGCGTGGCCGGCACCTGGAAGGACCTGACCGACAACGTGAACTTCATGGCGTCGAATCTGACCGGGCAGGTCCGCAACATCGCCGAGGTGACGACCGCCGTGGCCAACGGCGACCTCTCCAAGAAGATCACGGTGGACGTGCGGGGCGAAATCCTCGAGCTGAAGAACACCATCAACACCATGGTCGACCAGCTCAACGGCTTTGCCTCCGAGGTCACGCGGGTGGCGCGCGAGGTCGGCACCGAAGGCAAGCTCGGCGGCCAGGCCGAAGTGCGGGGCGTGGCGGGGACCTGGAAGGACCTGACTGACTCGGTCAACGCCATGGCGACCAACCTGACCGCACAGGTCCGCAACATTGCCGACGTGACCACAGCCGTGGCCAACGGCGACCTGTCCAAGAAGATCACCGTCGACGTGCGCGGCGAGATCCAGGAGTTGAAGAACACCATCAATACGATGGTCGACCAGCTCAACGGCTTTGCGGGCGAGGTCAGCCGCGTGGCCCGCGAAGTGGGCACCGAGGGCGCGCTGGGCGGTCAGGCCCAGGTGCCTGGTGTCGCGGGCACCTGGAAGGACCTGACAGACAACGTCAACTCCATGGCGTCGAACCTTACCGGCCAGGTGCGCAACATCGCAAACGTGGCCACGGCCGTGGCCAACGGCGACCTGTCCAAGAAGATCACGGTGGACGTCAAGGGAGAAATCCTTGAACTGAAGGACACCATCAACACGATGGTCGACCAGTTGAACTCGTTCGCCGGCGAAGTCACGCGGGTGGCACGCGAGGTCGGCACCGAGGGCAAGCTCGGCGGCCAGGCGGTGGTGCCCGGCGTGGCCGGCACCTGGAAGGACCTGACCGACAACGTCAACTCCATGGCCAACAACCTCACGGGCCAGGTGCGCAACATCGCCGACGTAACCACCGCGGTGGCCCGCGGGGACCTGAGCCGCAAGATCACGGTCGAGGTCAAGGGCGAGATTCTGGAGCTGAAGAACACCATCAACACCATGGTCGACCAGCTCAACGGTTTCGCTTCAGAGGTGACACGGGTTGCGCGAGAAGTGGGCACCGAAGGCAAGCTGGGTGGCCAGGCCGTGGTGCCCGGCGTCGCCGGCACCTGGAAGGACCTGACCGACAACGTCAACTTCATGGCCTCCAACCTCACGGGCCAGGTGCGCAATATCGCCGACGTCGCCACGGCCATCGCCAAGGGCGACCTGTCGTCGAAGATCACGGTGGAGGTCAAAGGCGAGATCCTGCAGCTCAAGCAGACCATGAACACCATGGTCGACCAGCTCAACGCCTTCGCCGGCGAGGTCAGCCGCGTGGCGCGGGAGGTCGGCACCGACGGCAAGCTCGGCGGCCAGGCGGCGGTGGCTGGCGTGGCCGGTACCTGGAAGGACCTGACTGACAATGTCAACTCCATGGCTTCCAACCTGACCGGCCAGGTGCGCAACATCGCCGAGGTGACCATCGCCGTGGCCAACGGCGACCTGTCCAAGAAGATCACGGTGGACGTGCGCGGCGAGATCCTGGAGCTGAAGGAAACCATCAACACCATGGTCGACCAGCTGCGCTCCTTTGCTGCCGAGGTGAGCCGGGTGGCGCGCGAGGTCGGCACCGATGGCAAGCTCGGTGGCCAGGCGCAGGTTCCCGGCGTGGCCGGTACCTGGAAGGACCTAACCGACAACGTCAATTCCATGGCCAACAACCTCACGGGCCAGGTGCGCAACATCGCCGACGTGGCCACGGCCATCGCGCGGGGCGACCTGGGCCGCAAGATCACCGTGGACGTCAAGGGCGAGATCCTGCAGTTAAAGGAAACCATCAACACCATGGTCGACCAGCTCTCGGCCTTCGCCTCGGAAGTCACGCGGGTCGCGCGCGAGGTCGGCACCGAAGGCAAGCTCGGCGGCCAGGCGCATGTGCTGGGCGTGGCGGGCACCTGGAAGGACCTGACCGACAACGTCAACTCCATGGCGTCGAACCTGACCGGCCAGGTGCGCAACATTGCCGAGGTGACCATCGCAGTGGCGAACGGCGACCTGTCCAAGAAGATCACAGTGGACGTGCGCGGCGAGATCCTCCAACTCAAGGAAACCATCAACACCATGGTGGAGCAGCTCCGTTCCTTCGCCTCGGAAGTCACGCGTGTGGCGCGCGAAGTAGGCACCGAGGGGCGGCTGGGGGTGCAGGCGGTGGTCCCGGGCGTGGCCGGCACCTGGAAGGACCTGACCGACTCGGTCAACACCATGGGCGCCAACCTGACCTCCCAGGTGCGCAACATCGCCGAGGTGACCACCGCGGTGGCCCGGGGCGACCTGAACCGCAAGATCACGGTGGACGTCAAGGGCGAGATCCTGGAGTTGAAGGACACCATCAACACCATGGTGGACCAGCTGAACTCCTTTGCCAACGAGGTGACCCGGGTGGCGCGCGAGGTGGGCACGGAAGGCAAGCTGGGCGGCCAGGCACAGGTCAGCGGCGTCGGTGGTACCTGGAAGGACCTGACCGACAACGTGAACTTCATGGCCTCCAACCTCACCGAGCAGGTGCGCGGCATCGTCAAAGTGGTGACCGCGGTGGCCAACGGCAACCTCAACCAGCGGCTGAGCGTGCAGGCCAAGGGCGAGGTGGCGGCGCTGGCCGACACCATCAACGGCATGACGGAAACCCTGGCCATTTTCGCCGAACAGGTGACCAACGTGGCACGCGAGGTCGGTGTCGACGGGCGTCTGGGGGGGCAGGCCAATGTGCCCGGCGCCGCCGGCACCTGGAAGGATCTGACCGGCAACGTCAACCTGCTGGCCGCCAACCTCACCACCCAGGTCCGGGCCATCGCCGAGGTGGCCACCGCGGTGACCAAGGGCGACCTGACGCGCTCGATCCAGGTGGAGACGCGCGGCGAGGTCGCCGAGCTGAAGGACAACATCAACACGATGATCTCCAACCTGCGCGAGACCACCGACAGCAATCGCGAGCAGGACTGGCTCAAGACCAACCTGGCCCGTTTCACCGGCATGCTGCAGGGCCAGCGCGAACTGAACACGGTCGGCAAGATGCTGCTGTCCGAGCTGGCGCCGCTGGTGCATGCGCACCAGGGCACGATCTACCACGTCACCGGCACCGGCGAGCATGGCGCCATGGACCTGCTGTCCAGCTATGCCCAGGTGGGCACGGTCAGGCTGGCGCCCACCATCGCGCTGGGGGAGGGCCTGGTGGGCCAGTGCGCGGTGGAGAAGAAGCGCATCCTCCTGACCGGCGTATCGGCCGATTTCATCGGGATCGCTTCCAGCCTGGGGCAGGCCTCGGAGGTCAGCGTCATCGTGCTGCCGGTGCTGTTCGAGGGGCAGACCAAGGCCGTCATCGAGCTAGCCTCGCTGCATGCCTTCACCGTGGTCAACCTCAATTTCCTCGACCAACTCACCCTCAGCATCGGCGCCGTCTTCAACACCATCGAGGCGACGATGCGCACCGAGGGGCTACTCAAGCAATCGCAGCAACTCACGGTCGAACTGCAATCGCGCCAGAGTGAACTGCAGCAGACCAACGAGGAACTGGGCACCAAGGCCAAGCTGCTGGCGGAGCAGAACGCCGAGGTCGAACGCAAGAACACGGAAGTCGAACAGGCGCGCGGCGCGCTGGAGGAGAAGGCCGCGGAACTGGCGCTGACCTCCAAGTACAAGTCGGAATTCCTGGCCAACATGTCGCACGAGCTGCGCACGCCGCTCAACTCGATCCTGATCCTCAGCCAGCAGCTGGCCGAGAACGCGCCAGGCAACCTGTCGGGCAAGCAGGTCGAGTTTTCGCGCAACATCAATTCCTCCGGTTCGGACCTGCTGCACCTCATCAACGACATCCTGGATCTGTCGAAGATCGAATCGGGAACGGTCAGCGTGGAGGTGGAGGAAATCTCCTTCAACGGCCTGCGCGACACCATCGACCGCAACTTCCGCCACGTAGCCGAGGCCAAAAGCCTGCCGTTCTTCATCCATTTCGCCGAGGACCTGCCGCGTTCGATGGAGAGCGACCCCAAGCGGCTGCAACAGGTGCTCAAGAACCTGCTGTCCAATGCCGTGAAGTTCACGTCCAGCGGCCATGTCGAGGTGCGTGTGACGCTGGCGGCCGGTGGCTGGAATGCCGACCACCCGGTCCTCAAGAATTCCCCGCAGGTCGTGGCCTTCACCGTCGAGGACACGGGCATCGGCGTGCCGACGGAAAAGCAGCGCCTGATCTTCGAGGCTTTCCAGCAGGCCGACGCCGGGACTTCGCGCAAGTACGGCGGAACCGGCCTGGGCTTGGCCATCAGCCGCGAACTCGCGGCCCTGCTCGGCGGGGAAATCCGGCTGTCCAGTGTCCACGGACAAGGCAGCACCTTTACGCTGTACCTGCCGCTGCACTATGCCGGCCGCGGCGCTCCCGCGGTGCTTGCGGGGCCGGACGCCGATGCGCCCACGCCGGGACGCCCGGTGCTGGCCCTGCCGGTGCCGCGCGACGAACACATCGCCGATGACCGGGCCGACGTCCAGCCGGGTGACCTGACGCTGCTCATCATCGAGGACGATCCGCACTACGCCCGCATCCTGCTTGGCCTGGCGCGCGACAAGGGCTTCAAGGGTTTGGTGGCCACCAAGGGCACCCTGGGCATCTCTCTGGCGCGGCAGTATCTGCCCGCGGCGATCTCGCTGGACATCTTCCTGCCCGACATGCTCGGCTGGACCGTGCTCAACCAGCTCAAACTCGACCCCGGCACACGCCACATCCCCGTGCAGATTGTCTCGCTCGAGGAAGAACGCCAGCACGGGCTGGCGCACGGCGCGTTTTCCTACCTCGTCAAGACACCCACCACCGACGGCCTCGAAGCGGCGATGGACCGGCTGAAGGACTTCACCCGGCCGCGCACCAGGCGACTGCTGGTGGTGGAGGACAACGACATCGAGCGGGCCGCCATCGTAGAACTGCTCGGCCACCACGACATCCATATCCAGGCGGTGGGCAGCGGGGCCGAGGCGCTGGCCGCGATCCAGGGCCAGCCGCTGGACTGCGTAGTGCTCGACCTGCGCCTGCCCGACATGAGCGGTTTCGAACTGCTGGAAAGAATCCACGCGCAGCCTTCCATGGGGGACGTGCCGGTGGTGGTCTTCACCGGCAAGGACCTGACGGTGGAAGACCAGGCGCGACTCAAGACCATGGCCAAGAGCATCGTCCTGAAGGACGTGCGCTCGCCCGAGCGGCTGCTCGACGAGACGGCCTTGTTCCTGCACCGCTGCGTGGCCGAACTTCCGGAGGAAAAGCAGCGCATGCTGGAGCGGCTGCACGGCTCCAACGAAGTCCTGCGGGGCCGCAAGATCCTGGTGGTGGACGACGATGCGCGCAACATCTTCGCCCTGACCTCGGTGCTGGAAAACCATGACATGGACATCCTCAGTGCGAACAATGGCCGCGATGCCATCGAGATCATCAGGAAGACACCTGAACTCAGCGTAGTGCTGATGGACATCATGATGCCCGACATGGACGGCTACGAGACCATGCGCGAGATCCGCTCCATGGCGGAGTTCCGCACGCTCCCCATCCTCGCGCTGACCGCCAAGGCCATGAAGGGGGACCGGGAGAAGTGCCTGGACGCCGGCGCCAGCGACTATATTTCCAAGCCCGTCAACACCAACCAGCTGCTCTCCCTGCTGCGGGTCTGGCTGTTCCGCTGAATTCATCCCGACCGATGATGCGTTTCCCCTACCGAGCCGTGATGTGAATCTCTCCACCCGCATTCCCGAAATGCCGCCCGCGGCGGAAGCACCCCGCGCGGCCGAAGACCATGGCCAGGTCAACATCCTGATCGTGGACGACGAGCCGAAGAATCTCACCGTGCTGGAGAGCGTGCTGGACGACCCGGGCTACCGGCTGGTGCGCGCGCTCTCGGGCGACCAGGCGCTGCTGGCGCTGATGGCCGACGAGTTCGCCGTGCTGGTGCTGGACATCCGCATGCCGGACATGACCGGCCTGGAGCTGGCCCAGCTGATCAAGGAGCGCAGGAAGACCGCGCAGGTGCCCATCATCTTCCTCACGGCCTATTACAACGAGGACCAGCACGTTCTCGAAGGCTACGGCAGCGGTGCAGTGGACTACATGCACAAGCCGGTGAATGCCGCCGTGCTGCGTTCCAAGGTCGCCGTATTCGCCGAACTGCACCGCAAGCGCCGCGAACTGGAGCAGGCCAACCGCACGCTGCTGGCGGAGGTGACCGAACGGCGCCGCGCCGAAGCCCTGCTGCTGGAGCTCAACAAGACCCTGGACCAGCGGGTGACCGAACGATCACTGGCGCTGAACGCGAGCGATGCGCGGCTGCGGCTGGCGACCGGTGCCGTCGGTCTTGGTATCTGGACCTGGCGGCCGGTCGACGATGGTGTGGTGTGGGAGAACGGCTGGCTCCACGAAACGCTGGGGGTCCCGCGTGTCGACGGCCCGGTCAGCGCGGCGCGCCTGTCCGCCGAGTTCATTCATCCGGAAGACCTCGGGCGGTTCGAGCAGTCGATGGCGGGCACCGTCGAGCGCGCCGAGCGATTCTCGTTCGAAGGCCGCTTCCGCCACGCCGATGGCACGCTGCGCTGGATCGAGTTCACCGGCCATCCGGTGGCGCCCGGACCCGGGGAGGCGCTGAGCATATTGGGCATTTCGCGCGACATAACCGACCGCATGCTGGCGCAGCAGTCGCTGCGGGAGCGCGAACGCCTCCTGAGCACGGTGACGGGCGCGGCCAGCATCGGGCTGGCCGTCGTCGGGCAGGGCCCTGTCTACCGCTACGCCAACGAGGCCTACGTGCGGATGGGCGAACTCGGCGTGGACGCCGAAGCCCTGGTGGGCCGCTCCGTGCGCGACCTGCCGGTAGGCGAGTGGGAGCTGATCGGGACCCGCCTGGAGGAGGCCTTCGCAGGGCACCGCGTGGCATTCGACATCACCCTTGCGGCGCGGCGGGAAGAGGGCGCGCTGCCACGGTACCTGGGTGCCTTCTACGAGCCACACGTCGACCGGGATGGTCAGTCGACCGTGGTGGTGGTCGTGGTCGACATGAGCGATCTTCGGCGCATGGAAATGCAATTGCGCGACGCTGATCGCCGGAAGGACGAATTCCTGGCGACACTTGCCCACGAATTGCGCAACCCCCTGGCTCCCGTGCGCAACGCCGTCCAGGTGCTGCGGCTGAAGGGCCCCGCGACCCTCGAAGTGAACTGGGTACGAGACGTCATCGACCGCCAAGTCCAGGCGATGACGCGGCTGATCGACGACCTCATGGACCTGAGTCGCATTAGCCTCGGCAAGATCGAACTGCGGCTGGCGCGGACCGACTTGGCGGACGTGCTGCAAAGTGCGGTGGAGGCCAGCCGTCCCCTGATCGAGGAATGCCGCCATGAACTGGTGCTGACAGCGCCCGGCGAAACACTCATGGTGGAGGCAGATGCCACACGGCTGACGCAGGTCTTCATGAATCTTCTCAACAACGCTGCCAAGTACATGGAGCCAGGCGGCCGGATCGAACTGTCCGCAGAGCGGCATGGCAACGAGGTGGCGGTGACCGTGAAGGACTGGGGAATCGGTATTGCCGCCGACCGGCAGAATGGCGTGTTCGAGATGTTCTCGCAAGTCGAGTCAGCATTGGCACGTTCCCGCGGGGGGCTTGGTATCGGCCTGTCTCTCAGCCGCAAATTTGCCGAGATGCACGAGGGCAGAATCGATGTCCGAAGCGAGGGACTCGGCCGGGGTAGCGAGTTCGTTGTGTACCTGCCCCTGCTCGTTGATCCACCTGAGATGCCTGGCGCGGCAACTGGCGCCGAGCCGTATACGCCGGGCTCCACATTACGCATATTGGTGGCCGACGACAATGCCGACGCGGCGCTCTCGCTCGGAATGCTGCTGGAGGCACTGGGCAACAGCGTGCACGTCGTGCACGACGGTAAGGCAGCGGTGAGCGCGGTGGTCGGCTTTCAGCCGCAGGTTCTGGTGCTGGACATTGGAATGCCAAAGCTCAACGGCTACGAGGCCTGCTCCGAAATCAGGGCGTTGCCCGGTGGCGACGGACGCATCCTGATCGCCGTGACCGGTTGGGGCCAGCCGAATGACATACGCCAAGCCTACGACGCGGGCTTCGACAGCCATATGGTCAAACCGGTCGATCCGGTGGCGCTGTTCAACACCATCACCGAACTGGTGGCGAGACGGTTGCCGGGCGCCTCCGGGGGCCAGGCTCGCGCGTAGCTGCGTCCGCACCTACCCCATACCGGGGGCCTCTCCGTACTCTTCGTAGTATGCTGAATCCCTAGGCGCCAGTGCGGGACTTTACTGTTCTGGCCGCTCTTTCATAGCCGCCACTGGCCACCACCCGGCCCCGACCCGTTGCTTTGGCGCGGTACAGGCGGTCGTCGGCACGCTGCAGCAGGGCCGCGGGGTCGAGCATGCCGTCCTCGGCGCTGCTGGCGACGCCGATGCTGATGGTGAGGCAGGGTGCCGCGGAGGACGCCCGGTGGGGAATGGCCAGCGCCCGCACGGCGGCGCAGACCGACGCCATCAGGTCGGCCGCGTGTTCGTCGTGGGTGTCGACCATGACCAGCGCGAACTCCTCGCCGCCGTAGCGCGCTGCCAGATCGCCGGTGCGGCGCATGCCGCTGCGCAGCACGTCGGCCACCGCGCGCAGGGCCCGGTCGCCTTGGGCATGGCCGTAGCTGTCGTTGTAGCGTTTGAAGTAGTCGACGTCGACCATCGCCACGGCCACCGGCTGGCCGGTGCGCAGCGCGCGCCGGCACTCGGCGGCCAGCACGGCGTCGAACTGCCGGCGGTTGGCGATGCCGGTCAGGCTGTCGACGCTGGCCAGCGCTTCCAGCCGCCGGCGGTCGCGTGCGGCCCGCAGGTGCAGGGCCACCCGCGCCTGCACCACCGGCGGATTCAGGGGCTTGGGGATGTAGTCGCAGCCGCCCAGGCGCAGGCCCCTGGCCTCGTCCTCCGGCCGGTCCAGGCCGGTGATGAAGATGACCGCAATACCGGCGGTGCGCGCATCGGCCTGGAGCTGGCGCAGCACGTCGTAGCCGCCCATGCCCGGCATTAGCACGTCCAGCAGGATCAGGTCGGGCAGGTAGCACCGGGCCTTCTCCAGGCCTTCGGCGCCACCGGCTGCCTGGATGACCATGTAGTCGCCGCCGAGCAGTTCCGCCAGCGCTTCGCGGTTGGCCGCCGCATCGTCGATGATCAGCACGGTGCGGTTGGTTTCCACTACCTCCTCGGGCAGCGGAAGGGGCAGATAAAACTCTACGCCTTCGGGCGGGGCAGTCATCGCAAGGGCCGAGGGCGCAGGAGTCGTCATAGAAAAAGTATCACGAGCTGCTACCTGGCCCTCTGTAGGTGAATGCCCCGAACCGCCCGAATCCGATGTACTGAGCAGACGCGGGCCGTGACCCATAGATAGTTCAGTTTGCATTCAGGTAATAGTTCCGTTCGCCCCAACAGGAAGAAATTCCATGGTTCAGGAAGCGGGGGTTTACAAGGATTGTGTCTCCAAGCGCCTGTCTGCATAAAGGAGCTACGCTCACGTTCGCGAAAGTTTCCCATGCAGCATCGAGCGAGATGGTCAGTTCGTAACCTGCTTTTGGTTCTGACGGCCGCGGCAGTCGTTCCCGCAGCGGCTCTGCTGGCGTTTTCGGTGTACCGGCAGTACCAGGCGGACGAGCGCGAAGCCTCGGCTGCCGCTTACAACCTGGCGGAACTGTCGGCCGACAGTGTGCGTAGCTTCCTGTCCGAAGGGCGGCAACTCCTTGCGAAGATTGCAAAACGGCCCCTGCTGCGAGGTGACGCCGGCCGCGGCTGCGACCCGATTTTCAACGAGTTCAGAGACCTTTATCCGCAGTTCGCCAACCTGAGCCAGTCCACACCGGACGGCTACATCGCCTGCTCTACGATGGCGCAGCCAGGCAATGTGCGAACTTTCGTCGGCGACACGGCCTGGTTTCGCCAGGTATATGCAAGCCAGCAGTTCACGATCGGCCCACCCTACGTCGGCCCGGTCACCAAGAGGGTGGTGTCGGTGCTCGCGATGCCGGTATTTGATACCGCCGGCCACATGTCTGGGGCGGTGCAGTTGCCGATCGACCTGGCAAAGTTTCGGGTCATCCCGGGCGCCGACAAGCTGCCGACCTCGACCGTGATTTCGATTTTCGATAGCAGCGGCGTCTTGGTCGCGCGCTCCCAGGACGCCGAGCAGTTCGTCGGGAGGAACCTGAGCGATGTGGAAGCTGTGAAGGCAATCCTCGCGCAGAAGCACGGAAATTTGCGGTCGGCCAGTTCCCAGGGCATCGAACGGGTATTCGGCTTTCTCCCTATCCCGGGGACGGACTGGATCGCCGTGGCAGGCATCTCCACCGACGCCGTGCTCCACACCGCCCGGCAGGCCGCGCTACTCAACCTCGTTTTCGGCGGAATCTTCCTGGCCCTGGTGCTGGCGCTCGCTGTGTACACCGGTAACCGCATCGCCTTGCCCGTGATCGCCGTGCAGGAGGCCGCACGCGAGGTTGCCGCCGGTAACCTGCAGGCGCGTGCGCCCCATGCTGGCCCGTCCGAAATCGCCGAGTTCGCCGCGCAGTTCAACAGCATGCTCGACGCTATCCAGCTGTCGCGGCACCAGCTCGCCTTTGCCCATTCCGAACTGGTGCTGCTGGGTACCTGCGTCGCCCACCTGACCGATATGGTGATCATTCTGGACGCAAGGACCAAGCGCGATGGCTGGCCGGTCATCCTTTTCGTCAACGAGGCGTTCGTGAAAGTGACCGGGTATACGCGAGAGGAGGCGGTGGGAGCCACCACGCGGCTGCTGCATGGACCCAAGACGGCCGTTGGCTCCGTCGCCCTACTCAATGCAGGATTGGCATCGGCCCAGCCATTCTGCGTGGAAATCGTCAACCACACCCGGGGTGGCACCGAACTGTTCATCGAGTTGGACATGATCCCAATCCATGCGGATGCGGGCGAGCTGACCCACTGGATATCGATCGAGCGCAATGTCACGGTGCGCAAGCTGGCGGAGGAGCGAATCCACCGGCTGGCTTATTTCGATGCCCTGACGGACCTGCCTAACCGGTCCCTACTGATGGACAGAATCGAAACCGCACTGTCAAAGGCGAAACGGGATGAATTGCTGGGAGCCGCCCTGTTCATCGACCTGGACAATTTCAAGACTGTGAACGACGCGCGCGGCCATGCGGTCGGCGATATCCTGCTCCAGGATGTCGCCCGGCGACTCGCCACTATCGTGCGCGGGGAGGACACGGTGGCCCGCCTAGGCGGCGACGAGTTTGTGATTCTGCTAACGGGCCTCTCTCAGCAGCCCGAGCAGGCTGCACGCATCGCTGTAACAGTGGCCGACAAGGTGCGGGACGCTGTGTTGAGCCCTTTCGAGATCGAGGGGCTGGGCTACAACGCCAGCGCAAGCATCGGAGTGGCCTTGCTGCACGGCGATGAGCAGACTTCCCTCGACCTTTTGCGCGAGGCGGATACAGCCATGTACCGGGCCAAGCACGGCGGCCGCAACCGCGTGGCGTTTTTTGAGCCCGCCATGCAAGCCGAGGTGGAAACCCGGCTGGCCCTGGAGTCGGACCTAGCACAGGCTCTCACCCGCGAGGAAATGGCGATCCATGTCCAGACCCAGGTGGACCATCGGGGTATGCCGGTGGGCGCCGAGCTGCTGCTGCGCTGGCAGCATCCGGTACGTGGTTTTATCTCGCCGATGCAGTTCATTCCGGTGGCCGAGGAAACCGGGGCGATCCTCGATTTGGGCGCCTGGGTGCTGGAGCAGGCCTGTATGGTGTTGTCGCGCCTGCAAAGGGCCGGCAATGCACTGTCGATCTCCATCAACGTGAGCCCACGGCAGTTCCGGCACCCCGACTTTGTGCAACAGGTGCGTGACGCCCTTGCGAAAACCGATGCAAGGGCGTCGAGCCTGATCTTCGAGGTCACCGAGGGCCTACTGATCGAAAACCTGGAAGACGGCATCGCCCGTATGCGCGAACTGGTAGCGCTGGGCATCCGGTTTTCCATCGACGACTTCGGCACCGGCTACTCCAGCCTGGCATACCTGAAGCGCCTGCCCCTGCATGAGCTTAAGATCGACAAGAGCTTTGTCATGGACACGCCTCGGGACACCAATGACGCCGCGATCGTCAAGCTGATTATCGCCACCGCGAAGAACCTTGGCTTGCAAGTGGTGGCCGAGGGGGTGGAAAAACCAGAGCAGGCGGAATTCCTGGCCCGCAACGGCTGCGACATATTGCAGGGCTACCTGTTCGCCCGGCCGGTTCCGCTGGAGGAATGGATGACGTCCATGGGGTCGGATGCCGCCTGAAGATGAAGGCCGTTTGGTTGTGCTTGCAATGCAAGGGTTTTCTCGTATGGGCAAGCTCAGGTTGGGTTCAGGATGGGAACTGCATAATTCTCCATGGAAAGCTCAGTGCACGAACGCGTCTAGGCAATAGGAAAAGTTGACGCTTCTCCGCAGTTGATGCCTTTCAGAATTTCGTGCAAATGCCGAAAACATGATTGGGAAAACCAGTTTCTCAGGGAGATCCTTTGTGCAGCTATTGCCCCTCATCCGCTCCAAGGTAAACCTTGGCCAGGCCTTGCCGTGGAACGTACGCGATCGGCTCGGCGGACTGCTACTGAGTAGGGGGCAGATAGTGCTGGACGAGCGCCAACTCATGCTGTTGCTGGAACGCGGTGCGACAGTGGATGCCGAGGAAGCGCGCGCGGCCGCGCGTGAGATTCTTGACGCGGCGGCTGCCGAGTCTGCACGCAGGCCACATACCACCAGCATCTTCGACCTGTGGGGGGCGCTCGCGCCACGTCTGCGGCGGTTGGCGCGCTCGGTACACATCGGCTCGGAGTTCCTGCCGGGCATCAAGGCCCTGGCACGCGACCTCACCGCACTGGCCGAGAAGGAGCCAGACATCGGTATCTTCCTGGCGCTGCGCCAGGAGCGAAACAACCACATCGACTACGGCTACAACCACGCGGTGCACACCGGCATGGCCTGCGTGCTGATGGCCCGGCGCCTGGAGTGGCCGACTGCCGATGGGGAACTGCTGGCCCGTGCGGCTCTCACTATGAACTTGTCGATTGCAGATTTGCAAGGCCGCATGGCGAGCCAGGACTTCGCACCGTTGGAGCGGCAGCGTGTCTTCATCTGCCGGCACCCCAAGGACTCGGTGGACCTGCTGGTGAAAGCAGGCGTGACGGACATCGAATGGCTGCGCGCGGTGGGAGACCACCACGAACATGTGGGCGGCGGGGGCTACCCTAGCGGGACCAAATCGGTTGGACGCTTCGCCCAAGCGCTACGGTTGGCGGATGTGTTCACCGCCAAGCTCACGCCGCGCCTTCTTCGCACGCCCCTGTCTCCCCAGGAGGCAGAGCGCCAGATGTATGCCGAGGGCAGGGCAGATGCCGGTACGATGGAGATGGTGATGGCGCTGATCAAGGAGTTCGGTATCTATCCGCCCGGCGATGCGGTGCTGCTCGCATCGGGCGAAGTAGCAGTGGTGGTAAGGCGCAGCGCTGGGGCCAAGACGCCGCTCGTCGCCACCATTACAGACACCCGGGGCCGGCCCATCACTGCCACCCACAGACGCGATACCGCAGACAGCTCCTACGCCATCGTAGGGCCGGCGGCGGACAAATCGCTGGTGGCCCGGATGCCGCCCGAGCGGGTCTATGGGTTTGCGCTGGCCAAGTAGGCCCCGTTCCGGTTCTATTCTTTGAAGTAGGCCTGCCGGGGTTCGCTATGAAAGCGGATAGCGCGGAAGCGAGATGGAGAAAACGCAGCCGCTGCCCGGCAGGTCGCGGACCGTCAGCGTACCCAGGTCGGCTTCCACGCTTTGCCGGGCAATGGACAGGCCCAGGCCCAGGCCTGACTTGTCGTGGTTCTGCTGCCTGAAAGGCACGAACATCTTCGCGATGCTGCCGGCAGGCAGCCCGCCGCAGTGGTCCGTCACCTCGACCAGGACGTCTTCGCCAAAACCGTAGGCCTTCAGGGTGACCGCCGTGTGCGCGTGTGTGAACTTGAAGGCGTTCTGCAGCAGGTTGGCCAGGGCGGCGAGCAGCAGTTCGCGGTTGCCATGGATGCCCAGCAGCGGATCGACCGGCAGTGTTTCGAAGGCACAGCCCGCCGCGTCCGCATTGAGCCGGGCGGCGTTCTGCGCATCCGCGATGAACGCGGCGACCGGGAAGGTCTGGCGTTTTTCCGCACCGCCGCTGCGTGCCTCGGCGAGTGAGCGGCTGACCAGGTTGCCGAGCGCGGCCAGGCTGCGCTTGAGCACCGCCCCGGTGGCGCCCCCCAGGGTCATGTTGCCCAGTTCCAGGGCATGCACCGCCAGCGTGGCCGTGCCCAGGGCGTTGCGCAGCTCGTGCACCAGGAACCCGAGGCGCTCGTTCTCGACGATGCTTTGCTGGCGGCTGATCTGGGTGTCGCGCTGGAAGCTGAATTCGGTGACAGCGTCGGCTATGGCGTTGTCCAGGCAGCGGTTCAGGGTACGGAACTCGGTGACGGCGAACGGCGCATCGCGCTCGAATGCCAGATCGGTGATCGCCTGGCACAGGTCGCCATAGTCGTGGACGACCTGGTCGACCGTGTAGCCGAGCTCCAGCAGGTCCTTGCCATGGGCCGTGGCGGTGACGCCCATTTCCGACAAGGCCAGGGCATCCCCGCCGGAGGGGCCGGAGATACTGGCGCTTTCCTCGGGTTCGTCGGCCTCCTCGGCGCGCAGCGTCCGCGTCAGCTGGTCGAGGAACATCGGCACGCCGTTGGCCAGCTGCTGCTCGGTAGCCGCGCGCTGCGGCCTCAAGGCCACTTTGGCCTTGCACCGGGATATCAGTTCTTCCCGGTTATGGGTCAGGAAATCGTGCATGGCGTGGTCCTCTGAAGGTGAAGCCACGTGGCCGAAAATAAGGGCCGTACCCGAAGGGCTTGGAACCTGACTATAGGCCCGCGCTTCAAAATGACCTAACCTGCGGGATCGCGACCAAAAAAAGTCGGGTCCAGCACCAGCTCCCGCAGCGGCTGCAGCCGCTTTTCGGCATCGTCGGCGTCGCGGCGGCAGCGCTGCGTTTCGGCGGCATCGCCAGACACCTGCGCCAGATCGCCCATCTGGCGCAGCAGCATGACACGTTCCTCCACGGCCCGTACCGCGTCCCACAAACCCGTGTCGATGGAGGCGTTGACTTCGGCAATCAGGGTCTTAAGCGAAAACGCATGGCCGGTGTGGCAGCGGAAACGGACGATCGGCCCCTCCTCCATCTGTACCAGCACCCCGTGGCAATCGGGGCAGGTGTACTTCGAGACCTTTCCCAGGTCCATCACACCGGCCTGCAGGCCGTTGCCTTCGCCGGCGATCCGGACTTCCGTCGCGTAGCGCGCGGCAAAACCCGGTGCCGGCTGCCTGGGCCGGGTTTGTTCTAGCGCCTCAATGATCTTTTCCGCCACGGCGCCGAGCGGCCCCGCAAAATCCACCTCGACGTGTTTGATGGCGCTCTCCGGCATGGAGCTGTGCATCGCCTCCGAGGGCTGCTGGACCAATGCCAGGCCGCCCTGGTCCTTGATGGCCCACAGGCCGGCCGTGCCGTCGTCCAGCATGCCGCTGAGCACCACGCCGATGGCACCGGCCCCGTAGGCCAGGGCGGCGGAGCGGAACAGCACGTCGATGGCCGGGCGCACCCGGCACTCCTTGGGGCCGCGGGTCAGCCGTGCCATGCCGGACTCGACCATCAGGTGCCGGTCGGCCGATGCCACGTAGACCATACCCGGCTCCAGGAGCTGCCCGTCTTTCGCCGCGACGACCTTCAGCGATGTGGCCGAGGCCAGGATGCGGTCCAGCCGGCTGGGTTCGTAGGCCGGGATGTGGAGCACCACCAGTACCGGCGCGGCCAGGTCTGCGGGCAGATGCCGCAGCAACTCCCGCAGGGCTTCCACGCCGCCGGCGGAGGCGCCCACCACCACGATGTTCCGATTTCGCTCCGCATCTCGCATGATCGACTCTAAGGTGAAACGCGAGGTACCGTGCATTCCACATGCACTATTTCGCATCCTGACAGACATCCGTCAAGATTACCGACGCTGGTGGCCTTCGGTCCAAGGCCAGGGGCTCACTCCCAACCGATCGCTGCATTTCGTGCAACAGCAGACGGGAAATGGTTGAGGCCGCCTTGCTCCGTGCCACGGCGCCCGCGGCACGAGCAAGCAATTGCCCGGTCGTTTCGGTGGGAGGGGCGCGCGCCATTGGAACCACTATGTAGGGAATGCTAGTCACAAAGCTTAGCCCCTTTTAACTACGCTAGCTTTCCTTTCTGCTCCTGTGGCCTGAAATAGAGGCCCGCGCTACCGTGGCGCCAGCCAGATTTACAGGTGCCGTTCAGGAGCGGGAACGATACTATCAGACGGTCACGATAGCTCGGCAGTACAGCACTGCTCCGCGACAGTGGCGATTCCCGCCTACATCGCAACGCACGGGTAGAGGCTAACTTGGTTCTTTGAGATAAATTGAGACAAAGGCCAGCCATGATTCCAACTGGAACCTCTATCGCTGGTGAGCCACACTCCCAGGTCATACCCTATCGGGCCACCACTATCGGCAGGCTCGGTATAGCTATTCTTGTGCTTGAGATTTATGCCGCAACCGAGGTTGGATGCTGAGTGCCCCGGCGGCAGGATGAAGAGTTTTATGCCGTCTTATGACTACCTGGTGTCCTCCTACCGCCCCTTTGGAGTTTTGGCCTCTGTTCTAATTGCCACACTGGCTTCGTATGTGTCGCTGGATTTTGTGCTCAGGGTGCGCAGCACTTCGGGTCGCGAGAGGTTGGGTTGGGGGATGGCTGGCTCCACAGTCATGGGAACTGGCATCTGGTCGATGCATTTCGTGGGGATGCTGGCTTTCAGGCTACCGATGCCGATCGGCTTTTCTGGCACCTTCACTCTTGCTTCTTGGGCAGCCGCCGTTGCAGCTTCAGGTGTTGCATTGAGCATAGCTGGCTGGTTCCGCTTTACGTTCCTGACCCTCTGGATCGGCGCCCTCGCCATGGGGGCTGGCATTTGCGCAATGCACTACGTCGGCATGATGGCCATGGACATGGTGCCAGGCATCGTGTGGAACAAGGCGACGGTCGCCCTGTCCATCGTCGTAGCGGTGGGGGCTTCGGCTGCGGCTCTTGCCATATTCCATCAAGCATCGCAGGTTCAGGAGACTCGGCGCGTGGCGTTTCAGTCGATAGCCGCCGTACTCCTGGGAGTGGCCATATGTGGCATGCATTACATCGGCATGTCTGCGGCCTTGTTTCCCGTGGGGTCGGTGTGCCTGAGCGCGGCGGACCTGGGGGGGCGCGGCATGCTGGAAGTGGTGGCGGTTGCGTCGAGCGTTATCTTGCTGACTGCACTATTCATTTCAGCGCAGGAGGCCCGTAACCGCCGTGCAGCAGATCGATGGGAACAATCGCTGCGCCGCATGCAGGCCCAGTTGGTCAGCGCCAATGAATCGCTGGAGGGAAAAGGTTTGACGGATCCCGTTACGGGTTTGCGTAACCGCCGGTTTTTCGAGAGCCAGTTGGAGAAGGCTTTCGTGAAACTGGATCAGGCCACCGAACCGGGAGCCGCCCCCCGTCTGGTCGTGATGTGCATTGGTCTCGATGGCTTCAAGGCAATCAACGACTCGTTCGGGCATGAAGTGGGGGATGCTTTGCTGGAGTGTGTTGCGGAGCGCTTGCGGCTCATCTCTCGCCCGACCGATACAGTAGCGAGGGGAGACGGCGATAAATTCCTCTTTCTACTTGAAGACGCCCAGGACACGGCAGCTTGCCTTGCGACAGCTGATCAAATCAATCGGTCGCTGGCGCGGCAATTCATCATTTCTGGGAAAAAAATGCATATCGCGAGTTCGGTAGGCCTGGTTATCAATCCGGACGGAGAACAGAGCGAGAAGATTGTGGCCAATGCTGTTGCAGCGATGCGTTTCGTGAAAAGAGCCGGTGGTGGTGGCCGGGCTCTATTTGAGCCGCATATGGCGGCAGATATTTCCTATCATTTTGATCTGCTGAATGATTTGCGGCATGCGGTCGAAACCAGCGAACTGGAGTTGTACTACCAACCCAAGATCGATGGGCGACGAGGAAAAATTACCGGCGTGGAAGCCTTGATACGGTGGAACCATCCGGTGCAGGGCATGATCGGACCGGACACTTTCATCCCATTGGCAGAGCGTTCTGGTCTGATCGCAGGCATCGGGAACTGGGTCATCAACGAAGCTTGCAGGCAAATTGTCGAATGGAGAAGTCAGGGACTTAGGATGCGCGTAGCGGTAAACGTATCAGTCTATCAACTGCGGGAAAGAGGCCTTGCCGAGCGCATTGGTGCCACCTTGCAGGTGCATGGAATCGACGCAAGTCAACTGCTGTGTGAAATAACGGAGTCGGTCGCTATGGAGGATCTTGAAACAACGCAACGGACTTTCAACGAACTGAGGAGTATTGGTGTTTTCCTGTCCATAGACGATTTTGGGACAGGCTATTCCAGCCTAAGTTACTTGCGACAATTGCCAGCTAAGCAACTGAAAATAGATAAAAGTTTCGTGAAAGACCTGGAGGTGAGCAAGGATGCGCGTGCCATTGTGGAGGCTGTTATCCAACTAGCGCATGCACTCGATTTCGAGGTGGTGGCCGAAGGTGTGGAAACGGGGGCTCAAGGGGAAATCCTGCTTCAGCTTGGCTGCGATCAGCTCCAGGGCTTCTTTTTTGCGCGTCCCATGCCTGCCCAGGACCTGCTCGACTGGGCAGTGGGCAAAGGAACCGGGCCACAGGGGCGCGTAGATTTTTCACCCTCCAGTCTTATCGCGTGAGATGGAAACTTCAAGGGCTCTCGGTAGGCAAGAGAAATTACAGTTATCAGGGAAATTAAGTCTCTGTTCACGTTCGTCTGCTATGGGCACAAATTTGGCGTAACAGATGTATCCTACATTCGCCTTTTGGCAATTATTCTTTGCAACTCTATACCCTAAGAGTAACTGACATCCAGTAGCGGAATCTTCGCTCGGTGCCATAACAACAATGATCAAAACCGAGTGTATTTCCAGCCCGCGCCCCTGGCTGCGTGCTGTCCTTCTGTGCGCGGCCGCAGGGGCCTTGGCGGGCCTGGCAAGTTGTGGTGGTGGGGGCAAGGACCCCATCCTGGGCTTCGGCACAGCAGCCACCTTGCCCGCACCTACGATCACTGCCGTAGCCCCCCCGGACAAGGCCACCGGTGTCGCGGTCAACACCCGGGCGATCACTGCTTCGTTCAGCGAACCCATGGCGCCTTTCGCCGCTGGGGCGGCCTTCACCGTCACCTGCGCCGCGCCCTGCAGCAGCCCGGCCGGCACAGTATCGCTCGATTCCACCGGCCGCATAGCCAGCTTCGCGCCGGTCGCCGGCAGCACCCTGGCGGCGCAGACGCTCTACACGGCTACCGTCAACGGTGCCCGAAGTCTGGCCACCGGCCTCGCGCTGGTTCTTCCGTACACCTGGCAGTTCACCACCGGCCTGGTTGCCGACGTGACGCGTCCCGCCGTGGCACTGACGGTGCCCGCCACCACCACGCCGGGCCCTACGGCCGGGGTGCCGGTCAACGCCGCCATCACGGCGGTCTTCACCAAAGACATGGCGCCAGCCACCTTGAACGGTGCGAGCTTCGTGCTGAGTTGCAGCGCCCCCTGCACCGCACCCGCGGGCAGCGTGGCCTACATCGTGGGCAGCCGCTCGGCGGTGTTCACGCCCGCCGTTGCGCTCGCGGCCGGCACCACCTATACCGCCACGGTCACCACGGCGGCCACGGACCTGGCCGGCAACGCCCTGGCCGGCAACCTGGCCGCCCTGCCTGCGGCCAGCAATTACGCGTGGAGCTTCACCACGGCCAGCATCGTGCCGACGGTGAACCTCGCCGTGACTTCGACCAATCCGCTGGCCGGCGCCGGGGGTATATGTACCAACGCGACCGTCAACGCCACCCTGGGCGCTGCATCCGGTGTGCGCATCGATCCGCTTAGCGTCAACGCCGGCACCTTTACCGTGACCGGCCCGGGCCTCGTTGCGGTGACAGCCGCCTCCGTCGTGTTAGATGCCGCGACCGGCCGGATCGTCACCTTCACGCCGCAGGCGGCCCTCAGTGCTGGTGTTACCTACACGGCCACGCTCAAGGGCGGCGCGACTGGCATCAAGGATCTGGCGATCCCTGCCAACACGCTGCCGGCCGATGTCGTCTGGACCTTCACCGCCAGCGCCTGCGCACTGGCTCCTGCACCGGCAGCGGTCGCGCTGGGTTCTGCCTCGTCCTTCGGCGCCTTCGGCGGCTCGGCTGGCATCACCAGTTCGGGCATTCGCACCGTCGTCAATGGTGACATCGGCACCACCGCAGTCTCCACGGCCGTCACCGGCTTCCATGACGCAGGCCCCGGCTGCACCTATACCGAGACACCGCTGAACATCGGCACCGTCAACGGCAAGATCTACACTGCCGCGCCCCCGCCGACCGTCGCATGCCCCAACGAAGGAACGGCCGTCACCTTCGCTGCCGCGACTTTGGCGCGCGCCGATGCACTGGCCGCCTACAACGCCCTGGTAGCCATGCCCGGTGGCCCTGATCCCGGTGCCGGAAATCTGGGCAGCAAGACGCTTGCACCCGGCGTTTACACTGCCGCGGCGGGCAGCTTTCTGATTCAGGGAGGCGACCTCACGCTCGACGCACAGGGCAACGCCAATGCGGTGTGGGTTTTCCAGATGGCCAATACGCTCACCGTCGGCGGCCCCGGCGCAGCCTTCCCGCGCAGCGTCATCCTGGCCAATGGTGCGCTTGCCAAAAATGTCTTCTGGCAAGTCGGCACGGCCGCTACGGTGAATGCCGGAGGCGGTGGGACCATGGTCGGCACGATCATCGCCCAGGCCGGCGCGCCTTTCTCCACTGCCGGCGCCCTGGCCATCACCACGCTCAATGGGCGGGTGTTGTCTCTCGGCGCCTCGGTGACCCTGGTCGACACCGTCATCAACGTGCCCGCACCGTGATGCCCGCTAACCTGCCGCTGAAGAAAAGAATGAAATACCTCCAAGCTGCTCCACGCGCCCTGGGCCTCGCTGCCGTAGCTGCGTTCGCCACTCCTGTCCTCGCCCAGGACGCACCCTGGTACCTCGGCGCGAATGTCGGCCGCTCGTCCACAGCCATCGACGACGGCCGTATTCGAAGCGGGCTGGCGGGCATGGGTTTGGCCACCAGCGGCATCAGCGACCGGGACCACGACACCGGGTATAAGCTTTTCGGTGGCTACCGCTTCAGCAAGAACATCGCGCTGGAGGCTGGGTGGTTCGACCTCGGTCGTTTCGGCTACACCGCCAGCACGGTTCCCGCCGGCACGCTGGGCGGCGACATCCGCGTGAAGGGCCTGAATCTCGACCTGGTCGGCACCTTACCGCTGACGAACCGCCTCTCGGTGCTAGCCCGCGCCGGCATCACCAATGCCCGCAGCGACGGCCGCTTCGGCGCCACCGGCGCGGCCCGCGTGCCCTACGCCAGCACCAATCCCAGCCAGCGCGCCACCAACTACAAGTTCGGCGCCGGCTTGGCCTATGACTTCAGCGATACGCTGGGGATGCGCGTCGAGGCCGAACGCTTCCGCATCAGCGATGCCGTGGGCAACAAGGGCAACATCGATCTGCTCTCCGTCGGCTTGGTCTACCGCTTCGGGGCAACCGCGCAGCGCCCGCCCGCATACGAACCCGTCGCCATCGCCCCGGCGTCCATGCCACCAGCGGTGCGGTCCGAACCCGTGCCGCTGCCGCCTCCGGCGCCGGCATCGATGAAGCTAAGCCTGTCGGCCGATGCTCTATTCGACTTCGATCGCGCCACCCTCAAGCCTGCCGGCAAGCAGGCGCTGGACAAACTGGCCGCCGACCTGCGCGGCACGCAGTTCGACACCATTCGCGTCACCGGCCACACCGATCGGCTCGGCCCGCACGCCTATAACCTCGAGCTCTCTGCCCAGCGTGCCGAAGTCGTGGGAGCCTACCTGGCGGATTCTGCCGGTATCGCGCAATCCCGCATCAGCACGCGCGGCGTGGACGGCGCTGACCCGGTGACGCGGCCGGGCGACTGCGTGGGCAACAACCCCACGCCCGCGCTGATCGCGTGCCTGCAGCCCGATCGCCGCGTGGAAATCCAGGTGGAAGCTACCGCAACGCGCTGATACACGCCACTTGCTGTGGCACGCATCGCTGGCCAGCGTTGTTCGTGCGCGACGGGAACGAAGCTATGTCAAAAGACATGGCTTCGTCCTACAGGCGGCGGAGGTCTCGCTCAATAAAGTCCTGTGTCGGTTGTATCTCGGTAATCCCACGTATTCGCTTGTTCTAGTCGCCAGCAGTACTACCTGCTGGAATTGTTCAGTTTCTGTTAAGCGTATTCGGTCATGAGAAATTTTGGCGGAGCACCCTGCTTCAGTTTTGCGGGCTGCGAGAGGGCCTGTGGAAAGTCCATAAGCGATAGATCGGGCAAACATCCGGGTGATCCGGCCAACGGGTCCCGGTCCCTGCGCAACGTTCCTGGCCTCTTGCGAGCATGCCTCCGGGCGGTGGTCAAGACCGGTGCCTGATCATGTCCATCCGCGTCCGACTGATTCTGATGGTCCTCTGCGTCGCGGTGCCATGCGCCGCAGCCATGGCCTGGGCGGTAGAGGCTACCTACAGGCGCGAAAGGTCCTCCATCACGCAAAGCCTGCGTGAGACAACACGTGCCCTGGCTCTCGCGGTGGGCCGTGAACTCAGCGCTGCCGAGGCTGTAGGCCGTACGCTGGCCGCCTCGCCTGACTTGGAAGATCTGAATCTGCCTGAGTTTTACGCCCAGGCAAAGAAGGCTACCGAACCTGACGGTGGTTGGGCGGTACTCCTGGATGGGCAGCGGATGCTGGTCAACACCTCCCAACAACTGGGCGCCGTCCTGCCGACGAGGCCCCCTGAAGCGGAGCGGTACGCAAAGCCCAAAGATACGAAGGTGGATGTGTCTTCG
This sequence comes from Pseudomonadota bacterium, assembly GCA_040390235.1. Taxonomy (GTDB): domain Bacteria; phylum Pseudomonadota; class Gammaproteobacteria; order Burkholderiales; family Burkholderiaceae_C; genus Xylophilus. The sequence continues at coordinate 221,242 of JAZJYT010000010.1, read as the reverse complement.
ATGTTCGTCGGCACCCTGACAGGGCGCCGCGCAGTCGCCATCACCGTCGCGACAGTGGCGACGAACGGCAGGCGTTACGAGGTGAGTGTGGTTGTACCACCGGAGCGGGTGCAGCGTGTACTGGACGACCAGCGCTTGCCCGACGGATGGATGAGCGGTGTGATCGACCAGAAAGGCGTGCTGGTGGCGCGCCGCCCCGATGCAAAACGCTGGATCGGTTCGGCAGCTTCGCCCGCGATGCGCGAGCAGATCGGCAAGCACCAGAATGGCTTCTTTCGGGTCAGGTCGCTCGACGGGATTCCGTCTACGGCCTTCTTCAGCCGCATCCAGGGAACCGGCTGGGCTCTGGTGATCTCTGTACCCGATCAGCTTTTGCGTGCGAACGCTAATCGTTCGATGGTCGAAGCGGCCAGCGCCGCGGCGGGCATGCTGGCCCTGGCGCTGCTGTCGGCATTCGTTGTCGCACGGCGTTTGGTGGCACCAGCTGTTGCTTTGCAGACGGCCGCAGTAGCGTTAGAGGCCGACGCCCTGGTCCAATACGAAGCACAGGGCGTGAGTGAACTCGATGCCGCGGGTTCGGCGCTTACGCTGGCCGCAGCCAAGTTGAAGGACGCCAACAGGCTTCTGGAGGAACGCGTCGCCGTAGCGACTGCCCAGGCCCGCGACGCTCAGCAAAAAGTAGAGGCTGCTCAGCGGCTGGAGGCCCTGGGACGCTTGACCGGCGGGGTAGCGCACGATGTCAACAACCTTCTGGCGGTCGTTGCCAATAGCGCGACCCTGCTGCAGCGCCGCCCGGACGACGCCGGACGCGACAAACGCTTCGCGGCGATACAGCGGGCAGTGGCCGACGGCCGTGCGTTGACCCAGAAGCTATTGTCCTTTTCTCGCCAGCGCAGGCTCGATCCGAGCACGCTGGACCTGCGCACATGGCTGCTCGAGCTCTTGCCGATGGTACATGACGAGGTCGGGGAGGCCATCCTGGTGCAGATGGAGGTCGCGGCAGATACCGCGCCGGTCAGGGTGGATGTCACAGAGATGCGCCTGGCTTTGCTCAATCTTGCCTCCAACGCAGGCCATGCGATGCCCAAAGGGGGGACGCTGCGTATTTCCGCGGGCAACTCTCCGGGCGACGCTGCGTCCGATCCATCTGTGTTAATCACGGTAGAGGATACCGGTCACGGAGTTCCCGACGACTTGCGCGATCGCATATTCGAGCCGTTCTTCACAACCCGCGGCTCTCACGGCGGCAACGGCTTGGGACTGTCCCAGGTTTACGGCTTTTGCCAGTTTTCTGGAGGTTCGGTCCGGGTAGAGGGAACAACTGAAGGCACGGCATTCGTGTTGGCGTTGCCCGCGGCGGGTCCGAGCCCTCTCCTCCAGCCATCTGCCGCACTCCAGCTGTCGAATAGCCGAAACCGGCTTCTGTACGTGGAAGACAACGTGGCTCTCGGTGAACTGACCAAAGTGGTGCTGGAGGATATGAACTACCGCGTCACCTGGGTGCTGAACGCGGACGCCGCCCTGCCCGAGGTCCGCACATGTGCGTACGACATCGTCTTGTCGGACTTTGCCCTTCCCGGCAGCCTGAACGGTTTGGAACTGGGGCTGCGGATTCGCGAAGAGCAACCCAAATTGCCCTTCGTCTTGCTTACCGGATATGCCGATCATGGACAGCTTGCGACCGTCGCAGGGTTCGAGGTGCTGTACAAACCTTGTACGACGGAAGAGCTAGAAGCCACTTTAGCGCGTTATGTGCGGTAGTGCTTATAGCGAGCATAAGCATGGGTTCGGAACACGTCTACTTTATAACGCCAAAGGTCTGCCATGGATGCCGCTACCATCCCGTTGGAAGAGTCGATCCGCCTTCAGGCGCTGCACTCCTTGCATATCCGCAACCTATCGTATGCACTTGGTATGCAAATCGCGAGTCACAGATGAGTAGAGTAGAAAAATAAGACTCTGATATGGTCAGTCAGTGGTCAGGATTATGCCCATAAAGACGAGCAAGTTTATGGCACCCGGCCCGCAATATTAAGCATAAGCAATATCAATGCGCTTGCCAATTTGGTCTTCCGAAACATAGCTGAGGTGAGGAGCCCACTAAACTTGACAGATGACTTCCCAGACCAAATTCCTGAATCCGTGACCTCAAGGCCATGCCACCCAGTGCTGGATCGATTGTGGGAATTTCGGGGGTCTGACGTACCTACGTCGGCCCCCGCGTGAGGTCCGCACGACGCTTCAAATGGGATTGGATATCAGGCTGGGAATCCAGCCTTTTGCGGCCAAAGGTTGGAGAAGGCGTGTACGTACGCTGTTCCATAGATCCCGGCCACGGTGAATGGCTCCTCCTTCAACCAGGTGTTTGCATCGGCAAGCGATGGGAAGTCGATCGCGAGCAAACTACCGCACATCGTCGCACCGTCCTCCGCCAGCAGCGGGCCGGCAAAGGCGATGCGGTCGGCCACCCGTGCGAGGTATTCCTTGTGGGCGGGTCGAACCTGCTGCCGCAGTTCCTGCGCTCCTGGCCGGTCAAGCAGGTGAAATACAAAAATCATGCTGTGCTTCCTCACTTGGTGCTGTAGCGGTCTTCCAGGGTGGCCCAGTGCGGGAAGCCCACGATTTGTTTGTATTCTTCGAAACCTACGCCTGTGCCCACCATCTTCATCTCGCCGCTGCGGATGTCTGCCAGCGACAACTGCATCAGCTTGGTGATGCGCATGAGCAGCGAAATGCCATAGATAACGATGCGGAAACCAAGCGACTCCAGCTCCACGGGACGCAACATCGGGGTGCGGCCCCCTTCGAGCATGTTGGCCATCAGGGGGATGCCCTTAAGTTCGCGGCCGATGCGCTCCATCTCCTCATGTGACTCAGGCGCCTCGATGAAGATGCCATCGGCGCCGGCCTTCGCGTAGCGCTCGCCACGGCGCAGCGCCTCATCCATGCTGTAGACCTCCCGCGCATCGGTACGGGCGATGATGAACGTGTCTTTGTTGATGCGGTTCTCCGCGGCGGCCCGAATGCGGGTTTCCATATCTTCGGTGGAGAGCAGTTGCTTGCCGACGATGTGACCGCAGCGCTTGGGCGAGACTTGGTCTTCAAAGAACAGCGCCTGGGCGCCCATGCGCTCATAGGTCTGCACGGAATAGACCACGTTCTTGACATCGCCGTAGCCGTTGTCCACGTCTACCAGGACCGGCAGGTCCGACACGTTCATGATGTCGCGAATACCCGCGGAAATCTCACCGAGCGCCACCAGGCCAATGTCAGGGACCCCGTATCGGACACCGACGAGGGGAAAACCGCCGATGAAATAGGCCTTGAATCCTGCCTGCTCGATCAGCAGTGCGGACAGTGCGTCATGCGCGCCAGGGAGAACCAGGGGACGCTCGGTCTGAACAAGGGAGCGGAAGGTTTCGGTTTTTTCTGTCATGTGTTCAGTCGTTCAGTTTGATGTTGCCCTTGCGGATCACCTGGCTCCAGCGCTCGCCGTCGGCCTTGACCATCTGCGCGAAAGCCGAAGGTGAAACAGGCGTTGGCTCGGCGCCTTGTGCTTCGAACAGCGACCGAACATTTGCCGACGCCAGGATTCTGTTGATCTGGGCATTGAGTTCGGCCACGACCGGAGCCGGCAGGCCCTTCGGACCCATGAAGCCAAACCACGTCGTTCCGTCGAAACCCGGGAAACCACTTTCCGCGACCGTTGGCAGGTCCGGGGCCAGGGCCGACCGCTTGGTGCTGCTGATCGCAAGAGCCTTCAGCTTTCCGGCCTTGGCCTGCGGAAGCGTCCATACGATGCTGTCGAACGCGAAATCGACCTGACCGCCAGCAATGTCGGGAAGCGCCTGAACACCCGTCTTGTACGGCACATGGGTAGCCTTGATGCCGGCCGCCTGTGCGAACGCTTCGGAAATGAGATGGGTGATCGTGCCACTCCCGCTCGAGGAGAAGCTGAGTTCGCCGCTCCTGGTTTTCTGAAGCTTGAGCAACTGGGCAATGTTGTCCACGCCCAGCACAGGGCTCACGACCAGCACATTCGGTGCGGTCCCGATCTCCGCCACGGGTGTGAAATCCGCGACCGGATCGTAGGGCAGCTTGCGCAGGTGCGGTAGCACTGCGTGGGTGCTGCTCGTGGCCATGAGCAGTGTGTAGCCATCGGCGGGCGATTTGGCCACGGCGTCTGCGCCGATCGCACCTGCGGCTCCGGGGCGGTTGTCGATGGTGACGGGCTGGCCAAGCTTCTCTTGCAGCTGCTGCGCCACGACACGCGCCAGCGCGTCGGTGCTGCCGCCGGCGGCAAAGGGCACGATGATCTTGATCGGCCGGCTGGGGAAGTTATCGGCGGCCCAGGCGGTGCCGCTGCCGAGGCCGACGGCAGGCAGCAGAAGGGCTATCACTGCCCTCCGAATACGGCGGTGGCTGACCGCCGCCACACCAGGAATGGGTGCGGTGGGGAATTTCATGGTTGTCTCCGTTGATTGAATAGATGCACGGGAAGGCTCAGTCGGCTTGAACGCCCGTGGCCTTCACCTGCGCCCCCAACGCTCAAGCTCTTCTCGGATGTAGGCTATGAAGTTGGTGCTATGACCCTTGAGGGGGGCGGGGTCGCACGTGCCATGTCGCCGCTGGGCTGCTCGGCCTTGATAAGGTCTGCCCCCATATCCGCCAGCAGCATGCCTGCAAACGGACTGGCTATGAAGTTTCCGAACCCGATGACCTTCAGGCCGATGCGTCGACTCTAGGGAGAAGGGTCGCCAACGCCAAGGCCGACGCTGGAATTCATTTTTCCGCAGAGCGGAAAGCTCAACCAGTATGCCGACCCGAAATGATGGTCTCGGGTTTAAGGTAGCGGGCGCACATCATCGAGAAGCGGGCGTTGACGGTGCGGCCTTTGCTTTTGTGGACCTTGTCGACGGCCGTGCGCATGTTGTCGTAGATGCCCCGGCGTGCCACGCCGCCTAGAGCTGCGAAGGACCGGGTGTGCGCGTCGAACAGCATCTCGTGGCCCTGGCTGGGGTAAGCCACCAGCCAGAAGGCATGGTTGGCGCACAGCTTCAGATGCGATACCTGCTCCTGCCGGTGGTCAAACTTGGGCTTGAGCCATGCCTGGGAGCGCGCGACGATGCTGTTGGAACAACAAGCGCCTGGCCAAACCCGCCAGAGAAGTAATCTCAGGCGCGGGCCGCCAGTAGTTCCCGTTTGCGAGCCAGAATCTGTTCGCCAAGCCGCACGAGGTCGAGCTTGGTATTCCTGGCCTTCGGGAACATTTCCGTCTGCTCCTCCTTGACATGGTGCTTGACGAATTCGCCCATCACCTTGATCTTGGCATCGTACATTTCGCCACTTGGCGTGACGCCTTCAACCTGAGCGATCAGGTCCTTCACGGAGGCATGCTCGACGGTCGCTTCAGGGACCAGTTCCTTGTCCTTCAATGCGGCCTTGAATGCGGGGTAGAAGATTTCCTCTTCTACCTGGGTGTGCACGGTGAGCTCCGTACAGATCTTGGCCACGATCTGCGCTTTCCTGGTGTCCGAACGGGTTTTTTCGAACTGGTCGAACAAGTCGCTCACAACCTTATGGTCGGCGCGCAGGATAGCGATCGCATCCTTCGGTTGCGCTGCCTTGCGGGCAGGGGTTTTCTTCGTGGGGACCTTCTTTGCGGTTGCCATGGCGTTTTTCCTCGTGTGTCGTGGGTGGATGCCGCCCCCAGAAAAAGGGGCCAGCACCGGCATGGTGATGACCCCTTCGAAGCTTTTTCGTCAGCGTGTCTTGAAAGCCCTCGTAGGCGCTTCCCGCGGACCGGCCTGGATTTCAGGTCGTCCCCTTGATCGAGCCGTATGCTTCACACCCGAGGCGGATCGCTGTCGCGCATGGGGTGGCGGTGTTTGCCCATGGCCGCGATGAAGTCCGCACCCACAGCCGCCGCCTGGGCCGCGTCGGCCAGAATCAAGCCTGGGTCTGCCTGGCCGTCAGGCAGCGACAGCGGTATGCCGGCGTCGGCCAGCAACGCCTGCGAGGCCCCCAGCGCCAGGATCGTCTTGCAGTGGCGGTACTGGTCCTTGATGAAATCCTGGGTGTGCGCGTCCCTTGCCAGGGCCTCGGCGCCTGCGGCGCCGTCAGGCAGCACCAGTGCGTCGAAGAGGAAGCCCGGGCTGTTTTCCAGGGTCGCATCCGCTTCGAGCGTGCCGCCGTCAGCGGTCGCAACCGTGCCGAGACGCGGAGCGACAAATCGTCCGACCGCGCCAGCTTCGAGCAGCGCTGCCTGCAATGCCTGCAGCGATGCACCGTCCACTCCGTTGGCCACCAGGATTGCAACCTTGCGCGTGCGGATGCCACCATCGCCAGGTCGCGCCATCAGCGACAGCGCAGGCGACTGGGTAACCTCTGGCTTGACGGGCTTCTCCAGGGCCAGCGGCAGCGGCGCCGGCAGTTCCATGCCCAGGCCCTCAGCCACCTGGGCCGCGAGATCGGGCGAGGCATTCAGCAAGCCGGCCACCACGCGCTGGCGGATAGCTGGCGTCTGTACCTTCGACAGTTCGAAGCGGAAGGCTGCCGCGATGTGCGCCTGCTCGACCGGAGTCTGGCTGTCAAAAAACAGCCGGGCCTGGGTATAGTGGTCGGCGAATTTCTCGGGCTTGGCGCGTACCTTGTCGCTCGATTCCCCGGCATCCTGGCGCTGGGCAATACTGACGAAGCCTTGGCCGGCCCCGGCCTGGAACGGGCAGCCGCCGGCCAGTGAGTTCGGTTCGTAGGACACCCGGCCCCGGTGGATGGCCTGCCGGTGCATGCCGTCGCGCTGGTTGTTGTGTGCCTGGGCGATCGGGGCGTTGATCGGCAGTTCGTGGAAGTTCGGTCCACCCAGCCGGCTGATCTGCGTGTCCACATAGGAGTGGATGCGCCCAGCCAGCAACGGGTCGTTGGTGAAATCGATGCCAGGCACGATGTGCGCCGTGCAGAAGGCTACCTGTTCGGTCTCGGCAAAGAAATTGTCGGGGTTGCGGTTGAGCACCATGCGGCCGACGGTCTTGATCGGCACCAGTTCTTCAGGCACCAGCTTGGTGGCATCCAGGATGTCGAAGCTGTACTTCTCGGCGTCTGCTTCGGAGAAGATTTGCAGGCCCAGCTCCCACTCGGGGTACTCGCCAGCGTCGATGGCTTCCCACAGGTCGCGCCGGTGAAAGTCCGGGTCGGCGCCCGAGATCTTTACCGCCTCGTCCCATACTAGGGAATGGGTGCCGAGTTTGGGCTCCCAGTGGAACTTGACGAACACCGATTCGCCCGCCTCATTGACCAGGCGAAATGTATGCACGCCAAAGCCCTGCATCATGCGGTAGCTGCGCGGTATCGCCCGGTCGCTCATCTGCCACATCAGCATGTGGGTGGACTCGGGCATCAGCGAGACGAAGTCCCAGAAGGTATCGTGTGCCGACGCGGCCTGCGGCATGCCGTGGTGTGGTTCGGGCTTCACCGCATGGACCAGGTCGGGGAATTTCATCGCGTCCTGGATGAAAAATACCGGCATGTTGTTCCCCACCAGGTCCCAGTTGCCTTCGTCGGTGTAGAACTTGACGGCAAAGCCACGCACGTCGCGCGCCGTGTCCTTGGACCCTCGCTCGCCCGCCACGGTGGAGAACCGCACGAACACCGGTGTGATCTTGCCTGCTTCCTGGAAGGGGGCGGCCTTGGTGACCGCGCTTTGCGGCTCGTAGCACTCGAAGAAGCCATGCGCCCCGGACCCGCGCGCATGAACGATGCGCTCGGGAATCCGCTCGTGGTCGAAGTGCGTGATCTTCTCGCGCAGGATGAAATCTTCCAGCAGCGCCGGGCCGCGCACACCGGCCTTGAGGGAGTTCTGGTTGTCGGCGATAGCAACGCCCTGGTTGGTAGTCAGCACCTGGCCAGTGGAGTCCACGCGCACGTGGTCGAGCGAGCCGATGGTGGCATTGACACCTTCAGGCGCCACGCTGCCGGTCTTGGCGGAGGCGCTGGCTTCGGACAGTGAGCTCCCCGTAGGTAGGCGGGAAGGTGCGGCAACGGACAAGCCTTGCGGCGGCGCCATGCCATTTTCCTGTTCGTGCTCAAGCGGCTTGTTGGTATTGGCTGGCATCGCGGCCGCCGTCGCCTGCGTGTCCGCCGCACGCTGAGCCGGGGCGTCGTCGGCTGCCGCACCGACAGGCGCGGGGTGGGCGGGACCGCTGTCGGTGTTGCGCGCGGCAGCCTTGGCGGCGGTAGCAACTGCCGGGTTGGACTTGGAACTGTTGGAGCGTGGAGTCGAGGCCATGGGTTCCAGCGATGGAGGTAGTTAAGGGAGCGGAAACTCTAGGTGGCTCCTTCGCCGGACAGGCGTAGGACTGATGCGCGTCGTATGGTCTGATATGCCTACATACGAAGCTAGTGTGGTTTTTGTCCGGGCTTGGCACGCGACGACGGCTTCTTGGCAGCAGTAGGCATCCGGAGCACCTTGGCAATCGGCATCCAAAGCCCTAACCAAACCGGTCGCGAAAGAGCCTATGGTTGACTACAGCCCCATAGCTATGGGAAAGGCCGCCTCAAGGGACGCGGGACGAACAGAGCATGGGTAGCGGTCATGGTGTTATATGCTCGGGGTCGAACAGATCACAAGGAGAGGACAGTGCCTTCCGTTGTTACGCAACCTGTGGCAGCCAAGCTCACGCATGCGGCCATTTTTCTCGTGGTGACCTTGAACCCGGAGCCTTCGGGCGACGAAGCCGTCCGGGCACTTTGTACCGATCTGGCATCTCTCTTGCGTGCAATCGGGTTTCGCAATACGGACAGGCGCCTGTCATGCGTCATGGGCTTCGGCTCGCAAGGCTGGGACCGGCTCTTCGGGCTGCCGAGGCCCGCCGAGCTGCATCCCTTCCGGGAAATCAAGGGCGTGCACCATGCCGTCTCAACACCTGGAGACATCCTCTTTCACATCCGAGCCACGCACATGGATCTGTGCTTCGAGTTGGCTGCGCAGGTCATGTCTCGAATCGGCGACGGTGTCACGGCCGTGGATGAGGTGCATGGCTTCAAATACTTCGACGAGCGCGACCTGCTGGGCTTTGTCGACGGCACCGAGAATCCGGTGGATCAGGATGCGATCGATGCCACCACCATCGGCGACGAGGACCGGGCTTTTACCGGCGGCAGCTACGTCATCGTCCAGAAGTATCTTCATGACCTGAAGGCGTGGAACAAGGTACCCGTCGAGCAGCAGGAAGGCATCATAGGCAGGAAGAAGCTTTCCGACATAGAACTGGCCGATGCCGAAAAACCCAGCTACGCCCACAACGTTCTCACGACCATCGAGGAAAACGGTGAAGAACTGGACATCGTGCGCGACAACATGCCTTTTGGCGACGTGGGTAAGGGTGAGTTCGGGACCTATTTCATCGGCTACGCACGCTCGCCGACGCGCATCGAGCGCATGCTGAACAACATGTTTGTCGGGCTGCCGCCGGGCAACTACGACCGCCTGCTCGATTTCAGCAGGGCGGTGACAGGTACGCTGTTCTTTGTGCCGTCAGCGACCTTTCTCGCCAATGTTTCAGTGGATGGTGGTTCTCTTGCCCCTCAGCGTGACCTGTCGGGCGCAGATGCCGAGATTCCTTCAGGGGGCCTGCCGCGCTAGTCGTCCGTTCATGACCACCATCGTCATGAAATGCTGGTCTTCCCGGGCGTCGGTGCAAGTAGCACCCGGCCTTCGGCGGCCTAGCCGTCGCACGGGAGCGTTCGCACGGTTCAAATCCCCATCTGTTCTAGGTTTCAGGGGCAGTTTTCTGCGGCTTCGCTCAAGGGTTTTCCTGGCCTACTAGGTACGACGCGTGGCCGGGGGCGGGGGACCTTGCAGGAAGGTACAGATTGGCACCGGGGATACCCCGTTTTTTCCCCTGTAGCTCCGCCACCTCATCGGCAGTGAGATCGTTAGGCGCCAAGCCTGACCGGATACCCGTCCGCCCGAACGTACGCTTGCAGAGTCGCACCAACTGCCTACGACGCCCGGCGCTCGCCTGCGGCTGCATCGGCGCAAGGGCGCCCCTCAGCGCCACGGGATGACCATTGCCGGGTAGACAGGGCAGTGGCGTTGTAGGCGCAATGGCGTTATGAATACAGTCAGGCATGGTCTGTGCGGTCAAGTTGACGATCCTTCGATGAGCGTCGTCGCTGTTGCTTTGCCATGGTAAGTCTGATCTTCCGCGCAAGCTCTTCACGCGTGTAAGGCTTGCTCAGCAGCTCAACCCCAGGGTCCAACTGACCCCCATGCACGATGGCATTCTGCGTGTACCCCGATGTGAACAGCACGGCAATGTCCGGAAACCGCTCCTGTGCCTTGCGCGCTAGATCCGGACTGCGCAGGGGGCCCGGCATGACCACATCCGTGAATAGCAGATCAATCTTGACCCCGCTTTGGATGATCGCCAACGCGCTTGCCGCATCGTTAGCCGTGAGTACCTGGTAGCCGAGTTCGGCCAAAGTCTCTATCACTGTAGTCCGCACCTGTTCGTCGTCCTCGGCGACCAGGATGGTTTCAGCTCCTCCTATCAGCGGCTTGGTATCAACAGGGGCCACTGCGTCCTCGGCTTCATGCGAGCGGGGCAGGTACAGTTTGATGGTGGTACCGTAGCCTTCCTCGCTATAGATTTTGACGTGGCCCCCAGACTGCTTGACGAATCCGTAGACCATCGAGAGGCCCAGGCCGGTTCCCTTGCCCTCTGGCTTTGTGCTGAAGAAGGGCTCGAATACCTTCGCCATTACCTCGGGAGGCATGCCGCTTCCGGTGTCGGAGACGGCCAGCATGACGTACTGTCCAGGTACGACCTCGTCATGGGTGCGCGCATACGCATCATCCAGGTAGGTATTGCCCAACTCTACCGTCAACTTGCCGGCGCCATTCATCGCGTCGCGTGCATTGATGGCCAAGTTTAGAAGTACGTTTTCGATCTGGCTGGGGTCCACATAGGTATTCCACAACCCGCCCGCCACGACGGTCTCGACCTGCACTTCCTCGCCAAGGGTGCGCTCAAGCATGTCTTCCATCGCAAAGATCAAGCGGCCGACATTCACCACCCTGGGCGCCAGCGCCTGCCGGCGGCCAAAGGCCAGCAGCTGGCTGGCAAGTTTAGCGCCGCGGCGCACGCCTGCCAGCGCATTCTCCAGCCGCCGTTTCGCCCGTTCGTTGCCCGCAATGTCGCGGGAGAGCAACTGCAGGTTCCCGGCGATGACCTGGAGGAGGTTGTTGAAATCGTGCGCAACGCCCCCTGTCAACTTGCCGATGGTCTCCATCTTCTGGGATTGCTGAAGAGCCTTCTCCGTTTGTCTCAGCGCAGCCGCCGCCTCCTCCTTGGCGGTGATGTCGCGGGTTATCTTCGCGTACCCGATAAACTGCCCTTCGGAATCACGAAGTTGATCGATCACCACGTGCGCACGGAAGCGTGAGCCATCCTTGCGCACCCGCCAACCTTCGTGTTCAAAGCGCCCCGCCGCCGAAGCGATCGACAGCGCTTGCTGGGGAATACCGTTTTCCCGATCCTCTGGTGTGTAGAACCTGGAGAAATGTGTCCCCACCACCTCGGCGCGCGTATAACCCTTGATGCGCTCGGCGCCCGCGTTCCAGTTGGTGACCCGCCCTTCGGGATCGAGCATGTAGATGGCATAGTCCGTGACACCTTGCACCAATAGCCGAAACTGCTGCTCGCTCTGACGCAGCGCATCGTCCGCGGCCTTGCGCTCCGTGACGTCCCGCGTGATCTTGGCGAAGCCCAGCAGTCTGCCGTCCTCGGCTCGAATCGGATCGATGATCACGTTGGCCCAGAACAGAGCGCCGTCCTTTCGCACGCGCCAGCCTTCGGCTTCGTACTTGCCTTCTGCTTCTGCGGTCTTCAACGCGAGGGCCGGAACCCCCGTCTCCCGGTCTTGCTGCGTGTAGAACTGCGAGAAGTGGTGCCCAATGATCTCATCGGCCGTGTAGCCTTTAAAGCGCTGTGCCCCCAGGTTCCAGCTGACCACATGGCCCTCTGGATCAAGCATGTAGATCGCATAATCTCGAATGGCCGAAACCAGGACCTGAAAGCGCTGCAGTTCTTTCAGGGTTTCTTCGGCCTGTCGATTGGCTGGTGGCATGAGGTGCTTCTGACGAAAGTCGGACGACTACAGCGGGGCTAGCAACGATCGGTGGAACGAGATTCTATGGTTGGGCAGTAGAAGGTGCCAAGGAGTGGCTCAACCCCCGACATTGGCGTTTTCGCACATAACCTCCATCGAGGCCGCCGCCTGCGCGAGGGTGCTATACCCACGTGGGCAAGGGCCAACGACTGCTCGACCATCACGGCCAGTTGGACACCATAGGGGTTATCAGTCCCAAGGCATCAAGCGCTGATCGCACCGCGTGGCCAGACCTCGTACTTCTACGGCACCGCATTCGCGCTCGCAAGCAGCCTGCAAGCGGAACAAGACTTGCTGGCAAGGCTGTCATAACTGTTGAGCGGCATTTCGTACTCTATGCCCCCCTATCTGCTTGACAGTAAGCAGGTGTACACCGGAAGCAAAACCCGGTGCAGTTGCCCTGAAGCCCTACCGCTTGCTTAGTTGTTGGCCTTCGTGGCACTGCCTGGCAAGCGGGTGTCGGTGGGGCTGGGCATTAGGCAACTGATGGTCACGCCGGTGTTCTTCAGCTCGTTGCGCGGGGCGAAGGAGAACGAATCGAGAAACGCCTTGGATCCGTTGTATATCGCCTGGAAGCTGCCGGGCATGAACCCCGCGACGGAGCCGGTAATGAGCACCTTTCCTTGGCCGCGCAGGCGCATGTCGCGGCAGACCTTCTGCAGCAAATAGACAGTGCAGGTGATGTTGGTGTCGATGACGAAGCGTGCCGCATCGAAGTCCTGGTCGAGGAAACCTCGGCCTAAGCCGGGCCGGCATTGGGGAGCAGGGCATCGACCGGGCGGCCGCCAGCGGCGGCATAGAGCCGGTCCACGTCTTCGGCGGTTGAGAGGTCGGCCTGCAGCGCCTGGACTCCGACACCGAGGGTCCGCAGCTGGGCGGCTGCTTCTTTGATCTGCGGCTCATCGGCTGCGATGAACAGATCGTGGCCGTCCTGGCCGCAGCAGCGGGCGAGTTCAAGGCCGATGCCCGAAGAGGCGCCAGTGACGATGGCGAAGGGGTGGATGTGAGCGCTGGCGGGGCTCGGAGTGGTCGGGTTCATGGAAGGCAGTAGCTCCTGGGATGGAAGGGTTGCGGCGACGTGCAGCGGCATGGGGTGGATTCCTACATTCCGCTCTCCCGCTGGCCTCTAAGGTCGCTTGGCGATGTGCCGTGGGCACGTCGTAAGGCTATTCGGACAGGGGGATGCAGCGGCGGCGCGGGGTTTCGCGTTGTCCCGGTGCAGGACCTCTCGACGCGGTGCGTCTACCGATGTCCCCAATCACCCCAAGGAAACCATGAAAGCCCTGACCTACCACTCCGCCAAGGACGTCCGCGTGGAGACCGTGCCCGACCCCGTGATCGCCCAGGCCGACGACATCATCCTGCGGGTGACGGCCACCGCCATCTGCGGCTCCGACCTGCACATCTACCGCGGCAAGATCCCGGAGATGAAGGGCGGCGACATCCTGGGCCACGAGTTCATGGGCATCGTGGAAGACACCGGCGCCGCGGTGACCAACGTGAAGAAGGGCGACCGCGTGGTGGTGCCCTTCACCATTGCCTGCGGCGAGTGCTTTTTCTGCAACCGCACGCTGTTCGCCGCCTGCGAGACGACGAATCCAGGCCGCGGCGCCATCCTGAACAAGAAGAACGTGCGCTCGGGCGCCGGGCTGTTCGGCTATTCGCACCTGTACGGCGGCTATGCCGGCGGCCAGGCCGAATTCGTGCGCGTGCCCAAGGCCAACGTGGGGCCGCTGGTCATCCCGCCGGGGCTGGCCGACGAGCAGGTACTGTTCCTCTCCGACATACTACCCACCGGCTACCAGGCGGTGGAAAACGGCAAGGTCGGCCCCGGCTCCACCGTGGCCATCTTCGGCGCCGGCCCGGTAGGCCTGATGGCGGCGGCCAGCGCGCGGCTGCTGGGCGCCGAGCGCATCTTCATGGTGGACCACCATGCCTACCGGCTGGCTTTCGCACAGCAGGCCTATGGGGCGGAGCCGATCAACTTCGACGAGGTAGACGACCCGGCCGCGCTGATTGTGGAGCGCACAGACTTCCGCGGGGTGGACGCCAGCATCGACGCGGTGGGTTTCGAGGCCAAGGGCAGCACGGTTGAGACGGTACTGACGGACCTGAAGATGGAGGGTTCCAGCGGCAAGTCACTGCGGCAGGCCATCGCGGCCACGCGGCGCGGCGGCACGGTGAGCGTGCCGGGGGTGTACGCCGGCTGGATCCACGGCTTTCTGTTCGGCGACGCGTTCGAGAAGGGGTTGAACTTCGCCATGGGCCAGACCCATGCCCAACGCCTCATGCCGAGGCTGCTGGAACACATCCAGGCCGGCGACCTGAAGCCCGAAGTGATCATCACCCACCACATGGCGCTGGAAGACGCGGCGCGCGGCTACGAGGTCTTCGCCAACAAGGAAGAGGACTGCCGCAAGGTTGTGCTGACGCCGGGGCGTGCGCCGGCGGCGGCCGTACCGCCTGTAGGCACAACGATGGGCGGCTGACCTCTTTCCGAGAAGTCCGGCCGTCTTGGATTTTTTAATCTGTTCAGGAGAACGCCATGAGCAAGAGCAATCCCACCGGCGTGGGCATGCGCCCGACCACCGACGGCACCGCCGACAACATTGGCGCAGGTGGCGGCTTCGATCCGAAGCGACCCGATGTCAATCGCCCCGCACCGCGTGAACGCATGGGCGAAAAGCGAGCAGATGCCGCTTCTGTCGAGCAGGACGACTCTGCGCCCGCCGGCCTCACCGAGGACGCGAAGGACATACGTTCCGACTCGCGCTCGCCGCGGTCAGCATAAACGGCGCATCCGACCGGTAGCCGCCGATGGAGTGGTTCGGCAACCCGGGGGACATGTTTGACTTCACGATACCGCCGTTGCAACTGGTGCTGCGCGGCTCGCTGATGTTCTGGTTCCTGTTCGTGCTGTTCCGCTTCGTGCTGCGGCGCGACATCGGTTCGGTCGGGGTGTCGGATTTTCTGTTCGTGGTGATCCTGGGTGACGCGGCCCAGAACGCCATGATCGGCGATGGCACCTCTGTGGCCGATGGCATGTGGCTTATCGCCACGCTGGCGCCTTGGAACTACGTGATGGATTGGGCCACCTGGCGTTTCCCGGCGGTGGAGCGCCTCGCGAATGGGACACGCAAGTGCCTGGCCCGTAACGGCCGCCTGTTGCGCAAGACCATGCGGCGCGAGTACATCACTGAGGATGAACTCATGGCCAAACTGCACCAGGCGGGTCTGGAGGAACTGGGACAGGCAAAAGCCATCTATCTGGAGCCCGACGGCGAGATCGCCGTCATCAAGCACCAGGCCTGATCCTCATTGCATTGGGCTTGAGGGTTATTTGTTGGCGTTTGCAGCACCGGGTGGCGTTGGCATACCGATGGGAGTGTCCGACGGTGGAGCCTTGGCTGAACCCGCGGGTGGCGTGTCACTCCCAGCAGGAGGCGGCACGCTTCCCCTGCCGGCCACGGAATCGGGTGCGGCTGCGTCCCGGCCCGTGCCGGCTGTGGACCCCGCGGTGTTCGGCGGCACGCTCGCACCGACGGGCGCACCGGTGTTGCCTCCCGCTACGGGGGAGTTCGGTGCCTGCGGCTTCGTGGTGGTATCGGGTCCGCTGGTGCTGGCCGAGTGGGCAGGCGAGCCCGGCGCGCCGCGCTCGCGCCTAGATCACCGGCACCCCCCCGGTGACCGCGATGGTGGCCCCCGAGATGTAAGAAGCTCGGCCCGAGGCCAGCAGCACGTAGGCGGGCGCCACCTCGGCCGGCTGCCCCGGGCGTTGGAAGGGCGAGCCCCCGCCGAAGTGGCTGACTTTCTCCTCATCCATGGTGGAGGGGATGAGGGGTGTCCAGATGGGGCCGGGCGCCACGCAGTTAACGCGGATGCCCTTGTCAGCCAAGGCCTGTGCCAACCCGCCGGTAAGGTTTTGAAGCGCGGCCTTGGTGGCAGCATAGGGCACCAACGTGGGATTGGGTTTGTCGGCATTGACCGAGACGGTGTTGATGATGGCGCCGCCCGGTGGCATGTGGGGTACGGCCGCTTTGCACAGGAAGAACGTGGCATAGACGTTGGTGCGGAAGATGCGATCGAATTCCTCGCTCGGGATGTCGACGATGGAGTGCCGGGTCATCTGGTGGGCGGCGTTGTTGACCAGGATGTCGATGCCACCCAGCTCCGCCACCGCGCGGTCGATGATGGCTTGGCAATGCGCCTCGTCGCGGATATCGCCGGGCATACGAACGCATTTCCGGCCGGTCTGTTCCACGAGTTCGGCGGTGCGCCGCGCATCCTCCTCCTCGTCCAGATAGGCGATCAGTACGTCGGCACCTTCGCGGGCGAAGGCCAGCGCCACCGCGCGGCCGATGCCGGAATCGCCGCCCGTGATGACCGCACGGCGGCCCGCCAGCAGGCCAGAGCCGGCGTAGCTTTTTTCGCCATGATCGGGCGCCGGCTGCATGGCGGCCTCCGATCCGGGCGGAGTCTGCTTCTGCGGCGGGAAGGGCGGCCGGGGACCGACGGTGCGGGGGTCGATAAGCATGGTTCCTCCAAATAAATCAGGAGCATGCGCAGATGAGCAGTGAGGCGCTAGACGCCATCGGGATAGGCTGGCGTAGGAAAAGTCTGCTGTGGAGTCCCAACTAATCGCGCGATGAGGAGCGGAGGCTGGCGCACTTCTGGGGAATAAAACGGGTCGTAAGGAGCTGTCCTACGCACGCAGCCAGTTTGTACAGACGTGCGGAGCGGAAAGCGGCGCCGATAGTGAGTATTGGCCTAGGCGAAGTCCCCAGAAGACTTCATCGCTGCCACCAAAGACCTGTCCAACCAAAACCTGGAGCTTCCTATGTACCGTACCCTCACTTTCCCTAGCCTGGCCCTGGGCGCCCTCGCGCTGGCGGCCGCAGCCCATGCCGCAGGCAACCTGGACAAGTCGGACACCAAATTCCTCACCAAAGCTGCTGGCGGAGGCATGTTCGAGGTGCAGGTCGGTCAGCTCGCGGCCGACAAGGCGACCGACCCCGACATCAAGGCCTTCGGCACGATGCTGGTGAAAGACCATAGCGCGGCGAACGATCAACTCAAGCAGCTTGCTGCTGCGAAATCGGTAAGCCTTCCAACGGAACTGCCAAAAGATATGCAGAAAACGCTGGACACGCTGCAAGGCGAGTCCGGCGCAAAGTTCGACAAGGACTTCATAAAGCTGGTGGGCATCGATGACCACAAGGACGACATCAAGCTGTTCGAAAAAAATGGTCAAAAGGCTAAAGATGCCGACGTGCAGGCCTTCGCCACCAAGACGCTACCAACTCTGCGTGAGCACCTGCAGCACGCCGAGAAGATCAAGGGCGACAAGAAACTCTGAGCCTAGCGGGCTGCTGTCAACCAAAGGAACGGCGGGAGAGGGTCCTGCGGGGGCCCGTTTTTCATTGAGGCGGGCGCTCATTGCGGGACGCGTCGAGCGTGCCAGATGTGCCGGTGGCGGGGACTTCGCAGTTGGGCGCGCCAGGCGGCAATGGGCTGCAGGGGAATGCCGAGAAGTCCAGCAACTCCGCGGAATGGCGGTTCTTGAAGATACTGCCCGCTCTAAACGACGGGCATTTGTTGGAGTACTGGTCCTACATGGGACTACCCTGAGTTCGTCCTACCGTGCAGTGTTAATCTTTGTAGGAGGCAGATCATGAAGAAATTGCTATTGCTGGCTGGATCATTAGGCGCCATGTGCTGGGCGGTCGCTCGAATTGGAAGACCGCGTCAATCAACCTCAGGTTCATCGGATGACAGGTCGCTAGTCGATGCCGGTAAAGCGGCATATGAATCGCACACGAGCCCGCGCCCAGGGATCGATGGAGGCGCGGACCTCCCGGCGGGACGGTTCCAGAACGGTTCCGGATTCAACCCAGCAGGGAGGATGCCTGACCAAGAATCGGATTGGTACGGTGAGCCACGCCCTGTACTTTAGGACTTTGCGCTGAACTGGCTCATCAATCTCCTTGCTGGCCGGATGCGCCGCTCCGTCGGCACCAGCTTCCGCCGGACCGCTTCGGCCAGATTGTGGCGCGTGACCAACGCCTGACGCAGGGCTTCGTCGGCGGCATGACCGTCGCGCACGAGCTCGATCATGCGCCCGCTAGCCCAGTTCTCGAAGCGCGGCAAGGCTCGGAAGCAGTTCGTACGGTTGTGGAAGTGGGATAGCACTCGTGTAGGCGGTGGCGCAAGCAGGTTGGGGGTGCTTGCCGACAACCGCTGCAGACCTACTGGCTAGATTGGAGGGCTTTCCAACGTCCATAAGCAGAAGGAGCACCACCATGGCCGTCACCGTCGGGGATTTTTTGATCGACCGCCTCCACCAGTGGGGAGTGCGCCGCATCTTCGGCTACCCGGGCGATGGCATCAACGGCATCATGGGCGCATTGGGCCGTTCGGGTGGCACCCTGGAGTTCGTACAGACGCGTCATGAGGAGTTGGCCGCCTTCATGGCCTGTGCCCATGCCAAGTTCACGGGCGAGGTGGGCGTCTGCCTGGCTACGTCGGGGCCGGGTGCCATCCATTTGCTTAACGGGCTGTACGACGCCAAGGCCGACCACCAGCCAGTGGTCGCCATCATCGGCCAGCAGAAACGCAGCGCGCTGGGTGGCGACTACCAGCAGGAGGTGGATCTGCTGTCCTTGTTCAAGGACGTGGCCCACGAATACGTACAGATGGCCACCACGCCCGAGCAGGTACGCCACCTGGTGGACCGCGCCGTGCGCATCGCGGTGGAGCGCAGGGCGGTGACTTGCATCATCCTGCCCAACGACCTGCAGGAACTGCCGGCGGTGCCGGTGCCGCCGCGGGCGCACGGTACGGTGCACAGTGGCATCGGCACCACCGCGTCGGCGGTAGTGCCGCCGCTGGAGGGGCTGCGGCAGGCGGCCGACCTCCTCAATGCGGGTAAAAAGGTGGCGCTGCTGGTCGGCGCGGGTGCCCTGCATGCTACCGACGAGATATTGGCAGTGGCCGACGCGCTGGGCGCCGGCATTGCCAAGGCGCTGCTGGGCAAGGCCGCGGTGCCGGACGACCTGCCTTTTGTCACCGGCGCCATCGGCATCCTCGGAACCCGGCCCAGCTCCTGGATGATGGAGGAGTGCGACACGCTGCTGATGGTCGGTTCGACCTTTCCTTATGCGGAATTCCTGCCGAAGGAGGGCCAGGCGCGCGGCGTGCAGATCGACATCGATCCCCGCTTCCTGGGCATTCGCTACCCCATGGAACTCGGGCTGGTGGGCGACAGCCGGACCACACTGGCGGCGCTGCTGCCGCTGCTGGAGCCCAAGGCCGACCGGAGTTGGCGCGATGCCATCGAGACGCGCATGGCGAAATGGTGGGAGGTGCTGGACGCGCGTGCCATGGCCCCGGCACAACCCGTCAACCCGCAGCGGGTGTTCCGCGAACTGTCGCCGCGGCTGCCTGACGGCGCTATCCTCACGGCTGACAGTGGCTCCGTGGCCGGCTGGTACGCCCGTGACCTGAAGCTCAGGCGCGGCATGATGGCATCGCTGTCAGGGGGCTTGGCGACCATGGGACCAGCGGTCCCCTATGCCATTGCGGCCAAGCTGGCCCACCCGGACCGCCCCGTCATCGCGCTCGTCGGTGACGGAGCCATGCAGATGAACGGCATCAATGCACTGATCACACTGGCGCGCCTGTGGCCGCAGTGGAAAGACCGAAGGCTGGTGATCATGGTGCTCAACAACCGCGACCTCAACATGGTGAGCTGGGAGCAGCGGGTGCAGGAGGGCGATCCCAAATACTCGGCTTCGCAGGACCTGCCCGACTTTCCCTATGCCGAATTCGCCCAGATGATCGGCCTGCGCGGGATGCGGGTGGATGCGCCGGAGGCCGTGGGCCCGGCCTGGGACGAGGCGCTGGCGGCCCAGCAGCCGGTGTTGCTGGAGATGGTGACGGACCCCAATGTTCCTTCGCTGCCACCCGAGATCAAGCTGGAACAGGCTAAGGCCTACCTGTCGGCGCTGCTGCACGGCGATCCAGACGCACTGCAGGTGGTGAAGGCCACCATTCGGCAGTGGTGGGCTGGCTGAGGGGGGAGGGCAGAGCCGGAGCTTCTTCCGGGGGCAGATTGACCCGACGGATTGATACGTTCTGCTTCCATTGTGTTGCGTGTGTGTGCGATGGTGTTCGGAAACAAGCGCCAGATGGCGTGCAATACAACAGATCCATTCGATAGCTGGGTACATGGAACAGCCCCTGTTCAGGCGACGTGTCGAGCTGGCGGTCAAGCTGGTGCTGCTGGCCGTGTTTCTCGCTGCAGCGGTGGCGTTCGCCGTGCTCGCCGGCGTGGGCAATTCCTACGATGCCAAGGGCGAGCCGATGGCCCAGCCCATTCCCTTCAGCCACAAGCACCACGTGGGCGATGTGGGGCTGGACTGCCGCTTTTGCCATTCCACGGTGGAAAAGACCGCTTTTGCCGGCATGCCCTCCACCCAGGTGTGCCTGGGCTGCCATTCCCAACTGTTCGCCCAGGCGGGTATCCTGGCCGCTCTGAAAAACAGCGCTGCCAGCGGCCAGCCCATCGCCTGGCAGCGGGTGCACTTCCTGCCGGGGTTTGTGTATTTCGATCACAGCATCCATGTCAGCAAGGGCGTGGCCTGTATGGAATGCCATGGCCGCATCGACCAGATGCCGTTGACCTGGCAGGTACACAAGCTGGAGATGGGCTGGTGCATCGACTGCCACCGCGACCCCGCGCCGCACCTGCACCCGCACGACCAGGTGTTCGCCATGCCGGCTGAGCCGCTGGGCGACGCCGATACCCAACTGCTGGCACGCACGCTGAAACTGCAAGGCACGCAGCGGCTGACCGATTGTTCGACCTGCCACCGGTAGCGGCACCGTCCATGGCACACTCTTTCCCCATCATCCCCATCCACGGCCCTGAGGACGGCGGTGGCCCGTCGGGCCCGCAGCGCCGCCGCGTACTGCAACTGATGGCTGCCTCGGCGGCCCTGGCTACCGGCGCCTGCACCCAGGCGCCAGACCACCGCATCTATCCCTACGTGCACATGCCCGAGGCGGGTGTGGGTGGCTTGCCGGTGTACTACGCCAGTGCCTGGGTGCGCGATGGTTTCGCCCACGGGGTGCTCGTAGGCACCCGCGAAGGGCGGCCAGTGAAGATCGAGGGCAACCCGCTGCACCCCGCCAGCGGCGGCGCCACCGACGTGTTTGCCCAGGCCTCGGTGCTGGAGCTGTGGGACCCGGACCGGTCGCAAGCGGTGCAGGCACGGCTGCCAGGCGTGCAGGCGGCGCCGTTCGCGTCCCGGGCGACGCCTGCAGCGCCGCCTTCCTCGATTTCCACCTGGGACGCATTTTCGGCGGCCTGGCGGCAGCGTGCGCAGCAGTTGCGGGCGGGGCAGGGGGGTGGCCTGCACGTGCTGGTCGGCCCATCTACCTCGCCCACTCTGCAGGGCCAGCTCGCGGCGCTGCAGCTGACTTTCCCCCGCATGCGGCTATATTTGCATGCGCCACTCGCCCCGGTGGCGGCCATCCAGGCCGCCCAACACACCTTCGGCCGCCCGGTGCACTTGGTGCGCCATCTGGACCGCGCCCGGGTGGTGGTCGCCCTGGGGTCGGACCCCTTCAGCCAGGGGCCCGCCGCGTTGGCACAGGCTGCGGACTGGGCACGCCAGCGCGCGGCCGACCTGGCTGCTGGGCGGCCCCCCTGCCGGCTGATGGCAGTGGAAACGGCGCCGGGCCTGTTCGGTGCCCGCGCCGACGACCGGCTGGCGCTAGCGCCCGCCGGCATCGAGGCATTGCTGGCCCGCGTGGCGGCACAGCTGTTCCCCGATCTGGGGCCGGCACCGGCTGGTGGAGATCCTGCGCCGGCCTTTGAAGCCGCGTTGGCGGCGCAATTGCGCGTCGCAGGGCCCGACAGCCTGCTGGTGCCGGGTGATGACCTGGCACCGGCGGCGCATGCGCTGGTCCACGCCCTGCACCAGCGCCTGGGTGCCTTCGGCCGGACGCTCCATGCCATCGTGCCGCCGGATGCGGCGCCCGATGGAGTTGAGCAGGGTACGCTGGCCGATCTGGCTGACGCGTTGCATGGTGGCCAAGTCTCCACCCTGCTGTTGCTCGACGCCAACCCAGCCTACGACGCCCCTGGCGCGCTCCGGCTGGCGCGGGGCATCGCCCAGGTACCCTTCAGCATCCACCTGGGCGTCTACCGCGACGAGACCGGCCGTGCCTGCACCTGGCACCTGCCGGCCAGCCACGGCTACGAGGCCTGGAGCGATGCCCGCGCCTTCGACGGCACGGCCAGCATTCTGCAGCCGGCCATCGCGCCGCTGTACGACACCCGCTCTGCCCACGAACTGCTGGCCTTGCTGCAAGACGACGGCCTGCGCGACGGCCATGCCCTGGTACAGCGGCGATGGAAGCTGGAGCACGGAGGCGCCGATTTCGAAGCCTTCTGGCACACCAGCCTGCGAGACGGGGTGGTAGCCGGCACGGCCGCACCGGCGCTGGCATTGCCACGGGTGATGGCGCCGGTCGGCGCGGCAACCGCAAATGCGGTGCCGGCGAAGGTGGACGCCGCTCCGGGTGCGGTGCTTGCCGCCGTGTTCGGCGCCGACGCCAGCACCGCCTGCGGTCGCTTCGCCAACAGTGGCTGGCTGCAGGAACTGCCGCGTCCCTTTTCCAAAATGACCTGGGACAACGCCGCCACGCTGGGGCCACGCACCGCCGCCGCGCTGGGCGTTGTCACGGGCGACGTGGTGCGGATCGGCGCTTCCGGTGCGGCCGTTTCCGCCGCGTCCACCGGCATAGAGGCGCCCGTCTGGGTCGAAGCGCTGCATGCCGAGGGCACCGTCAGTCTGCCACTCGGCTACGGTCGTCGCAACGCAGGCCGGGTGGGCAGCGGTGTGGGTTTCGACGCCTATGTGCTGCGCCCGGTAGCCGGCGGGCCGCTGGCCGTCACCCTGCATGCCACCGGTGCCCACCATGACTTCGCGGTGACGCAGCACCGCATGGAGCAGGAGGGCCGCGAACTCGCGCGCACGGTGCCCCTGGCCACACCGCGGGTCGAAACACCGCCCGAACGTGCTTCGCTCTACGCTCCGCGCCCGTACCCCGACCATGCCTGGGCCATGACCATCGACCTCGATGCCTGTATTGGCTGCAATGCCTGCACCATCGCCTGCCAGTCGGAGAACAACATCCCCGTGGTCGGCGCAGAACAGGTGGCCGCCGGCCGCGAGATGCACTGGATACGGGTCGACCGCTACGACGACGCCGGTACCCACCAGACCGTATTCCAGCCCGTGCCCTGCATGCACTGCGAGAACGCGCCCTGCGAGGTGGTGTGCCCGGTCGGCGCCACGGTGCACGACAGCGAAGGCCTGAACGTACAGGTCTACAACCGCTGCATAGGCACACGTTTCTGCTCCAACAACTGTCCGTACAAGGTGCGGCGCTTCAATTTTCTGCAGTATTCCGACGAGGTGACCGAGACTGCCAAGGCCCAGCGCAACCCCGAGGTCACGGTACGCCGGCGCGGGGTGATGGAGAAATGCACCTTCTGCGTGCAGCGAGTCTCCAAGGCGCGGCTCATGTCCGAGAAAGAGGACCGCCCTCTGGCCGACGGCGACGTGCGCACCGCCTGCCAGTCCGCCTGCCCGACGCAGGCCATTCGTTTCGGCGACCTGAACCTGGCGGGCAGCGGGGTGGTGCAAAGTCGGCAGTCGCCCCGCCACTACGCGATGCTGGAGGAACTCAATACCCGGCCGCGCACGACCTACCTCGCCAAGGTGGTGGTGGACCCGCCGCCGACGGAGCCCAAGGCATGAGCACCGTGGTCGGTCCCGAGCCCGGTCCTGTCTCGCGCGATATCGGCGTGCTGCGCGCCGGTTGGACTTTTGCGTCCGTTGGCGACAAGATCAGCGGCATTGTGCTCGAACGGCCGGTGCAGCGTACCTGGGCACTGGCCTTCGGTGTCACGCTGCTGGGGGTACTGGTGTTCCTCGGCGCCATTGCCTATCTCTTCAAGGTGGGTGTCGGCATCTGGGGCATCAACATCCCCGTGGCCTGGGGTTTCGCCATCGCCAACTGTGTCTGGTGGATCGGCATCGGCCATGCGGGCACCTTCATCTCGGCGGTGCTGCTGCTGCTGCGCCAGCGCTGGCGCACTTCCATCAACCGTTTCGCGGAAGCCATGACGCTGTTCGCGGCCAGCATGGCGGGGCTGTTCCCCGTCCTGCACCTGGGGCGTCCCTGGTTCGCCTACTGGCTGGCACCTTACCCCAACCGCATGGAGCTGTGGCCGCAGTTCCGCAGCCCGCTGGTGTGGGATTTTTTTGCCATCGGCACCTACATCGCCGTGTCCTTCCTGTTCTGGTACGTCGGTCTGGTGCCCGACCTGGCCACGATGCGCGACCGCGCGCGCCAGCGCTGGAAGCAATACACCTTCGGCCTGCTGGCCCTGGGCTGGCGCGGCGAGGCGCGCCACTGGGCGCGCCACCGCAGCGCCTACCTGCTGCTGGCCGGGCTGGCCACGCCGCTGGTGGTGTCGGTGCACTCGGTGGTGTCCCTGGACTTCGCCATCGGCAACACACCGGGTTATCACTCCACCATTTTTCCACCGTACTTCGTGGCCGGCGCGCTGCTCTCGGGTTTCGCCATGGTCATCACGCTGGCGGTGCCTCTGCGCAAGGCGTTCGGGCTGCAGGACTTCATCACTGAACGCCACTTGGACAACGCCGCCAAGGTGCTGCTCACCACCTGCTGGCTGGTCGCCTATGGCTACCTCAGCGAGGTGTTCACCGCCTTCTACAGCGGCGACGCCAACGAGATCGCCGTCACCGTTAACCGCTGGACCGGTACCTACGCCCCGGTGTACTGGGCCATGATCTTCTGCAACGTTCTGGCGCCGCAGCTGCTGTGGTGGCCGGCTCACCGGCGCAATGTGGCGCTGCTGTTCGGCCTGTCGCTGGTCATCAACCTGGGTATGTGGATGGAGCGGGTGCTGATCGTCGTGTCCAGCCTGTACCAGGACTACGTGCCCTCGGCCTGGGGCCTGTACGTGCCGACACGCTGGGACTGGCTGTTCCTCGCCGGCTCTATCTGCACCTTCGCCTGGCTGTTCCTGGTGTTCGTGCGGGTGCTGCCAGCGCTGTCCATCACGGAGATGCGCGGACTGGTACGCGAGAGCGCAAGGGGAGAACCGGCATGACCACCATCGCGCGCGAGGACCTGTGGGGGCTGGTGGCCGAATTCGGCAGTGCCGAGGCGCTGCTGGCCGCCGCGCGGCAGGCGCAGGCGGCGGGCTATACCCGCACCGAGGCGTACAGCCCCTTCGACATCGAAGGCCTGTCCGAAGCGGTCGGTTTTCGCCGTTCGCGCATTCCGCTGGCCACACTGCTGGGTGCGCTATGCGGCGGCATCGGCGGCTACGCCCTGCAGTGGTACGCGGCAGTGGTCAGCTACCCTCTCAACATCGGCGGGCGGCCCGACCACAGCTGGCCGATGTTCATTCCCGTCACCTTCGAGATGACCATCCTGGGTGGTGCGTTGGCGGCCGTGGCGGCGCTGCTCATCGGCTGCCGGCTGCCGGCGCTACACCACCCGGTATTCGGCGCACCGGACTTCAAGGCCGCCTCGCGCGACAGGTTCTTCCTGTGCCTGCGGGCCGACGACCCGACCTTCGAGCGCGGTGCGGCGGGCCGACTGCTGGACGGTCTGCAGCCGCTGCGCTGCAGCGAGGTGGCTCGGTGAATCGCTGGAGGGCCTGCCTGGTACTGGCTGCGGCTGTGCTGCCGCTGGCCGGCTGCGAGCGCGCGATGCGCAATATGTACGACCAGCCCAAGCTGATGCCGGGCGACCGCAGTGCGCTGTTCCCCGAAGGGACGGCCTCGCGTCCGCCGCCGCCCGGCGTCGTGCCCCGCGCGGTGGGCGATGCGGCAGCCGTATCCGGCGCCGCACGGGGCGCGGCCGGCACCGAGGCGGCGCAGGCGGTCCATACGCAGACCGCGTTGCCGGCCGTGCCTGGCCGCGACATGCTGCTGCGCGGCCAGGAGCGCTACACCGTCTACTGCCTGCCGTGCCACGGCGCGGTGGGCGAGGGCGACGGCATGGTGGTGCGCCGCGGTTTCCCTGCGCCGCCAAGCTGGCACCAGGACCGCCTGCGGTGGACACCGGATCGGCATTTCTATGACGTGATCACCCAAGGCTATGGCGTGATGTATCCCTTCGCCGACCGGGTGGAGCCGCAGGACCGCTGGGCCATCGTGGCCTACATCCGTGCGCTGCAGACCAGCCAGCACGTGGCCTTGACGGCGCTGCCACCGGAATTACGCATGCGCCTGGCGCCAGCCCTGGCGGCGGCATCGATACCTGCGCGCGCGGAGGTACGGCCGTGAGCGCGCCGCAAGCGGCATCGGGGCCGCAGGCCCGCCACACCTGGGCCGGTGCCGGCCTGCTGGTGGTGGTGGTGGTGCTGGTGCTGGTGCTGGTGGCTTCCGACGCGGTCGCGCCCGGGTCCTTCTGGCCCGCCTGGCTGGTCGCCTGCTGGTGGTGCCTGGGGCCGGTGCTGGGCGGCGCCGCCGCGCTGGGCATCCACCGGCTGACGGGTGGCCTCTGGGGCGAAGTGCTGGCGCCTGCAGTCGGTGCCCTGGCGGCCCGGCTACCCTGGGTGCTGCTGTTGTTCCTGCCCCTGCTGGTACCCGTGCTGTGGCCCGGCACCACCGCCCGGCCCGACCTCTACCCCTGGGCGGTACAGGACGGCGGCACCTGGGCCCACGGCCTGTCACGCCCGGCCTTCAAGCTGGCGTGGTTCAGCACGCCGTTTTTCCTGGCCCGTGTGCTTGTCTATGCCGCCATCGCCCTGTGGCTGGTGCGGCCGGCCGCACTGCGGCGCCTGGGGCAGGGAAGGGCGGCACTGTCACTGATCGTTTACCTGCTGCTGGGGTCGCTGGCGGCGATCGATGCCGTCGGTTCGCTGCTGCCGCGCTGGCACAGCAGTGTGTTCGGGCTGGCGCTGCTGGCGGGGCAGTTGCTGGCGGGCGTCGCTGCCGCCACCTGGCTCACCGCGCGTGCGGTGGCCGCCGGGCAACTGGCCGTGCCGGTTCCGGCCGCAGGCAAGCCCCCGGTGTGGCGTGACCTGGGCAATCTGCTGCTGATGGCGGTCATGCTCTGGGCCTACCTGGCCTTCATGCAGTTCCTCGTCATCTGGGCCGAGAACCTGCCGGAGGAAATCGCCTGGTTCGTACCGCGGCTGATGACCGGCTGGCGTTTCGGCGGTCTGGCCCTGGTGCTGCTGCAGTTTGCGCTGCCCCTGGCGCTGTTGCTGTTCCGCGCGGTCAAGGACCGGCCGGCTCGCCTGGGATGGGTGGCGGCATTGGCATTGTTCGCGCAGATGCTCGATGCGGCCTGGCTGGTGCTGCCCTCTGTCGCGCCGCATGACGCTGCGGCTGCGGCGCTGGTGCCGCTGCTGGCCGTGGCGCTGGGATTGCTGGTCTTCGGTGGTGTGCCGGGCGCGATGGCCCAGCTGGCGGCTGGCATCTCGACGGAGGCGCCCCATGGCCCGCGCTGACATCGATATACGCAAGCTGGGCGCGACGGCTGCCGGGCTGGCGCTCATGGTGGCCTGCGCCATCGGCGCGGTGTGGCTGTTGCTGCGCCACTGGCAAGTCCCTCCCGGCGGGCAGCCGGTCGGCCCGGCGCAGGTGCTGGCCGTGCCTGGCCCGCTGCTGCAGTCCGCGCCGCAGGACGACCTGGTCCGCTACCGGGCCGAACAGCAACGCCGGCTCGACACGGCGGCCTGGGTGGACCGATCCGCGGGCTTGGTGCGTATCCCCATCGCCGATGCGCTGGAACTGGTGGCGGCAGGGCAGGGTGTGCGCCCACCCTCGGACGGGCCTTCGCCGCCGGCAGCAGCGCCAAAGGGGTCGGTGCGATGACACGTCTCCATGCGTTCGCGCGCGCCTTGGGGTGCTCCGGGAAATGGTTTCCGAGCCTGTTGGTGGTGCTCGTCTTCGCGCTTGGGGCGTTGACGCAGGCGGCACGGGCGGGCGGTTTTGTCACCGAGGCACCGCCGCCGCTGGTCTTTGCCCAGCACCTCGGCGCACAGCTGCCGCTGGAGCTGCCGCTGCGCGACGCCGACGGGCGAACCGTGCGCCTGGGTGCGTTCTTCGTACCCGGCCGGCCGGTGGTGCTGGTGCCCGGCTACTACCGCTGCCCCAATCTCTGCGGTACGCTGATGCAGGGGGTGCTGGAGAGTCTGGCCGATACCGGCCTGCCGCGCAGCGCCTACACCGTGGTCGGCTTCAGCATCGACCCCGCCGAAACGCCGGCCGACGCCAGCGCGCGCCAGGCGGGCGACCGCGGCTACGCTGCTGCCTACGGTTCGCGCACCGTGCCCTCGGGCATGCTGCCGCCGGTGGATCTGCATCTGCTGCTGGGGAGCGACGCCAGCACGGCCATGCTGGCCGATGCCATCGGTTTTGGCTACCGGCGCGCGGGCGCCGGCAGCGACGCAGCCGGTGCCACAACCGATTACCAGCATGCTGCGGGATTCCTCGTCGTCACCCCGCAGGGCGTGGTGTCACGCTACCTGATGGGGGTGCGCTTCGAGCCGCGTGACCTGCGGCTGGCGCTGGTGGAGGCCTCGTCGGGCCGGGTCGGCACTCTCAGCGACCGCATCGCCTTGTTGTGCGCGCATTTCGATCCGGCCACCGGCCGCTATAGCACGGCGGTGATGGCGGCTTTTCGCATCGGCGGCGTGCTGCTCGCACTAGGGCTGACCGGCTGGATCCTGCGACACCGGCGCGGCGCCGTCGCTGCCAGGAGGATCGCATGAACAGCGACATGCCTGATGCCGCGCTCAGCCCTGGCTTCCGCCTGCTGGCGCAAAGCGCCTCCACCGCCGCGGGCCATACCGATGCGTTGTTCCTCGCTATGCTGTTGCTGTGCGGCGGCATGGCCCTGCTGCTGGCTTTCCTGGTCGTCTTCTTCGCTATCAAGTACCGCGCGGGATCGGACGCCGACCGCACGGCGCCGCCCTCCAACGCCCGGGGGCTGGAAGCCGCATGGACTGCCATACCGCTGGTCCTGTTCCTGGGTATCTTCCTGTGGGCCGCCTACGACTACGTGCAGCAAAAAAGCGCGCCTGCCGACGCGCTGCCGGTCTACGTCACCGGCAAACAGTGGATGTGGAAACTCCAGCACCGCAGCGGCCGGCGCGAGATCAACGAACTGCACGTGCCGCTGGGTCAACCGGTGAAGCTCATCATGACCTCGGAGGATGTGATCCACAGCTTTTTCATTCCAGCCTTCCGGCTGAAGCAGGATCTGGTGCCCGGCCGCTACACCAGCCTGTGGTTCACCGCCACGCAACTGGGCGACTTCCGCATCTTTTGCGCCGAGTACTGCGGCAGCGAGCATTCGGCCATGATCGGACGGGTGGTGGTGATGGCGCCTGCCGCCTTTGCCCGCTGGCTGGCCGAGGGGCCGGCGGAACCGGGCCTGGTGGCGCGCGGCGCCGAACTGTTCCGCACGCACGGCTGCAGCGGCTGCCACGCCGCGGGATCCACCGTGCACGCGCCGCTGCTCGACGGCCTGGCCGGCCGTACCGTGCACCTGCAGGACGGTCGCACCGTGGTCGCCGACGAGACCTACATCCGCGACGCCCTGCTGCTGCCGCAGAAGGACGTGGTGGCTGGCTTCGAACCGGTCATGCCATCCTTTGCCGGGCAGTTGTCGGAAGACGACGTGCAGGCCTTGATCGCCTATCTCCACACCGGCGGAACGCCACCCTGAACCGGGCACTCCCATGCGCACACCCCAGCCCCATTCGTTGCCCGCCAGCTACCTCGACGATGGCTACACCCTGTGGTCATGGATCACATCGCGCGACCACAAACGCATCGCCATCCTCTACGCCATCGCCATCACGGCCTTCTTCTTCATCGGCGGTGCGGCGGCCACGCTGATCCGGCTCGAACTCGCCACGCCGCAGGGCGACCTGGTCAGCAATGACACCTACAACAAGCTCTTTACCGTGCACGGCGTGGTCATGGTGTGGCTGTTCCTGATTCCTTCCATCCCTTCGGTGGTGGGCAACTTCGTGCTGCCGCTCATGCTGGGCGCGCGCGACCTAGCGTTTCCGCGGCTCAACCTGATGAGCTGGTGGCTGTACGTCATTGGCGGATTCATCACGCTGTGCGCATTGTTCCTCGGGGGGGTCGACACCGGCTGGACCTTCTACACCCCTTACTCCACCATGTTCTCCAATGGCTACGTGGTCCTGACCCTGGTGGGCATTTTCGTGGTGGGCTTCTCGTCCATCCTCACCGGGCTCAACTTCATCGTCAGCGTGCACATGCTGCGCCTGCCGGGCATGGGCTGGTTCAAGCTGCCGCTGTTCGTGTGGAGCATCTACGCCACCAGCATTATCCTGGTGCTGGCCACGCCGGTGCTGGCCATCACCGCGCTGCTGGTGGTGGCCGAACGGCTGTTCCATGTGGGGGTGTTCGACCCGGCGCACGGCGGCGACCCGCTGCTGTTCCAGCACCTGTTCTGGTTCTACTCCCATCCTGCGGTCTACATCATGGTGCTGCCGGCCATGGGGGTTGTTAGCGAGATCATTCCCTGCTTCGCCAAGAAACGCATCTTCGGTTACCGCTTCATGGCGTACGCGGTGCTGGGTATCGCGGCGCTGGGTTTCCTGGTGTGGGGCCACCACATGTTCGTGAGTGGCCAGTCGGTGACGGCCAGCCTCACGTTCTCGCTGCTGAGCTTCGTCGTCGCCGTACCCTCGGCCATCAAGGTCTTCAACTGGACGGCCACGCTCTACAAGGGCGCTATCCGTTTCGACGCACCCATGCTCTACGCGCTGGGCTTCGTGGGGCTGTTCACCATCGGCGGGCTGACCGGCCTGATCCTCGCTTCGCTGGCGCTCGACGTGCATCTGACCGACACGTATTTCGTGGTTTCGCACTTCCACTACATCATGGTGGGCGGGGCAGTGATGGCGTACTTCGGCGCCTTGCATTTCTGGTGGCCCAAGGTCACCGGGCGCCTGGTGAACGAGGTCTGGGCACGCATCGCCGCGGTGACCATCTTCGTGGGGTTCAACCTCACCTTCTTCCCGCAGTACCTGCTGGGTTACCAGGGCATGCCGCGGCGCTACCACGCATACCCGCCCGAGTACCAGGTACTCAACGTGCTGTCGTCGGCCGGTGCCGCGGTGCTGGCCGTGGGCTACCTGATGCCGATGGTCTACCTGCTGTGGTCGCTGCGGCGCGGTGCCACCGCCGGCCCCAACCCCTGGGGTGCCACCGGCCTGGAATGGCAGACGCGCTCGCCGCCACCGGTGCACAACTTTGACCACACGCCGGCCGCACCGACCGACGTGTATGGCTACACGCCCGAGATCGCCACGCACGGCGCGGGGTCGACTCCATGAATGCCGCCAGGGCTCGTCCATGAGCATCACCGCGCCGGTTGCCGACACTTCGCGCGCAGCACCGCACCTCGATGCGGTGCTTCGCCGGCGTGTCGCGCGGCTGGGCATGTGGCTGTTCCTGGCGAGTGAACTTCTGTTCTTCGGTGGCCTGCTGTTCGCTTATGCCCATGGCCGGTTGCAGTGGCCCGAGGGTTTTGTCGCGGCTGGCCGGCGCACCGATGTGCTGTTGGGTACGGTCAACACCGTTGTGCTGCTCACCAGCAGCCTGCTGGTAGCCGTGGCGGTGGAGGCGGCGGCGCATGGCCGGCGGCGCTGGGTGCCGTGGCTGTTGTGGGGCACCGTGGCGCTGGGGCTGGCCTTCCTGGCGCTAAAGGGCGTGGAATACCACAAGGATTTCGCCGAAGGCCTGTTCCCCGGACCGCATTTCCGGCTGACTGAAGCGGGAGCGGAGGTGTTCTTCATGCTGTACTTCACCGCCACCGGCCTGCACGCGGTGCACATGCTGGCTGGCATCGCCGCGGTGGCGCTGTTCGCCTGGCACACGCGCCATCGGCAGTCCGACTGGTTGCGCAGCTCGCGGATGGAAACCGCGGCGCTGTACTGGCATTTCGTGGATGTGGTGTGGGTGGTGCTGTACCCGCTGTTGTATCTGGTTGGGCGGCATCCATGAACGCGGGCGACAAGATGGATTCGGCACTGGGCAGGAGGGAACGGCCCGGCCGCGCCGACCCGTGGCGGCGCGAGCTGCGCGCGCTGCTGCTGGCCTGGGTGGCGCTGCTGACCTTGCTGTTCACCAGCCTTGGCGTGGCCTACCTGCCGGTGGCCCCTGGCGCCAAGGCGCTGACGGGACTGGCGATCGCGGGGGTGAAGGCGTCGATCATCGCCATCGTGTTCATGCAGCTCGGACGTGGCCATGTGCTGGTGCGGGTAGTGGCGGCCGTGGCGGTGGCGGCGCTGTTGGTGATGGGGGGACTGAGCGCGGTGGACTACCTTACCCGAACCCCGGCTGCTGCGCCGGTACAACTGCCGCGACAAACGCATCCCCCCGTGGGTCGCTGAGGACGATTGGCAGTGCTTCCACATCCTCGCGTACACGGCTTCGTCCTACATGCCAATGCCGTACCGCACGACAGTACCCCCGCGGGAAAGACCCTAGATTCGGGAACTCCGTATTGACGACCGCCCCCCGATGCCGCCGCCTTCCGACTCCCACGACGACCACCACGACAGCTCCGGCGACGATGCGGGGAAAAGCGAGGACAACGACAAGGACGGCAACCACGCTGGCGGCAAAGAAGACGAAAACAAGGGGGAGAAAAAGAAACCTTCCCCCCTCAAGAATCCCAAGGTCCGTATCGGCCTGGCAATTCTCGCCGTGGTGGTGCTGGTCGCGGGCGCCATCTGGTTCGTGCACTACTGGCGGCACGGGCGCTTCGAGCAGAAGACCAACGACGCCTACCTGCAAGCCGACCAGGTCAGCATCGCGTCGAAAGTGCCAGGCTACGTCGAGCAAGTGCTCGTCACGGACAACCAGCAGGTACAGCCCGGTCAGCCCCTGGTGCGCATCGACGAACGCGACGTACGTGCCAAGTTCGAACAGGCCCAGGCCCAGGTCGACCAAGGCTTGGCCAACATCGCCCAGGTCGATGCGCAGTTGCACCAGCAGCAGGCGCAGATCGCCCTGGCCACTGCGCAGTACGACGGCGCGGTTCAGGCTGCCAAACATGCGCAGGAAGAGGTCGACCGCTACGCCCCGCTCACCGCCCAGGGTGCACAGACCGCCGAGCAGCTCGACCGTATGAAGGAAACGCGCGATAACGCAGTGGCCCAGGTCGCCGCCGCGCGTGCCCAACGCGAAAACGCTGTGCGCCAGACCGGCACCCTGCGCGCGCAGACGGCGGTGGCCCGCGCGCAGATCGAACAGGCCCAGGCCCAGGTACGCCAGTCACAGGCCGACCTCGGTTCCACTGTCGTCCGCAGCAGCATCGCGGGGCGGGTAGGCGACCGCACGGTGCGTGTCGGGCAATACGTGCAGCCCGGCACCCGCATGATGTCGGTGGTGCCGGTGGACGACGTCTACCTCGTCGCCAACTTCAAGGAAACGCAGATCGGCCTCATGCGCGCCGGCCAGCCCGCCACCATCGAGGTCGATGCGCTGAGCGGCAGCGCCCTGCACGGCACGGTCGAAAGCTTTTCGCCCGGCACCGGCGCGCAGTTCGCCCTGCTGCCGCCGCAGAATGCCACCGGCAACTTCACCAAGGTCGTGCAGCGGGTGCCGGTGCGTATCCACATCGACGCCGGGCCTGAAGCGCGGCGGGTACTGGTGCCCGGCCTGTCGGTCACCGTCACCGTCGACACCCTGGGCGCCAAGCAGGAGCACCAGGCCGCCAAGCGCGAGTCGAAGAACGACAAGGACCAGCGAGAGGACCAGCACGACAGTCAGGTCAAGCGCGACCGCGACACCCCCACCCAGCCGGGGCCGGGAAAATGAGCGGCAGCGCCACCCTGGCGGCGGATGGCAGTGGCGACAAGGCCCGCGACGAGGACCAGAAAGCCGGCAATGCCACCGGCAGCGGCGAAAACGCCGATGCCGCCGCCTGGCTCGCCGTCGCCGCTGGCACGATCGGCGCCTTCATGGCGCTGCTCGACGTGTCCATCGTCAACTCTTCGCTGCCTACCATCCAGGGCGAGATCGGCGCCACCGGTACCGAGGGCACCTGGATATCCACCGCGTACCTAGTCGCTGAAATCGTCATGATCGCCTTGGCCGGCTGGTTCCAGCGGATGCTAGGCCTGCGGCGCTTCCTGCTTATTGTCACCAGCCTCTTCATCTGCTTCTCGATGGTATGCGGCCTGTCCAACAGCCTGGGGCAGATGGTCATCGGCCGGGTTGGCCAGGGGTTCACCGGCGGCGCCATGATTCCCACCGCCATGACCATCGTCAGCACCCGGCTGCCGCCGCACCAGCGGCCGGTGGGCGTGGCGCTGTTCGGTATCACCGCGGTCATGGGCCCGGTCATCGGCCCACTGCTGGGCGGCTGGCTCACCGAAAACGTCAGCTGGCACTACGCGTTTTTCATCAACCTGCCGGTGAGCATCATGCTTATCGTGCTGCTGGTGGTCGGTCTGGAAGGGCAGAAGGGCAAGCCCGAGCTGCTGGCCAACGCGGACTGGATCGGCATCCTCGGCCTGGCCATGGGCCTGGGCTGTCTCACCGTGGTGCTCGAGGAAGGCCAGCGCGAACGCTGGTTCGAGTCGAGCATGATCGTCTGGCTTAGCATGTTCTCGGCCATCGGTTTCGTGCTGCTGGCCATCGGGCAGCTCACCTCGCGCCAGCCCGTCATCTACCTGCGCATATTGCGCGACCGCAGCTTCGGCATGGTCTTCGTCATCAGTCTGGTGGTGGGCGGCGCGCTGTACGGGCTCCTCTACCTCATCCCACAATTCCTGGCCATGGTGGCGGGCTACAACGCCCAGCAGGCCGGCTACGTGGTACTGCTCAGCGGCATACCACCAATCTGCATGATGCCGCTCTTCCCACTGCTGGCGCGCAAGGTCGACATCCGCCTGCT
Organism: Pseudomonadota bacterium; assembly: GCA_040390235.1. Classification (GTDB taxonomy): domain Bacteria; phylum Pseudomonadota; class Gammaproteobacteria; order Burkholderiales; family Burkholderiaceae_C; genus Xylophilus. The sequence continues at coordinate 186,055 of JAZJYT010000010.1, read as the reverse complement.
CATCGCCCTGGGCCTGCTGTGCTTCGGTATCAGTTGTTTCATGAACTCCGGCCTCACGCCCGACTCGGTGGGTGAAGACTTCATCTGGCCGCAGATCATGCGCGGCTTCGGCCAGTTCTTCTCCATGCTGTTCCTCAACCAGGCCGCCACCAACTCGGTCACACCCGACTACGCAGAAGACGCCTCGGGCCTCTTCAATGGCGCACGCAACCTGGGTGGCTCTTTTGGCCTGGCGGTCGTCGCCACCCTGCAGGACCGCCGCACTACCTTGCACCTGTACCGCATCGGCGAATCCGTCAGCGCCAACGCGGTCATCGGACAGGACTACGTGCACGGCCTGGCCGTCCAGCTGGGCAATGGTGATGCCGCCGCCGGCACCGCGCGCGCCATGGGCCTGCTGGCCCAGCAGGTGGAGCGGCAGGCCAGCGTCATCGCCTTCACCGACCTGTTCTGGGTGTTCGGCATCGTGCTGCTGGTCGCCATCCCGCTGGTGCTGTTCCTCAAGCCGCTGGACCCGGATAAACCCAAGAGCGCGGGAGCCTGACCGGTGGCACTCCATACCCGCACCCCGTCGCTTCCGCTACTGCTCGCCCTGCTGGCCTCGGCTGGCTGCACCGTCGGTCCCAATTACCCCGGTGCCCCCGAGGCCGCGCCGCTGTCTACCAAGGCCAGCACCTTCCGCCGCGCCGATCCGGTCCAAGCCACCGCCGCCCTGCCGCCCGCCCGATGGTGGGAGGCACTCAACGACGCCGAGCTCACCACCCTCATTGACCGCGCCCTGGCCCACAGCCCCACGCTGCGCGCGGCCCAGGCGCGCATCCTGCAGGCGCGCGCCGCGCTGGCCCGCCAGCGTGCGTCCGAATACCCCTCGGCCACCGGCACCGCCGCCGCTATCAAGGCACGGGTGCCGGCGGGGGCCCTATCTTCGCTTTCGGGTGGGGAAAGCAGCAGCAACGGTATTACCGATGGCTCGGGCACTGGCAGCGGCGCTTCATCCCCGCCAACCGGCCACGAAACCCTGGACTTCTACACCGTCGGTTTCGACGCCCTGTGGGAAATCGACATCTTCGGTGGCACGCGCCGCGGTGTCGAAGGTGCTCGCGCCCGCACCGAGGCGGCCGGAGCCCAGGAAGAAAACGCCCAGGTGCAACTCGCCGCCGAAGTCGGCCAGGCCTACGCCACCCTGCGCGGCCTGCAGGAGCAACTGGCGCTCGCCCGCCGCAACAGCGCCCTGGAGCAGCGCATGCTCGACCTCACCCTGCTGCGCCGCCGCGGCGGCACCGCCGACGACCTCGACGTAGAACGCGTGCGCACCCAGATCACGCGCACCAGCGCCGACATCGTGCCGCTCGAAGGCCGTATCGAAGAGGCGCTCGACCAGCTCGCCCTGCTCACCGGCCAGGAGCCCGGCACGCTCGATGCCGAACTCGTTGCGCCCGCCCCCTTGCCCGCCCTGCCGGCAGAGGTGCCGGTGGGCGACCCCGCGACCCTGCTGCGCCGCCGCCCCGACATCCGCGCCGCCGAACGCACCCTGGCCGCCAGCAATGCGGCCATCGGCCAGGCGGTTGCCCAGTTGTTCCCTACCGTCACCTTGTTCGGCAACATCGGCTTCTCGGGCAACCAGGCCTCCAACCTGCTCGACAAGAACAAGCTCGCCATCGTCGGCGGTCCGCTGCTGCGCTGGAACTTCCTCAACTTCGGCGGTACCCGTGCGCAGATCCGCGCCGCCCGCGCCAGTAACGACGAGGCACTGGCCAACTATGACCAAGCCGTGCTAGCGGCCCTGCAGGACGCCGAAAGCAGCCTCTCTCGCTTTCGCCACCAGCGCGACAACGTGGTGCAGCTCGGCACCTCGCGCGACTCCGCCGCACGCACCGCTGCCTTGGCGCAAAAACGCTATGCCGGAGGCACCGCCTCCCTCATCGATTCGCTGGACGCCGAACGCCAGCGCCTGCAGGCCGACACGGCTGAATCCCAGGCGCGCGCCGAGTTACTACGCGACTACGTGGCTTTGCAGAAAAGCCTGGGCCTGGGCTGGCAGCCCGCACAAATTGCCGCCGCCGACGACGAAAGGAAATGACATGGCCACCACCGGCAAACCCAACGCCAAAAAATGGTCGCAGCACGTGACCGACACCAGCGACGCACTTGACCTGAAAGATGGCCTCTTCAAGCAGGTCGACCCGAAGAAGATCGCCCGGTCGCTCAAGACTTCGGCCGAGCACAGCGACCGCCGCAAGAGCGATCCCTACCGGGCCGCCATGTCCATGCTCACCTTCTACATCAACCGCGCCGGCCACACGCTGGAAGCCCACCAGCGCAAGCACCTCGAAGACGCCAAGGACGAACTGCGCACCCTGTTCGGCAAACCGCAGCGCGCGGTGGCCTCGCGCGGCAAGAGCAGCAGCGGTACCGCGAAAAAAGCCGCGGCCAGGAAGTCCGAGCGCCCCAGCAGTTGAGAAGGAAGCGCGGCGTCGGCCGCGCACTGCGACTGCCGGCGCGGTCCTACAAGCTGGCACGCCAGGCCACCGGACACTGCGTCTGCGAAAAGCCCCACTTGGAAGAAAAGTATGGACACCACGACCATCACCCATCCTTCGGTCGCGCCTCCGGCGTCTGATCCGTCCCCAGGGACGCCGATCACGCTGGAGCCCACAGGCCATCCCCATGAAGAAGCGGAAGACCTTCCTCATGCGCCCGGCCCAGCCGGCGGCTGGGGTTCGATGAGAGGGATCACCCAGATCTTCGGTGAGACATGGGCCTCTCCGACGGTGCTGGAAACCCTGCAAAAACTCAACAAGCCAAAGGGGGTGATGTGCGTTTCATGCGCTTGGCCCAAGCCGGCCAACTACTCCGCATTTGAATTCTGCGAGAACGGCGCCAAGGCGACCTTGTGGGAAGCAACGAGCGCGCGCTGCAAACCCGAATTCTTCTTGGACGTAGCGCATACCGTACGTGAATTGCGTTTCTGGCGCGACCACGACCTGGAGATGGCCGGCCGCCTGACCCATCCGCTGCGCTACGACGCGGCTACCGATCGCTACCAGGCAATCGGTTGGGATGAGGCATTCGCTGCGATAGGTTCCGCCCTGCAACCGCTGCCGAAGGAAAGCGTAGTCTTTTATGCTTCAGGCCATGCCGGCCTGGAAGCTTCCTATCTCTACGCGCTTCTCGCGCGCGTTTACGGGAACAACAACCTGCCGCAGAGTTCGAACATGTGTCACGAAACCACCTCGGTCGGCCTAACCAAGGTCATTGGCTCGCCGGTGGGAACCATCGTCTGGGATGACCTGAACCAGACCGATGCCTTCTTTTTCTTCGGCCAGAATCCCGGTAGCAACAGCCCGCGCTTTCTTCTTCCGTTGAAGAACGCCAAGGACCGTGGCGCGAAGATCGTCACCTTCAATCCTGTGATCGAACAGGGGCTTGTCTCGTTCATCGATCCACAGAGCCCTACGGCGATGCTCACCGGCAAGGAAACCAAAATCTCGGATCAATACCACCAGCTGAAAGCGGGTGGCGACGTGGCCGCCATCCTCGGTTTATGCAAATGCGTGGTGGAAGCCGATGACAAAGCCAAGGCGGACGGCGCGGCTGAAGTGATCGATCATGCCTTTGTCCAACAGCACACCACCGGGTTCGAGGATTTCATCCAGTCATGCCGGGACGCTGCCTGGCACGACATCGTGCAGGAGAGCGGTCTGGGCGAAGCGGCACTGCGTGATGCCGCCGACGTCTATATCCAGGCTGAAAAGGTGATCGGTGTCTACGGCATGGGGCTGACGCAGCACACCCACGGTGCGCTCAACATCGCAATGCTCGTGAACCTGCTGCTCCTGCGCGGCAATATCGGCAGGCCCGGTGCGGGTTGTTGCCCCGTGCGCGGCCATAGCAATGTGCAGGGGCAGCGCACAGTAGGCATCGCCGAAAAGATCAAGCTGGTTCCGGTCGACAAGCTCAAGGCGCTGTTTGGCTTCGACCCACCGACCCAGGACGGCATGGCGATAGTCGATGCCGTCAAGGGCTTGTTCGAGGGTCAGGTGCGGGCGTTTATTTGCCTGGGCGGCAACCTCCTGCGCGCCGTGCCCGATCAGCAGCGCATGGAGCAGGCCTGGCAAACCCAGGATTTGACCGTCATGGTCTCCACCAAGCTCAACCGCAGCCACCTTTTCCCCGGGAAACAGGCGTATATCCTTCCTTGTCTCAGCCGTGCCGAGATGGACGAACAGGCAGGTGGCTGCCAATCGGTCACTACCGAAGACAGCTTCTCGATGATCAATGCCTCGACGGGCCACCGCAAGCCCGCTTCCGAATACCTCAGGAGCGAGCTTGCCATTGTTGCCGGTATCGCCAAGGCGACTCTTCCCGCATCCGACAAGCTCCAGTGGGATGAATGGACGGGCAACTATGCGCTCGTGCGAAGCCTGATCGAGCAGACCTATCCGAACGATTTTCGGGATTTCAATGGACGCATGTTCGAAGCCGGCGGCTTCTACCGCGGCAACGGCGCCCATGAGCGTATCTGGAAGACGCCGGCTGGCAAGGCCATTTTCACCACGCCCGGGCGGCTCAATTCAATCGGCTTCCAGGATGCACCCGGGCGCTACCGCCTGATCACGCTGCGGTCGAATGATCAGTTCAACACGACAATCTACGGCTATTCCGATCGATTACGCGGCATCGAGGGAACCCGGGACGTGCTGCTCATGAACCCGGTTGATATCGAAGCGGCCGGGCTGGAGCCCGGCCAGATGGTCTGCCTGGTCACCGATGCGGACGACGGTCACGATCGCCGCCTGGGCGGCCTCACTTTGATGGCCTACCGGCTGCCCAGGGGAACAGTGGCCTCGTACTATCCGGAATGTAATGTACTGGTCCCGATCGGGCACCACGACGAGCTGTCGAAGACGCCGGCATCGAAGTCGGTGCCGGTGCGCATCGAGGCGGACCGTTGAACGACTCAGTCCTCCGGAGCTGCGATGGAGCCTGACGGCAAGACTCTTCTGCGTCCCGGCTTCGTCAGCGTACGCGGCGCGCGGGAGCACAACTTGCGTAATGTGGACGTGGACATTCCGCGCGATGCGCTGGTGGTGTTCACCGGCATATCGGGCTCTGGCAAGTCCTCGCTGGCCTTCGGCACGCTGTATGCCGAGGCGCAGCGGCGCTATCTGGAATCGGTGGCACCCTACGCGCGCCGGCTCATCGGCCAGGTCGGGACACCCCAGGTCGAATCCATCGAGGGACTCCCGCCCGCCGTGGCGCTGCAGCAGCAGCGGGGCACACCCACGGCGCGCTCGTCGGTGGGCAGCCTCACCACCTTGTCGGTCCTGCTGCGGCTGCTGTACTCGAGGGCCGGCCACTACCCGGCCCACCAGCCCATGCTGTACGCCGAGGACTTCTCGCCCAACACCGCCGAGGGGGCCTGCCCTCGCTGCCATGGCCTCGGCCGGGTGTACGAGGTAACGGAGCGGTCCATGGTGCCAGACGATTTACTCACCATCCGCGAGCGCGCCGTGGCTGCCTGGCCTTCGGCCTGGCAGGGGCAGAACCTGCGCGACATCCTCACCACGCTGGGCCACGACGTGGACGTAGCCTGGCGTGACCTGCCGAAGAAGACACGGCGCTGGATCCTTTTCACCGACGAGCAGCCCACCGTGCCCGTGTACGCGGGCTTCGACCGCGATGAGGTGCGGCAGGCTATCCGCGACAAACTGGAGCCCAGCTACATGGGCACTTTCATCGGCGCGCGCAAGCATGTGCTGCAGACCTTCGCCACCAGCAACAGCGCGCAAATGCGCAAACGGGCGGCCCGCTTCATGGTTGGCGGTGCCTGCCCCTTGTGCCATGGCAAGCGGCTCAAGGCCGAGGCTCTGTCGGTGACCTTTGGCGGCTTGGACATCGCCGACCTGGGTCGCCTGCCGCTGGCCGCGCTGGCCGAACACCTGCGACCTGCCGCCGAGGGCCACCATGCGGCCGGTGTGGCTGCCGCGGAACCGGCTCCAGCGGGGGAAACCGCTGCCGCCCACCGCCGCCACATCGCCAAACGTGTGTCGGCGGGCGGCTCGGCGCACACGGCGGCGCCCGACGTGCGTCGCACCGTCGAGGGCTCCGCCGAGAAGGTGCTGGCCGCGGAGCGGCTGGCGCAGCAGGTGCGAGGGCGCATCGCCACGCTGGAAGACCTGGGCCTGGGCTATCTCACGCTGGACCGCAGCACGCCCACCCTCTCGTCCGGCGAACTGCAGCGGCTACGGCTGGCGACGCAGCTGGGCTCGCAATTGTTCGGCGTGGTCTATGTGCTGGACGAACCTTCGGCCGGTCTGCACCCCGCCGACGGCGAGGCGTTGCTGGTGGCGCTGCAGCGGCTCAAGGACGCGGGCAACTCGGTCTTCGTGGTGGAGCACGACGTGGCTACCATGCACCGCGCCGACTGGCTGGTGGACGTGGGCCCGGCCGCGGGCGAGCATGGCGGCGAGGTGCTGTACAGCGGGCCGCCGGCCGGGCTGGCGGAAGTGGAGCGCTCGGTGACGCGCCGCTACCTGTTCACGCAGGCGGATGCCGGCTTGCCGGCACCCCATGTGCCGCGCACCCCGCGGGGCTGGCTGCGCCTGGAAGGCGTGAGCCGCAACAACCTGCGTGACGTGTCCGCGGCCTTTCCCCTCGGCTGCCTGACGGCCGTGACGGGGGTGTCGGGCTCCGGCAAGTCGAGCCTGGCCAGTCAGGCCTTGCCCGAACTGGTCGCGGCCGGGCTGGGCTTGACGCTGCCTGCGGCGGCGAAGGACGAAGATGGGCTGCTGCCCCACGAGGGTGCCACCGCGCTCGAAGCCACACCCGAAGAAGGGGCGGAGGAACTACCGCCGCCTGTGGCGGGGCGTATCACCGAGGGCCTGGCCGCCTTCCGCCGCCTGGTGCAGGTGGATCAGAAACCCATCGGCCGCACGCCGCGCTCCAACCTGGCGACCTACACCGGCCTGTTTGATGCGGTGCGCAAGGTGTTCGCCGCTACGCCCGCAGCGCGGCGGCGGCACTACGATGCGGGGCGCTTTTCCTTCAATGTGGCCAAGGGCCGCTGCGAGACCTGCGAGGGCGAGGGCTTCGTGAGTGTGGAGCTGCTGTTCCTGCCCAGCGTCTATACGCCTTGCCCGGCCTGCCATGGCGCGCGCTACAACCCGGCGACACTGGAAATCACCTGGCAGGGGCTGACCATCGCCGAGGTACTGGCGCTTACCGTGGACGCAGCCTGCGGCGTGTTCGCCGATGAGCCGGCGGTGCTGCGGCCGCTCCAGGTGCTGCGCGACATCGGCCTGGGCTACCTGCGGCTGGGCCAACCCGCCACCGAACTGAGCGGCGGCGAGGCCCAGCGCATCAAGCTGGCCACTGAACTGCAGCGCGCCCAGCGCGGCGACACGCTCTATGTCCTCGACGAGCCCACCACCGGGCTACACCCAGCCGACGTGGAACGGCTGCTGGCCCAACTCGACCGACTGGTCGACGCCGGCAACACCGTGGTGGTGGTGGAGCACGACATGGGCGTGGTAGCCCGGGCCGACTGGGTGCTGGATCTCGGCCCTGGCGCAGGCGATGCCGGCGGGCAGGTGGTCGCCGCGGGCGTGCCGAGGGGGGTGGCCGCCGCGCCGGGGAGCCGTACTGCGCCCTACCTGGCACGGGAGGTCGGTTGACGGCCTGGCTTGTCACTCCCGCGTTCTTTTCCTCGATTCAGTTTTCGGTAGGGCGTTGTCTTTACGCGCCTGAGCCAAAGGCCTACTCACAGGAGGTAAACCATCGGGGGAAAGCCTTGTCCTCGTGAGCACGCCCGCGGTTTCCAAGATCGGGTAGGCGACCGAACAGATCTGAGAGTTGATTCGTTTGAGGTCGTTGATCAGGTCGATGTGCAAAGAGCTAGTTTCTATGCTCTGCAAGGTGTTTTCAGATAGTCGGTTCAGATGCGTTGTCGAGTATGCGCGTTCAAGATCCCTGAAGTGCGCTTTCTCCTCAAGCAGTTTCTGTGCGTCGCGCAGGTTGCCATGGAGGAAAACACTCATTGATAGTCGCAGGTTGTCGAGAATCCGGACGTGCATTTCGGCGATTTCCGCCAGGCCGGCTTCGGAAAAGTTGCGTGCCTTCTTTATCTTCTTGTCCTCGATGTCGAGCAGCACCCGCTCGATGATGTCGCCAACCTGCTCCATGTTGATGGTGAAACTGATGATGTCTGTCCAGCGCCGACTTTCGTCCTCGCCTAGCGCCTCGCGCGATATCTTGGTGAGGTAGTACTTGATGGCGGAGTAGAGCTCGTCTACCGTGTCGTCCATCTTTCGCAGGCGCGCTGAAAGCTGGAGGTCGTTGCGTCGGATAACGTCGAGCACACCCATCAACATGGTTTCCACTACATCAGCTTGGTGCAGAGCCTCGCGCACGGCGCAGGAAATGGCGAGCGATGGCGTAGACAGGGCGGACGGATCCAAATGGTCCAGCCGGTGCTGCCGCGCGTCCAAGGGCTTGGGAAGCAGACGTTGAACCGTGCGCGCTACTTGTTCAGTCAGCCCTATGAAACCCAGACTTACCAGTACGTTAAAACCCAGATGGAAGAGCACCACGCCTTGGGTCGCGCCGGCCATGTGCGGCTCAACGTAGCGCAGCCACAGGCCGATGCAGGGCGCAAGGATAGCCACTCCCATGGCCTTGAAGATGAGATTGCCCACCGTGACCTGCCGCACCTCGACTGAAGATTTCGCGGTGGTGAGCACGGCGAGGAGGCCGCTTCCGAGGTTCGCACCGAGGACGAGGCCCAACGCCGCGTCAAGAGGCACTACGGTGGAGGCCGCCATGGCAGCAATCAGCAGCACTATGGCCAGGCTCGAGTAGGCGATCACGGCAAGAATGGCACCGAACGCGATCTCCAGCAATGGATCACTGTTTGCGGACGCGAGCAAAGCGCGCACTGCAGGCGAGGCCAGCAGGGGCTCAGTAGCCTCCACCACCAGACGCAACGCAAGCAGCATCAGGCCCAAGCCGATCAGCACCCGACCGACACGCCCGCCCGTGCTGGCCTGGCGCGAGACAAAGAGGACGACCCCGACAAAAATCAACAGAGGAGACAGCCAGGACAAATCCAAGGAGAAGAAAACAGACATCAAGGCAGTGCCAACATCTGCGCCGCGCATGACTGCCAGCGCGGCCGGGAGGGTGATTAGCCCTTGGCCCACGAACGAAGATGTCATCAACGACGTTGCTGTGCTGGACTGCACCAAGGCGGTCACGCCAATGCCTGACAGGGCAGCAGTGAAGCGGTTGTGCATGCTGCGGGCCAAGATCTTGCGCAGGTTGGCCCCGAACACGTTCAGCACGCCTGTACGCACCAGATGCGTGCCCCATACAAGCAAAGATACAGCTGCCAGTAAATCTAGAATTTGTCTCAAGGATGGGTAGCGTTTATTTTAAAGAGCCATAAATCATGTGCCGAAGAGCAAGCCATGTCCACACAAAGTTTTTGATGAGGCCCATAACTTGGAGCGGAGAGGCGGACAGAGCGTCGGCTAGGAAATATTTATAGCACCTATAAGCTGGAACGTTGTTGCGCGAAATCCTCCATGGGCTGCAGGATCCGGCTCTGCCAATCAGGGAATTTTATGCCCCTCATAACGCCAGCCGGCTCCGGAAATTCTTTCGGCATTAGCGTTTCTGATTGGAGACATCACCGTTTGCCACACCGGGAAAGTACCCTGATTGAAGAGCGCGCATCGACCTACACTGCGACTCCCTAAAACAGGAGGCTATGTATGTACCTTTCTCCCATGTCTCGTCGTTGTGCGGTCGTGCTGGGCGCAGCTATGGCAATATTTTATTCGGTAGGTGTCCGTGCCGCTTCTTTTCCCGATCGCCCAATAAAGGTAATAATCGGCTTTGCGGCTGGAGGGCCACTGGACCAGCATATGAGGCTTCTCACGGACCGCCTTCAGAAAGAGTTGGGTCAGCCCATCATCGTAGACTACCGTGCGGGCGCTGGGGGAACGATTGGCGCCGATGCAGTCGCGAAAAGCTCGCCCGATGGTTATACGCTAATGCTTGCTAATACCGGCGTACTGTCCATTAATGGGGCGCTCTATAAGAAGTTGCCATTCGATCTCAAGAAGGACTTTGTTCCCGTTGCGAGGACGGCCCTGCAACCGCTGGCGTTAATGGTGAATAACAATGTCCCGGCAAAAACTCTCCGGGAGTTCTTGAGCTACGCAAAGAGTCATCCAAAGGACATTAATTTTGGTTCTGGGGGTAACGGCGGGATATCCCATCTCGTGCCTGAAATGCTTAACACGGTTGGGGGCTTGTCAATGCGGCATATTCCTTACAAAGGCAGCGCGCCGGCATTCAATGATCTCATCAGTGGCCAAGTGCAGTTCATGGCCGAGTCTGTCCCGCAGGCCGCCACATTTGCGAAGCAGGGATTATTGCGCGCTCTGGCGGTTACCAGCCGGGAACGCAATACCGCGTTGCCTGACGTTCCCACGACCAACGAGGCAGGGTTGCCCAACTTCGAAGTCGTAGGGTTTTACGGAATCATGGCTCCCGCCGCGACACCCAGAGATGTGGTGGAGAAGTTAAGCAAAGCATTCGGTGCCGTCTTAAAGCAACCAGACTTGCGTGAACGGATGGTTAGCCAAGGCGCCGATCCCGCGTACCTCAACAGCGAAGACTTCAGGCGCTTTCTTTTTGCGGAAACGCCTCGGTGGGAAAGGGCCGTGCGCGAGGCGGGCGCTTCGATAGATTGAGGCGAAACGGGCACATGCGCTTCCGCACGGAAACATCCGTCCCCGCACTGGGGCGCCCAGGGCTCGATAAGCAGGCCGTGGGCATTTTCAGAAAGAGAGAGTTGATTAATGAAGATCGTTGACATCGTCGGCCGCGAAGTGCTGGACAGCCGCGGCAACCCCACCGTCGAATGCGACGTGCTGCTGGAATCCGGCGTCATGGGCCGTGCGGCCGTGCCCTCGGGCGCCTCCACCGGCAGCCGCGAGGCCATCGAGCTGCGCGACGGCGACAAGTCCCGCTACGGCGGCAAGGGCGTGCTGAAGGCCGTCGAGCACATCAACACCGAGATTTCCGAAGCCGTGCTGGGCCTCGACGCCTCCGAGCAGGCTTTTCTCGACCGCACCCTGATCGACCTGGACGGCACGGACAACAAGAGCCGCCTGGGTGCCAATGCCATGCTGGCCGTCTCCATGGCCGTGGCCCGCGCCGCCGCCGAGGAATCGGGCCTGCCGCTGTACCGCTACTTCGGCGGCATGGGTGGCATGCAGCTGCCGGTGCCGATGATGAACGTGATCAATGGCGGCGCGCACGCCAACAACACCCTCGACCTGCAGGAGTTCATGATCGTCCCGGTTGGCGCCCCGAGCTTCCGTGAAGCCGTGCGCTACGGTGCCGAGGTGTTCCATGCCTTGAAGCAGATCATCAACGACCGCGGCATGAGCACGGCGGTGGGCGACGAAGGCGGCTTCGCCCCCAGCGTGGCCAGCCACGAAGCGGCCATCCAGCTGGTGCTGGAAGCCATCGACAAGGCCGGCTTCGTCGCCGGCGAGCAGATCGTGCTGGCCCTGGACTGCGCCGCCAGCGAGTTCTACAAGGACGGCAAGTACGTGCTGGCCGGCGAAAACCTCAGCCTGACGGCCGAGGAATGGACCGACATGCTGGCGACCTGGGTCGACAAGTACCCCATCATCAGCATCGAGGACGGCATGGCCGAAGGCGACTGGGATGGCTGGAAGACCCTGACCGAACGCCTGGGCAAGAAGGTGCAGCTGGTGGGTGACGACCTGTTCGTGACCAACACCAAGATCCTGCAGGAAGGCATCGACAAGCACATCGCCAACTCGATCCTGATCAAGATCAACCAGATCGGCACCCTGACCGAGACCTTCGCCGCCATCGAGATGGCCAAGCGCGCCGGCTACACCGCGGTGATCAGCCACCGCTCGGGCGAAACCGAGGACAGCACCATCGCCGACATCGCGGTGGGCACCAACGCCGGCCAGATCAAGACCGGCTCGCTGTCGCGCTCGGACCGCACCGCCAAGTACAACCAGTTGCTGCGCATCGAGGAAGACCTGGGCGACGTGGCGGTCTACCCCGGCCGTTCGGCGTTCCATCAGATCCAGCCAGGAAAGAAAACACCATGACCAGAACCAGGAATGCAACAAGCCGGGCTTCCGCGCAACCCAAAGCGCCCATCCCACCCCCACAGCTTCTGGCGACGCCGGGGTCGGCAGCAACAAAGCCCGCCTTGCGCCGAGCCACCAAGATCGTAGCCACCCTGGGCCCCGCCAGCAACACCCCGGAGATGCTCGAAGCCATGATCCGCGCAGGCGTGAACGTGGTGCGGCTCAACTTCAGCCACGGCAAGGCCGAGGACCACGTCAACCTCGCCCGCCTGGTGCGCGAAGCCGCGGTACGCGTCGGGCGGGAAGTCGCCATCATGGCCGACCTGCAGGGCCCCAAGATCCGTGTCGGCCGCTTCGCCGAAGGCAAGGTCGAGCTCCAGCCCGGCGCCAGCTTCATCCTCGACGCCTCGCGCACCGAACCCGGCGACCTCGCCGGCGTCGGCCTCGACTACAAGGAACTGCCGCGCGACGTCAAGCCCGGCGACGTGCTGCTGCTCAACGACGGCCTCATCGTGCTCACCGTCGACCGCGTACTCGGCGAACAGGTCATCACCACCGTCAAGCTCGGCGGCGAACTCTCCAACAACAAGGGCATCAACAAGCAGGGCGGCGGCCTCACCGCCCCGGCCCTGACCGCCAAGGACATGGAAGACATCCGCACCGCGATGAGCTTCCAGGCCGACTACGTGGCCGTGAGTTTCCCCAAGAACGCCACCGACATGGAAATGGCCCGCCAGCTCTGCAACGTGGCCGCTGCCGAATACCGCCACCGCCCCGGCCTCATCGCCAAGATCGAACGCGCCGAAGCCATCCCCCACCTCGAAGAAATCCTGCGTGTCAGCGACGGCATCATGGTCGCGCGCGGCGACCTGGCCGTGGAAGTCGGCAACGCCGCCGTGCCGGCGCTGCAGAAACGCATGATCAAGCTGGCCCGCGAGAACGACCGCCTGGTCATCACCGCCACCCAGATGATGGAAAGCATGATCACCAACCCGGTGCCCACCCGTGCCGAGGTGAGCGACGTGGCCAACGCGGTACTCGACGGCACCGACGCCGTCATGTGCTCGGCCGAAACCGCCTCCGGCCGCTACCCGCTGGAAACGGTGATCGAGATGGCCGCCATCTGCTCGGCCGCCGAAGCCGCCGAAGACGTCAAGCTCGACGCCGACTTCACCGGCCAGACCTTCAGCCGCATCGACCAGTCCATCGCCATGGGCGCACTGTTCATGGCCCACCACCTGGGCGCCAAGGCCATCGTGGCACTGACCGACAGCGGCTCCACCCCGCTGTGGATGAGCCGCCACCGCATCCACGTGCCGATCTATGCCCTGACACCGCGGGTGGATACGCAGCGCAAGATGGCGCTCTACCGCAACGTGCGCCCGCTGCTGATGGATTCGAGCGTGGACCGCGACTCGGCCCTGGCCGATGCCGAGCAGCACCTGAAGAGCCGGGGCATCGTCGACAGCGGCGATGTCTACGCCATCACCTGCGGAGAGCCCATGGGGCAGCCGGGCGGAACCAACATGGTCAAGATCTGCCGGGCGGCTTGATTGACAGGTCTGTGGGCATGGGGTTCGCGCAAACGCGGGGTAAAGAACATCCAGGCCGGCCACATCGAGAGAAAAGGCCCGCACGATGCGGGCCTTGCCGAGGCGGAACCGAGAGGTTTACTGCTTTGTCTTCGCGTCGGTCGTCTTGCCAGAGCCGGCTTCGCCACTGGACACCTGACCCGCTCCAGAGTCGCCCTTCGCCGACGCGCCGTTGTCGCGCGAATTCATCATGTTGCTACGGTTGCCCGACATGGTCTTGTTGCTGGACATGCTGCCAGAGCTCATCGAACCGGAAGACACCGCTCCGGCTTCTTTAGCCCGGTTGGTCGTCCCATCAGACTTGTCGCCCGCATTGGTCTGAGCCATGACCGGCGAGCCAGCCAGAGCTACCAGAGCAGATGTGACGGCGATGGCCTGAAAAAGTGAAGTGCGCATGATTTGTTTCCTTGTCGGCTGTATGGAGACCTTATCGTTCTTGTGACACGCGCAGGCGGGCGTAGCCTGGGACGGAAACTTTACGTAGGACCGAGTGCCACTTCCAGGAAGAAGTGGGAGGTAGGATGCTTATCCGGATCGGAAAGCTGCGACTTCTGCGGCCTTCGGCGACACGTTGCCTGCGGCTCAGCCGTCGATCAACTGCTTGACCCTGGCCACCAGGGCGTCCATGCCGAAGGGCTTGGGCATCAGGTGCATGCCGATCGGCATCTGCGGGGACATGGCACCCTCTGCATAACCGGTCACGAACAGCACCGGCAGGCCGGGCCGGTCCATGCGGGCCGCGTCCGCGATCTGCCGGCCGTTCATGCCCCCCGGCAATCCCACGTCCGTGACGAGCAGGTCCAGGCGGGCATCCGAGCGCAGGATGGCCATGGCGCTGGCGCCGTCCGCGGCCTCCAGTGCGGCATAGCCGGCTTCCCGCAGTATCTCCAGCACCAGCAAACGGACGCTCGGCTCGTCGTCCACCACCAGCACCGTCTGCCCGCGCACGGCGCGGGGCACGTCCATGGCGGGCGAGGCCAGCTCCACGGTTTCCGCCACGGTGTGGCGCGGCAGGTAGATGCACACCGAGGTGCCGAGGCCCACCTCGGAATGGATGCGCACATCGCCGCCCGACTGCCGGGCAAAGCCATAGACCATGGATAGCCCCAGCCCGGTGCCCATGCCCAGCGGCTTGGTGGTGAAGAAGGGCTCGAAAACGCGCTTCACCAGCTCGGTAGACATGCCGGAGCCGGCGTCCGTCACGTAGAGGGCCACATAGTCGCCGTGCTCCACGTTCCATTCCTCGGCAACACTGCTGTTGATCGGCTGGTTGGCGGTCTTGACCGTTAGGGTGCCACCGTCGGCCATGGCGTCGCGCCCGTTGATGCACAGGTTGAGCAGGGCGTTCTCCAGCTGGTGCGGATCCACCAGCGTCGGCCACAGGTGCGCATCCAGGTCGATGTCGACACGGATCTCCGGCCCCACGGTGCGCCGGATGAGGTCTTCCATTCCCTGGATCAGCCGGTTGGCATCAGTGGGCTTCGGGTCCAGCGTCTGGCGGCGCGAGAACGCCAGCAGACGGTGGGTCAGCGCGGCCGCGCGCTGGGTGGCACCGCGGGCGATGCCTATGTAGCGGTCGAGGTCGGTGTAGCGGCCCTGTTCCACCCGTTTCTTGAGCAGTTCCAGGCTGCCGCTGATGCTGGCCAGCAGGTTGTTGAAGTCGTGCGCCAGTCCACCGGTGAGCTGGCCCACGGCTTCCATCTTCTGCGACTGGCGCAGTGCTTCTTCGGCATTCTCGCGTTGTGCGAGTGCCTCCGTGATGCGGCTTTCCAGTTGCTGGTTGGTTTGCTGGACGATTTCCTCGGCCTGCTTGCGGCTGGTAATGTCCCAAGCGGCGCCCGGGAAGCGTGCCGGCGCTCCCTGGTCGTCGCGCACCAGCTTGCCGCGTGCCGCCACCCAGCGGTAGTTGCCATCGCTTTGTCTGACACGGTAGTCGCACGCATAACTCGCTACGCCCGCTAGCAGTTCGGCAATCTCGGCTTCGACTCGGGGCATGTCGTCCGGGTGGATGCCGCGCACGTACTCCTCCAGCGGGGCGCCGGCTTCTGCCCGGGCCGGGTCCACCCCATAGAAACGGGCGAAACGCGCGTCGGCATACAGCAGCCCGGCCTGCAGGTCCCAGTCCCATATGCCCACCATGTCCGAAACGCCCAGGGCCAGTTCCAGCCGCTCCTGGCTGCGGACCATCAGGCGTTCCGCTTCGCGGGCGCCGGTCACGTCGCGCGACACGGCCAGAAGCCGCTCGGGTTGGCCATCGCGCCCCAGGATGGGGGTGATCTCGACATCCCAGAACTTGAGGCTGCCCTTGAAGGTGTACGTGCGGATCTGGAACCGGCCCGCCGCGCCGGCGCGGGCGGCTTCCAGGGCGGCGAGTCCCTCGGGCTTGCCTTCGTCCTGCCAGTAGTCGGGCCACGCATGCCCGCGCACCGCGCCGAAATCGTCGAGCTCCATGACGGCCATGCCGCCTTCGTTCATGTAGACCAGCCTGGCGTCCAGGTCCAGCACCTTGATGCAGTCGCTGGATGAGGCCAGCACGCCCTGCATGAATTCCGACTCCAGGCGCTGCACCTCGGCCACCTCCCGCTGTACTGTGAAATCGCGCAGGATCTTGACGTAGCCCAAGTGCGCGCCATCGTCGGCGCGCAGCGGCATCATCTCGCCGTTGGCCCAGAAGCGGGTTCCGTCCTTGCGCAGGTGCCAGCGTTCGTCGCTGGCCCGCCCGCGGACCAGGGCGGTATGCATCTCCAGGCCCACGCGCCCGCTGGCCCGGTCTTCCGGGGTGAAGAAGCGCTCAGCGACCGAGCCGAGCATGTCGGCCTGCGACCACTGCAGGATGTGCTCAGCGCCCGGGTTCCATTCGGTGATGATCCCGTACGGATCGGTGGCGATGATGGCGAAGTCGACCGCGCTGCGCACGATGGCGCGGTACCGCCGCGCGTCTTCGGGGGCGCTGGGTGGAGGGGCTAGGGCAGGCTGCGAAGGACGGGACATGGGGAGTCCGGCTTAAACACACGGCACCGGAGCGGGTCCGATGCGGCTCCTGAAGATTATGGACAGCGAATGGGGCCCCGGCATCGGCATTTCCAGCTTGCACACAAAAATTCACGATATTCAAGATGTCAAAAGACATGGTTTCGCCTGGAACATAAGGGGGAGGTCACCGATCCCGGGTTGCCCACGGTTCCCACGCTGGACGCGCTGGCCGGTGTGCTCGACGGTCGACGAGATCGCTCTTTGGCGACGGCCGCCGAGGCCGCCGGTGTTGTCCGGACGGTCGAAACCTTGCTGGCTACTCGCTGCCCTCAGCGCCCGCCAGCTTGACGGTGGCCTGCCACCTCTTCCATTCCGCGGCGATGAAACGGTCGTATTCGTCCGGCCCCAGGTACAGCGGGTCCGCGCCCGCCGCAGCCAGCACATCCTTCACGTCGGGCGCACGCATGGCGGTTGCCAGCGCGGCGGCCAGGCGCTGTGCCGCGGGCGCGGGCACGTTGGCTGGTGCGGCCACGCCGAACCAGATGGTCACGTCGTAGCCGGGCACGCCGGCGTCGGCCACCGAGACCAGCCCCGGAAAGGCCGGCGACTTCTTGCTGCTGGTGACCGCCAGCGCACGCACCTTGCCGGCCCGGGCGTTGGCGGCGTGGGTGGAGGCGGTGTCGAACATCATGTCGACCCGGCCGGACAGGAAGTCCACCATGGCCGGCCCCGAGCCTTTGTAGGGAATATGCAGGATATCGGTCTTCGTCAGGCTGGCGAACAGCGCGCCCGACAGGTGGCTGGACGCCCCCACGCCGGCCGAAGCGTAGGTGAGCTTGCCGGGGTTGGCGCGCGCCAGGGCGATCAGTTCGCCCACGCTGCTGGCCTGCACCGAGGGGTGGACCACCAGCACGTTGGAAGCCGCCGCCACGTTACCTATGCCGCGGAAGTCCTTCAGCGGGTCGTAGCGCAGTTTCTTGTAGATGTGCGGGTTGATCGCCATCGTGCCGGTGGTGGTGAAGAACAGGGTGTAGCCGTCATGCGGCGCCGCCAGCACCGCTTCGGCGGCAATACCGCCGCCCGCGCCGCCGCGGTTGTCCACGACCACTGGCTGGCCCAGTTCGCGACCCATGCGTTCCGCGGTGAAGCGCGCCATGGCGTCGGTGGAGCCGCCGGCCGGAAAGGGCACGATCAGGGTGATCGGCCGGTCGGGAAACGCGGCCAGGGCCGGCGCGGTGCCGAGCAGTACGGCCAGCCCCAGGGCCAGGGCGTGGAACGGAAATATTCTTCTGGATGCGGGCATGCTGTGTCCTGTGGCCCTGCGGGCCTGGGGGAGGGAATTGGAAAGAGAACGAAAGGGGGCGCAAGGAAAACCGGCGTCTCAAGCCAGCGTCCGGGTACGCGCGGCGATGGTTTCGTACAGCGCGGGGTAGTAGCGGTCGCCCCGGCCGGCATCGATGGTCTGCTGCAGCACGGCTGCCGTTTCGCTGGCCAGCCGCGCCTCGCCGCCGGCGAGCTGCGCCAGTTCCAGCGCCAGGCCCACGTCCTTCAGCGCATAGCGCGTGGCGAAGCGGCCCTGCGGTTAGTCGCGCGGCAGCAGTGCCTGCCGACCCTGCACGCGCGAGGCCCGGCAGTCGGCGGAGCCGAGTTCGATGGCATCGAGCAGCACCGCGCCGTCGACACCCAGGCCCCGCGCCAGTGCCAGGGCTTCGGCCAGCGCATGCACGGTTTCGATCAGCACCGTGTTGTGCAGGATCTTCACCGTCTGGCCGCTGCCTGTCGGCCCGCAGTGCGTCACGTCGCTGCCCATGCAGCGCAGCCAGGGCAAGGCGCTGTCCAGGTCCGCGGTGCTGCCGCCGACCATGACGCTCAGCGTGCCGCTGATGGCCGCCGCCGGCATGCGCGCTACCGGCGCGTCCAGGAAGCGGTGGCCCGCCTGTTGCAGCAGCGCGGCGATGCGCCGGGTCACCGCCAGCGAAGTGGTGCCGGTGTCCACCACCAGCTTGCCGGCCGTGCCGTGCCAGTGGGCCATGAGCGCGGCCACCACCTGTTCGGTGGCCGCCGCGCTGGCCAGGCACAGGAACACCGTGCCCGCCTGCGCCGCCAGGTGTTCCAGCGACGTGGCCGGCACGGCCCCCCGTGCGGCCAGCCGTTGTACCGGTGCGGCATCTAGGTCGTGGCAGAGCACGGGCAGGCCGCACTTCTGCGCGAGGTTGGCGCACATGGGCTCGCCCATCACCCCCAGGCCGATGAAGCCCAGCGCGGTGGCCGCCATCTCAGAAGCCCACCACCACCGTCTTGGGCTCCTGGTAGGTGCGGATGCCGTAGAAGCCCTTCTCGCGGCCCGAGCCGCTCTCCTTGAAGCCGCCAAAAGGCACCGACACGCTCAGGCACTTGTAGGTGTTGATCCACACCGTGCCGGCCTCGACCGCGCGGGCGATGCGCCAGGCCTTGGGGAAGTCCTGCGTCCACACGCCGCAGGCCAGGCCGAAAACCGTGTCGTTGGCCTGCGCCACCAGGTCGGCCTCGTCGTCGAAGGGCATGGCGCACAGCACCGGCCCGAACACCTCCTGCTGGCAGATGCGCGCGCCGTTGGCCACGCCGCCGATGATGGTCGGCAGGAAATACGCGCCGCCCGCCAGTGCCGGGTCGGCCGGGCGGCTGCCGCCCGCCAGGATCTGCCCGCCATCCTCGCGCGCCATGTTGACCATCGCCTCGACCTTGTCGCGGTGGATGAAGGACGACAACGGTGCCACCTGCGATCGCGCGTCCTCCGGCGGGCCGACGCGCAGCGCCTGCGTGGCGGCCACCAGCCGCTCCATGAACGGCGCGTAGATACTGCGCTGCACGAAGAGCCGCGTGCCGGCGATGCAGGACTGCCCGCTGGATGAGAAGACACCGTGCAGCACGCCGTCCACTGCCTTGTCCAGGTCGGCGTCGGCGAACACGATGTGCGGCGACTTGCCGCCCAGCTCCAGCGCCACCGCCGCCATGCGGCCGGCGGCTTCGCGCGCGATGGCCTTGCCGGTGGCGGTGCCGCCGGTGAAGGAAATCAGCCGCACGCCGGGGTGCGCCACCAGGGCCGGCCCGGTCTCGGTGCCCAGGCCGGTGACGACGTTGAACAGACCCGGCGGCAGGCCGGCTTCCAGCGCCAGCCGTGCCACGGTCAGGCCGGTGGTGGGGGTGAATTCCGAAGGCTTGAGCACTACCGCGTTGCCGGCGGCCAGCGCCGCAGCCACCTTCTGAGACTCCAGGGTGAGAGGCGAATTCCAGGGCGTGATCGCCGCCACCACGCCAAAAGGTTCGTACACCACCATCGACAGGTAGGCGCCGCGTGCCGGGGCCACTTCCGAGGGCATGGTCTCGCAGATCGCGGCGAAATAGCGGTAGGCCGCGGCGGCGCCGGCGGCCTGCTCCACGCATTCCTTCCACAACTTGCCGTTCTCCTGCATCTGCTGGCGCGCCAGCGGTTCGGCGTTGGCTTCGATCAGGTCGCCGATGCGGCGCAGGATGGCCGCACGTGCATGCGGCAGCATGTTGCGCCATGCGGGCCGTGCCTGCGCCGCCTTGGCGGCCTGCACCGCACGGTCCACGTCGGCCTTGCTGGCCGAGCCGATCCAGCCATTGCTGGTGCCGGTGGCGGGGTTGATGGACTCGAAGGGCTGTCCTTGGCCAGTGGTCCAGTCGCTCCCGATGAGAAAGGGCTGTACGTGGACGGATGGTGCGGGTGCGTTCATGGCGCTGTCTCCTGGTGGCATGAGGGCCCGGGCACGGCTGCGCGGGGTGCCGGCCATGGTAGGAACGAGTGCCTCCATTGGTAAGGGCTGGATTCCGTTTGGTGGAATTTCCAGGAGCCCCCCCGGCCGCCGGCCTATTCCGCTGGCGCGCGCCGCGCCAGCGCCTGCTCCACGCTGCCGACGAGTTCGCGCAAGGGGGGCAGCAGCTCCCTCACCCAGTCGTCCACCGGGCGCCCGGCCAGCAGCACGCTGGCGTTGAACACATGCTGCCGCAGGCCCGGCGCCGGCAGCGGCATGGCGACCGACACGATGCCGGTCTGCCAGGTGGCGCTGCAGTAGCCGTGCTCGCGGCAGTTGGCCACGGCCAGTTCGATGTCGCGCCGGCGCAGGTCCCAGCGCAGCGGGTGCCGCGCCTTCAGTTCCGCCAGGGTGGACCGCATGTCGACGGGTGCCAGCGTGGACAGCCAGGCGCGGCCCAGCGCGGTCAGGGCAACGGGAATCCGCGAGCCCGCGGTGACGTGGCGGAACAGTTCGCTGCGGCTCTTGCGCACCGATGTCAGGTAGACCATGTCGGTGCCATCCCGCACCGCCAGCCCCACGTTGATGCTGCGGCCTTCGGCAAAGTGCCGCATCTGCGGCAGTGCGGTCTGGAACACCTCCGAGCCCTGTTGCATGGCCAGTCCCAGGCCCAGCAGGCGCGGCGCCAGGCGGTAGGTGCCGGCGGCGCGGTCGTGGTCGAGAAAGCCGCTCTGCACCAGGCTCTGTGTCAATCGGCTGACAGTGGAGCGCGGCAGTCCCACCCGCTCGGCCAGTTCGGCATTGCCGAGCGCCGCCACGCCGGGCGTGAAGGTGGACAGCAGCTCCAGCCCGCGTGCGAGCGAGCGGTTGTTCTGCGGCTGGCGGGCGCTGGTGCCGGGGTCGGCGGGTGTGGTGCGGGCAGGTCTTCCCATGCCCCGAGCTTAGCCGCGGGCGCCTCAAGCCGTGGCCGGCACCTGTCCCAGCGTCGGGTCCAGCCGCCGCATGGCCGATGCGGGGTAGCGGTCGCCGGCCGGCAGGATGCGGTCCAGCCGCGCAATCTCCTCCGCACCGAGCACCAGCGCGGCGCCGCCGAGGTTTTCGGCGATCTGCGCGGGGGTGGTGGCACCGACGATGGGGATGGCGCGGCCGGTGCGCAGGATCCACGCCACGGCGAGCTGCGGCGCGGTCACGCCCAGGGCACGGGCCTGCTGCTTCACCTCGTCCACCAGGGCCAGGTTCTTCGCGAAGTTCTCGCCCATGAAACGCGGGTACTCGCGCCGCTGGTCGCCCACCGGAATGTCCTCCGGGGTCTTGATCTGCCCGGTGAGGAAACCCCGGCCCAGCGGCGCGTAGCCGAAGAACTGGATACCGTATTCCTCGCAGGCGGCAAAGGTGTCGGCCTCAGGGTCGCGGCTCCACAGCGAATATTCGCTCTGTACCGCGGCAATGGGGTGCACGGCCATGGCCTTCAGCAGCGAGCGGCGGCTCACCTCGCACAGGCCGAGTTGCCGCACCTTGCCCTTTTCCACCAGCCGGGCCATGGCACCGACCGTTTCTTCCACCGGCACGTTGGGGTCGATACGGTGCAGGTAGTACAGGTCGATGGTATCGATGCCCAGGCGCCGCAGGCTGGCGTCGCAGGCGGTCTCGACGCGCTCAGGCCGGGCGTCCAGGCCGCGTGCGTCGGAGCTGACACCGAAGGTGAAGCCGAACTTGGTGCACACCGTGGCGCGGCCCCGGTGGCCGCGCAGGGCCTCGCCCACCAGCACCTCGTTGTCGCCGTCGGCATACAGGTCGGCCGTGTCCACATGGCGCTGGCCGGCGTCGAGGAAGGCCTGGATGGTGCCGATGGCGTCGGCACGCTGCACCGCGCCGTAGCAGCCGGTCATGGCCATGGTGCCGAGCGCGACGGCGGGGATGGGTGCGGCAGGGGAAGGTGTCTGGGCTGTGGTCATGGGAGGTTCCGGAGATCGGGCCTTCATTCGGCCTGCATATTGGTTTGCTTCACTACCGCGGCGAAGGCTTCCTGCTCGCGGGCGATGCGCTGGGTGAAGGCTTTCTCCTCGATGAAGACGGGTTCGATGCCGCCTTCGAGCAGTTGCCTGCGGGTCTCGGGCTCGGCCAGCGCGGTCTTCATCAGATCCGCCAGCCGGGCCACCACCGCGGCGGGCGTGGCCGCAGGCGCGGAAAGGCCCAGCCAGGACAGGAATTCATAGCCTGGCGCGGTCTCGGCCACCGCGGGCACGTCGGGCAGCAGGGGCGAGCGCTGGGCGGTGCTGACCGCCAGTGCGCGCAGCTTGCCCTGGCGGAGGTGCTGGGCCACCGTGGAAAGTCCGGCCGAGATCACGTCCACCTGGCCGCCCAGGACGTCGGTCAGTGCCGGTGCTGCGCCGCGGTAGGGCACGTGCAGCAGGTCGGCCTGGGTGTGGCTCTTGAGCATCTCGGCGGCGAAGTGCGATGCCGTGCCCACGCCGGGGGAGGCATAGGTGAGCTTGCCGGGGTGGGCCCTGGCGTCGGCCAGCAACTCGGCCAGCGTGCGGAAGTCGTGCTTCGCCGGGTTGATGGCGAACACCGTGGGAAACGCCGCGAACATGCCGATGTGGCGGTAGCTCTTGAGGGTGTCGAAAGGCGGGTTCCGGTACAGCACCGCCGAGATGGGTACCGAACTGGACGACACCAGCAGCGTGTAGCCGTCCGGCGTGGCGCGTGCCACCTCGCCGGCACCGACCGTTCCGCCTGCGCCCGCGCGGTTGTCGATGATGAACTGCTGCCCGCCCAGGCGCGCCATGGCCGTGGTCAGAGTGCGCGCCGGCCCGTCCAGCGTGCCGCCTGCGGGAAAGGGAACGACGACGCGCACCGGCCGCTGGGGATAGCCGCCCTGCGCCAGGGCCCAGGGCGCGGCCAGGGCCGAAATCGTGACGAGCGTCGCCTGCCGGCGGGTCATGCCAAGGGAAGAAGCCATGGGTGTCTCCGATGTAGTTCTTGGTTGAGGGCGGGACCGAATACGTGGGATGGTCGAACAGAACAAGTCAAAGAACAACAAGGAAATTCCAATTGATGGAATTATCGAGTTGGCCGGCTATTTCCCGAAGGCCCGGGGTTGGGGTCTTCCGCCATAGCGCCCCCGGTCGAAAAGTCGAGAATGCGGCAACCGGCCTGATCTCTCACCATGCACACTGAACTCAAAGCTCTTCGTTATTTCGTGATGCTCTCGGACACGCTGAGCTTCACGGTTGCCGCGGCGCGGCTTGGGGTCACGCAGCCCGCACTCAGCTTTGCTATCCAGCGCCTGGAAGAGCAACTTGGCGCCAAGCTGCTGAACCGCACTAGCCGCTCCGTGGGCCTCACTGCCGCAGGAAAGGCCTATCTGGACGGCGCGCGCGACCTGCTTACCCAGATAAGCCAATTGGAGAAGACGGTGACCGAAGTCGCCAACGGCAAGGATGGCCTGTGCCGCTATGGATTCGTGCAATCGGCATCGTTCGACGTCGTGCCGCAAGTCATGCTGAGCCTGCGCAGGCAGGCGCCGGGCATACGCTACCAACTCACCGAGTTGACGTCGAGCGAACAGCTCCGCATGCTGGCCGACGGAGAGATCGACGTCGGCATGGTGCGCCAAGCCTACTATGCGCCCGAAGTGTTGCAACTCACGCGTGTGCACAGCCAGCGCATGGTGGCTGCGCTGCCTGCCACCCACCCGCTGGCCCGCAAGAAAAAGCTCGCGCTTTCCGCGCTGAAGAACGAACCCTTCGTCATGGGGCCGGACCGCCGGGTTCCGGCGCTGAATGCCCGCATACGCAATGCCTGCGCGCAGGCGGGGTTCGAACCTCACTCGCCCTTGGAGGTGGTGGAGATGGCCACCATCCTGGCCTTCGTCGGCGACGGTCTGGGCGTGGCCCTGCTGCCGGCGGGCTGCCGCCGTTTCGCCGACAAGAATGTCGCGTTGGTGGACCTTGCGGACGAGACCGAATATCTCGATCTGCCGCTCTACCTGGCGCACAGGAAGAACGAACGCGATCCCGCGGTGCTGCGTACCGTGGCCATCGTCATCGCCGCGACGTCCGCGGTCTGGCCGCTCTCCGGTGACGGTCAGGGCGCCGACCAGCCATAAGGAAGACGTCGCTCATCCATACATTGGATTCATTGCCAATTCCGCACTATCCGTTCCACAACACAAGGAACGATATGGAGACAAGGCAGTACGCTAATTACCAGGAAGGCTGCGCAGGCATCAGGCGCCGCATGCCTTCCGCCCGGTCGCGCTTCTAGGGCGGCCCACCCTTCCGATCCTCACCGGCGCCGCTGCGCCCGCGCCTCGCGTTCGAGGCGGGCGCCAGCATGTCCGCAACGTCCCACTTACCTCGCAAGACAATGGAAAAACTCAACTTCGGCATCACCCTTTCGAACCGCGGCGTTGTCCTGGGCATCAGAACCGCCCGGGACCTGCTGAAGATGGCCGACCGCGTGGAGGAGAACACGCAGCTCGAATCCGTATGGGTCGGCGATGCGCTGTACGTAAACCGCCGGCTCGATGCGATTCCGCTGCTGGCGGCCATTGGTGGCCGTACCGAGCGCATCCTGCTCGGCCCCGCGGCCATGGGCTCTTTCGCCCTGCGCAACCCGCTGGTTTTTGCCTATGAATGGGCCAGCATGGACCAGATCGCGGAAGGGCGCATGCGACTGATCGTTGCGGCGGGCGGCGGTGGCGACGAGCTGTGGAACGCCGAATCGAAGGCGCTCGGTGTACCGCCGGAAGAGCGCCGCAAGCGCATGTACGAGCACATCAAGATCCTGCGCCACCTCTGGACCAAGGACCGTGAGCGCTTCGAGGGCGCCTTCTACCAGTTCGAGGATCTTGTGCTGGAGCCCAAGCCCTTCAATTCCCGTACGCCCATCTGGACCGCCAGCAACGCGACGCGCCTGTCAAGCGGCACGGCCGACCTGGCCTCCGGCGGCTCCGACTATGCGCTCAAGCAGTGCGGGCGGTTGGCAGACGGGTGGATGACCCACAGCGCCGCGCCCGAGGCCATCTACCAATCCTGGAACACCATCCTCGGTGCGGCCAGGGCGGTGGGCCGGGAGGTCGACCATTTCGACAACTGCATCTACCACCATATCCACATCGACGAAGACCGCGACCGGGCGCTGCATGAAGCCAAAGGCTTCCTCGACAAGTACTACTCCGCCAACTACACCAAGGAGCGGCTCGATACCTGGTTGACCTACGGCTCGCCCCAGCAGTGCATCGAAGGGCTGCGTGCCTTCCGCGGATGCGGAGCCAAGCGCATATCCCTGCGCATTTCTACCGCGAACGGGGAAAACGCCCAGTTCGACCGGCTGGTGAACGAAGTGCTGCCCTTCGTCAACGAAGGTGAGCAGACTTTCCGCCCGCAAGGGCAGTGAGCGTTCCGTGCATCCGCATCCACCCACACCCCTGGTGCCGGAGTTCCGGCACTGGCTCCTGCAAGCGCCGCTGGCGGAACTGACGGCCGCCGCCGCGGCCGTGCGTGACCGCAGCTACGGCAACGTCGTCACCTATTCACGCAAGGTGTTCGTGCCGCTGACGCAGCTATGCCGGGACGTGTGCGGTTACTGCACCTTCGCCAAGCGGCCGCGGGAACTGGCGGCACCGTTCCTGAGCCTGGAGCAGGTGCTGGACATTGCGCGGCGCGGCCAGCGTGAGGGGTGCAAGGAGGTCCTGTTCACCCTCGGCGACAAACCCGAACTGCGTTATGCGGTGGCGCTCGAAGCCTTGCAGGCCATGGGTTACGCATCCACAGTCGACTATCTGGCGGCTGCCTGCGAAGCCGTGCTGGCCGAGACCGGCATGCTGCCCCATGTGAACGCTGGCGTGATGACACGCGCGGAACTTGCGCGGCTGCGCGGCGTCAGCGTGTCGCAGGGGCTGATGCTGGAAAGCATCAGCCAGCGGCTGCTGGAGAAGGGGCAGGTCCACCACGGCTCTCCCGACAAGGAGCCCGCGCGGCGCCTGGCCATGATCGCCGCGGCGGGAGAGTTGCAGATTCCCTTTACCTCCGGGCTGCTGCTGGGCATCGGCGAGACCGCGGAAGAGACGCTCGATGGTCTTGCCGCGCTGGCGGAGTTGCACCGCCGGCATGGTCACCTACAGGAAGTGATCGTGCAGAACTTCCTGCCGAAGGCCGGCACGCGGGCCGCCGCCACGCCGCCGCTGGGTCATGCCGAGCATCTGCGTGCGATCGCCATCGCCAGGCTGGTGCTGCCCGGCGACGTCGCCCTCCAGGCGCCGCCCAACCTGACACCCACCGCCTACCGGGGGCTGTTGGCGGCGGGCATCAACGACTGGGGCGGCATCTCGCCAGTGACCCCGGACCATGTGAATCCCGAGGCACCCTGGCCGCACCTGGAGGCACTGGAGCGGCAGTCGGCCGCGGCCGGCTTTACCCTGCAGCAGCGGCTGGCGCTTTACCCGCACATGGTGCGCGAGCCGGACCGGTGGGTGGACGATGCCCTGCGGACGCCGCTGCTGCGGTGGAGCGATGCTGAAGGTTTTGCGCGCGAGGACGCATGGTATCCGGGAGGGCTATGCGCCGTGCCGCCGCGGCGCGACCTGCCGGCACCGGCGGTGTTCCGTACGGATGGCATCCGGGCGGCGCTGCGCAGTGGCGAAAAGCCGGGAGGGCCTTCGATGGAGGAAGTCGGCGCCCTGTTCCGTGCCCGGGGCGCCGAAGAGGCCGCCGTGCTGGCGCGGGCGGATGCGCTGCGCCGCGCCAGCTGCGGAGACAGCGTCAGCTATGTGGTCAACCGCAACATCAACTACACCAACCTCTGCACCTACAGGTGCACCTTCTGTGCCTTCTCCAAATCCACGTCGGCCAAAGGCGCGCGGGAAACACCCTACGACATCTCCGATGGGGAACTCACGCGGCGGGTGCGGGAAGCCTGGGACCGTGGCGCCGGCGAGGTGTGCCTGCAGGGGGGCATCCACCCCGACTACTCCGGGCACAAGTACTTGGAGATCGTGCGTCTGGTCAGGCAGGCAGAGCCGCGCATGCATGTGCATGCGTTCTCGCCGCTGGAGATCCTGCAGGGAGCCCGCACGCTGGGTCTGTCGGTTCCGGTGTACCTGGCGCAACTGAAGCGGGCCGGGTTGTCGACGTTGCCGGGCACCGCGGCGGAAATCCTCTCGGACGAGGTGCGGCGCGTCATCTGCCCCGACAAGCTCAGCGCGGACGAATGGATCGGCGTCATGCGCGACGCCCACGGCGCAGGACTGCGCTCGACCGCCACCATCATGTTCGGCCACGTCGACCGCGTGGAGCACTGGGCCGAGCACCTGCTGCGCATCCGCGCGCTGCAGGTGGAAACCGGCGGTTTCACGGAATTCGTGCCGCTGCCCTTTGTGCACACTGAGGCGCCGATGTACCGCAAGGGTGAGGCCCGGCCGGGCCCCACGTTCCGCGAGGCTATCCTGATGCACGCCGTGGCGCGGATTGTTTTCCATGGCGTCATCGACCACATCCAGACCTCGTGGGTCAAGATGGGGCCCGAGGGCGCAGTCCGCGCCCTCGGGGCCGGCGCTGACGACATCGGCGGCACGCTCACCAACGAAAGCATCTCGCGCGCAGCCGGGACCCGCCATGGCCAGGAAATGGGGCCGGATGCGCTCGAGGCGCTGATCCGGTCCGCCGGCAGGACACCGCGAGCGCGCACCACCCTCTACGGCGATGCCGACTTGGCCCAGGTGCAGCGTGCGCGTACCGCGGCGCCGGCCGCGCCGGTCGAACTGACGTCGGTGCGCAAGGGCCGCTACCGGTCCTTTCCGCTGGTGTCCAGCGTGTCTCCCTCCTCTTTCACACAGGCTGCAACATGACACCCGTTTCCATGAAGATAGCCGTCATCGGGGGCACCGGCGCAGAGGGCAGCGGCTTGGCGCTGCGCTGGGCGGGCGCGGGCCATGCGGTCACGCTCGGGTCGCGCGATCCCACCCGCGCACAGTCCGTGGCCGGTGAGCTCAACGCCCTGCTGGGCAGCGGACAGGTCCGTGGCGATTCCAACGAAGCGGCAGTGCGGGACGCCGATGTCGTCGTGCTCACGGTACCCTTCGCGGTGCAGCGCAGCACGGTCGAAGGCCTTGCGCAGTTGCTGACCGGCAAGATACTGGTGGACGTCACCGTGCCGCTGGTCCCGCCGAAGGTATCGCGTGTGCAGTTGCCTGCCGGCGGCTCCTGCGTGGTGGAGGTGCAGCGCCTCCTGGGCGACGCGGTGCGGGTAGTGTCGGCATTCCAGAACGTCGGTGCGCACCACCTCAAGGATCTCCACCACCAGGCCACATGCGATGTGCTCGTTACGGCCGACGACAAGGAGGCGCGTGCGCTGGTGTGCAGCCTCGCGGACGACGCCGGACTGCGGGGCATAGACGCCGGGCCGCTCGCCAATTCCGCAGCAGCCGAGGCGCTCACCTCCGTGCTGATCTGGATCAACCAGAAGTACAAGGTGCCCGGCGCCGGGATCCGCATCACTGGTCTGCCCGGGGGGTCATCGGCGTGACAGAAGGGCATGCCACGGTCTCGGCGGTATGCCAGCGCGTCGAACTCTTCGGATTGCCGGGCGTTCCAGAGGTCGCCGAGGGTGACGACATTGCCGCGCTGGCAGTGCTGGCCCTGGCTGCGGCAGGGCTGCAGCCACTGGTGCGGGACATCCTTGTCGTGACGCAGAAGATAGTCTCCAAGGCGGAAGGCCGCCTGCGAAGCCTGGCCGATACGGCGGTTGACGAGCGCGCCCACGAACTCGCCGGTGAGGTCCGCAAGGACCCGCGGCTGGTGGCGCTCATTCTCTCGGAAACCGCCCAGGTGCTGCGCACCCGGCCCGACACCCTGATCGTCGAGGACCGGCGCGGGCTGGTGCTGGCCAATGCCGGCATCGATGCGTCGAACGTGCCGGGCGCGGACGCTGGAGAACAGGTGCTGCTGCTGCCTGAGGACCCTGACCACTCCGCCGCCGCCATCCGCGGCGGCATCGCCCGGGCCACCGGGGTGGAACTGGGCGTGGTGCTCATCGACAGCATCGGGCGTGCCTGGCGCAATGGAACGGTGGGCACGGCCATCGGCGCCAGCGGTATGCCCGCACTGATGGACCTGCGCGGCCAGCCGGACCGCCACGGCCGGCCCCTGTTGACCACCCAGGTCGGCTTTGCCGACGAGGTGGCTGCTGCGGCGTCCCTGGTAATGGGGCAGGCTGGCGAGGGTATCCCCATGGTCCTGGTACGTGGCCTGCAGTGGCCGGACGCATCCGGATCGGCTGCGGACCTGCAGCGCAACCGCGCGATGGACCTTTTCCGATGAGCCGCATGCCCACCATGGTGCTCTGCGGCGGTGTGGGCGGCGCCCGCATGGCGAATGGTTTCGCGCAGATGGGTGAAGAGGGCCGCATGCTCTATGTGGTCAATATCGGGGACGACTTCACCCACGTGGGGCTGCGCATCTGCCCGGACCTGGACAGCGTGGCCTATACCCTGTCGGGCCTGGGCGATGCCGAGCGTGGGTGGGGCCGTGGGGGGGAAACCTGGTGTGTGAACCAGGCACTGGCATCGCTGGGCGGCCCCACCTGGTTTGCGCTGGGCGACAAGGATATCGCCTGGCACCTGCTGCGCACGGCGTCGTTGGCTGCAGGCGCGCCGCTGTCCCTGGCCACGCGCGAACTGCTCGACCGGGTCGAGTGCGGCCACCGGATCGTGCCGGTGTCGGACGACCCGATTGCGACACGCATCCGTTGTCGGGATGGCGACATGGCATTCCAGGAGTGGTTCGTCGGCCACCATGCGGAGCCGGTGGTGCAGGCCATTGCCTTCGAGGGGGCCGCGGCCGCCTGCCTGTCGCCGCCGGTGCGCGAGGTATTCGAGAGCGGGAACGGTTACACCGTCGTTTTGGCGCCCTCGAATCCGTTCCTGAGCATCGACCCTTTGCTGGCCGTCCCCGGCATGCGCGAGGCCATCCGGCGGGCCGTGCGGCCCGTGCTGGCGGTCAGCCCGATCATCGGCGGCGCGGCGGTCAAGGGGCCGCTCGGCAAGATGCTGGCCGACCGTGGCGACGAGGTATCGCCGGTAGCCATCGCACGGCACTACCAGGGGCTGGCCGATGTGTTCCTGATCGACGAGGCCGATGTGGCGTATGCCGGCGCCATCGAAGCGCTCGGCATGCGCGCCGTGGCCGCCCCACTGCATATCTCCGATATGCCGTCGCAGCTTCGGCTTGCTCGGCACATCGATGCGTTGCTGGCGGAGGACGCATGAACCCGGCCCGCACCCTGCTGTTCATCCCCTGCAAGGCGATGCCGGCCAGCAAGAGCCGCCTGGCCGGGTTGCTGAGGGTGGAGGACCGCTCCGCCCTTGCCGCGGCGCTGTACGTCCGCACACTGCGGACGGCTGTGCGGGTCCAGCCGCCGGGCGCGTTGGCGGTCATATCACCGGACACGCAGGTGCTCGCATGGGCCGAGGAACTCGGTGCGGACGGTGTGTGGGACGCTACCTGCGACGACCTCAACCGGGTGGCCGACCGGATGCGCGCCGTGGCGGTGGATCGCGGGTTCGAAAGTTTTGCCTACGTTCCGATAGATCTTCCGCGGCTGACGCCTGCCGATCTGGTTGACCTGCTCGCGGGCCGGCCCGGAGAGCTGACGCTGGTGCCCGACCGGAGCCGCGGCGGAACCAATGGCATGGTGATCCCGGTGGATTCTCCGTTCCGCTCGAAGCTGGGACCGGACAGCTTTGCCCGCCACCTGGACCAGGCTAGGGCGCTCGGCATTGCGCCGCGTTTGCCGGTGCTGGACAGCATGGCATTCGATATCGACACGGCCCAGGATTTCCGCGACTTCGTGCGCTATGACCTGTTGCCGTCCGATCCGCTGGCTGTGCCGGCCGGCCGGGACGCCTGACATGCGTCCAAAGGTCGATGTCTGGCGGCTCATGGCCGGTTATGCCGCCGGCAACTTCACCGTCTGCACGGGTGCGCTATTCGTGGCTGGCCTGATGCCATTCATCGTGCGGGACCTCGGCGTCACGCCTGCCGCGGCCGGGCAGATGGCCACCACGTTCGCGCTGACCTACGCGGTGAGTGCCGCCCTAATGGGACGTTTCGGCGCGCGTGTCGACCGCCGCGCGGCCATGGCGCTGGGCCTGGCCGGATTCGCCGCCGGCTGCGCCATCTGCATGACGGCCTCCAGTTTCCCGCTGTTGCTGGGCGGCCGGGTTGTCATGGCTATCGGGGCGTCGCTGTTCACGCCCAGCGCGGCCATCCTCGCGACCTGGATGGTGCCGGAGGCGCTGCGCGGACGGGCCATGGGGCTGGTCTATTCAGGCTTGAGCATTGCCATGCTCGTCGGCATACCGCTGACCGCCTGGCTGGCCGCCAGCCTGTCATGGCGCGCGGGGTACGGGGCGCTGTGCGTGCTGGCCATCGGGTTGGCGATCATCCTGCACCGTTGCACGCCGCCGCAGCAGGTGGCGGCGGGTGAGCCCGGCCTCGGCCTCCTGGTGGTGGTGCGGCATGCGCGTATGCGCGCGGCCCTGGGCGTCACGCTGTTCCAGACCGCGGCCCAGTACGTGTTCTACACCTACTTGTCGCAGTGGGCGGCATCGGCGTTGGGCATCGTTTCGCCTGGCTTCAACTCGCTGGCGCTGCTGGTCTTTGGCATCGGCGGGTTCACGGGAAACATCGTGGGCAGCCATGCGGCCGACCGCTTCGATACAGACAGCACCATCCTCGCCAGCCTGGCCCTGCTGGCAGGAGCACTGTTCTGTCTGTACCTGGCGCCTGGCATGCCGGGCGTGGTCCTGCCGCTGATGGCGGTGTGGGGGCTGGCGGGGTATTCCATCCAGGCCGCGCAGCAGCGGCGCATCGTGGGCCTGGTGCCGCATTGGCGCGCCGTGACCCTGTCGCTCAATTCGACTTGTGTTTACCTCGGCATCGCGTCCGGCGGCGTGCTGGGCGGGCTGCTCCTCGCCAGTGGCTTGGCCGCGCAGTTGCCGCTGGCCGGTGCCGCTTTTGCCTTGCTGGCGCTGTGGTCGCTCAGGCTCTCTGCGCAGGGTCGCCAGCCCCTTTCCCTATCCCCCTGAACCATCCGCAACAGCCTTCACCAAGGTGCAAAGACCCATGGACCTCACCAGACGACAAGTTACCGGCGGGGCGTTCGCCCTGGCCCTCGCCAGCAAGACCGCGGCGCAGCCCGCGCCCGAATGGCCCGCCGGCAAGCCGCTGCGGATCATCGTGCCGTTTTCGGCTGGCAGCGCCACGGACGGGGCCGCCCGGCTGTACGGCGACCGGTTGGCGCGGGTGCTGAACACGGCGGTGGTCATCGACAACCGCCCTGGGGCTTCCGGCATCATCGCGGCGGAGCTCGTGGCGAAAGCCGCACCGGACGGCACCACGATCTTCGTGACCTCCAACACCACCCACGGTGCAAACTCCAGCCTGTTCAAGAAGCTGAGTTATGACCCGGTGCGCGACTTCGCACCCGTCGCCAGGCTGTACATGCTGCCGCTATACCTGACGGTGCGTGCCGACAGCAAGGCGCGCAATGCGGCGGAGCTGATCGCGCTTTCGAAGACCGATCCCGGCAAGCCGACGACCTTTGCCTGGCCGAACAGTTCCTCGCGCCTGGCCGGGGAATCGCTGCGCTATGCCGGCGGCAACATTCTGGGTGTGCCCTACAAGACCAACCCGCAGGCGCTGGTCGATCTCCTGGGCGGCGTGGTCGACTTCGGGTTCGTGGACCTGGCCGCGGTGGCACCCCACGTCAAGGCGGGCAAGCTAAAGCTGATCGGAACCATGTCCAACGCACGCGCCAGCTTTACGCCGGATATCCCGACGATTGCCGAGTCGGTCCCGGGCTTCGGTGTGCTCTCCTGGGCCGGTGTCTTTCTGCCTGCCGGTGTGCCGCAGCCCATTGTCCAGCGGCTCTCGGCGGAATTCCTGCGTGCGACGGCGGACCCCGAGGTCGGCAGGCGGCTGCGCGACATGGGCGACCAGCCGGCCCCGCTGGGCAGCCGGGAATTCGGCGAGTTCGTCGAGGCGGAGATCGCGGGCTGGCGCGCCAAGACGCACCAGCTGGGCATAGAACCCGAGTAGGCAACGGGCGGTTGGCGCAAGCTCAGGCCGGGGTGGCAATATCCACCACGACCTTGCCGGTCGCCCGGCCCGTGGCGACCAGCGCCAGGGCATCCCCCGCATGGTCCAGGCCGAAACGCTCCGGTGTCACCCGCGGCAGCAGCTTGCCGGCTTCCACCAGCCGGGTCACTTCGCGGAGGATGTCCCCGTGCTGCCGTCGGCCCTGCCCGGTCAGCATGGGAATCAGCGAGAACACACCCGAGTAGGTCGCTGCGCGGAAGGACAGGGGCGCCAGCGCGTGGGTGCCCCAGCCGAGGCAGCTCACTACGTGGCCGCCGTACATGCGGGCCGCCTTGAAGGAGTTGTCCAGCACCGGGCCGCCCACCGTGTCGTAGACCACGTCGAAACCCTCGCCGCCGGTGCACCGGGCCACGTACTGTTCCACCGTCTCGGCCGTGTAGTCGATGGCCGTGGCGCCGTAGGAGCGGATGATGCCGGCCTGGGCTGCAGTGCCCGTGGCGTACACCTGCGCGCCGAGCGCAACGGCGATCTGCACTGCCACATGCCCTACGCCGCCGGCACCGCCGTGCACCAGCACCGTGTCGCCCGGCTTCACCCTGGCCCGGTCCACCAGGCCTTCCCACGCGGTGATGACTATCAGCGGCAGCGCAGCCGCCTCCCGCATGGGCAGGTTCATGGGCTTGTGCGCCAGCAGGTCGGCATCCACCGCAGCGTACTCCGCCAGGGAGCCCTGCAACCCGCCGACGCCGCCGGGCAGGCCGTAGACCTGGTCGCCGGGCCGGAACCTGTCCGCACCGGCGCCAATGGCCAGGACCGTGCCGGCCAGGTCCAGGCCCAGCACCGCGGGCAGGGGGTGGCGCGCATGGGCCGCCTCGCCCGCATGGATCTTGGTATCCAGCGGATTCAGGCCGCTGGCGTGGATACGCAACAGTACCTGGCCCTTGCCCGGCACCGGCCGGGGCCATTGGGTGGCTTCCAGGGGGCCGGCGATCTTCACTGCCAGCATGGTGCGCATGGTCGCGGCCTGGGGGGTCGCCGTGTCGAGGGGGTTCGAGGTAAGAAGGGTAGACATGTTCGCTCCAGATAAAAAGATGGGGTGAAGCGATTGTTCTGTTTCCGTTTTTGCATGTAAATTCACATAAATGCACAAACTGCATTCAAAAATGAATGAGCTCCATGGAATGGGGTGACGTCAAGGTCTTCCTGGCGGTCACACGTGCCGGCTCGCTGGGTGGAGCTGCGCGCCTGACCGGCCAGTCGCAGCCGACCATGGGGCGCCGGCTGCGGGCGCTGGAAGGGGTCGTGGGCCACGCCCTGTTTCAGCGTGGCAGCGAAGGTTTTGTTCTGACCGCGGAAGGCTCGGCGGTTCTCGCCCATGCCGAACGCATGGAGGAAGAAGCCCTGGCCTTCGAGCGGCAACTGGCCGGGCAGGGGCCGCAACTCGCGGGCGCGCTGCGTGTGTCCTCGTCGGACTGGTTCGGTGTGTACATCCTGGCGCCGCTGTTTGCCGAATTCGTCCAACTGCACCGCGGCGTGAGCATCGAACTGGTGACGGACGCGCGCCTCTTCAACCTGGCACGCCGCGAGGCCGACCTGGTGTTCCGCATCCGCCCGTTCGACGAGGCTGAGGTCGTGCAGCGCAAATGCATGCACATCGGCTACCGCGTCTACGCCGCCGCCGGCATGGCGGCACCGGCCCCTGGCGAGCAGGGTGAAGGCCATGCCCTGGTCACGATGGACGAGGCTTTCCGCGACCTGCCGGACGCAGTCTGGCTGCGCCAGCGTCTACCCCGGGCACGCATCGCCTTCGGTAGCAACAGCCGCGAAGCGCAGGCGCGCCTGTGTGCGGCGGGCGCCGGGCTGGCCGTGCTGCCGGCGCCCCTGGGCGACGCCACGCCGGGCCTGCGTGCCGTCGATCTGGGCGGGCCGCCGCCCGGACGCGATGTGTGGCTGGGCTTCCACCGCGACATGCGGCGGCTGGCCCGGCTGCGGGCGCTGGTGGACATGGTGGTGGCGCGCCTGGCCTCCACGGCGCCCGGTCCCTGAGGCGCAGGCCACGGGGCCGCGCGGCTATGCCGGGACGGCGCCTTCCCGCGCGGGGCTGTGGTGGGTGCCGCGCAGCCGCTCCACATGGGCCAGCAGGGACATCCTGGCCAACGGCCACAGCGCGGGCGACACGTCCGCATAGGCCAGCCGAACCCAGTCGTCCAGGTCGCCCTGCGGCAATTCCTTCATCGCCGCGGCCACACGCGCCTCGCGGGCCAGGCGGTGCAGCCGCAGGCGCTGGATGCTGCCGGGCGGGTCCCACAGCACATGGCCATGGGCGGGGAGAATGAACGCGAGCCCCAGCCGCCGGCTCACGGACTCCAGCACGTCCAGCGAATGCATGTAGGCATCCATGTTGCCATCGGGCGGCACCACCACCGTGGTGCTGCCGTTGAGGATGTGGTCACCGCTGAACAGCACGCGGTCTGCCGCCAGCACCAGGCACAGGTGGTTGGCGGCGTGCCCGGGGGTGAAGACCACCTCCAGGGCATAGCCATGTTCGCCGACGCCGAGGGTGATGTGCTCCCCGTCGCGCAGTGCGCGGTCCGGCATGAACACTGCGGAGGGCTGGGCCGTGCCCGCAAACGGCAGGCCCAGGATCGGCGGAGGCTGGAGCCCTCTTTCCGTGCACAGCCGCTGCAAGGGCCGGGCCGCGGGCGCATGGTCGGGGTGGGAATGCGTGCAGACGATGGCGCGCACGTCGCCCCCCGTGGCTTCCACCAGGCGCTGCACATGGGCGGGATCGTCCGGCCCCGGATCGATCACCACGAACCCGGTGGCGGCATTGCCCACCAGGTAGGTATTGGTGCCCGGCCCGGTCTTCGGGCCGGGATTGGGTGCGGTCAGGCGCGCGATGCCGCGGGACAAGGGCACCACCCGGTCATGTCCCCAGTCGAGTGCATGCACCGGCTGGCCGTCGGGGCACACCATGGCCAGTTCGCCGAACGGCGCCTCATGCTCCATGAAGCGCTCCACCACGCCTGCGCGCAGCCCCGCACGCGGACAACTGCTCCACAGCGGGCGTTCGGTGCCGTCTTCGCCGAGACAGGCGGCGAACACATCGTCCGCCGATGCGAAACCGGCCAACCGCTCCAGGGTGCGTACCGTGGGGAAGATCATCTTGAAGCTGCCTTGGGCGTGGCGCTGCAGCGCGTCCGCAGGCCGTATCCACACCGGCTCGAACTGCTCGGCGTTGTCGGCCTCCGCCTCCTGGCCCTGCGGTGCACGCGCGACCAGGAAGGGCACGTCGAACCGCCGTGGCAGGTCGCGGTCGGTAGTCCAGTGGGCAAAGGTGAAGACGCCGTCGGCCGCCAGCGTCAGCCCCCGGCTGCGGCATTGGTCGAACAGCGGGTTGTGCCGGTCCAGCTCCGGAACGGTGGCGGCGTCGATATGCCGCCCGTCCGCATACCGTGCCAGCAGGATGCCGAGTTCCTCGAAGCATTCGCGTACCGCCGCAATGGACTGCGTGAGTTGGGTTTCGCTCTGCCCGGGCCGCCGAGCCGCGATGCCGATGGCCGCGGTGTCCGCGGCGTCGACCTTGCCGCCCGGGAAGACGTAGGCCCCCGGGGCAAAGCTGGCCTGGTGGGAGCGTCTTGTCATCAGCACGGCCAGGCCGTCGGGCGTGTCGCGCAGCAGCAGTACCGTGGCGGCCGCGCGCAGTGGTGCGGGTGTGCGCTGGGCATGCAGAAATTCAGATTCTCGTATCATGGTGAGGCCGTGTGTTAGTCGCAATGGCGCATCTGCGACTGTGGCACCGGATCGGTAAATATGCCTGATACATGGCTGCGATTCGCTTATGAACGGCCGGTGAACCGTCTCATTCCGCCGCTTGCGCCAGTTGTCTTTGCAAGCGCGCCAGTGTCATCAGCCGGGCGTCTCGCCATTCGACGCGCCGGGCCCAGTCTTCCAGCGGCAGCAACGCCCTGCGCTCGGCGGCCACCTGTGCCACCAGCGCCGGTGTCCAGGGGTCGTCCTGGCCCCGCTGCGCGCCCATGCGGGTGTAGGCAGGCCCCATCTTCTCCGCGTGAGAGCTTATGCCGCCGCGTGTGTTGAGATCGACCGTCTCGAACGGCCCCATGACTGACCAGCGCAGCCCAAGCCCATCCCGCATGACAGTGTCTATGTCTTCCACGCTGGCGATTCCGTCGCGCACCAGGCAATAAGCCTCGCGCAGCACGGCGCCCTGCAGGCGGTTGAAGATAAAACCCTCGATCTCTCGGCGCACAGTGACCGGGCGCATGCCTGCCTCCGCCAGCAGCGTCCGGCACCGGTCCACCACGCCGGGAGCGGTGAAAGGCGCGGGAACCAGTTCGATGACGGGAATGAGATAGGGCGGGTTGCCGGGATGTGCCACCAGGCAGCGGCCCCGACCCGGCAGATCGCCGCAGAACGACGAGGCGGTCAGCGCGGACGATGCGCTGCAAAGAATGGCTTCGGTGGGCGCCGCGCGATCCAGTTGCTGGAACAGTTGCCGCTTGATTTCTACCTGCTCCGGGGCGCATTCGAACACCAGCGTGGCGTTGGCCACCGCCGCGTCCAAGGTCGAGACCGCAGTGACCCGCGCGGTGATCACCGAAGGGACTTCGGCCAGCAGGTCGAAGGACTGGAGCATGTGCAGCCGGCCCAGTAACTCTCCCGGCGCTGCCGCGCGGCGCAGAGCGTCCGGATCCTGCAGGCGTACCTGCCAGCCGGCCCGGGCGAATACCAGCGCGAACGCGACGCCGATGCTGCCTGCTCCGATGATGGCCACCTTGTGGTGAGAAGTCTGCTCCATGCCCCGCGGTTCTCCATGTTGTGTGTATCACGTCTTGCTTGCAAGTGCCGAGCCTGCTGCTGCCAGCGAAGCAACAGGCCATGCATGCAGGCAGGCGGTCGTGGACTGTGTTCTTGCGGACGACATGCGTCCGCGCGGAAAGCACCCTGGAGGCAGCCACTACGGCCATACCGCCTCAGATCAAAGACTTGGCTTGCGGCCCCGAAGGCGCTTGTGCGGGGCACAGGTCTTGCGCGAGCGTGGTGTCATCCAACACAGGGGCAAGGCAATGGAGAAGTCATCGGCGCGGGTCGCACTGGTCACGGGGGCCGCCAACGGCATCGGCAAAACCATCTCCCTGGCCCTCGCCGCGCAGGGCATACGTGTTGCGGCCGTGGACCGGGATGGGCAAGCGCTGGATGCACTGCACAGCGAGGCACACGGGCTGCACGACGGGGCGCTGGTACTCGAGACCTTCACCGCAGATCTTTCGGCGCCTGATGCGGCATCCGTCGTGCCGGAGGTGCTGCGGTGCTTCGGCCAGGTCGACATCCTGGTCAACAACGCGGGGGTCGGGCAGATCCAAGTCAAGCCCGATTACCACGAGCATCCACCCCGGTTCTACGAGGTCTCCGAGGAACAGTGGCAACGCGCGGTGGCCGTCAATGCCAGCGCGGTATTCCTGCTCAGCCGGGCCGTGGCCCCCGCCATGGTCGAACGTGGCTGGGGCCGCATCATCAACGTGACCACCAGCCTTGGCACCATGCTCCGCGCGGGCTACACGCCCTACGGGCCCAGCAAGGCCGCCGCGGAGGCGCTCAGCGCAGTCATGGCCGGCGACCTGGAGGGCACCGGCGTCACCGTAAATGTGGTCGTGCCCGGCGGCGTGGTGAACACGCGGATGATTCCGTCGGCAGCGCCTTTTGCCCGCGATGAACTGATCCAGCCCCAGATCATGCTGGCCCCGATCGAGTACCTGCTCTCGCGCGATGGCGATGGCGTCACCGGCAAGCGTTTCCTGGGCAGCAACTGGAAAAGCGGCCTGTCGCCGGCGGAGGCTGCACAAGTCGCCTCCGCACCCATCGGCTGGCGCGACATCGCGATGCTGCCGGTGGTTCCAAAGAAGTCGCGGCGCTGAAGCCCGTACAGTGCGCTCACATCCGTCAAGAATCAACCGTAGACAAGAAAATGACACCCGTGGTATCCCGTTCCTACGAATTGATCATGCTCACCGCGGCACCCACCCGGCAGGCGCAGATGCTGGCCGACTTGCGCGGCGTGGCCGAAACCATCCCGGGTCTACTCGGCATCTTTGCGTCCGAATTCGGCAGGGTCAATGACGTGGTGCTCATCCGGCGTGCGCCCGCTCCCCCTCTGCCGGCCGCGGATGACACGTTCGGCACCTGGCTGCAAAGCCCGCCTGCATCGGTGGCGGAAGTCGTAGTCAACCTGTACCAGCTCGCCCCGTTCGTACCGGACCCCGAGCCGGGCATCTACGGCCCCCTGTACGAATTCCGCACCTACCGCTTCAGGCCCGGCACCCTGCAGGAACTGCTCACGACCTGGGCGCAGTACCACCCCGCGCGCGCAGCGCTTTCGCCGGGGCCGTTCGTGCTGCACGCTGCCACGGGCAATGTGCATACGCTCATCCACATCTGGGGTTACGAAAGCCTGGAGCACCGGGCACAGGTGCGCCAGGAGGCCAGCGCCGGCAAGCTGTGGCCGGCACCCGGCGGCAGAGACCGGTGGCTCAGCCAGGACAACGCCCTGTACCTGGCGGATGCGGCGTCGCCCATGATGTAGGGCGGTGCCGGTGTCTTATACCGACCAGACCCGTGCGTCGGGCGACACGACGGCGCCCTGGTAGCGCAGCCCGGGCTCGCAGTCCGCAGCGAGCAGCATAGGGCCATCGAGGTGGACCACGTCGGCGCGCTGCGCTAGCACCAGGCCGGGTGCCATGGAGAGAGACGACGCCACCATGCAGCCCACCATCACCCGCATGCCGGCCTGCTCTGCGGCGTCGGCCAGCGCCAGGGCTTCGGTCAGCCCGCCGGTCTTGTCGAGCTTGATGTTGGCTATGGCGTACTTACGGCGAATGTCGGCCAGGGACCGCAGGTCCCGGCACGACTCGTCCGCCGCCAGCGACACTGGGCTCTGATAGTCCAGCAGGGTATCGTCCTGGCCCGCGGGGAGCGGCTGCTCCAGCAGCTCGACACCCAGTTCGGCAAAGGCTGGCAGAAACAGCCTGAGGTGGTGCGGCGACCACGACTCGTTGGCATCCGCCATCAGGCGCGCGCGCGGTGCCGCCGCGCGGACGGCACGCACGCGTTCCAGGTCCCCGTCGCCGCCGAGCTTCAGTTTCAGCAGGGGCAGGTCCGCCCGCTCACGTGCGACAGCGGCCATGGCCTCCGGTGTGTCCAGGCTCAGGGTAAAGGCGGTGGTCACGGGCGCCAGCGGCTGCTGCAGGCCCGCGTAGTCGGCCACCGTTTGGCCTGTCAGGCGGCTGCGTAGGTCCCACAGCGCACAGTCCAGTGCATTACGGGCTGAGCCCGGCGGCAGGGCCTGCTGCAGGCCGTCCAGATCCAGCCCTTCGCGGATCCGGCCGGAAACCGATTCAAGCTGCTGCAGTACGCTGGCGACGGTTTCGCCGTAGCGGGCGTAGGGAATGCACTCGCCGAGCCCCGTGGCACCGTCCTCGGTAATACGTACCACCACGGCGTCGGACTGCGTCTTGGCGCCGCGGCTGATGCGGAAGATGCCGCGGATCGGGTAGGTCCGCGGCTCCAGCACGATGTTGCGGTTGGACGGCACGGCGCTCACTCCTTCTCGATGTGGGCGTCCTTGATTAGCTGCGCCCATTTCTTCGACTCGGCCGCCTGGAAGGTCGCCAGCTCGGCGGGGGTGGTCACGTAGACCTCGGTGCCGCTGGCCTTGTAGATCGGGGCCGCCACGGCGGAGCGCTGAGCCCGGCCGAGCAGTTGCGACAGCTTGTTCTGCACGGCGGGATCCATGTGGGCCGGACCGTAGGCGGCGAACCAGTAGGTCAGCTCATAGCCCTTGACGCCGGCTTCGTCGATGGTCGGCACGTCGGGCAGCAGCGCGTTGCGTGTCTTGCTCGACACCGCCAGGGCGCGCAGCTTGCCGGCGTTAACCTGGGCGATCCCCGTGGAGCTGTCGGTGATCATCATTTGGAACTGCCCGCCGACCAGGTCATTGATAGCTGGAGGGTTGCTTTTGTAGGGAATGTTCACCATCTGGATGCCCGCCATCTTCTGGAACATCTCCGACGCGAGTCGGCTCGACGAGGTACCGCTGCCGAACGAGATCTGGCCAGGCTTCTGCTTGGCCACCGCGATGAATTCCTTGACTGTCCTCGCCGGGAAATCGGGGTTAACCACCATGATCAGGCCTCCCTTGCCCAAGGCCGTCAGCGGGCTGAAGTCCTTCACCGGATCGTAGGGCAGCTTCTTGAACAGGTGCTCATTCGCAGCGTGGGAGGTGTTAGTGGTAATGAGCACGGTATAGCCGTCTGGGGGGGCGCGCGCCACGTCCACCGCAGCCAGAAATGCGTTGGCGCCCGGCTTGTTGTCAACCACCACCGGTTGTTTGGTTTCCTCCGTGATCGACTGCCCTAGCGCACGCGCCAGCTGATCGGTCACGCTACCGGCCACGAAGGGTACGACAAAACGGATGGGCTTGTCCGGGTAGGCTGCTTGAGCCGGTCCGAGATGCAGCAGGGGAAGGGATGTGAGGGATGCGAGCAGGGCGGCTCTTCTCAGGTGGAACTTCATGGTGTTGCCTCTCTTGGTGGGTGCGTCGGTCAAGCGGAAGGGGTGCCGGCCTCTTCGGCCAGTACCAGGTCGAACTCCTTGAAGGCTTCCAGCGCCGCCGGAACGCCGCAGTACACCGTCGTGTGGAGAATGACCTCCGCAATGTCCTCCAGGCTCGCGCCGGTACCTTTGCGCGCCTTGATGTAGAGCTTGAGTTCGTTGGGCCGGTCCATGGCGACCATGAGGGCGACGTTGATCAGGTTGCGCGTACGGTCATCCAGCGTGCCGCGCGACCAGATGTGGCCCCAGACCGATTCTGTCACCAACTCCTGAAAGGGCTGAGTAAATTTCGAAGCACGCGCCAGCACGCCGTCGACATAGGCGTCACCGAGCACGCTCCGGCGTTTTTCCAGGCCCTGCTTGAAACGTTCACTGCTCATACCTTCTCTCCTTTTGTTGAAAACATCTTCAGTCGAGCACCACGCCGCTGCTCTTGACGACTCCACTCCAGCGCTCCAACTCGGCCTTCAGGTAGGCACCGTATTCCTTTGGGGTGGAGCCAAGAATTTGCGCCCCTTGTTCGGCCAGCGTGGCCTTCACGGCGGGCTCGGCCAGGGCCTTGGCGACTTCGGCATTGATTCGGGCGACGATGGCGGGAGGTGTCTTGGCGGGCGCGAGAATGCCCTGCCAGGCACCGGCTTCGAAGCCCGGCAGTCCCACCGCTTCGGCCAGCGTCGGCACGTCGGGCAGCGTATCCACCCGCTTGAGTGTGGTCACCGCCAGGGCGCGCAGGCGCTTGTCCTTGACCAGCGGCAGCACCACGTTCAGGGGCTCCGTGTTGAATTGGACTTCGCCCGCCATGGTGGCGACCACGGACGGGCCGCTCCCCTTGTAGGGCACATGGGTGGCGTCTATGCCCATCTTCTGCAGGAACAGGTAGGCGCCCATGTGCGTGACATTGCCGCTGCCGGCCGAGCTGAAGGACAGCTTTCCGGGGTTTGCCTTGGCATAGGCGACAAACTCCGCGGCGGTTTGCGCGGGCACCGAAGGGTTCACCGACAGCACCAGCGGCACGACCGAGGTCAGCATCACCGGCTCGAAATCGGTCTTCACGTTGTAGCTCAGCTTCTTGTAGAGGGCCGGGCTCAGCACGATGGACGAGGTGTTGAACAGCAGTGTGTAGCCATCCGGCGCCGCCTTGGCGACATAGTCGTTGGCAATGTTGCCGTTGGCCCCCGCACGGTTCTCCACGTAGAAGCTCTGGCCGGTCTGCTTCGTCAATGCGGTTGCCAGTACGCGACCGATGATGTCCGTGGCGCCTCCCGGCGCAAAGGGAATGACGAAGCGCACGGGCTTAGAGGGAAAAGACGTGGTGGATTCGTCCGGTGCGGCGTGGACACCGGGCACCCATGCCATGGCAAGGACCGCAACCAGGGAAATGGAAAGTTTCTTCAAGATGGTCTCCGTATGAACAACGGTCCCATGGCGCAAATTCGGTGCCAATGTGTTGTCGCCTCGAGAGGATTCTGGAGGCCCTGTTTTCTGTCTTCCTGGTAGAACGGAACCTACTGGTGTCTTCGGGAAATACAGTCATCCACTGCCTCCATGCCATCTATGCAGCCCTCTTGGCCAACTGACGCGCTTTGGCTATCTGCGCGCGCCTGGCGGGGAGGTAGTCCGCGGAGCCAAGCGCGTGGTAGAGCGCCATGCTGGCATCGTGGTGATGGGCCAGCCCCGAGCGTTCCAGCAGCGCGATGGGGCCTTCTGGATAGCCTAGCCCCAGGCGCAGCGTAGTGTCCATGTCGTCCGCGCTGGCGAGCCCTTCGTCGAGCCTGCGCAGCGCGGCGTTGTAGTACGGCCGCACCAGGCGGTTGACGATGCGGCCCGGAAAGTCGCCACAGACGGCAACCTTCAGCCCTGCGGCCTCGAACACCGCCCTGGCGGCCTGCAGGGCCGCTTCCTGCGTGCCCGGTTGACGGACCATTTCGACCAGGTTGGAGGGCACCGCCGTGCCCAGGCGGAAGCGCGCAAAGCCAACGATGTTGGAGCCTTCGCGGCCGGCATGCTCGCCAGCATGTACACCCAGGCATTCGTCGCCGAGTTCCAGCGCGATGAAATCATGTTCGCTGGGGTTCTGGTAACCCAGCATGCCGCCAGCGTCCCGGCCGAGGAGTATGAGGCCGCTGCCCTCGCCCGTGGCATTGGCCAGCAACGCGTGGGACTCGGTGTCCGGAAAACTGCGGCTCGCGCCAGCATGGATGATGCGGTAACCCATGTTCATGCTCCGAAGGTCTTGGTATCGCCGTAGGCGTGGAAGCCGCGGCCGGATTTCTTGCCCAGGTGCCCCGCGGCAATCATGCGTTTCACTAAGGGAGGGCAGGCCGCCCGCGCCTCATGGGTGATACCGTGCAGCGCCTCGCACAGCAGTTTCTGGGTGTCCAGGCCCACCAAGTCCAGCAGTTCCATCGGCCCCATGGCATAGCCCAGCCCGGTCTTGA
This sequence comes from Pseudomonadota bacterium, assembly GCA_040390235.1. Lineage (GTDB taxonomy): Bacteria > Pseudomonadota > Gammaproteobacteria > Burkholderiales > Burkholderiaceae_C > Xylophilus. The sequence continues at coordinate 141,417 of JAZJYT010000010.1, read as the reverse complement.
TGGCAAGGTCGATGTCCGCGGGCGCAGCGACTCCCTGCTCCACGAGGCGAATGGCGTCATTGTTGAAGGGCACCAGAAAGTAGTTCAGGATGAAACCGGGCGCGTCCTGCGTGCGCACCGGGCGTTGCCCCAGGGCCTGGCAGAAAGCCCAGGCCCGGTCGAAGGCGGCGGGGTCGGTGCGCAGACCCGGGGACATCTCGACCAGTTTCATCAACTGCGCTGGCAGGCAGAAATGCATGCCCACCACGTTTTCCGGCCGCCCCGACCCGGCGGCGATTTCGCTGATGGACAAGGTTGAGGTGTTGGAAGCGAAGAGCGCATGGGGTGCGCAAACGCCGTGCAGCCCGGAAAACAGCGCGTGCTTGGCGCCTAAGTCTTCGAATATGGCCTCGATCACGAGGTCGCAAGGCGCCAGATCGTCCAGTCGTGCGGTAGGTTCTAGCCTGCCGAGGACGGCAGCCCGTTCTTCCGGCGTGAGCTTGCCGCGCGCCACCGACTTTTGTAGAAAGGCCTCTGCTTGCTGCCGTGCCATGTCGGCGGCGCCGGGCTTCGGATCGAACACCAGGGTTCGGAAACCCGCACGTGCCGCCACGATGGCGATGCCGGTGCCCATGGTGCCGGCGCCCGCGACGCCAACGGTTTGAATGGCTGTCATGTACTGAAACCTTTTCATTTGCTGAGAAAACTGCGGCCGACGAGTTGCCGGTGGACCTGGTTGGTGCCCTCCCAGATCTGGGTGATCTTGGCGTCGCGCATCAGTCGCTCCACCCGGTAGTCCTTGCAGTAGCCGTAGCCGCCGAGCAACTGCACGGCGTCGGTTGTGATGCGCATTGCGAGGTCGGTGGCCCGGTACTTGAGGATGGATGCCTCGACGCCGAAATCGCTGCCGCCGGCATCGACCAGCGCCGCCAGGTTCCACATCCAGGACTCGCACAGCGCCAATTCGGACGCGAGGTCGGCCAGCAGGAACTGGATGCCTTGGAACTCAAGGATCCGGCGCCCGGACTGCCGGCGCTCGTTGATGTAGGCCGTAGCATCGTCGAAGGCGGCGCGGGCAATGCCCAGCGCATGCGCGGCCACGCTGGGCCGAGACCGATTCAGCGACGCCAGCAGGATGTCCAGCCCCTGGCCGGGCTGGCCCAGCAGGTTGGCGCGCGGCACGCGGCAGCCGTCGAAGGCGAGCACCGCGGTGCCAGAGCCGCGTGTGCCCATCTTGTCCTCGGTGCGGACGACCTGCAGCCCGGGCGTACCCTTCTCCAGCACCAGGACCGAGATGGCCTTCTTCGGGTCGTTGATGCCGGCCCACTTGCCGAATAGCACGTACTGTTCGGCCACGTCCCCGTTGGTGATGAAGCACTTACCCCCGTCGATGCGGATCCAGTCGCCCTCTTCGCGGAAGCTGGTCTTCATGCCGGTGGCGTCCGACCCGGCGGAGGGCTCGGTGATGGCCAGCGCGGCCAGGCCACCTTCAGCAATCGGCGGAAGCAAGCGCTGCTTCTGTTCGTCGTTTCCGAATTCGATGAGCGGCTTGATGGCGTGGAAGTTGGTGGCCCAAACGATGCCGGTGGAGGCGCAAGCCGCGGATATCTCGCGCACGCATGCCAGGTAGCAGGTATATGAGAGCGGTGTTCCGCCATACGCCTCTGGGATGAACATGGCGTTCAGGCCCAGCGCGTTGATGGAGTCGATGTTGTCCCGTGGAAACAGGCCGCTACGGTCCACCTCTTCGGCCGCCGGTTGTATCCTGTCCCGCGCCAGCGCACGCACGGCGTCGAGCAGCATGCGCTCCTCCTCGGCCAGCGTGATGCGGCTGTCGAGGCGTTCGAAGATGTTCATGGCCTATCCCGTCTCAGTGCGCGATGCCCTGGGCGCCGTCCAGGTAGAGCGTGTCGCCCGTCATGAACCCGCAGCCCAGCGTGAACAGGGCACCGACTAGCCTTGCCACGTCGCCGGCTGTACCGGGCGTGCCACGGGGAATACGCTTCTGCAGGTAGGCCGCCAGCGGCCCTTGTGTCAGGGCTTCGCGGTTCAGGTCGGTGGCGATGTAGCCGGGAGCCACGTCCACCACGCTGATGCCTTTTGCTGCCCACTCCACGGCTAGGCAACGTGTGATGGCGCCGACGGCCGCCTTGGATGCGCAGTAGGCCGTGTTGTGCTTGACACCCAACTTATCGAAGAACGAACCGATGTTCACGATCAGTCCACCTCCCGCTGCGCGGAGATGCGGATAGGCGGCCTGGCAGCCCAGGAAGACAGAAGTACTGTTCATCTCCATCACGCGGTTCCAGTCTGCCAACGCAAGGTCCGCAGAGCGGCCTTCAAGGTGGATGCCGGCGTTGTTGACGGCGCCGGCAAGCGTCAGTCCCTGGGCCGAGAGCAGCGCGTAGGCATCGGGCAGGGCCGATGGATCTGTCACATCGCAGGCAATGCCTATGCACCGCGCCAGCGCTGCCGCGTCCATGCCGGCCTGCGGCAGCGTCCCCGTGCGCGACAGGCAGCCGACCGTATAGCCGGCGCCGGCCAGCGCGGCGGCGATGGCTGCGCCTATACCCCGGCTGGCACCGGTGACCACAATGCATCGGTTGTCCATTCAGCGGTCCTTGAAGACGGGCTTGCGCTTGTCGACGAAGGCCTGCAGGCCTTCTTGCGCATCCTCTGTCCGGAACGACAGCGTGGACAGGTCGGCCTCGATCCGCAAGCCGTCCGGCAGGGAGGTAGACAGCGCGCGCTGCACCGCCTCCCGGGCCAGTTGCAGGGCGACAAGCCCGTGGCCGGTAAATTCTCGCGCGAATGCCTTGGCATGGGTTAGGTCGGCGCCGGCAATGCAGCGGTTGACCAGGCCCATGGCCAGTGCATCGGAAGCGTCCACGGTGCGGCCGGACAGCACCATGTCCAGCGCCCGGCTTTCACCGACCAGCCGCGGCAGGCGCTGCGTGCCGCCGTAGCCGGGAATGAGGCCCAGCTTGACTTCGGGCAGGCCGAATTTAGCGTTGCCAGCAGCCAGCCTGAAGGTGCAGGCCAGGGCGAGTTCCAGCCCGCCGCCGAAGGCATAGCCATTGACCAGGGCAATGGAGATGATGGGCAGACGGTCGAGCCTGGCGAACACGGCCTGCCCGAATTCGGCCCCGCGCCGCTCGGCGTGCAGGGCGCGGCCTTGCAATTCCTTGATGTCCGCGCCAGCGCAGAAGGCCTTGGGGCCGGTGCCGGTGAAAATCAGCGCGCGTGCGGGCGAGGCGGCGACGGCGTCGATGGCCGCGCCTATTTCTGCCAGCGTCTCGAAGTTCAGCGCGTTGAGGCTTTCCGGCCGGTTCAGGGTGATGACGGCGAACTCTTCGTCATGGGTCAGTTGCAGTGCCATGGATTTATTGCTCCTGTGCGGCGGGCTTGCTCGTCCATCGGACGGGTTGGGGTGCCAACTGGCCGTTGCGCGCTTGAGCGGCCAGTTCGCGCTTGAGGATCTTCCCGCTCGGTGTCAGCGGAAAGCGCTCGAGCACGATGAAGTATTCGGGCATGTCGAACTTAGACAAACCCTGTGCGTGCAGGTGTTCCAGCAGGGCATCGCCGGTCGGTGCGTCGTCCCCGTCTGCCAGGATAGCCAGGCACACCTTCTCGCCCAGCCGGTTATCGGCGATGCCGAACGCCGCCGCCTTGGCTACCTGTGGGTGGCGGTGCGCCAGGTCTTCGATGTGGGCCGGGTGGATGTTGTGGCCGCCGCGGATGATCAGGTCCTTCTTGCGGCCCACGATGCGCAGGTTGCCGCCGCTGTCTAACATGCCGAGGTCACCGCTCAGGAACCAGCCGCTCGAATTGAAGGATGCCTCGGTGGTCGCTTGGTTGCCGAAGTAGCCGAGCATCAGCTGGGCGCCGCGTCCGCCGATCTCGCCCACGCTGCCGGGGAGCACTTCCTCGTCGGGCAGTTCGGGGTTCCACAACCGTACCTCGTATCCGCTGCAGGCCCGGCCGCAGGTGGCGGTGATGGTTTCCACCGCGTCATGCGGCAGGGTGTACTGGTGCGAGCCGTTCTCCGTCATGCCATACACGTTCTGCGGCGTGACACCGAACCGGATGAACTGCTCCGCGGTCTCTCGGGGAATCGGTGCGCCCGCCATGTAGAACACCCGCACCGCGCCCAGTTGCCGTGCCCCGCGCCGGCGTGCCGACGCCAGGAGATCCATCGCGTGGGTGGGCACGCCCATGACGTAGGTGGCGCCCGTTTCGGTGATCCAGTCAAGGGCATCTCGCTCAGCCGGGAAAAGCACCAGTTCGCAACCTGCCGCAAGCGCTTGTTCCAGCGCAACGGTGGCGATGTGGTGGCTGGCCGGGCTCAGGCTCAGCAGCACCGTGTTGTCGTCCTGGTGCCAGTCCGCCACCATGGCCCGCCCGTTGGCCATCAGCGTGTTGTCGCTGTGCATGACGCCCTTGGGCGGTCCGGTGGTGCCCGAGGTGAACGCGATGTAGACGATCTGGTCCGCATTGGCGCTCGGCATGTCGAGCGTCTGCGGGCCACCGGCGTCCGGCATGGCGAAGGTTCCAGAGACACGCGCCTCTTCCGCCTGCGCATCCAGCCGGTAGACACGACGCAGCGAGCCGACGGCGCGGATGGCCTCAAAAACGTCGTGCTGTGCTGCGTCCGCCCCATGCCCGGCCTGGGCGAAGAAGGCCTTGCTGGAGACCCTCTCGACCAGCGCCATGATCTCAGCCACGGTGTAGTTCTGGTGCAGCGAGGGGCTGCACACGTAGCCATTGCGGGAGCAGGCCAGGAAAATGGCCATCACTTCGGCGCGACTCGGCAACCAGACGGATACGCGGTCCCCGGCCACCAGCCCGGCTACCTGCAGGTCGTGGGCGATCGCGTCCACCCATACGAGCAGCTGGCGCCAAGTCAGCCGGCGCTGGCCGTCTCGCAGGGCATGGCAATTGCCGCGCAGCCGGGCATGGGCGCGCAGGGCGTCGTACATGGTCTCGTTGCGCCAAGTTCCCGCGAGGTAGTAGTCCCGCGCGGCCTGGGGTGCGTGCAGGGTCAGCAGGTGTTGCATCAAAGGGCTCCCGCCATGCGCAGCCTGTCCATGTCGTCCCGCTCCAGGCTGAGCCAGCTGGCCAGCACTTCCTCGGTGTGTTCACCTAGGCGCGGCGGCGCCCGGTGGCATTCGAGGGCCTTGCCGTCGAAACGGATGCCGAGCCCTACCTGCGGCACCGGGCCGACCGGGCCGTCCACCTGGTAGAACATGCCGCGTTCCTGCAACTCCGGGTCCGCGACCAGCCGGGCGATGTCATAGATAGGCCCCGCCGGGATACGCGCGGCGGCCAGGGTCTTCAGCCACTCCGAGCGGGTGCGGGACTTCATCAGGATGCTGATCCGGGCGACGATTTCCGGCCGGTGCTCGCGGCGGCCGGCATTGGTGGCGAATCGTGCGTCGCGGCCGAAAGCGAGGTCGCCGGCCGCGGCCCAGAAGCGTTCCCATATGCCGTCGTTGCCCAGGCCCAGCGTCAGCGGGTGGTCGGCCGTATCGAAGCTCTGGTAGATGGCGATAACGCTGTCGCGGCCCCCGGAGCGGTGTGGGATCTCGCCGGAGCCGAGATAAGGCACGATGCGCGGCGACATGAAACGCGTCATGCTCTCGACCAGCGCAATGTCGATGCATGCGCCCTCGCCCGTGCGCTGCCGCCGGGCCACCGCCGCAACCACCGCCAGGGCCAGGTCTTGCCCGGCCAGCAGGTCTGCCGCCGGGGTACCCACCTTTTGCGCCGGACCACCGGCTTCTCCGGTGAGATCCATGACACCGGAATAACCTTCGGCTATCAGGTCGTAGCAGGGACGGTCGGCCCGCTCGCCCTCCAGGCCAAAACCCGTGACGGAGGCGTGGATGAGGTCCGGCCTCAGGATCCGCAGGCTTTCGTAGTCGAGCCGCAGCTTGCGTTGTACCCGGTTCACCAAGTTGACCACGACTACGTCGGCCGCCCGCACCAACTGCCGCAACAGGGCATCGCCCTCTTGGGTACCGTAGTCGAGGGCGATGCCCTGCTTGTTGCGGTTGACGCTGAGGTACCAGAGCGATTCACCATCGAGGAAAGGCGGCCCCCAGGAGCGTGCGTCATCCCCCAGTCCGGCACGCTCTACCTTAACGACGCTCGCGCCCAGGTCCCCTAGTAACTGTGTGCCGTATGGGCCGGCAATGGAGGAAGTCAGATCCAGAACCCGGATGCCTTCGAGAAAAGTGGACGCGTGCGCAAGCGGTCGCCGCGGCAGGTCAGCAAGTGGTGTCATATCGTCTCCGTGTGCCCTTAATTAGCAATAAGAATGCCGGGCAATTGAGAAGGCTATTCGCCGCCTACCTGCCTCGCAAGTCATTGTTTTAAAACGACTTAAAAGACAGGGTTGGACCAATAGCTGACCTATTACAAATGCAAGTGTTTTCACTAAGTACATAGTTCAGGAGTCTGACTACACTGCGCGATGTATTCCTTCAGGACACCCATGACTACGGCCGAAGATCAGCACAGCCTCCTGCTCGTAGACGAGGGAGGGAGGCTGCTGCATGCGAGCGGTGTGTTTGCCGTACCCGGCATCGCCAGTGCCGTCATCCAGCGCTGGAGACGAGATGCGGGTAAGGGCGATCGGCGCATGATCGCGCTCAAGGCTGGCGGCCTTGATCTGTCGGTAGTGGCCATTGCCACCAGCGGTGGTGCGGTGTTCATTGCCGACGTCGGTGCCCACAAGGATCCGCTGTTCTCGTTCGTGGCCACGGTGCCGTTTGCGGCTGACATCCTGCGCTACCTGCTGACCAACCCCTATCAGGCGCTGACGGTGGTGGATGTCGAGGGCACGGTGCGCTACCTCAGCCCGGTACATGAACGCTTCTTCGGCCTGGCCGAGGGGGAAGGGGTGGGGCGGCCGGTGACTGAGGTGATCGAGAACACCCACCTGCATGAGGTCGCCCGGACCGGCAAGGCCGAGATTGGGCAAGCACAGGAGATGCGTGGCCTGACGCGCATCGTCAGCCGGGTGCCCGTCCACAACACCGAGGGCACGGTGGTCGGCGCCATCGGCCAGATCATGTTCAGCGGCCCGGAGCAATTGCAGGCGCTGAGTGCCGAATTGGGCCGCCTGCGTTCGGAGGTCGATTTTTACCGGCGGGAACTGTCCAGCCTGCGCAACAAGGCCACAGGCCTGGATGCCATCATCGGTAACAGCGGATGCATCCGGAGGCTGAAGGAGGACATCCTCAAGATCGCCCCGCTCGACGTGCCGGTGCTGCTGGTGGGCGAGAGCGGAACCGGCAAGGAACTGGTGGCCCACGCCATTCATCTGCTGAGCCAGCGCCGCGACAAGTCCATGGTGCTGGTCAATGCGGCGGCATTGCCGCCCACCCTGGTGGAGACCGAGCTGTTCGGCTACGAGCCTGGTGCCTTCACAGGCGCGGAGCGCAAGGGTCGGAAGGGCAAGTTCGACCAGGCCGACCAGAGCAGTCTTTTCTTCGACGAACTGGGCGACATGCCGCTGGAGATCCAGGTCAAGCTGCTGCGTGTGCTGCAGGACGGCATGTTCGAGCGGGTGGGCAGTGACCGCAGCCGGGGTTCCAATTTCCGCCTGATCTCGGCCAGCAACCGCGATTTCCAGGCCATGATCGCCGACGGGAGTTTCCGGCTCGACCTGTACTACCGGGTCAGCGCGATCACCCTGCGCATTCCCTCGCTGCGCGAGCGGCTGGACGACATTCCCCTCATCGTGGATAACTCCCTGCAGCAGTTCGCCGCGCGGCACGGCCTCAAGCCCAAGCGCCTGCAGCCCGCCGCCGTAGACTATCTGCAGCGCCAAGCTTGGCCCGGCAATGTGCGGCAGCTGATTCATGCGGTGGAGCGCGCAGCCATCTTTGCCGATGGCGACGTGATCGATGTCGGGAATTTCCAGCTCGACCTGGCGCCGTCCCGCGCTCCGGACATGCCGGTGCCCCGCGCCACCGAGGCGGCGGAGGCGCCCCGCGGCTCCGTGCGGGCCGCCGTCAGCGACCTGGAGGGCACTCTGATCCGCGAGGCCATGACGCGGTTCCAGGGTAACAAGAAGCGGGTAGCCGACGAACTCGGCATCTCCCGCTCGTACCTGTACAAGCGCCTGGCCGACCTGAAGGATGAGGGCCGCAATTCAGCGCTCTAGGTGTGCCTGCGGCGAGTGCAGCGGTGGGTAGCCTTGTTTGTCGCCGGCCGCGCGCAGCCCCTCTGCAACAGGCGTGTGCAGGGCCGGCATAGTCGTCCCGCCCCAGGCCAGTTGCCTGGTGAAGAGGCCGCGCGCGCGGAAGTGCGGGTGGTCCACCGCCTCCTGCAGCGTGCGTACTACGGACACGCAGGCATCGATGCCGGTGAACCTGCGTTCCCAATCGGCCCGGGTCTTCAGGCTGATGATGCCGGCCACCCGCCGCGTGGTTTCGGCCGGGTCGGCCCCGTCGTCCAGTAGTTCGGGCGCACCGAGTACCTGGAGAAAAGTGGCCCAGAAGCGTTGCTCCAGCGGTGCCGCGGCGAGGTGACCGCCGTCCAGCGTGCGGTAGATCTGGTAGCGCGGCGTGCCGCCGGTGACGTACTCGCCGCCCGGCTGCGGCCAGCGGCCGTTGGCCCAGCCTCTGCCCAGCGCCCAGGCGCTGAAGGTGAACAGGTTGTCTGCCATGGCTACATCGAGGTGGCAGCCTTCGCCGGTGGCTTCGCGCTGGCGCAATGCCAGCAGGATGTTCATCACCGCGGGGTAGGTGCCGCCGCCGATATCGCCGATCAGTGCGGGAGGCAGGGGTGGCTTGCCCTCCGCGTCCGTGCACAGCGAAAGCATGCCCGATTCGGCGAGGAAATTCAGGTCATGCGCTGCCTGGCCAGCCAGCGGCCCGGCCTGTCCGAAACCGGTGATGGAGCAGTAGATCAAGCGCGGGTTGTCGTCCCGCAGGCTTTCGTAGTCCAGCCCCAGCCGCGCCATCACACCGGGTCGGAACTGTTCGACCAGCACATCGGCCTGGAGAGCCAGTTCCCGCGCACGTTGCTGGCCATCCGGGCCTTTCAGGTCCAGCGTCACCGAATCCTTGCCGCGGTTCAGCAGCCCGAAGACGGCACTGTCCGGCCCGAACTTCGGTTCGTACGAGCGCATCTCGTCACCGCCGGGCCGTTCGACCTTCAGCACCTTGGCGCCGGCATCCGCCAGCAGCAAGGAGCAGAGTGGGCCTGGCAGCAGGGTACTGAAGTCGAGCACGGAGACGCCTTGCAGGGGTGGCGGTTTCAAAAGTGTGTCCATGGCTGTGTGCCGTGGCGACACCGATGCCCGCGGCGGCTGCATCCGGCGTCCCGGACCCGCCTTGAAACCGGGCCCCGTGCCCACGGCGGCGGGTGGCACAAGGGTTGCGACAACGTGAAATCCATGCTTTTCATGTGCTAATATTTGACCATTGTGCCGATATTAGAACGTTGTTGGCAAGCGAAGTTCAAAATCGCCGACCTTTCGGCATCCCAGGAGTTCACATGACCGACCGCTACGCGCGTTACCAGCGCCTCGTCTTCGACCGCCCCCATCCGCGCGTGCTGCGCATCACCATGAAGTCGCCCCTCAAGCTGGGGGCCATGGACGCCCTGATGCACCGTGAGGTCTCCGAAATCTGGCGCGACGTGGATGCCGACAACAGCGTTTCGGCGGTCATCATCACCGGCGAGGGCAAGACCTTTTCCGCCGGCGGCGACCTCAATCACGAACGTAAGGCCTGCGATGACTACGAGCTGCGCATGCAGGCGATGACCGAGGCGCGCAACCTCGTCAACGGTATGCTCGACTGCCGCAAGCCCATCGTCAGCGCGGCGCGCGGCTGGGCCGTGGGCGCGGGCCTGGCCTGTCTGATCCTGGGTGACGTGTCGATCGCCGCCAAGGACGCCAAGTTCTCCGATGGCCACCTGAAGATCGGCGTGGCCGCGGGTGACCATGCCAGCATCATCTGGCCCATCCTGTGCGGCATGGCGAAGGCCAAGTACTACCTGCTGACGGCGGAAACCTTCACTGGCGAGGAGGCCGAGCGCATGAATCTGGTGTCGCTGGCGCTGCCCGACGAGGAAGTCGAGGTGCGGGCTGTGGAGATTGCGAGCAAGCTCGCCGACGGGCCTCCTGCCGCGCTACGTTGGACCAAGATGATGCTCAACCATTGGGTCAAGCAGGCTGCGCCGATCTTCGACGCCTCACTGGCGGCGGAGTTCATCGGCTTTGGCGGGCCGGAGGGCCGGGAGGGCATAGACGCCTTCCTGCAGAAGCGTAAGCCGGCCTTCGACCCGAACACCCCTGTCTGAGGCCGGTCAGGGCCGGAGCAGGTCTCCGGCGATGCCGGACGCCTTGGTCGCGATCTCGCGTACGGTGGCCTGCAGGAAGTCGAATTCGCTCTTGAAGCGGCTCGACGGGCCCGCCACGTTGAGCGAGGCCACGCAGCGGCCCGCAGCGTCGAACACTGGCGCCGCCACCGACGCCAGGCCGGTGGTGTAGCTGTCGAAGGAGCAGGATATGCCCTCGGCACGGATCTTCTTCAGTTCTCGCACTAGCGCCGGACGGCTGAAGGGGATGGCCATGGGGTGTTTTAGCACCACCGTCGCCAGGTACTGGCCGCTCCAGCCCTGGTCCGCATAGGCCAGCAGCAGCCGGCCCGCCGAACTGGCGTACAAGGGCCGGGAGGTGCCGGCCGGTATCTGGTAGCGGATGGGGTGGGGGCTGTCGATGATCTCGACATAGGTGATGACCTCGGCCTCGGGCACCAGCACGCCCAGCATGGTGGTTTCGCCGGTGAGGTGGGCGAGATTCACCATGAAAGGGCGGATCATCTGGGGAAAGTTCCAGGCAGTCATCACGCCCGAAGCCAGGCGGAAAATGGAAGGTCCCAGGCGATAGGTTTGGTTGGCATGCACCAGGTAGCCTTCGGCCACTAGCGGGCGCAGCAGGTTCAGCAGGCTGCTTTTGGGTGACTCCAGGTTCAGGCTCAGCTCTGCGAGCGTCATACCGTCCCGAGCGTGGGACAGTACGTCGAATAGGCCCAGGATGCGGGTCAGCGAGCGGGGGCCGGTCGATTCGGCCGCGGCGTCCGCGGTGTTGGTAGGAGGCGTGGGTGGGGATGTCATGGGTCCCGCGGGATGTTAAGTGATTTCAGGGACTGGCCGGGGCTTAGCCGACCGTGCCATCGCGCATCCAGCAGTCGATCCCGTCCGGTGGCAGCCAGGTTGCCAGCGCCAGGCGGGTATTCTCGGGCGTCACGGCGCGTGGCCCGAAAGGCGTGCCGGGCGCCGTCTGCGAAAACCGCGGTGCCGGGGCTGGCTGCACCACGCCTTCCACCTCGACATAGGTCTGGCGTGCCCGCAGGTGGGGGTGCCCGGGGGCTTCCCCGAAGCCCAGCACTCCGGTGGCGCAGGCGTCAGTGTGTTCCAGCCGGGCCGCCCACTCGTCGCGGGTTCGCGCCAGGAAGGCCGCGCCGAAGGCGGCGCGGATGGCCGGCCAGCCTTGTGCGTCCGCCTGCCCGGGCAGCCCGGCCGCTTCCAGCCCCAGTGCCTGCACCAACTGGGCGTAGAACTTGGGTTCTATCGGCCCCACGCTGATGTACTTGCCGTCCCGGCACGCATAGCATTCGTAGTAGGGGGCGCCCGAGTCCAGCAGGTTGTTGCCCCGTCCCTCGTTCCACAGGCCGGCTGCCAGCAGGCCGAAAAAGGTGCTGGACAGGTGGGCAGCCCCGTCCACGATGGCGGCATCGACCACTTGGCCACGGCCGCCGGCCCGCGCGTGCAGCACGCCCGCCAGTACGCCTAGCGCCAGATACAGAGAGCCGCCGGCGAAGTCGCCCAACACGTTCAGCGGAATGGAGGGCGCCTGCCCCTGCCGGCCGATCGCGTCCAGCAGCCCAGTGAGGGACAGGTAGTTGATGTCATGCCCCGCGGATGCAGCCAGTGGACCCTCCTGGCCCCAGCCGGTGATGCGCCCGTAGACCAGGTGCGGATTGCGCGCCAGGCATACCTCGGGTCCGAGCCCCAGCCGCTCCATCACGCCGGGCCTGAAGCCCTCGATCAGCACGTCGGCCTGCTTCACCAGGTCGAGCGCAGCCGCGATCGCCGCGGGGCTCTTCAGGTCCATGGCGACCGGATACCGGTTGCGCAGCAGGGTATTGAAGCGCAGGGGCCGTTCGATGCCCAGCCCGGCGGCCTCCTTGCGGTCGATGCGCAGCACTGTGGCACCGAGGTCGGCCAACAGCATGGCGCACATCGGCCCCGGGCCGATACCGGCGAACTCCAGCACTTTTACTCCTTCAAGCGGTCCAGGCATGTGGTTCCTCGTGGTTGTGGGCGAGCCCATGAATAAGCGATGGCGCCTCCAGCCATAAGCACCGGTCATGGACCCTGTCAGCACAATGCCGTCGCCACATGCGCGAGGACTGAATGCGTTTGACATGGCAACTGATCGACGTTTATCATTCCGAACGGCGTTCACAAAATTGTACGTGAATGCTAAATTCGTTCAAGGGGATAAGTGAGTTACGCATTGCATGAAGACCAGGTGCAAATCCAGGACCTGGTGCGCCGCGTGTGCCGCGAGCGCGTGGCCGCACGGGCCGACGAGATCGACCGTACGGCGGAATACCCGCACGACATGTTCGAGCTGCTCAAGGGGCTGGGATTGTTCGCGCTGCCTTTTCCGGCGGAGTACGGGGGCACGGGCAGCCTGCTGTCCGCCTGCGTCGCGGTCGAGGAATTCGGCCGGGTCTGCTACAACACCGGCTACCTGCTGGTGGTGCAGTGGGTGCCCTTCGGCGCCATCCTGGGGGGCGGCACCGCGGAGCAGAAGCAGCGGCTGCTGCCCGGGCTGGCGTCTGGAGAACTGCGCGGTGCGCTGGCGCTGACCGAGCCGCAAAGCGGCTCTGACGTTTCGGGCATCAAGACGACGGCGCAGCGCGTTGCCGGCGGCTGGCGCCTGCAGGGCGCCAAGATCTGGTGCACCAACTCCCACATCGCCGACTTCATCCTGGTGGCCGCCCGCACGCTCGACGAGCAGGGCAAGCCCGCCGGCATCAACCTCTTCATCGTCGATCGCGGCGCCAGGGGGCTGACCATCGGCCTGCACGAGGACAAGATGGGTGCACGCGGCGTGCCTTCCTGCCCGCTGTTCCTCGACGCGGTCGACCTGCCCGACAGCGCCCGCCTCGGCGGCGATGCGGGCGGCTTCAAGATCGCCATGGAAGCCCTGAATGCCAGCCGTCCGATCATCGCCGCGCGGGCGGTGGGCCTGGCCCAGGGCGCCGTCGACCACACGGTCGAATTCATCAAGAACCGCTCGGCTTTCGGCCAGCAGATCAGCGACTTCCAGGGCGCGCGCTGGATGGTCGCCGACATGGTGATGAAGACCGAGGCCGCGCGCCAGCTGGTCTACCGCGCCGCCTCTATGGTGGATGCGGGCATCACCGGCGCCGCGCTCGCTCCCATGGCGTCCATGGCCAAGTGTTTCGCTTCCGACGCGGCCATGCAGGTCGCGACGGATGCGGTGCAGCTGTTCGGCGCGGCGGGCATCTCGTCCCAGTACCCAATCAACCGCTATTTCCGCGACGCCAAGGTCGTCCAGATCATCGAAGGCACCAACCAGATCCAGCGCAACATCGTTGCCGACAGCGTGCTGGGCCGGCAGGTGCGCAAACCCGCAGCAAAGGCATAGAAACATATGGAACAACAAGCAATGGAAACGCTCGGTCTCGGCGTCTGTTGGGAAGATCTCCCCGTCGGCCGTACCTTCCAGACCGTCGGCCGCTCGATCTTCGAGGCCGACATCGTCAATTTCACCAACATCACCGGCATGCAGGAGGTGTTGTTCAACAACCTGGAATTCATCCAGAACGAGTCGGCGATCAAAGGACGTGTCGCGCCAGGTGCACTGGTGTTCACCTACGCCGAGGGCCTGTTGGTGCAGGCCACCATGCAGCACACCGGCTTTGCCTTTCTGAACATGGAGTTCGACATCAAGGCGCCGGTGCTGGTGGGCGACACCATCCATGTGGAATGTGAGGTGATCGAGTGCCGGCCGAGTGCCAGCCGTCCCGGACTGGGACTTGTTCGCACGCGCAACCAGGTCGTGAACCAGCGCGGAGCGGTGGTGCAGGAGTACACCCCGCTGCGCTTGGTTAAGGGCCGTAACTACAAGGCAAGCTGATGGCGCCGGATTCCGAAAAAGTCTTCGTTGGTACCGAGGCTCCCGCCACGGGGCCGCTGGCCGGCATGCGGGTGGTGGACCTCACCATCAATGTGCTGGGGCCGGTGTGCACTCAGATCCTGGGCGACATGGGAGCCGACGTGATCAAGGTCGAGGCACCGGGCGGCGACCAGAACCGCCGCAATGGCCCGGCGCGCAGCGAGAACATGGCCGTCTTCTTCCTGGTGATGAACCGAAACAAGCGTAGCGTGGAACTCGACCTCAAGCAGCCGGAGGCGCTGGAAGCACTGATGCGCATCGTCGAGACGGCCGATGTCTTTGTGCATAGCCTGCGCGCAAGCGCGGCCGAGCGGCTGGGCATCGGCTACGCGGCGGTGCGCAAACGAAACCCGCGCATCGTGTACGCCAGCGCGCCGGGGTTTCGCGGTGATGGTCCCCGGAAAGACGATCCGGCCTTCGACGATGTCATCCAGGGCGCCTGCGGCATTGCGGCGATGAACCGCGACCTCAATGGCGACCCTCGTTATTTCCCGACCGTCATCGCCGACAAGTTCTGTGGCTACGTGCTGGCGTCCTCCATCAGCATGGCGCTGCTGCACCGGGAACGCACAGGCGAAGGGCAGCAGGTGGAGGTGCCGATGTTCGAGACCATGCTGCAGTTCAGCCTGTTCGAGCACCTTTGGGAGGGCGCGCTGGGTGACAAGGACGAGGGCCTGGGCTACAGCCGAATGTTCTCGCCGCACCGGCGGCCCTACGTCACGCAGGACGGGTACATCTGCGTGTTGGCGGTCAACGACATCCAGTGGCGGCGCCTGCTCGGCGCCATCGGCCTGGCCGAGGTGGCGCAGGACACCCGGTTCAGCACCATGACCTCGCGCATGCAGCACATCAACGAGCTGTACGGAATGCTGGGCGAGCAGTTGCGGCACAAGACCACCGCGGAGTGGACCGCGATCCTCAACGCGGCGGACGTGCCCAACGGGCCGGTCAACACGCTGCCCGAACTCCTGCGCGACGACTACCTGCGCGACACCGACTTCTTCAAGCACTACGAGCATCCGACCGAAGGGCCGCTGGTGATGACATCCATTCCGGTGCGGTTCTCTGCCTCGCCCGGAGGCTACCGCAGGCCGCCACCCCGGGTCGGCGAGCACACGTCCGAAGTGCTTCAGAGCGTCGGGTACGGCGTGGAGCAGTTGCAGGCGCTGGCCGGAGCGGGGTACCAGGAATCCAAAGGAGAGAAAGCATGCGGGGTCTGAAAGGAAAAGTTGCCATCGTTACCGGTGGCGCGGGAGGTATCGGGGGGGCCATATGCCGGCGCTTCGGGGAAGAGGGCACGCACGTGGTCGTGTTCGACCTGAATGCACAGGCGGGCGAAACCGTGGCGAATGCGGTGCTTGCCGCCGGCGGCAAGGCCAGCGCCTTCGCGGTGGACATCACCGACTACGCAGCGGTCGATGCCGCAGTGGCAGAGGTGGAGTCCAGCATCGGACCGATCGACATCCTCATCAACAACGCCGGCTGGGACAAGGGCGCCTTCTTCCTCAACACCGACAAGCCGTTCTGGGACAAGGTCGTGGCGATCAATCTCTACGGTCCGCTCAACCTGCACCACGTGGTGCTGAAGCGGATGGACGCGCGCGGCCGGGGGAGGGTGGTCAACATCTCTTCGGACGCGGGCCGGGTCGGATCATCCATGGAAGCGGTCTATTCTTTCTGCAAGGGTGGGATCATCGCCTTCTCGAAGACCATGGCGCGCGAGATGGCGCGTAAGCAGATCGGCATCAATGTCGTGTGCCCTGGCCCCACCGCTACCCCCCTGCTTGACAACCTGGCCGAAGGCGAAAAGGGCGAGCGCATCAAGGCTGCCCTGGTCAAGGCCGTGCCTTTTGGCCGCGTCGGCGAACCGGACGACCTTCCGGGTGCCGTCTGCTTCCTGGCCAGCGACGACGCGGGCTACATCACCGGGCAGGTGCTCAGCGTGTCTGGCGGCCTGACCATGGCCGGCTAGGCCTTTCGCCAACCTCTTGCATTGACTCTCATGACCAATTCCGTTTTTCGCAGGGTCTTGCTCGGACTGCTGCTAGCCGCTTCGACAGGCATCGTGCATGCCCAGGCGAACTACCCCAACAAGCCTATCCGGGTCGTCATCGGCTTCGCCGCCGGCGGTGGGACCGACGTCGTGCTTCGCGCCATCGGGCAGAAGCTGGGCACCATCTTGGGCACCTCGGTCATCGTCGACAACAAGCCGGGTGCCAATGGGAACATAGCGGGCGAGACCGTGGTCAAGGCACCTGCCGACGGCTATACCTTGCTATACAACACTTCCTCCCTGGTACTCAACACCGGGCTGTCCGAGAAATTGCCCTTCGACTTCCAGAAGGACCTCACACCAATCGCGCTGACGGCCAACAGCCCGCTGGTGCTGGTAATCGGGCCGGCGGTACAAGCTGAAAGCTATGCGCAGTTCGTCGCCCAAGCCAAGGCCAAGCCGGGCAGCTTCAGCTTTGGTTCCGCAGGCAACGGCAACATCACCCATCTGGCTGCGCTGATCTTCCAACGCGAGGCCGGCATCCGTGGTGTGCATATCCCCTACAAGAGCGAGGCATTCGCCATGACCGACGTAGCGGGGGGGCACGTCGAGTTCTATGTAGGTACGGCACCCGGCGTGGTGCCCCTGGTGAAGGAGAAGCGGCTGACGGCGCTGGCCGTTGCCAGTGCGCACCGGCTGCGTTCGCTGCCAGACACGCCGACGTTCGCCGAGGTCGGCTTGAAGACTGGTGAACTGGGCTCCTGGTCTGGCCTCATGGCGCCGGCCGGCACGCCACAGGCCATCATCGACAAGCTCAATGGCGCGGTGCAGAAGGCACTGGCTGATCCGGACCTGCGCGCCACGCTGGCGGCGCAGAACTCGGAGCCGCGCGGCGGCAGCGCGGCAGAGTACACCGCCTTCCTGCGCAGTGAATTGAAGAAGTGGGGCGAGGTCATCCGCGCCGAAAATATCAAGGCCGATTGACGCAGCGGAATGCTTCAGATCTCCGACATCGGGGCGATGCAGGCCATCGTGGACCGGTCTACCTTCAACCGCTTTCTCGGCCTGCGGGTAACGGCATTGGACGCTGAAAAGCTGGTGTTGCATATGCCCTGGCAGGCCGGCCTGGTGTCGAGCCCTGAACTGCAGTCGACCCATGGCGGTGTGCTGGCGACGCTGGTGGACGTGGCATGTGACTACGCAGTCGCTGCTCTAGTGGGCCACGCCGTGCCGACCGTGGACCTGCGCATCGACTACCACCGCATCGCCAAGCCGGGCGATCTCACCGTGGAAGCCCGGGTGCTCCACCTGGGCCGGACTCTGGCATGCGCAGAGGCTGTCGTGTTGGATGCAGCGGGGGCGCGCGTAGCGAGCGGCCGGGGTCAGTACCTGAGCAGTGTTGGCACTGCCAAAAAATAGGAGACAACAGATGAAGAACGGCTTCTTGACATGCCGCGCGGTGCTGGCGGCGATCTTTGCGGTGCTGGCGTCTGGTGTCCAGGCACAGGCGGCTTTTCCGTGGAAACCGATCCGGGTGATCGTACCCTTCGCGGCCGGCGGGGCTACCGACCAGGTGGCGCGCCTGCTGGCTGCCAAGGTGTCTAGCCGGTTGGGGGTGCCGCTGGTGGTGGACAACCGTGCGGGCGCCAACGGCAACCTGGGAGCCGAGGTGGTCGCCAAGGCCGCGCCGGACGGCTACACGCTGCTGCACACCACGTCCTCCATCGCCTATACCCAAGCCTTCGCGCAGAAAGTGGCGTATTCGCTGGAGGGTGACCTCATGCCCGTGTCACTGCTGGTGGATCAGCCGCTTCTGGTCGTTGCCAGCAAGGAGTCCGGCATCAGGAGCGCCAACGAGTTGAAAGCGGGGCACAAGGGCGATCTGAGCTATGCTTCCTCCGGCATCGGCAACCTCACGCACCTGGCGATGCATGTGCTGCTGGGCTCGAACAACATCCAGGCAGTGCACATTCCCTACAAGGGTGGGGCGGGGGCCTTTCCGGATGTTATCGCCGGGCGGGTGGACCTGCTGGCCGACCCCATCAACTCGGCTTTTCCCTACGCCAAGGATCAGAGGGTGACGCCTTTGCTGGTCACCAGCGCGACGCGGTCACCGCTGCTGCCAGATGTGCCCACCGCCACGGAAGGCCTGCTGCCGGGCTTCACCATGGGGGCTTGGCAGGCACTGATGGCACCCGCCGGCACCACCCCGGCGATCATCGGAAAAATCAACGCCGCCTATGCGGCAGCGCTGAACGATCCTGAGGTGAAGGGCAAGCTGGAAAGCCAGGGCGCCATTGCCATCGGTTCCACGCCGGAGCAGCTGCGCAGTTTCACCCAGGGTGAGATCCAGCGCTGGACGGCTATTGTCCGGCAATCAGGCATCAAACTGGAATGAATGCACGCGAAGAAACCGTCCGGCGCCATGAGGGTCGTGGTTCGGCTTGGGAAGCAGTGGACGAGGCCATCATGTCCCGCATGTCTGTGCGGCGGTTTATGTCTGAGCCGGTACCGCAGGCGGTAGTAGAAGACATCCTCCGCGTGGCCTCCAGGGCGCCATCGGGGGCCAACACACAACCGTGGCAAGTGCATGTGCTGACCGGAGAGACCCTGCGCACCCTCGTGCAGGAACTGGAGCACCTGCAGGGGGACCCGGCGGCCCTGGCGTCACTGGCACCTGACGAGTACGCGTACTATCCATCTGCATGGCGCTCACCGTACATCGACCGCAGGCGTAAGGTAGGAGGTGCGCTGTACCGCCTGCTGGGCATCCAGCGCGGGGACACTGCAAGGATGGAGGCGCAGCATGCGAGAAACTTCCGCTTCTTCGACGCGCCCGTGGGCCTGTTGTTCACCATTGACCGTGATCTGGACCGCGGCAATTGGCTGGACTACGGCA
This sequence comes from Pseudomonadota bacterium, assembly GCA_040390235.1. Taxonomy (GTDB): domain Bacteria; phylum Pseudomonadota; class Gammaproteobacteria; order Burkholderiales; family Burkholderiaceae_C; genus Xylophilus. Next base: position 122,310 of record JAZJYT010000010.1, on the reverse strand, counting down.
TGTTCCTGCAGAACATCATGGTGGCAGCCCGTGCGCGGGGGCTGGGTACCTGTGCACAGGCCGCGTTCATCCACCGTCACCAGTTGATTGCGCGGCATCTCCACCTGGAGCCCCGCCAGATGCTGGTCTGCGGCATGTCACTCGGGTATGCGGATACTGAGGCAGTTGAGAATAGCCTTCGCAGTGAACGAGAGGAAATTGCCTCTTTCGTGAATTTCTACTCTTGAGACAGGCACGGGGATTTGCTAGTTGAGCCACTGGATCGAAAACTCGGCTGACTTTACGTGGGGCGAATCCACGAGATTGCGTAACTGGCCGCTCATATGCCCGGCCAGTTCCAGTGTCGCGGGACTGAAGAGCAAGCTCGCCGGGAGCTTGAGGGCACCGCTCACGCGGTTGAATTCACCGAGAGTGGTGTCGATGAATCTCGTCGCAGCTAACCGTGGAACGACAGCCCCGAGGTAGTGGCGCAAGATCCCCTCAAACTCTTGATCTGAATGCAATAGCAGCCCGAGCAGTGTCATAAGAAACAGCAACAGCGGAAAAATCGACACAAAAAAATAGAACGAAATCATCGCCGACTGGTCAAGCACGCGATGCTCCGCGTCGATTTATTCCGCGCGGAACTTGCGCCAGTAGCGGCGGCAGTCGTTGCAGGCGTCCACCACCTCGCCGCAGTGGCTGCCGGTGGGCATTTCGCCGATGATGAGCTGGATGCCGGGGATGACCGAGGCGACCGAGCCCAGGCGGTGCATGCGCGGCAGGTAGTGGTGATTGAAGGCCGCAATCGACCCGCCGAAGTGGTCAGCCTGCAGGCCTGTGGTGCGGGCCCGCTCCATCACGAACTGCAACAGTGTCCGCGCCGAAGTAAAAGTGAGCCACCGCGCCGATTGAATAGTGGGCCAGGGGTGGAAGCCGACACATTGATGGTCGGCTGTGGATAAGTTTAAGTCTTGCTCTGGTTCTTGACCTCCTGGTCATCAGTCGACCGCTGCCGGCGTATCGCTCCCAGGACTGGCTTTGCGGGCCTGCTCCCTGGCTTTTATCCTTTTCTTCGCCGTAGCGCTGCTGTGCAGGAACCGATGGCTCTCATTGCCCGTTTCCAGGATGTGGCAGTGGTGCGTGAGCCGGTCGAGCAAAGCCGTCGTCATCTTCGCGTCGCCGAACACCGTCGCCCACTCGGCGAAGTCCAGGTTGGTGGTGATCACCACGCTGGTGTGCTCGTAGAGTTTTGACAGCAGGTGGAACAGCAGCGCGCCGCCGGCCTGGCTGAACGGCAGGTAGCCCAGTTCGTCCAGGATCACCAGGTCCATGCGCAGTAGGCCGCTGGCGATCCGTCCGGCCTTGCCGTGCGTCTTCTCCTGCTCCAGGGCGTTGACCAGGTCCACCGTCGAATAGAACCTCACACGCTTGGCATGGCGCGTGATGCCCGAGACGCCCAGCGCCGTCGCCAGATGCGTATTGCCCGTACCGGGTCCGCCCACCAGGACCGCGTTGTGCGCCGCCTCGGTGAACTCCAGCGTCGCGAGCTGCTGGACCAGCTTCTGATCCACCACCGAAGCCGTGAAGTCGAAGCCTGCCAGGTCCCGGTGCGCCGGGAAGCGGGCCGAGTTCGAGGATTTCTTCATCCACTGCCGGCTTTTGCAACAGCTTGGGCGGTGCGTGCAGGGCAGCGGCATCCCATATTTGCTGCCGGCGATGACGCCAGAGCCGGGGCACAGGCTCGAAACGAAATTCTGAGAACAACACGCAAGCTCGGGCGCGCCATCTGGAAGAGGTGGCGCGGCTACCACCACCACATTCTGGTGCGGACCAAGGTGGGGTGCGCAAGAGACCCGTCGAACCGGTGATGGCGCGGGACTTCGACCGACAGCTCACGGAGTTGCAAGTCCTCGGGCTTTCATCCTCAACAGTCTCACCCGCCTGGACACGTCCGAGACGGCGCGTGTGGCGCAACTCCATCTGGGGCACCCCCCTTACCGGCGCTGGCACCACCATCGGCGCCCTGTCGGGCACGGGCACGGGCACGGGCAGCGGCAGCGTGGTACTGGGCACCAAGGCACTCACCGCCGGTACTGCGGCCAGCAGCAGCTTCGCGGGCGTCGTCAGCGGCACCGGCAGCCTGGTCAAGCAAGGCGCAGGTACGCTCACCCTGACGGGCACTGACACCTATTCGGGCGCCACCACCGTCAGCGGCGGCAAGCTGCTGGTCAACGGCAGCATCGCCAGTTCGTCCCTGGTGACGGTACACACCGGCGCCACCCTGGGCGGCAGCGTCACCACCGGCGCGGTGCACGTGGACAGCGGCGGCACGCTGGCCGCCGGCAACAGCCCCGGCCTGCTGCATACCGGCGACCTGGCCCTGGTGGCCGGCGCCATCCCCGGCGATCCGGGCGAGGTGTACCGGCTGTATGAAACCGCGCTGCACCGCGCGCCCGAGCGCGCCGGCCTGGACTACTACGCCGGCCTGCTGGCCCAGGGTGTTCCAGCCCCAGTGGTGGCGGGCAGTTTTCTGGGCAGCAGCGAGTTCCTGGGGTTGTACGGCACCACCGGCGACACCGCCTTCATTACCCAGCTCTACGCCAACGCCTTCGGGCGGGTGCCCGACACGGGCGGCCTGGCCTACCAACTGGCCATGCTGGCCAACCATCCGGGGCTGGAGGGCCGCGAACTGGTGCTGCTGGGTGTCTCGCAGTCGCCCGAGGCGCAGGTCAAGCTGGTGGGTACGTTGCTGCTGGACGGGACGCCGATAGCCGGCTAGAACCGGCCGCGTCCGGGCGCGGCACCGGAAGCGTGAGCACGGTGGAGGCGCTGCATGAGTCCCCGTCTTTTGCGCCTCCTCCGCGAGCTTGCCGAGTGCGCACGCATCGCGATCCTGCTGGCGGTCCCCGCTCGTGGTTGACGCCGTCCTCCGACCTTGACAGCAGGAATGGCCGCTTCAAGGACTTTGCCGACCTGCTGGCCTATGCCAAGGCCAACCCAGGAAAGGTGTCCATTGCGCACTCGGGCAATGGCACCACCAACCATGTCGCCATCCTGCAGATGCAGGGAGCCACCGGCCTGCTGGCCCCGGCGAAGACGCCGGCCCGGGTGGTCGAGCAACTCAACAAGGCGCTCAACGACGCGCTGGCGGACCCCTACGTGCAGAAACGCCTGCGCGATCTGGGGATCGGTGCGCATGCCGAACAAGCGCCGCCCCCGGTCTCAGGACGAGCGCTGCGATTTCTCCAGGTAGTTGTCCGTCTGCTTGGCCCCTTCAAAACTAGCGCGGTTGAGGCTCAAGAAGGATTCAGCAGAGAACGGTGCCTGTAGTTCGCGCACCACTGTAGCGCCGCCCGAGCGGAATTTGTCCCAGGACGTGTTGACCTTGTTGTCGCTGTGTATGCAGAACTCGCCGCAGTCTGCATGCGTGCTCATCATCAGCTCTGTGGCCGCGGCCTGGGTCATGGCGGGAACCTGGGGCGGCTGGCCGGCCACCAACCGGGGCAGCAGGTTCTGTTCGGCCTGGGCTATGGCCGCGAATTGGGTACTGGCGCCGTTTTTGAGGCCCACGACGCTGGCGCGCACGACCCCCGTCCATTGTTCACACGCAACCAAGAGCGCTTTGATCTCGGCCACCTTGGCATCGAAGATATCCAGACGGCGCTCTGCCTGCGCCACCGCATAGGCCAGGGCGGCTTGGTGTGCGCACTTGTTCCCGCCGGAGCCGTTCTGCGCGGCGGCATGGCCGGTGTTGTTCCAGGTGTCCATCGCCTTCTTGAGATCATCGTGGGACTGGGTGACCTTGAAGCGGTACCGGTCCATGTCGGCCAGACTGGCCTCCTTCAGCGCAAACTTGATTTCCTTTTCCACGCTGCTGGAAGCCTTGCCGCGCTTGGCCTTGACGTCATGCCGCCAACTGCGGAACTTGCTCTCGAGAGCCTGCTCCGCCTGGGCCGCCAGACTGCCGATGACAGGGATCGGCACCAAGCTGAGCGACGCGCGAGCGACCGCACCCAGCCCGCTGAGCGCTTTGGAGGCAAAGGAACCCGGGGAGTTGAAGGCGCTGCGAAGCCCATGGAGGCGAGACGAATGGCCGATGCGGGAGAGTACGCCCTTGTTCTCCACCTTGATGGCGGCATAGTCCCAAACGTTCTTGGTCGAGCTGAGCCCGCCTAGGCGGGCCTGTTCTGCTGCAGTAGGCATGGAACCTTAAAAGAATTGAATCGGCATGTCGCCCACCGAAAAATGAAAGCTAGCTTATTATTGTTACACGATATCGGCGCGGTTACCGCTGAGGTTAGCGGCTACGGGGGACTATCTGCCCGGCGAGTTGGGCGCCGCCTGTGCTGTCTCCGATTCAGCTTTGGCAGCAGCCTCGGCATCTCCCACCTCATCCGCCATGAGCACCCGGTGCCTGCCCTCGGCGAGATAGGCCCGGACCGCCGCAGCTATAGCTTTGGGCGTACGGTTGGGGTTCAGCCTCAGCACAACCGGAAGGGCTGCGTCGAGCTGAGCCACCGCAACATCCGGCAACTCCATGCGTATCGCCGCGTCGAACTCGGCAGGGGCCATCTCTTTCATTCGTGTCTTCATGGGGCGGAGGTCACAGTATGCCGGGCGACCGGGAAAGTGCCCTCGGTGGCTGCTAGGCGGTGAACTTGCGCGGCGACAATAGGCGCATGGAAATCCAAGAAAAGCAGCGTCTGGAGTTTCACTGGGAGAGGTGAGGGGACCGGTGCGTGTTCCGCTGCAAAGTCGAAGCGCCAGGCAATCCAGACCAGTTCAACGAGCAACTCGACGATATCCTGCAGTGGTGTCGCGACCGGCGTCTTCGGCCCGAGAGCTATCAGCTCAAGGCTATGCGGCGCACCGTGAGCGAGAAGATCGAGGAGTTCGACGTGAGTGGCCGCCACGGCAAGTTCGACGGCAGCACCAAGTTTCACCCCGCCGTGCTCTCGGTCGAGCTAGAACTGCCGGAAGACATTGGGCCGGTTTTCTCGCTGGCATTCAACGTGACCGATGCCCGGCGGTCATAGCCGGATCGGGTTGTATTCCCCAAAATCGCTATTAACGTGAGTCAGCGCGCAGCCTTGCCATGGCCCCTCTGTGGCCGTCGTCAAGTCGATAAGCCTGAAATCCGCTGACGCGCAATGAAAGACGGTGCTTATGATCTGAGGTTCGGGAGCGAGTGATCTACAGTTCAGTCCCCCACCAAGGTCAACCGTATATAAAAAATGACAGAAGAATGGGCCCCCTCTTGGTTGGGCCGCAGCTTGACAAGGTCACCAGAATGGCGCGTGCTCCAGGAGGGTCTTGATTTGTCATTGGTAGTCGCCGGCCACTCGCACGCGATCAACCTGGCGGATCAAGCGTCATATCAGTTGCGGCATGGTCTCTTCTGGACGAGCATCACCCTTCACCGGGGGCTTGGTAGCAAGGTGAGGGTGGATGGCCTGCCAAATGCCCAAGGGGTGCGCTTGATCGGGGCCCTAGAGGCAGCACTGACGGAGACGCGAATCCGAAAGGTCGTCGCCTCTCTTCAACGTGCACATCGAGCCATGGATGCTTGGCTCGGCCAGATGTCGGCCCAAGCGAATGAAGCGAAAGCCGCGCGTCGGTGGTTCACGCACGAAATGCATGCAGCTCTCGAGGCGGCTCGGCCAGCAGTCGACGTTTCGGCTGTCCGCGAGCGGTTGAAGATACCAAGCGTCGGAAAACGGCTCGGCGAAGAAGCGACGGCCTTGGAGAAGTCCCTGACCATGTGGGAGGCTGATCACGATGCCTTCTGGAGCGCCTACAACGCATTCCACACCAACGGTGAACTGGAGGCCTGCAAGGATCTGTTTGATCGCGTGGAAAGCATGCCATTGACCGATGAGCAATCCCGGGCGGTGATCTGCTTCGACAACCGTGTTCAGGTTGTCGCATCGGCTGGGTCGGGAAAAACGTCCACCATGGTGGCCAAGGCTGCCTATGCCATCCACCGAGGCTTTGTGGCGCCGGAGCGCATCGTCCTATTGGCTTTCAACAAGAAGGCGGCCGAAGAACTCAAGGAACGAGCAGCCAAGTCCTTCGAGCGCTTGGATATGGACGGTGTGGAAGTGGAGGCCAGTACGTTCCATGCACTGGGTCTTCGGATCATCGGCAAGGCCACGAAAGAGACGCCAGACATTCCAGATTGGGCGACAGATACAGCAGGCGGGCTTCGCAAACTGGCAGAAATCGTTGATCGTCTAAAAGATAGCTCCTCAGCCTTCCGCACCCAGTGGGACCTTTTCCGCTTTGTCTTCGGTCGAGACCTGCCGGCGTTCGGAAAATCTGTTGTCGCGGACGTATGGGACGACCAAGGAAATGGGCGTGTCCGCACGACCAACGGTGAGTCGGTTCGCAGTCGGGAAGAGGCCATGATCGCCAACTGGCTCTTCTTGAATGGCGTGACCTACGAATACGAGCCACGTTATGAGGTCAAGACCGCCAACGAAGACTATCGACAGTACCGTCCGGATTTCTATTACCCCAGCATTGGGCTTTACCACGAGCACTTCGCACTCAATGCGCAAGGGGAGGCCCCGCCTGAGTTTGGCGACTACGTAGACGGCGTCAAGTGGAAACGCCAGCTCCACAAGGACCAAGGCACATCGTTGTTCGAAACCACCTCCCACGGTATTCGCAACGGCAATGATTTCCAGCGGATGGAAGTCGAACTGACACGGCGCGGCATTGAACTTGATCCAAACCCGGACCGCCCCATCCCCGCCGAGGGTCAGAAACCCATGGAGGCTGCGGAACTGATTGGCCTAGTGCGGACGTTCATCAGTCACGCCAAGAGCAACTGTTTAACTGTTACAGCGTTGAGGCTGCGACTGGAGTCCATGCCGGAAGGCACCTTCAAGCACCGCCACCGGATGTTCTTGGACATTGCGGCGCCCGTTCTGGAGGCGTGGGACGCTGCGCTGGCGGCCGAAGGTGGCATCGACTTTGACGACATGCTCAATCAGGCTGCCGAGCACCTGGAGACGGGGCGCTATGAGGCGCCTTACCAGTTGGTGATGGCCGACGAATTTCAGGATGCCTCGCGCGCCAGGGCCCGTTTGTGCCGTGCCCTGGTCCAGAAGTCGGGGCGTTTTCTCTTTGCCGTGGGCGACGACTGGCAGTCCATCAACCGGTTCGCGGGAGCGGATGTGTCGGTGATGACTGGCTTTCAGGAGTGGTTCGGTCAAGGGCAGGTTCTCAAGTTGGAGCAGACTTTCCGTTGCCCCCAAGAGCTGTGCGATGTGTCCAGCAAATTCGTGTCCAAAAACCCGGCACAGATCAATAAACAGGTGCGGTCTGTAACCGCAGCCATCGGGCCAGTTCTCCAGGCATTTCAGGTCGATCACAAGTCTGAACTGGCTGGCGCCGTCGAAAACTTCCTTCAACAGCTTGCCGTGGGCATTCGAGATGGAACCATCCCTCCTGGACGCAATGGCAAGGTTTCGGTCTACGTGCTCGGTCGCTACAACACTAATCGCCAATACGTGCCGACGCACGGCGCCTGGTTTGAGCGATGGGTGGACGTGTCCTTCCTTACGATCCATCGCTCTAAGGGCAGCGAAGCCGACTATGTGATCCTGCCAGAGATGCTCAGCGCTTTCCGGGGAAGAAGCTTCCCGAACTCACGCGCCGACGATCCAGTGCTCGCACTGGCCATGCCTGCTGGAGATGACTACCCTTTAGGCGAAGAGCGCCGCCTGTTCTACGTCGCACTGACGCGGGCTAGGCGCGGCGTCGTCTGTTTCACCGTACGGGGGCAGTGCTCTAGTTTCCTTCAGGAGCTCAAAGCTGACGGTGCAGTAACCATTACAAGTGTTGACGGGAAGGTCGTCCATGAGGAGGGTTGTCCCGCCTGCAAGCAGGGGGTCATGGTCCTACGAACAGGTCCGTATGGTGACTTCCACTCCTGCTCTAGTTTCCCCACCTGCAGATATAAGCCAAGAAGACGCCTGCTGTCACCCTAATGCGCGGTAATACCCTCTAAAGATCGATCATATGGCCCATTTGCACCCGTCCTTGGACGCTATCGGAAGTTTCAGACAGCCGGCTACGGCGGGTGAAATGCATGTCCTCAAATATCTCCAAGAAAAATTTGACGCTAAGGCGAGCGTCTTTTTTCAGCCCTGCGTAAACGGGGATCGCCCAGACATTGTGATTCTTGACAAGGATAGGGGTCTCATCGTCGTTGAAGTTAAAGACTGGCATCTCTCCAACTACGCAGTGGACATCAACAATACATGGACCCTTAAGCGCGATACGTTCCCGTTGCGTAGCCCGTTCGCTCAGGCGTTTCACTACAAGCAAACGTTCTTCAAACTCCACATCAATAGTCTGTTGGAGAAGGCCATTAAAGAGAAAGGATTCTATGGCCTCATCCATATTTTCGTATATTTTCATGGCGCCACGCGGGAGGATTTGCGACAGCTATACGCGCCCGCACAAAATGCCCTTAGGGCCAGTCTGAAAATAAACGACGACGCGCTCAAGGCCAAAAAAATAGGGCCCGAAGCCCACGCAAGCACAGAACGATTTCTGAGGCGAAAGATGCAACTCGTCGACCGGGACATGGGCTTGGCGGTGACCTCCGAGTACGGCTGGAAACGCCTCAACTTTCCGGACAAGAGGCCCCACCACCTATTCACGGATGCCATTCACGCGGAATTTCTGCGGATACTATCCCCACCCTACCACTACGCCAATCAAGGTAGTGAAATACTTTATACGCCCAAGCAGGCCACGCTGTGCGAAAGCAGTACCGGCAAGGCCAAGATTCGCGGGCTTGCCGGGGCCGGGAAAACCACTGTGCTCGCGAAGCGGGCTGTTAATGCCCATCAGCGCCACGGCGGTGAGGTATTGATTCTGACCTTTAACCTGACATTACGGATGTTTATCAAGGACAAGATAAACGAAGTCAGGCAAGATTTTTCTTGGGCTGGATTCCAAATCCAGCACTACCACGGTTTCATCACAAGCGTCCTAGGCAACGCGGGAATCCAGGTGGTCCGGCCGCCCAAGGGGGAAAGTGCCGACTCTTGGTACGAGAGCGAGTACTACTCGAACATTGCACTCTTCGAACGGCTTTTTTTGGAAGGAGGGCACGAGCATTCCAAGCGGAAAGGCGCCGTCCGCTATCACACCATTCTCATTGACGAAATCCAGGATTACAAGGCTGCGTGGCTCAAGATTCTGACGGACCACTTCCTGGAAGAGGGAGGGGAACTGGTATTGTTTGGGGATGAGCGGCAGAACATTTACGAACGACCAATAGACGAGCAGAAGAAGGTCCGTCTGCCTAACGGGTTCGGGCGTTGGGAAACCTTGGCTAAGAGCTTTCGCTACAAAAGCGATTCCCATATCTTGGCCTTGGCCAGCGCATTCCAGCAGGAGTTTCTAGCGCAGCGCTATGAATGGGAGGCTGATTCATCATTCCAGTCCTCTTTGTCTATGGTTGGGGTCAACGCCATTCACCATTTCATGGACGGAGATTACCGAAGCATCACGGAACTCATCATCCGGATGGCGAAACAGGAGATGATCCACCCCAATGACATTTCGGTCATTGCTCCGCATAAAAAGGAACTGCAGGAAATCGACTACCTCATCCGCCAAGGCGTGTCGCACCGCGAAAACACCCTCACGACATTTGCCACCAAGGAACTCGCGGAGCGGGTCGAGATCCTCCGGACCGCCGAAAATTACGGAATCCAGCCTGACGGGCCAGTAGATGCTGCGATGGCGAACGCATTTCCCGGAGGCCATGCGGGCGTACTCTCGTTCAGGCTGAGCCTGCAGGCCGCGCACAAGCTCTTCAAGACGGTGGAGCAGGCGGAAGAGACTCTTAAGGATGTGGAAAAGCAGAAAAAATACAGCTTTAATCTAAACAGCGGGGTCATGAAGCTTTCCACCACGCACAGTTTCAAGGGCTTTGAATCGCCCACAGTGGTGTTGCTCGTGGGAGAAAAGGACAAGGCGGAAATGGTATACACCGGTCTGACCCGGGCCAAGGAAAACATCGTGGTGTTCGCCCACGAAAGAAGCTCCTACCGCGGTTTCTTCGAGGCCCGCTTGGAGCCGCTTACTAACCTTGTGCAAGGCGCAGAAGGTGACCGCGAAGACACCCATCGCATCTAGTGCATGCTTCCCCGTGTTGCATTCTTGCGCATCACCGATGCACGGCGCGGCGTGCGGTGATGCCGCGCCGCAGTCCGACCCTGCACCTCTGCTGACTCGATGCGACCGACATGCTGGCTTTTCTGACGAGGAGCGATAGCGAAACTGTGCATCCGCCGATCAACCGATAATCAGCGCTATGAAAACCTACCAGCAAATCCAAGAAGAAATCGTAGCGCTGCAGAAGCGGGCTGAAACGGCTAAGGCGAAAGAGATAGCCGACGTGGTGTCCCGCATCAAGGAAGCCATCGCCGTGTATGGCCTGACGGTGCAAGACCTCGGTCTAGCCGGCGCTCGCAGTCCGGCCGCGAAAACGAGCAAAAGCGCATCGGCCAAGCGCCGCGGCCGTCCTGCCAGCGCCGGAAAGCCGAAGTACCGTGACGAGGCTGGCAACGTCTGGGGCGGCCGAGGGCCCCGGCCTGCTTGGCTGAGGACAGCATTGGCGCTGGGCAAAAAGCTCGAAGAATTCGCCGTCGCGTGAGGGCGCCGGAGCCAAGGCTCGCAGCATGAGCGATAAAAAAGCCACAACCCGCCTCGCAGAAGACGGGCTCAGGTACACCAGCAAGAAATCCGGCACGCCCTTTCTGGGCAACGGGGCCACTCGCTCTTGCTTCAAGTGTGGCCATCACCGTGCCCAGGACCAGATGAAGGCATTCCGCTTCCTTGGCCGGTCAGAGATGGTGTGTAAGCCCTCATGCGCTGAACTGGCCAAAACCCAGCCATAGCGGCCCGTTCAATCAAGCCCACGGTCTCTCCGTCGGACCAGAAGCAATCGTTGGCCCGCCGTGCGCTCAGAACAAGTCGTGCTGCGAGGTTGTCAGCGCGGTGAAGCTTTCACCTATGGGCGCCAGGATGGCGTCCGCAATCGGCTGCAGTTGCTTGGTCAGGTAGTGCTCGTAATCGATTCGAGACTTGCGCACCTCCAGCGGCTCCGGCCCGTTCTGGGTCATGACGTACTGAATCCAGCCTCCTGTCTGGTACTGCATGGGCCTGTTGACCTTGGCGTTGTACTCGTCGGCAAGCCGCGCGGCGCGTACCTGTGGGGGCACCTGGACCAGGTAGGCATCCAGGCGGTGACGCAGGCGCTTTCTGTAGACCAGCAGGTCGTCCTTGCTGCCGTCCAGCGTAGCCTGCGCATAGGCGGCCACAAACTCCCTGTAAGGCTCATCGTGGAAGATCCGGGAAAGCAAGCCCTCTTGAAACTGGCGGGCCAGCGGCGTCCAGTCGCTGCGCGCCATTTCCAGGCCACGGTAGACCATTTCTTCCTTGCCCTTGGCATCTACGCTCAAACCCGCATAGCGCTTCTTGCTGCCGACTTCCGAGCCGCGGATGGTGGGCATGAAGAACTTCTTGTAGTGCGTGTCGAACTCGATCTCCAGGACACTCGTCAGCCCTTGTTCCTCCTGAAGCGTTCGCGTCCACCAGGCGTTGATCTCACTGGTCAGCCCTGCAGCGACAGCGTATGCCTCTTCCGTGCTGTGGCTGCGCTTAAGCCAGATGAAGATGGAGTCGGTATCCCCGTAGATGACCTCATACCCGCGGGCCTCCACGAGGTCGCGGGTGCGCTTCATCATCTCGTGTCCGCGCAGCGTCACGGCGGAGACCAGGTCAGGGTTGAAGAACCGGCAGCCGACCGCGCCCAGCACCCCCGCGAAGGCGTTCATGAGGAGCTTCAGTGCCTGCGACAGTGGCTCGTTCTTCGCCAACTTGGCTTCGTCTCGTGCGCGGGACAGGCCGGTCACGATTTCGGGCAGGCAGTGCTGCACGCGAGAAAACAAGGTTCCGTTCGGCCCGCCCACAACCGTTGCAGGGTCCGTAGCGTTCTCGCCCACGACAAGGCCTACAGGGTCCACGAGGAACGTGCGGATGATCGACGGGTAGAGGCTCTTGTAGTCCAGGACCACGACCGAGTCGTAGAAGCCTGGCTTGGAGTCCATCACGTAGCCGCCGGGGTAGGCATCGCTCGTTATGTCTCCCACGTTGGGTGCCACGTAGCCCAGGCGGTGCATGCGCGGTAGGTAGTGGTGATTGAAGGCCGCAATCGAACCGCCGAAGTGGTCAGCCTGCAGGCCTGTGGTGTGGGCCCGCTCCATCACGAACTGGAGCAGCTTGGCCTTGTCGAAAATGCGCAGAACCAACTCGCAGTCGCGGATGTTGTAAGTGGCCAGGGCGGGCTTGTCCTCCTGGAAACGCCGCTCGATCTCGGCCATCTTGTCGTACTCGTCCCCTATGGCCTTGCCCTCGCCCAGGAGCGCCTGGGAGACCGTTTCCAGGCTGAACGACGGGAAGCTCCACACCGCGGCCTTGAGGGCGTCGATTCCATCGATGACCACCCGGCCGGGCATCGGCGCGAAAAGGTAACCCTGCTTGCCAGGGTGGGTCCGCCATTCGATAGGCCGGCGCTCCCGGCCCAGAAGCAGGGCGGTGCCACAGAGCTCGGCCGCCTTCTGCAGGACGCGCAGGTCGAACTGGATCACGTTCCAGCCGACCAGGACGTCGGGGTCGAACCGCTCGAACCAGTCGTTCAGCCTCTCGATCATCTCCTTGCGGGTAGGGCAGTACACCAGCGAAAAGCCCTCGGGGTCGACCCGCAGCGCTGGCGGCTCCCCCAACATGAAGACGACGCGGTCTCCTGCCCCGTCCAGGGCGATGGAGTAGAGGTCTTCGTCTTGGCTCGTCTCGATATCCAGGGATACCACCTTGAGCGTCGGCCGATACTCTGGCGCGGGCTTGAGCTTGCAGTCGTAGATCGCGCGGCCGTCTGCCGTACCGCCTTCCACCTGTACCCCTGCCGTGATGAACCTCTCCATCAGGTAGCGGTCATGGGGACGTATGTCGGCCTCGTACAGCGGAATCTCCTGTGCGGCGGCCAGCGCCCGGCCCAGGCGCCCGAGCAAGCGGTGCTGGGGCGCATACACGCCCAGGACCGGTTCCTGGCCGAAGGTCTTCAGCTCAAGCTCGCGTAGCTGCAAGCCTGGGATCGCCGAAACCTGTGCCTGGACTGCCTCCCTGTGATGGGCCGAAACGAACGCGACGGAAGTCTGAGAGGTCAGCACCAGCTTCCTTGGACCAACGTCTGTGGCGAGCCAATACTCGATCTCGGTGCCAGTCGGGGCATCCCGCCATCGCCGGGTGAGAATGAAGCCCTTGAGTTCGATGGGTGACACGAGGGCCTATGGATCTAGAGGAGGGTGGAAGCGCACTTGGGGGCTTCCATTTTCGCTGCCAAAGGTTTGGAGAGTCGCCAGCGGTGGTCGTCAGCGCACTTTGCGCTCGGCCGCGCAAGAGTTCCGGCGCAGCCGTGAGCCTACTTCGCGGTCCACAGCAAGATCGCAAGGGGCCAGTAGTGATGGCCGTATCGGTAGAGAAGCCCGCCGTCACGCGCGCTACCTGAGGCCGAAACCCGGCCCCTGCAACGCGCTGTGGAGCACATCTCTGCCGGCCAGCGCTTCGGGGCCGCGCACGCGGTGAGCCCCACCTGCTCCGTCCACCGGGCCGGGGAACAGCTGGCGCAGTATTCAGCGATAGGCGGAAATCAGCACCGCCGAAGGGCGGGCATTGCTGACCCTGGTACACATTGCTTGCGCGAAAATGCGGGGATGTCCCTACCCCACAGCGTCGATGAAGCCGTCCAAGTCCTGCTCACCCTGATGCCGGAGACAGAGCAGGCCAAGGTCGCACAGGTTCGCGAGGAGGACCTGGATCGCCTGCACTTGGGCATGGGCATCTGGATCAGGAACAACCTGGGGCTATGGAGCGGCAACGATGAGCTGATGGCCGACACCGGCGCCTACGATGCCGACGGCGCGGCCGCGGTGATCACCAGAACCTTCTGGCTACGCGTGCGTGCCACGCGAGGGATTCAGCAGCCGTAATGCTTCCGCCCGTCGGCGCCCAGCGTGTACCGACCGCCCCGTGGGCCGGTGATGCAGCCGCCAGCGTCGGGCGCGGCCGAGGGGTGGCGAAATTCCCAGGGCGGTACCGGCGCGGAGTCAGCCCACAGTCCGAGGCGTTCGCCGCGGGCTTCGTCTTCTGCGCGCTGCAGGTATCCCCGACCCTTGGCGTATTGGTGATACACCCAGGCCATGCCGGCGCGCACCTGGGCCTTGCCAGCGTCCATGTCTTGGCACTCGACGTCGGCCACGGTGCGGCCGTAGCGGTCCCGGCCCTGCGACCGAATGGTGGCTTGGTGCTGGAAGCACAGCCTGGCCAGGGTGGCACGGGAGCGCTGGCCGTAGGGTTGTTTTTTCTCCGGGGCGTCAATGGCAGCTAGGCGGACGCGGACCTGTTCGTAGGACCCAGGGGGGCCACAGCGGGCGGTGAGGGTGTCGCCATCGGAAATTCCAATGACTAGGCAGAGGGCAGCGGCAGCGAGCATGGCCGAATTGTCGGGACAGAAACACAACAAGACCCCCGCCGCCCGCAGGGGGCGATGGGGGTCTAGACTGGATTTAGTCTCGCGGCTTCGTCCCAGCCTTGCCAGTGTGGGGGTTTGTGTTGCCCCGGGTCGAGTAGTTGTCGTTGCGGGTATGGTTGGGATTGGTGGCGTGAGCCGGTGCCACGCGTGTGCCGTTGCTACGGGTGTAGCCCCGGATCGAGTGGCTACCGCCACTGCTGACGTGGGAACTGTGGCCACCACCGCCATGACCTCGCGCGAACGCGGAGGTGGATAGCACCAAGCAGGCGGTGAGAACGATCGCAAGTTTCATGTGCCGCTCCGATCAGTTAGGGGACTTCGTGCCTTCTTTTCCGGTGTAGGGGTTGACATTTCCCTTGGTCGAGTAGTTGTCAGCCTTCGTGCTGTTCGGATTGGTGGCCTGAGTGGGCGCCACGTAGGTGCCGTTGCTCTTCGTGTAGCCGCTGACGGAGTGGCTACCGGTTGATCCGGTGGAAGAACTGCTGCTGTGCGTGCCTGAGCTATGCCCTCCGCCGCTGTTGCCCTTGGCTTGGCAAACACCGACGAACGCCAATGCAGCGGCCAAGATTAGGAATTTTTTCATACTGTCTCCTCTGCACCGGGATGGTGCAGTCTCATGGTGAGGCCGACTCCTACGCATCGCCTCGGGCGAAACCCGCATGGCTATGGCCTAGCCACCGCCTCCTCACGCTTCCGCGCCCCGCGCAACTGCTGAGCCGGTGCCGGCCCGTCGGTCGCCTGCTCATCTGCACCGTTCAGCGCGCCGCCAGGTTGCCTACCCTACACGCCGCACAACGCAGTGCGGTTCGATGAGGTCGCCCATCGCACTCCAGACGGCTTCGCCGGATGGAGCAGGGCCTGTCGTCACGCCCTGACCGCCGGGGTCGTGCGGCAAGGACCGGAAAACCATGGTTGTTTAGGCATCTATCGCGCTCGCGTCTGCATTGCGCAAACCTTTGCAAGGCGTCTCAAGTACCGCCTAGTTTCGCTTCAGTCCCTTTTCCTCGATCAGACGAAAGAGCTCGAAGATGCTCAAGCCCAGGGAATTGGCGATGACCTCCACCGCACTGATCGTTGGGTTCGCTAAGCCTCGTTCAACGCGACTCAAGTAGGTTTGATAAAAGCCGCACTTCTCACCAAACACGACCTGACTCATCCCCTGTTCGGTTCTCAGTTCGCGGACGGCAGATCCAAGACGGCGGTTGAGGGACGGTGGCACTCAGGAACTATCGTTTTTATGCTCTAATTCGCATAAACACTAATTCGTATATTTCCGGGTCGGCGGAGTCACTTCCATACCTTGGAGGGTGTGGCTCTCCTCCCATGGGCTGCCATGTCAACAAAAAGACTACTCATCTACGGCTACTTGGGCATCGCCCTGCTGTTTGCCCTGTACTTCACCTTCTTTGGCTCGAACCCAGGCTTTTTCAGAGGTCTTGGCCAGGGCCTGGTCTGGCCCGCAGTGCTCTTCCCGGGCATAGGGAAGTTGATCGGCGGCGTCGTCCTACTGGTCTTCTTGGCCGTGATCTGGCTGGTCTAGGTGGCGGGCATGAAGCAGCTTAGAAAAATCAGTACCTTCACCGCCCTGAGCATCGCGCTCCTGCTTGCCGCATCGGCAGCCGGCTGCTCTGGCGCCGACGGAAAGATCTACGACGCCTACAAGTGCGGCAAGGTCGCCACCATCCTGGGTCGGGGAGGACAGGGCCGTACGGCCGGTTTGAAGATCAAGCCGCTCCTCGACGAGATGGAAAAACAGGGCGTCGACCAGAGCCAGTACCTGATGCGCCTGATGGACAAATTCACCGACGACCTGGCCCTCTACAAGCTGAGCCCGGCAGGCCAGGCCCAGGCCGTGCTCGACACGTACGAGTCCAGCACCTGCCAGAAGTTGTACCGCCCGTAGCACTCGCCAGCACCATGGACTACCACGACATCCTGGGCGTGCGGCCCAACGCCTCGAAAGACGAGATCGAACTGGCCTACCGCGGGCGCAGGACCCAGTACCACCCGGACAAGTACACCAACGCCGACTCCGAGACCCTCCGCTGGGCGACCGCCAAGATGCAGGAGGTCAACGAAGCGTATGCCGCCCTGTCAGGTAGTAGCCCACGGGCGCAGTCTGCAACCGCTTCCGGATCCGCCCACAAGGACCCCCGCGCGCAGCCTTCCGCCGTTGAAATCCCAAACTTTCGAGACGTCGTCAGCCAGCATGTCGCGTCCCTGCGCGGCTCGCCCCGGGCGTACTTCGCACCCCACATCCCCCACGCCAAGCTGCACAACGCCCTGGCCAGCTACGGCCACGGCCTCGACGCCCAGGGGGTGATCGTGGTCATCGACTCGACTCTGATGGGCGGAGCCAAGGAAGGGATCATGGTCACCACCACCGGCCTGCGGACCAAGGAGCTCATGGAAAGCCCGCTCACCTGGACCTGGGATGACATCCACCGCATCGAGATCGGCGGCTCCCACCTCTGCATCAACGGAGCCCGCGTCGCCGAATGCTCCATGGCCGAGCCCCAGCGGCTGGTCGTGCTGTTTTCTCTGGTGCAGGAGTACGTCGATTTCCTCAAAACGACCCGGCAAACCCAGGCGCAGGCGGCCAGAACAAGGGGCGGCAGGCCGGTCGGCCCCGCGACGGTCAGCCAGGCCGAGTGCGCTGCGGTCTTTGAGGCGGCTAAAACACGGCTCCTGGACTTGTGCGACTTCATCAGTCCCCTGGAACAGCAGATCGGCCGAGAACTGGTCGACCGCGATAACGCTGCCGGCTTCTTCGGCTTCCTCGAAGAGAGCCTGCGCGATCCTGAACTGGTGCCATCCGTCGTGATCGAACTCGTCCAGATCCAGGCGCTGAGCGACCACGCCCTGACTTATGCGACCGAGCCGGACCATCAGATTCCGCCGTCCGTCGCCCAGGAGGGCGAGGGCGACTCCCAGCTCGTAGGCGAACTGCGGTACCTGTTGAACCTGATGGCCCGTACGCGTCAGCAGAAACAGGAAACGCAAACGGAACGGTTCTTCCGGCGCTAGGCCAGGCGGTGGACCTGCGTCGAGCACCTGCAGTTTGATCCCAGAGAATTTGGATCACATATCCCGGGGATGAGCCTGAACCAAAGTGCTCAATCCCGGCAGGTCCAGCACCTGCCTTTCTAGCCATCCAGACACGACCCAGGGGGCCCGGCGGAGCAATCCACCGGGCCCTTATGCCGTGTGCCCCCAGAAAGGACAACCCATGTTTGATCGCCACTTCTCCCACCATGAAACCCCCGAGGACCGCTGGGAGGCAGAACTTCGCGCCGCCGCCGACACCTCCCGTGAATCTTCCCAGTGCCCGAAGTGCCATTCGCTGCTGACGACGCCCTCTGCCATCGCCCGAACCTGCCTCGGCGCTGCCGGCGCGCTCGCCGGTGCTGCCGGCGGCGCCGCCGAAGCGATCTTCAGGAGCGGCAGCCTGCGAGCCCCCTCGCAGCTGCCCGTGGCCACCCTGGCCCTGGCAACCCTTGCTGCTCTGGCCGGCGCTACCTCCGGCTTCACCCTGGGGGTCGCGCTGGGCCGGCGGCTGGACACCCTGCTCGATCGCCACCGGTGCAAGTCCTGTGGCCACCGCTACGGCGCCACCGCGACTCCGTCGCGCGAACTTTCTCCCACCTGAACCGTCCCAAGGAGCCACCATGGCACACGCCATAGAAACCATGGCCTACGCGGGCGCCACCCCCTGGCACGCGCTCGGACACCGCCTGCCCCCCAAGCAGTCCATCGACGTCTGGGCCGACAAAGCCGGCATGAACTGGACCATCTGCGAGACCCCCGTCCGCTACATGACCGAGCAGGCTGGCCCTTTGGGCTCCATCCGGAGCTTCGATGAGCAGAAGGTGCTGTTCCGCAGCGACACCCAGCAGGCCCTGTCGGTCGTCAGCGGCCGCTACCAGGTCGTCCAGCCCAAGGCGATCCTCGAGTTCTACCGCGACCTGACCGAAGTCTCCGGCTTTGAGCTGGAAACCGCGGGCGTGCTCAAGGCCGGCCGCAAGTTCTGGGCGCTGGCCCGCACCGGCAAGGAAGCCAGGCTGAAGGGCCAGGATCTCGTCAAAGGCTTCATCCTGCTGGCTACCTCCTGCGATGGCTCCCTGGCGACCACGGCCACCCATACCTCCATCCGGGTGGTCTGCCAGAACACCCTGGCGATTGCCTTGAACGGAGCAGTGGGTGCCGTCAGGGTCCCGCACAGCACCAGCTTCGAGGCCAAGGCGGTCAAGGCTCAACTGGGTATTGCGGTATCCAACTGGGACAGCTTCATGTACCGCATGAAGACCCTGGCCGAGCGCAAGGTCAAGAGCCACGAGTCCATGAACTACTTCCTCAAGGTGATGTGTCCCGGCGCGAACCCCAAGGATCCGCAGCAGGCCATGACCAACGAGCGTGCCCTGAAGAAGGTTCTGGCGCTCTACGGCGGCGACGGCAAGGGCGCTGACCTGGACGCGGCCAAGGGCACGGCCTGGGGCCTGCTCAACGCCGTGACCGAGTTCGTCGACCACGAGAAGCGTGCCCGCAGCCAGGAATACCGCCTCGACAGCGCCTGGTTCGGCTCCGGGGCCGCGACCAAGCAGCGAGCCCTTGACGCGGCGCTGCAGCTGGTCGCCTAGCTTCCGCTCCAGCCCCGGCCGTCTCGGCACAAGGCCCCGTCCAGGCAACTGGACGGGGCTTTGTCGTTATGCCTCCACCACACCTTCATCCATCCCTTCTTCGGAGAAAGACACCGTGACCACTTCTACGCTTCCTTCCGGGCCCCAGCCGGCCCGTTCTCGGCCAGCCCTGCGCCTGGTCAACACCCTCGACCTCGACCGCGACCAATGGCTCGAAGTCCGCAGGCGCGGCATCGGCAGCTCGGATGCCGCCGCCGCGGTCGGCCTCAACCCCTACCAGTCCCGCCTGGAACTCTGGATGGACAAGACCGGCCGCGGCGATCAACTCCCGCGGCTTGCGGCCGATGACGACAGCAGCCCGGCCTACTGGGGAACCCTGCTGGAGCCCATCGTCGCGGCCCACTACACGCGCCGTACCGGCCACCCCGTGCGACGCGTCAATGCCGTCCTCCAGCACCGCGACCAACCCTGGATGCTGGCCAACATCGACCGGGAGGTGGTCGGCTCACCGGATGTCCAGCTGCTGGAATGCAAAACCACTGGCCTGAACGGCATGAGGCTTTGGGCGGAGGGGGTTCCGGAGTACGTCCAGCTGCAGGTCATGCACCAGCTGGCGGTCACCGGCAAGGAGGCGGCTGACGTGGCGGTACTGGTCTGCGGCCAGGAACTGCGCATCTACCGCATCGAGCGGGACGATGCCCTGATCGCCAAGCTGATCCTGCTGGAGGAGGAGTTCTGGCGCCTGGTGGAAACCGATACCCCGCCGCCGGCGGACGGTACCGATTCCGCCGACCGGGCCCTGCGTGCGCTGTAC
Source organism: Pseudomonadota bacterium (assembly GCA_040390235.1). GTDB lineage: Bacteria > Pseudomonadota > Gammaproteobacteria > Burkholderiales > Burkholderiaceae_C > Xylophilus. The sequence continues at coordinate 102,257 of JAZJYT010000010.1, read as the reverse complement.
CCCCACGAGAACGCCGACGTGATGGACTGCAGCGCGGACCTGGAGCTCTCCGGCGTGTTCTCCGACCTGCTGACCACCCGGGTGCTGCTCAAGCAGCAGCAAGAGCGGGAAACCCAGCTCAAGCAGCGGCTGCAGGAATCCATGGGCGATGCGGCCGAGCTCTTGTTCGACAAGGGCTCGGTGAGCTGGCGCCGGTCCAAGGACAGCTTCAGCTTCGACGCGGAGCGTTTCCTGGCCGAGTACCCGGACGTGGCCAAGACCTTCCTGGCGGCGAAGCCGGGCAGCAGGCGGTTCCTGGTCCATGAGGACGAGTCCCACGGGTGAGTCGGCCAAGCGCCCCGGCCAGCTTCAACGCGCCGGGGCATCTTGGTTTCTGAAACCTCAACACAAGGAGAGCAGCATGCTCAAAGGACTGGCATTGACGCCACCCATCATCGGCCGAATCTCGATCGGCCACGTGGTGGAGAAGGCAGGCAAGCGCCTGCCGGAGAAAGACGACGAGTTCACCATCACGACCCAGGTCCAGAACAGGACCGGATGGCAACTGCACCCCCTTGACCAGACCCTGCGGGGACAAGCAGGCGCCAAACTCCGCACCATCCCGGTCCGGCTGCTGTTCAACGCCCCCGACCTGAACTTCCGCTCCAGCTACAGCCTGTTCAACCGGATTTCCGGGCGTGCGCTGTGCGTCGGGAACGGAGAAACCTGCAGGCGGGTGAAGCAGGGGCGCATCCAGACCCTGCCGTGCCCGACCCCGGACGCCTGCGAACTGGCCGTCGGCGGCAACTGCAAGCCCTTTGGGCGGCTGAACGTGCGCATCGGGGATGACGACGACTTCGGGACCTTTGTATTCCGGACCACCGGGTACAACAGTATCCGAAGCCTCTCGACCCGGTTGGCGTACTTCCACGCGGTGTCGGGCGGCCTGCTGTCGACCCTGCCGCTGGAACTCAGGCTGCGGGGGAAATCGACGGCGATGTCGCATGGGACGCCGATTTTCTACGTCGATCTGACGGTGCGGACGGGTTCCAGCCTGGCCGAGGCACTGATAGCCGCGAAAGCGGATGCTCAGAGCCGACATGAGGCGGGTTTCAACCAGATAGCGCTGGACGAGGCGGCACGGCAGGGCTTTGCGGCGGGGGCCTTCGAGGAGTCGGCGGAGGAGGGCGAGGCGGTCTTGGAGGAGTTCTTTCCGGACGAATCCAGGGCTTCAGGCAAGGGCAGTCCGCCACAAGCGGAAGCGGCGACCTTGGGCGAAAAGCTCAGTCAGCGCGCGGCGCTGCTCTCACCGCAAAAACCGGGGCTCCAGGTCGAGGACTTTCCCGATACCGGGCGGGAGGTGTAACCATGGGGATTTGTCCAGCCTGCAGGTCGCACCGCATTCTGCGGCGGCAGCGCGCACGGCCTCTGTTCGGATTTATGGGGGCTCTGGTGGGCGTGGCCTGGGGCGCTTCCTTGGGCGTGCGCTGGGTTTCTCCGTTTCCGCAACCTTGTCCCTATCCGGATACCGCGTCTGCGGGGACCATGCTGATCGCGGGGTTCTGCGGCATGGCCGGTGGGTGCGCCCTTGGTGATTTCATCGACAGGCACCTGCTTGGGAGCCTGAGGTGTTTCGACTGTGGGGCGGTCTATGAGCCGGTGGAGGAGTTTGACGCCTAGCCGGACCTATCGGAGCAGGCGCGAGCGCCTATGTTTTTCAACACGTTATCGGCGGCCTCGGGGCCGCTTTCTTTTTGTCTCTTCATATCGTTAAGGAGTGTTTATGAAATTTATCAGCAATCGAAATCTGGGCTGGCTGGTCGGAAGTTTTGTGCTGTCGATCCTGCTGGTGGCCATGCAGAAACATGGGCTGATCGCCCAGCTGGGGTTCTTCGCCAAGACCGTTTGCGTAGTCGTCGGGGGCGTGCTGGGCTTCGCCGGGTTTCTCATCGGTGACGGCCTGCGCCGCTTCACCATGCCGGACGCTTTCTTCACGGAGGGCGGGATGGGTTCGATCCTGGTGATCAAGCTGTTCTGGATGTTCGGGCCGCAGCTCATCGGCTTGGTCATCGGGGCTTGGACGGGGATTTACTGGATGGCGTGACGAGGCCGACACAGATGGTGTGACTGCGATGCAGCAGCGTGGAGCGATCCACGCTGCTGTGGGCGCGGTCATTTTTTTCCCAAGCATGAGGAAGTCCTCAAGAAATGGCTTCCCGTAACCCACGATGAGACCAAATAATAAACCTCGAACTCCTTCGATTGCCGTAGAGAATTTTTTAAAGATTTTTGTGGAAAGTCCAGGTGATGCTGGCATCATTTGCCGCGTTGCAGAACGCCACGGAAACTTACCGAACTGGGCAATAAAAGATCCCCTAAGTTACTGGCGCGATCTCGAGCAAGCATCGCGCGGAAGTGAAATCCATGGAATAAGCTTCGAGCTACCGGTGGGGATCACCCCGTGGCGACAAAAGGATGTAGCGGATTGGCTGGTGGGTCATTGGCTAAATGGCAGGCCTTATCATTACATCTTATTGTCGGAGCGCAGACTGTCCGTTGGCGAGGTGCGCAGCTATGCGCATTTTCTCGTTGGACCTCGGCAAAGCAAGAAAAGCGGAATGTGAGCTGTCTAGCGTCCTTTAGGCCGCTCAGTTCCATCGGCCTATCCAGTGCAGTGTGAATTTAATCCAGCTACTGGCATGTTGTAGTGAACTGATTGTTCACTACTTGCTGGTGTTTAAGAAGTAGGGAAACTTTGCTTATATGCGCATTTAAAGTTTCTCCTCTAACTAGACTCCGAATTTCCTCATGCAACCCAGGAGAATCTGATGCCGAGTTATTATTTCAACGTGAAGACAGTAAGAAAGGGAAATGCCGCTGCACAAGCCAACTATGTCGCACGAAGGGGGAAGACGTACGAAGATCGTACTGATCTCGTGGCCACAGGCTGTGGAAATTTGCCTGAGTGGGCGAACGCCAGCTTCTTTAATTTTGCATCAGCTGCCGATAGAGGGGAGAGAAAGAATGGTGCGGCCGTAAAGGAAACAACTTTTGCACTTCCAAGGGAACTGCCGTTGCACATAAACATGGAAATTGTGGGGGAATTCTGCAAGAAATACCTATCTGGTAAACCTCATCTTCTTGCTATTCATGCCCCACCTGCGGCCATTGGTACTGGACTTCAACCGCACGTTCACATACTGAATAGTGACCGAGTTCTCGACGAGCATCAGCGTAGCCCACAACAGCATTTCGCACGATATAACGCCGCAAATCCCGAAAAAGGCGGCTGCAGAAAAGATAGTGGGGCAAAAACCAACTCTGAATTCCGACAGAGATTGATTGATCAGAGACTTTTTGTAGCCAAAGCACAGAACGACGCACTAGAGCAAATTGGGTGCAACGAACGTGTTGACCACCGCAGCCTCCGCGATAGGGGAGTGGCGCGCGCGCCAGAGCCCAAATTTGGCCCTCTGCGAGCGCGCCAGCTCAGCGAGGGGCAGCGTCAGGAACTGCGGACTCTCAGGGAACTGCAAAGGTCAGAGCCCACGGAAGTCGCCCTTCCGCATCCGTTCCATGTGCCTGAGGTTTGACCCCAAAACGTACGCGTTTTAAAAAAAGCGAAGGCTTTTCCTCGTAGAAGAACTAAGTCCGGAGTGTTTTTTCTCTGAACGTGTGCTCGTGCTGGCTGACCTGATAGGTACGGGCAACGCCGTGCTGGGTGGTCAGCCGGCTGCTGTCTCAGCTGCCTCGCAGCGCTGCCTTGGCAGTAGGCTTGTCGATAGGGTGTGTCCTGCCTGGCAACTATCGCTGGCCGCTCCTGTAGCCCAGCACCAGCCCCTGGTCACGGTCGCCGTCCGAGACGTGATACATGGAGTTCGTGCCTGCCAAGTAGATTGCGGCACGGTGGAATTCCTCTCTTGTGCAGAGTTCTGCGTGAGTTGCTCCGGTACCCCGGTACTGAAAATGATTAACCGTACTGCAATCCAAGAGGCGACCCAAAGGCGAAATCTGCTTCCAGATCGCGGGCAAACTGTTTTTCAAATCGTCAATTTCCGTCAACGTTGGACCGTTCAGCGCTATCAGAATGTGAGACAAGCGGTTTCCAAGATGGCCAATGCCATCGATTTTGAAAGCGTTGCATACCATCGCGCCTTCTACTTGATTCTCGACTTCACGCAAAAAGCGTTGAGTGGTTTCCTTAAGCCCTGGCGGTAGCCGGTTGTCTTTACTTAGTGTTCTTTTGTATAAATTTTTATACTCCTCCAGAGATAAATCTACGACCCCTTCAAGTCTTAATATTTTTGCATCAGGGAAAAGTTTAGAGCTTCTGTCAAAAAATGATTTTGTTTTTTTCCACGTGACTCTGTTTTTCTCCTTCATCTGGTTCTGCTGGGCGCCAAATTTTGCCTCTCTTCCGTGCCGCTTTATCAGGCTCGCAAATGTGTTAAAGGGGGAAAGAACTTCCGTCGGCGCATCGGGATGTAGTTCTGGCGGATGCCTGCCCGCATTCCAGCCCATTGAATGGCAGCATTTAATAAAAAGTTCCACGTGGGCGTCGAATATTACACCGCCAAACTTTTTCTGATGAAGGATCCGAGGGATACACGGGTAAATTCGGAGAAATTGCTTTCCCAGGCTAAGAATTTTAATATTATTTGCGGCGTGTTTGAATAAGATTGAAGAGGACGCTGAGGCAGCTTGTACACAGTTTTTAGAAAAATCAGCCAAATCTTTCAAATAGTTTCCGCTCAAGGTCGACGGATGCATTAACTTATCTTCGTATTTTCTGTCGTAATATGCTGGTGAAATTTTCATGCTCTCCAGTGGATTCCCGTTTAAATCGATCGACAGTCTAATAGGGGCTAACCGCTCTTGACATGCAAAAGCTGTTTCATCTCTCTTGGATGGTCGAGGTGCGTGCATGCCTAATCTGCCTTGCTTTTATTTTTTAGATGTTTTGACTACGAAAGCGCGAGTGGAGATTGCCTTCGGGCTTAAATCTCATTGAAGCATCATATTTGGAGAAGAAGTGAGCCATTTCGCAGAATTCTCTGCGTATGCTTTCAGATTCACAGTTCAATATCCCGGTGCCGCGTGCGGTGTGATTGGGGGTCCTGCGCGTGATTTCATGGTAATGGCCGAATTCTCCGGTGAGCTTGAGCCAAGTGTGCTTTGGAACGTTTCGGAAGTGAAGTTGTGCGTTTTTCAGGCTTTTGTAGGAGGTGACATACCAGCAGTGATAGAAAAGACCTAGTGTCGGCGTATATTCTAATTTTGCTACCCAAAACTTCAGTTCGTTGCCAAAAAATTTCTTTACTTCATCGTGAAAATTCTGGCGAGTTTTTGTGATGGTGTAATCCACCGGAGTATCGATCTGGTGGTCGAATGGGCGAGATTTTCCAATACAAAAACGAATGCCGTATAATACTTCCCCCAAGTTTATCGCGGTGTTCATGGTTGAGCATAAGCCGCGATAAAATGCATTATTGGCGTCGTCGGCGTGGACTTGTTCAGGCGGCAGGTTGGTCTTCTTCCAAGCGAAGCTAATGCAATCCTTGAAGGCCGATAAATACTTGTGCGCTAGCTCACTGTCAACCGGGTCCAACCTACTGAGAAAGGAAAGCGGTATAAACTGAAGAATTTCAGACTCTTCGATTGTACGTTTTGCGATCTCGACAAGTGGGGAAAATTTATGGAGTGCAGGTGGTTGCATTTCCACGAGCGTCGCTAGCCCGCTAAATTCGTACGCCTGAAATTCTGGAGCTAGTGCGAGTTGTTTCCTGCAGCTACGTCCAAAAACTTTATCTTCTAATATAAAGGGGTTCCCAGGATATAGGGTCAGTCTTTTTAATAGATTAATGGCGGCCCTAATGTCCCTTAACATCTTGGCTCGGGTAATGTCGCTGACTGCGCGTCCTTCTCTCGTGACGTAGGAGTCAAGTATTTCCAGGTCGTGACTTTTGGTAACCATGGGTGCCATTAGGGAAGGTCTGCGTAATGCAGAAGCAAGCGCGATAGGTAGCTGACCAGCGTGTTTGCAGCGGCCTGAGACATCTGCCAGTGCGTTTGCGGCTGCGGGGAAGTCGTCCTCAGCGCTTGTTTGCCTCGTTTGGCAGTTTGCAGACGCACTCATGCCCGAGCCGCCAGCAGATTGGCCAGCGCAAACAGGGTAAAGAGCTGGGCGGTGTTCTTCCTCAGCCCCCTGTAGCGCACCTTGACGTGACCGAACTGGCGCTTGATGATTTGGAACGGGTGTTCGACCTTGGCCCGGATGCTGGCCTTGATGCGCTCGATGCCTTCCTGAAGCGCCTGGATCGGGTCAGCCTTGTCCAGCATCCTGCGCAGCCCCGGCCTCAGCGCGACATGCCAGCGAACGGTGTCGGGCGCATCAGGTCGACGGTGCGCACCCTGGTAGCCCGCGTCCCCGAAGGCATCGATCTCTTGCCCGTGCAGCAGACTGTTGGCTTCGAGTACGTCGTTGACGTTGGCCGCTGTTGCTCTGACGGTGTGCACCAAGCCTGAATCAGCATCTACTCCGATGTGGGCCTTCATACCGAAGTACCACTGGTTGCCCTTCTTCGCCTGGTGCATCTCCGGATCACGGGTGCCACCCGCGTTCTTGGTCGAGCTCGGCGCGGCGATGAGCGTGGCATCCACGACCGTACCGGCACGCAGCAGCAGGCCCTTGGCCTGGAGCAGGTCGTTGACCACGGCCAGGATCTGCGGGGTCAGCCTGTGTTTGTCCAGCAGATGGCGAAACCGCAGGATGGTGGTCTCGTCGGGCAGGCGTTCGGTCCAGCTGTCGAGTCCCGCGAACTCCGGGAACAGCGGTATGTCGTGCAGCGACTCTTCCATGGCCGGATCGCTGGGGTTGAACCATTGCTGCATGAAGTGGATGCGCAGCATGGTCTCCACAGCGAAGGGAGGGCGGCCCTTCTTGCCTTCGGGGGCATAGGGCGACACCAGTTCGACCAGCGCGCGCCAAGGCACTACCCGGTTCATCTCATCGAGGAATTCTCGCCTGCGGGTCTTCTTGGTGCCCAGGTTCAGGCCCAAATCGGCTTGCTTCATGGCCGCTATCGTCGCCGCTGGCGGCGGCTCATGCAACTACGGCGCGGGAAGGCGACTTATGCAGAGCTTCCTTAGCTCGAGCTCATGCCGGGCGATCATTCATGCGCTGCGTGAGCCATTCGTCGATCTCGGCTTCGATCCAGCCCACAGCGGCGCGCCGTGAGGTGCCGTCGCCCCGCGCAGGAGACAGCCGGATGGATTTGGGGAATGTTGGATCGTATTGCGACGACTTGGGTGAGAGCCTACCGTAGACACTGCTGCGTTTCAGCCCTGTTCGCATCTGGACCTCGTGGAGCTTGAGGACGACGACATCAGGGCGTCCAACAGGGGTCGCATTTAGGTTGCTCAAGGCGGCGGTGATAGCTTCGATAGAGGCGACTGTCTCCCTGGGCAACGCCGTGGCGCCTTGTAGGCGTCCGTGATCCATGGTGTCCTGTGAAGCCCTGGCACGACCTCGCGTCTCAAGAGCGAGGCTCAGCGAATCTACGAATCTATGTGCAAGTTCCATGTTGGCCCTTCAAAAAGGCGGACCGGCCTGGATGTATTCACTACTGTCCAACGCTGTCCGGTGTTGGTGATGGCGTGACTGTGCCGTGGTCGCTATTGCGGATGAAGTGGTTCTTTTTGGAACGGCTCTGCGCAGAAATCCTATTCCCGATAACGACTTGCAGGCATCAGGGAACTGTTTGGAACATTTAGGGCTCGGTCACCGATGGGTTTTTAAACGCTTTGACCAGCGCTGCGTGCTTGCCGGGCGGCTGTGCACCCGATTTCTTCTGCTTGGCCGACACTAGGTTGATGCTGGCGCTACCTATAAGCTTTTTCCACCGCTTGGTATACATGAGCGCTTCCTTCCTGGACAGACCGTAGAACTCACTGATCGCCTCAAAACTTTCCTTGAAGACGAGGTACTCAATTTCCTTTTTTTGTTCAAGGCTGTAGTGGGCGCCTTTCGGACGCGCCCGCCACCCTGCTCGCAGGAGATGTTGCTCGACGGGGATAAGGGCAAGCGGCTGCGCATCTTGGGCGTGCCAGCCACTCTCTCCAGTGACGGGCAGGACGCAGGATACGCATGATGGATGCTGCTGGAAGAAGTGTTTAGCGGCAATACCGGCGTTGGCGAGATAGCTTTTTGCGTCTGCGATCGGCGTCAGCAGGCGGGTGAAGGGCGGCAGCTTGCTGTACGCAATGCGGTCGTGGTCGAAGACTCTGATGCGGGCTGCCTCGATCTCTTGCTTGAGCTTTTTTTGGTGAGCCAGCCTTAGATCAAGTCGCCGCTCTTGCACCTCTCGTGAAGGAGAGAGCTGAATGTGAGGTTGCCAAGCCGTGCAGCCGGTGAGCGATTCGAAGAGCGTGCCAAACGTCAGCGCCTGCGACCTGCCCATTTTGGACGACAGCTCAGGGAGTTCCCGGTGGTGAACTTTAAGGAACGCCGCCAGGACGCTGCGGTCGTCCGACGTCAAGGGCGTTACCTCAATCCGTTGTACACCCAGTTCGTCGGCTCTGGTTGCCTCGCACTGTTGGATTTTTCCGTCTATACATTCCAGTCCGAATAGAACGACGGGATCGGGGCAAAGGTGAAGGGCCAGTGCCTGGAGAAACATGTCCAAGTCAACAAAACCAGTCGGAATGGCTTGCTCGGGCATAGGTAGTTCTTGGTGCTTAAGACGCTCTGTCCTGCCAGTTTACGCAATTCTGTGCGGAAGTCAGGCTTTCAGTGCGGTACATACGGTTCTCCGTCGTTATGGAGTGCATCTTCCGGCCGCGGGACGGTGGATTGCCGAAGCGTCGTATGCGTCCGGCCAACCCATCTTGACCGTGTAGCTACAAGCGCAGCCTACACATCGTGGCGTTCACGGCATTGAGATCGAAGCCATTGGGCTCGAAAGGGCCGCCGTTCCATTTCCACATATCCAGGTGCTCCCGATGTATGGGGTCAACGATAGCCTGCAGGAAGTCCGAGTAGCCAGGCGGGCCTCCCACATCCTCAGGCGGGCAGGCGTTGGCACCCGCAACGCACAGCGGCAAGCGGTTCTTGTCATTGGCTCCATGGTGGCTTCGACTTTGATGCAGTGACGCCAGTCGTCGCCGAAGTCGTAGGTGTAGACGAAGTCGCTTATGCCATCGGCCAGTACTGCCGCCAGATCCCACAAGCGTTCATCACGCGTCCCAATCGTGGACGGCCATTCCGGATCGGGAACTGCGAAGCGCATGCTGGCGACATCGAAGGCATGCAGATGCGCTTTCTTCCACCCATAGCCGTCTGGAGGACACGGTCGAGCCTGTCGAGCTTCAAGGTGTCGGGCACCATAGCCGGCGCCAGATGGCAGGCTCTAGGTATTCGAGCTGGACGTGCAGTTGGTATACGTTTTTCGGTGCGCAGGAGCGATTCGGTTTCTTGGAGGTGCTCATGTTCCAAGGCTACCAGCCCCCACGGCTCAGACGGAGGGTTTCCAGCGGTGCAGCAGTAGTTCGCCGACGAGCTGGCCTTGTGCATGGGCAGGCGCGCCAGGACATCCTTGAGGTAGGGTATGGATCGAACCCGTTGAGCTTGGCCAATACGATCAGGCTGATGATGGCAGCGGCGCCAAGGCATGCCGCGAGAATCTGGCGAAATTCTGGCGAAAGTCACCTGCAATAAAAAAGCCCGCTACGAATTCCGTAGCGGGCTTCCTAGCGCCGGAGCGCTGAGTGGTGGTGGGTCCTGAGTGACTCGAACACTCGACCTACGGATTAAGAGTCCGCTGCTCTACCAACTGAGCTAAGAACCCCACTCTAAAACTGTGCCTATTCTGCGCTGCCTGGTGGAGAGGATGAGGATCGAACTCACGACCTTCGCATTGCGAACGCGACGCTCTCCCAACTGAGCTACCCCCCCGACAGCCTGCTGCCGTGCCGGTTGCCCGTCCACCGAAGCAAGCCTCAGATTATGCACCATTTCTGCCGGCCCGGGCAAGCGGGCGGCGCAATTTTGCGACGTTCGGGCCTGCGGTGGTGGCCTGCCTACATCAGCAGGTGTTCCCCGGCGTTGTCACCGCCCAGGATCACGTAGTTCACCTTGCGGATGTCCCTGAGCTTGCGGCCGCCGGCGTAGCTGATGGAGCTTTGCACGTCCTGCTCCATCTCCACCAGGGTGTCGGCCAGTCGGCCCTTGACCGGCTCCAGGATACGTTTGCCCTCCACGTGGCGGTACTCGCCCTTGTTGAAGTCGCTGGCGCTGCCGTAGTACTCCTTGAACAGCTTGCCGTCCACCTCCACCGTGGCGCCTGGCGATTCCTCGTGGCCGGCCAGCATGCTGCCGATCATGACCATGGTGGCGCCGAAGCGGATGCTCTTGGCGATGTCACCATGCTCACGGATGCCGCCGTCGGCGATGATGGGCTTGGTCGCCACCCGGGCGCACCACTTCAGCGCCGACAGCTGCCAGCCACCGGTGCCGAAACCGGTCTTGGACTTGGTAATGCACACCTTGCCGGGGCCGATGCCGACCTTGGTGGCGTCGGCGCCCCAGTTCTCCACATCGATGATGGCCTCGGGCGTGCCCACGTTGCCGGCGATCACGAAGGACGCGGGCAGGTGCTGCTTGATGTGGGCGATCATGTTCTTCACCGAATCGGCATGGCCATGGGCGATGTCGATGGTGATGTACTCGGGCACCAGCGCCTCGGCAGCCATCCGCTCCACCGTGGCGTAGTCCTCGGACTTGACGCCGAGCGAGATCGAGGCGAACGCGTCGTGGCTGTGCATGTCGCGCACGAACTGCACGTTGTCCAGGTCGAAGCGGTGCATCACGTAGAAGTAGCCGTTCTGCGCCATCCACAGGCAGATGGCCGGGTCCACCACCGTCTTCATGTTGGCCGGCACCACCGGCAGGCGGAAGCTGCGTTCGCCCAGCGTCACCGTGGTGTCGCATTCCGAGCGGCTGTCCACGCGGCACTTGCGCGGCAGCAGCAGCACGTTGTCGTAGTCGAAGATCTGCATAAAAGGGTTCCAAGCTCCTGGGTAAGGACCGCCGGTACGCGCAAAGGAGGTTTTTGCACGGGGCGTGGGCGCTTGGCTTGGGACCGGTTTTTTGCAGGCCTGCGGACGGGCGGCGGGCGAAAAAAAACCGGGCGACAAGAAACTTGGGCCCGGTGCGCGATTCTAGGCACCAGGACGCTGGTGCGCTTGCGAAACTTCTTATAGACCTTATACCGGCGGGGGCAGGGCGGCTTTCTACAATGGGGCATGCTCCCACACGACCCGCAGGGCGGCCTGTTCGCGAATTCCGCCCACGCCGCTGATTCCACCGAACCGCCCGCGCCCACTGCCGCACCCTCCGCGGCCCCTTTTCCTGCTCCCGCACCCGCCGCCGCATCCGGTGCTGCGCCGCCGTCGCCGCTGCTGGCCAACCTCAACCCGGAGCAGCTCGCCGCCGTCACCCTGCCGGCCGAGCACGCGCTCATCCTGGCCGGCGCCGGCTCGGGCAAGACGCGGGTGCTCACCACCCGCATCGCCTGGCTGCTGCAGAACGGTTACGTGTCGGCCGGCGGCATCCTGGCGGTGACCTTCACCAACAAGGCCGCCAAGGAGATGATGACGCGCCTGCAGGCCATGCTGCCGGTGAACGTGCGCGGCATGTGGATCGGTACCTTCCACGGCCTGTGCAACCGTTTCCTGCGGGCGCACTACAAGTTGGCCAACCTGCCGCAGTCGTTCCAGATCCTCGACACGCAGGACCAGCTCTCGGCCATCAAGCGGCTGATGAAGCAGCACAACGTGGACGACGAACGTTTTCCCGCCAAGCAGACCCAGTACTTCATCTCCGGCGCCAAGGAAGATGGCCTGCGCCCGGGCGACGTGCAGGTGCGCGACGAGGATGGCCGCAAGAAGGTCGAGCTCTACCAGCTGTACGAGGAGCAGTGCCAGCGCGAGGGGGTGGTCGACTTCGGCGAACTCATGCTGCGCAGCTACGAACTGCTGCGCGACAACGAGCCCATCCGCGACCACTACCAGCGGCGTTTCCGCCACATCCTGGTCGATGAATTCCAGGACACCAACAAGCTCCAGTACGCCTGGCTGAAACAACTGGCCGGCCCCGAAAGCAGCGTGCTGGCCGTCGGCGACGACGACCAGAGCATCTATGCCTTCCGCGGCGCCAACGTGGGCAACATGGCCGACTTCGTGCGCGAGTTCGACGTGCACCACCAGATCAAGCTGGAGCAGAACTACCGCAGCTACAGCAACATCCTGGACTCGGCCAACCACCTCATCAGCCACAACAAGAAGCGCCTCGGCAAGAACCTGCGCACCACCCAGGGCCCCGGCGAGCCGGTGCGGGTGTACGAGGCCACCAGCGACTTCGCCGAGGCACAGTGGATGGTCGAGGAAATCCGCCAGCTGGTGCGCGACGATTTCGCGCGCAAGGAAATCGCCGTGCTCTACCGCAGCAATGCGCAGAGCCGGGTGATCGAAACCGCACTCTTCAACGCCGCCGTGCCCTACCGGGTGTACGGCGGCCTGCGTTTCTTCGAGCGCGCCGAAATCAAACATGCGCTGGCCTACCTGCGCCTGCTGGAGAACCCCAACGACGACACCAGCTTCATGCGGGTGGTCAACTTTCCGCCGCGCGGCATAGGCGCGCGCAGCATCGAACAGCTGCAGGACCTGGCGCGCGGCGCCGGCACCTCGCTGCACGACGCGGTGTCGGCCACCAAGGGCAAGGCGGGCGCCAACCTGGGCGCCTTCGTCGCCAGGATCGACGTGCTGCGCGAGCAGACGCAGGGCAGCACCCTGCGCGACATCATCGAGATGATGCTCGACACCAGCGGCCTCATCGAACACTACAAGGCCGACCGCGAAGGCGCCGACCGCATCGAGAATCTGCAGGAACTGGTCAACGCCGCCGAAAGCTTCGTCACCCAGGAAGGCTTCGGCCGCGATGCGGTGGCCCTGCCGGTGGATGAACTGCGCCAGTCGCCCGCCAGCCAGGGCATTGACGCCTCGCTGCCGGTTGTCGACGAACCCCTGGCGCCCGACGTCGAAACCGGCGAAACGCTGAGCCCGCTCGCCGCCTTCCTGACCCACGCGGCGCTGGAGGCCGGCGACAACCAGGCCCAGGCCGGGCAGGACGCGGTGCAGCTGATGACGGTGCATGCTTCCAAGGGCCTGGAATTCGACGGCGTCTTCATCGGCGGCATGGAGGAGGGGCTGTTCCCCCACGAGAACTCCATGAACGACTACGAGGGCCTGGAGGAAGAGCGCCGGCTGATGTATGTCGCCATCACCCGCGCCCGCAAACGCCTGTACCTGAGCCACTCGCAGACCCGCATGCTGCACGGCCAGACGCGCTACCACATCAAGAGCCGCTTCTTCGAGGAACTGCCCGAGGCCGCGCTGAAGTGGATCACACCGAAGCAGTCGGGCTTCGGCGGTTATGCACCCAACGCCTATGGCGGGGGCGGTGGTGGTGGCGGCAACTGGTCACGCGGCAGCAACGGTTATGGCGCCGGTGCCGACACCTTCGCCAGCCCGCCCGTGCCGCCGCAGAAGGCCGCGCCCTCGCACGGCCTGCGCGCCGGCCTGCAGGTGTTCCACAACAAGTTCGGCGAAGGCGCGGTGGTCGCCATCGAGGGCACGGGCGACGACGCCCGCGCCCAGGTCAAGTTTGCCCGCCACGGGGTCAAGTGGCTGGCGCTGAGCGTGGCCAAGCTGACGGTGGTGTAGCAGCAGCGCGCCGGGGCTAGCGTGTGTAGCCGGTGCGCGGCGCCAGCGCCGGGTGCACCATGCCCGGCACGGGGTCGATCACACCCATGCCGTCCTGCACGCCGCGCCGGCCGGCCACCTGCCAGGCGGTCCGCTGGTTCACCAGGGCGGCCAGCATCTCCAGTTCGTCGTCGGTGTGGTTCAGCGCCTCGGCCGGCTCCAGCGGCTGGGTGGTGCCGGCATTGAGGTCGCCCTGCGCCCAGAAGCCCTGGTGGTAGTCGGCATGGCTGGTCAGCCGGTCGCTGCCCGCGGCCAGGTCCACCGTGCCGTAGCAGTTGCAGAAATAGCTGCGTACCTTGCCGTCGGCGGCGTTCAGCACCTCGGTGAAGATGCCGGTGCCGCGGATGCCGGCGGTCACCGTCGGGGTGACGACCTCGCGGCGCGAGCCGCGGCCCCACACGCTGGTGACCGCGCCGGCCACCACCCGTAAAACGCTCACCGCGTCGAGTGTGTCGCCGCGCTCGACCGACATGCGGGTGTTGGCCCGCACCCGGAAGGCATCGCTTCCGATCACGAACACGATGTTGCCTGTCGGTCCGGTGACCAGCCGGTCGCCGGTGACGACGGTATCGCCCAGGGCCAGTTGCACGCCGTTGCGCAGCACGTCGCCGAACACCTGCACGATGTTGCCGCGCTGCTGCGCCAGGGCGCCGGTGGCCCCGCCCAGGGCCGTCCACGTCGCCGCAGCCTGCAGGAAGGCGCGGCGGCGGAACCAGGGCTGCGCGTGCTCGTCTTCTGCCTCAGTGCGGACCGGCGGCGGGAGGTGGTTCATCGGCGTCTTCCAGGATGGTTGCGGTGGTGGAGGCGTGCGGCGGCTGCACAAAACAGTCGATGAAGGTGAAGTACAGCGAGGTGAAGAACATGGCCGCCAGCACCAGGGCCGAGCCGGACATCAGCCCGCCGGCGATCACGATGGCCGCGGGCGACGTGGGGCCGCCCAGCAGGCCGGTGAGCAGTATCAGGGTGACGACGAAGGCGGCCGCCAGGCTGCCGGCCACGAAGATGCCGGCCCAGGCCAGTCCGTAGAGGGTGAACGCCCCCATGTTGCGTATGCAGGCCACGACGCTGAAGAACAGGCTCTTGGGCGGCGACACGCGGTACCAGAACACCAGCGCCGGTGCGTGCCAGAACAGCATGGACAGGAACAGGTACAGCAGCGCGGCGGTGGCCCGCCCGCCCAGGTCCGATGTCAGGAGCTTGGTGACGTCGCCCCCGGCCACGTAGGGTGTGGCGGGCTGCCCGCCATCGACCAGCGCCGATATGCCCATGGCGATGGCCATCACCACCAGCACCCCGATGGCGTAGAAAAGGCCCAGCAGCAGCAGCGGTCTGGCATAGGCCGGGCCGGCGCGGAACCCCGCCAGCAGCATGTGCGGCCGGGCCGGATGGCCGGCGACGACCTCGCGTGTGGCGGCCATCAGCCCCAGCGTCACCGCGGGCACCAGCACCAGCAGCAGCGCCGACAGCGGCAGCGGCAGCACCGCCGCGAGGATCTGCAGCCCGGCGAAGGGGCAGAACAGGCCCGTCAGCGCCAGCGGCTGGCGCCAGAAGGCGCGTATGCCGCTGCGGGCCCAGGTCAGGCCCGTGCGGGGAGGAACGATGTGCAGGCGCATGGCAGCAGGTGGGGGGACTCAGGCCGTGGCGGGGCAGCGCAGTGCGCCGATGCGCTCGCGCAGCACCCGCTCGAAATGCCCCGGGTCGTGCGGCGTCAACAGGGCGGCTTCGCGCGGCAGGTGGAAGTCCCACAGCCGCGAAATCCAGAAACGCAGCGCGGCGGCGCGCAGCAGAGCCGGCAGCAGGGCCCGCTCGGCGGCCTCCAGCGGGCGTACCGTGGCGTAGGCGGCCAGCATGGCGTCGGCGCGGGCACCGTCCTGCTGGCCGGTGGCCCAGTCGATGCACCAGTCGTTGAGGCATACCGCAAGGTCGAAGAGGAAGGTATCGACCCCGGCGAAATAGAAGTCGAAGAAGCCGGTCAGCGTCTCGCCCTCGAACATCACGTTGTCGCGGAACAGGTCGGCATGCACCGGCCCGCGCGGCAGGGCGGCGTACTGCGGCTGTGCGGCGACGTGGTTCTGGTAGGCCAGTTCGGCGCGCAGCAATGCGGCCTGGGGGGCATCGAGGTGCGGCAGCACCGCCGGCGCCACGCTGTTCCACCAGGCCAGGCCGCGCAGGTTGGGCTGGCTGCGGGCGAAGTCGCCACCGGCCAGGTGCATGTGCGCCAACATGCCGCCCACGGCGGCGCAGTGGGGTGCGGCCGGCGCCATCTGGCTGCGGCCGGGCAGGCGGTTGACGACGGCGGCCGGCTTGCCGTTGACGCGGTGCAGCACGTTGCCGGTGCGGTCGGGCGCCGGGTCGGGCACGGGAATGCCGCGTGCCGCCAGGTGCTGCATCAGGTACAGGTAGAAGGGCAACTGCTCGGCGGTCAGGCGCTCGAACAGGGTCAGCACGTAGTCCACCGGCCCGGCATCGGTCTTGGCATCCGCCGCGTCGCCCGCGGGGCGCACGGTGAGGAAGTAGTTGGTGTTCTCGATGCCGCCTTCGATGCCGCGCAGCGCGACGAACTCGCCCAGGTTCAGCTGGCGCAGCAGTTTGCGGGCCTCGTCCGCGGAGACTTCGGTGAATACGGCCATGGGATCAGGGCAGGGTCATCCCCGCGAAAATTCCTGGGACATCACGGGAACAATACGGGGAGGAAATTAGAAACCCAGCACGTTCCAGACACGGGAGCCGGTGCCGGTCTCCGTGCCGTCGCGGCCTGCTGGGGCGCGGCGGGCGCCGTCGGTGGGGTTGATCGAGTACTCGGGCACGTTGCCGACCTTGGGCTGCACCGTGATGCTTTGTGTCTGGCCGCCGTAGCGCACTTCGTCGATGCGGCTGCCCGCATCTTCGACGCGGATGTGCTCGACCTTCTGCTCGACCCGCGGCGTGGCGCCGGGCGGCGGGGCATCGACCGGCAGCGGCACCGGCGTCTGCTGGGCCCAGGCTCCGGCGCAGCAGGCGAGCGCAGCCGCGGCCACCAGCCGGCGGCAGGGGGCGGAAAGGACGGAAAAAGAGGAGGCTGCGCGCATGCCTCCATTGTAGGCGCTCCGCATGGCCCGCCGGCCTGGCGGGCCATGCACAATGTCCCCATGAGCGACCTTCTCGACAGCCCCGCGGCCGATATTCCACAGCCCCCCGAGCCTCCCGAGGCCGGCCACAACACCCTCCTGCTGGTGGACGGCTCCAGCTACCTGTACCGGGCCTTCCATGCCATGCCCGACCTGCGGGCAGTGCCGGGCGACCCGGACAGTCCCGCCACCGGCGCCATCCGCGGCATGGTCAACATGCTGCATGCCCTGCGGCGCGAGGTGCGGGCGAAATATGCGGTCTGCATCTTCGACGCCCCCGGCCCCACCTTCCGCGACACCCTCTACCCCGACTACAAGGCCCAGCGCTCGCCCATGCCGGACGAGCTGCGCAGCCAGGTCGGGCCGATCCACGAGGTGGTGCGGCTGCTCGGCTGGCCGGTGCTGTGTGTGCCCCTGGTCGAGGCCGACGACGTCATCGGCACCCTGGCCGTCATCGCGGCGAAACAGGGCATCGAGGTCACCGTCTCCAGCGGCGACAAGGACCTGAGCCAGCTGGTGGACCCGCACATCACCATCATCGACACGATGAACGGCAAGAAACGCGACGTGGCGGGGGTCACGGCGGAGTTCGGGGTGCCGCCCAACCTGATGGTCGACTACCAGGCGCTGGTGGGGGATGCCGTGGACAACGTACCCGGCGTGCCCAAGGTCGGCCCCAAGACCGCTGCCAAGTGGCTGCTGGAATACGGCTCGCTCGACAACATCATCGCCCGCGCCGCCGAAATCAAGGGCCAGGCCGGCGAAAACCTGCGCGCCACCCTCGACTGGCTGCCCAAGGGCCGCGAACTGCTCACCATCCGCACCGACTGCGACCTGGCCGAACACGTGGCCGGCCTGCCGTCGCTCGACGCCATCGCCATGGGCCCGCAGCAGACCGAGCCGCTCAAGGCCTTTTACGAACAATACGGCTTCAAGGGCCTGGCCAAGTCGCTCGACACCCAGGACACCCCGCCCGAGCGGATCCAGAAGAGCAAGAAGCCCGGTCATCCGCCCGAGCCCGGCCTGTTCGACGACATCGGCGAGGTCGCCGCCGCCCGCGCCACCAACCTGCACTACGAAACCGTGCTCGACTGGGAAACTTTCGACCGCTGGTTCACCCGCATCCAGGCCGCCGAGCTGGTCGCCATCGACACCGAAACCACCTCGCTCGACGAGATGCGCGCCGAGATCGTCGGCATCAGCTGGAGCGTGGAGCCCGGCAAGGCCGCCTATATCCCGCTGACCCACGACTACCCCGACGCGCCCACCCAGTTGCCGCGCGACGAGGTGCTGGCCCGCCTCAAGCCCTGGCTGGAAGACGCCTCGCGCGCCAAGCTGGGCCAGCACGTCAAGTACGACCGCCACGTGATCGCCAACCACGGCATCGAGGTGCAGGGGTATGCCCACGACACCATGCTGCAGAGCTACGTGCTGGAAGTGCACAAACCCCACGGCCTGGCCAGCCTGGCCGAACGCCACCTGGGCCGCAGCGGCATCCAGTACGAAGACCTGTGCGGCAAGGGCGCCAGCCAGATTTCGTTCAGCCAGGTCGCCATCGACAAGGCCGCCGAGTATTCGTGTGAGGACTCCGACCAGACGCTGGACGTGCACCGCACCCTGTGGCCGCGGCTGGAAGCCGACACGAAGCTGCGCGAAATCTACGCACTGGAAATGGCCAGCAGCGAAGCCCTGTACCGCATCGAACGCAACGGCGTGCTGATCGACGCACCGCTGCTCGCCACCCAGAGCCATGAACTCGGCCAGCGCATCCTGGAACTGGAGCAGCAGGCCCACGAACTGGCGGGCCAGCCCTTCAACCTGGGCAGCCCCAAGCAGATCGCCGAGATCTTTTTCACCAAGCTCGGCCTGCCGGTGGTCAAGAAAACCCCCAGCGGCGCACCCAGCACCGATGAAGAGGTGCTGGAAAAACTCGCCGAGGACTACCCGCTGCCCGCGCGCATCCTGGAGCACCGCGGCCTGTCCAAGCTCAAGGGCACCTATACCGACAAGCTCGGCCTGCTGGCGCATCCGCGCACGGGCCGGGTGCACACCCACTACGCGCAGGCCGTGGCCGTCACCGGCCGGCTGTCCAGCAACGACCCCAACCTGCAGAACATCCCGGTGCGCACCGCCGAAGGCCGGCGTGTGCGCGAAGCCTTCGTGGCGCCGGCCGGCAGCCTGATCGCCAGCGCCGACTACAGCCAGATCGAGCTGCGCATCATGGCCCACCTGAGTAATGACGAGGCCCTGCTGCGTGCCTTCCACGACGGGTTGGACGTGCACCGTGCCACCGCGGCCGAGGTGTTCGGCGCCGAGGTCGGTGCCGTCACCAGCGAGCAGCGGCGGTATGCCAAGGTGATCAACTTCGGGCTCATCTACGGCATGAGCAGTTTCGGCCTGTCCAAGAGCCTGGGCATCGAGACCAAGGCCGCTGCGGCCTACATCGACCGCTATTTCCAGCGTTTTGCCGGCGTCAAGCGCTACATGGACGATACCCGGGCCAGCGCCAAGGAAAAGGGCTATGTGGAGACGGTGTTCGGCCGCCGCCTGTACCTGCCCGAAATCAACTCGCCCAACGGCCCGCGCCGCGGCGGCGCCGAGCGCGCGGCCATCAACGCGCCGATGCAGGGCACGGCGGCCGACCTGATCAAGCTCAGCATGGTGGAGGTGCAGCGCGTGCTCGACACCGAGCAGCGCGCCACCCGCATGATCATGCAAGTGCACGATGAACTGGTGTTCGAGGTGCCGGAGGCCGAGGTGGACTGGGTGAAGACCGAGGTGCCGCGCATCATGGCCGGGGTGGCCGCGCTGGCGGTGCCGCTGCTGGCGGAGATCGGGTTTGGGCCCAACTGGGAGAAGGCGCACTGAATACCCGGGAGTCTGAATACCGGGAAGAGGGCGTGCAGGGAGGGAGGTCGGGCTTTATGCCCTCTGCGTGCGTAATGCCGAACAGGCGGTAATTCAGTTCAAGACCGATAGCCGCAATCGTAGCGCTAAAGGTCCGGGGTTGGCGTAGATGTCGAACCGGCAGCGCTGCCGAAGTTACGCAGTCCAGCCGGCATCAATACAAACGCAAACGCGCCTGCGACACCACCAATAAGCGAAAACCCGATGCCGAACAAAAGAGCATCTTCGAGCCACATCCGAAAATGGGAGCCGCCCCACCCGGCATACCAATAGACCGTTGCCCCAATGGCACAACAAAAGCACGATACGGTCGATCCCACTTGCAATCCTGCAAGCGCACGCCGTACGGCTGCGGTTGGTGCGGCAACATCCCTGAACCTGTAGGCCAAACTTGCGCCAGCAAGCAAACCTGGAATGGCGCCCAGCAGGTGCGCACCGAACAGAAGCACCGGTACGGGCATGACGACGAACGGACCAATGATGGCGAACCAGGCAGCGAAGATCAGGTAGGAGGAAGGACGGCGCATAGTGGACTTCGCTTGCGGATTGTCGGTCTCTCGCACTCTACGGTATTTGCCAGCATTCCCCGCCGGACTCCCCGAAGCGTTGCCAACGGCTGCCCACCAACCATCCGTATTCGGAAAAAAGCCGCACCGCCGAGCAGGTCTAAACCCGGTAGCGCGTTTTTCAGGCCTTGTGCCTACACTCGCGCACCCGGGCGGTGGTCGCCCGTCCCAACCCGGAGATTCCAGAATGCTGCGCGACGACCTGCGATCCGAATTCGACTCCCTCGTGCCCGGCCGCACCACGGAACAAGGCCCGAGCCGGCGCTTCGCCCTCCAGGCGGCCATCGGCGTGGGTTATGCCGCCGCCACCCTGCCCATCCAGGCGCAGACCGCCATCCACACCCCCTCCACCGGGCTCGACGCCGGCCCGGCCTCCTACACCGTCAACGGCTTCAATGTCCCGGCCTACACCGCCAGGCCTCAGGGCAAGACCCGCCTGCCGGTGATCATCGTGGTGCAGGAAATCTTCGGGGTGCACGAACACATCGCCGACGTCTGCCGCCGCTTCGCCAAGCTGGGCTACCTCGCCATCGTCCCCGACCTGTATGCGCGCCAGGGCGACGCCACCAAATACACCGACATCGCCAAGCTGCAGGCCGAAGTCGTCTCCAAGGTGCCTGACGCCCAGGTCATGGCCGACCTCGATGGCGCCCTGGGCTGGGCCCAGACCCATGGCGGCGACCTGAAGCGCGCCGGCATCACCGGCTTCTGCTGGGGTGGCCGCATCGTGTGGCTGTATGCCGCCGCCGGCAAGGTCAAGGCCGGCGTGGCCTGGTACGGCCGGCTGGTCGGCAACAGCAACGCCATGACACCGAAGAACCCGGTGGACATCGCCACGCAGGTCAAGGCGCCGGTGCTCGGCCTGTACGGCGGCAAGGACCCTGGCATCCCCCTTGACAGCCTTGCTAAGATGGAATCGGCGCTGGCGGAAGGCGGCAAGGCGGCGAAGGAGTCGCGCTTCGTGGTGTACCCCGAAGCGGCCCATGCCTTCAATGCCGACTACCGCGCCAGCTACGTGAAGTCGGCCGCCGACGACGGCTGGAAACAGGCTACCGCCTGGTTCCGGGAACACGGCGTGGTCTGACCGGCGCCTTTGGTTGGTTACGGCCGCCGTCCTGCGACAGAGCAGGGCGGCTTTTTTATGGGCGTGTGCCCGCGGAAAGTGGTGTGAGATGCAAGTGCTGATGATCGTGCTGGCGACGCTGGCGTCCGGGGTGGGCAGCGTATGGCTGGCCGCGCTGCTGTTGCGCCTGGGCGTGGGTTCGCGTGCGGGCCTGGGGGCGCAGCAGCTGCTGAGCATGGCCGCCGGCGCGCTGCTGGCCACCGCCTTCATGCACCTGCTGCCCGAGGCCTTCGAGAGTGGTGTCTCACCGCAGGTACTGTTCGGCGCACTGCTGCTGGGGGTGGTGTTCTTTTTCCTGCTCGACAAGGCGGAACTCTGGCACCACGGGCACGAACACGCGGCCGCGCCGGTGGTAGGTGATGCGGCGGGTTCCGGCCACAACCATTCCCATGACCACGACCATGGACACCACCACGGTCCCGTGGCGGCAGGCGGCTGGGCCATCGTCACCGGCGACAGCGTGCACTGCTTCGGCGACGGCATCCTCATCGCCTCGGCCTTCGCCGCCGACTGGCAACTGGGCCTGGTGGCCG